>JAFGMO010000021.1 GCA_016927475.1 Candidatus Aminicenantota bacterium
AAATATTTATATTATATAAAAAAGCGTTTTTTGCCCTTATTTAGCGATGTTAGGGTCTTTTTTTCTCGGTTGAGGTCTTTTCCGTCATGAATCTATCTTGAAGAAATTTCATGGATTTGGTTTTAAAGCATCACTCATACCTTAAGCTGTTTTACCAGCATTTGAAGCCCGGACCGTAGGAATAAGGAAATAATTATCCTTGAGACATTTTTTTCAATCCCATTCCTGGAAAACATAATACAATTGGATCATTTTAAATAAGCAAAAATTACCTTGATGTTCTATACCTTACGAGCGAAAAAAGGGGATACGTACTGACTAGGTATACGACTTCCTTTTTGGCAATAAAGATTAAGAGGAAAACTGAACTTTATTTGATAATATGCGTCTTTATAATTGCTTGGGTCGAGAATGGGGATAGAGCACCTTGAATATTTTAATTTTTGTTTAGGGAAGGTGAAATTATCAATAAAGGAGAAACAAATGAGAAAAATACTATGGGCCCTCAGCCTTCTTTTGGTGTTTTTGACGGCAAATCCTTGTTTGTCTGAAGAAAATATTAACGTGACCGGAACCTGGGAAGGGACCATCACTCTATCGGGATTGGATATCAATATGGAAATCGTCCTTGAACTAGTGGAGAATAACGGAGCGGTTACAGGTCATATTTCCGATGATTGGGGATATTTGAATTGTGATATCACTGATCCGGTGCTTAAAGACAATATTTTAACCTTCAAAGCCATGGTCGAATCATCCCAAAGCGACCACCAAATGGCCTTTAGAATGACGGTCGCTGGAGACAAAATGACAGGGCAGTGGGAATCATTGGGAAGCTTTGGCGAATGGAGCTTGGTCAGGAAAGACGAAAGCGAAGAAAAGAGTCGAACGGCTCTTAAGATCGAGGATATCCAGGGTGTTTGGGCGGGGCCGGCTGCCTACAAAAGCAATCCCGGCTCTAAAAATATTTTAACTCTGGCCTTGGAAGAAAAAAAAGGGAAACTTTTCGGGACTTTTTCGGACCAAATGGACACAAATTACCTTCCGGTTTTGGTCAAAAGTTTTCGAGAGAACAACCTTGTTCTTGAGATAAAATTCGTCTGGAAGGATGAGACCTATACGATGGATATGGATATCAATATCAAAGATCGTACTCATATGAGAGGAAAATTTAGAATTGAAAAAATGGGAAGGACGGGTATTTGGACGGCCGAGAAAAAAATGAACAGCCCTCATTCTCTGCCTATTGGAAGATGAATCGAATATGAAAGATAAAAGATCTCATTTCAGCCGCAGAATATTTTTACAAAACGGGATAAAAGGAGTCGCCGGGGCCGTTATTATTCCGGATTTATTAAAAAGTAAGTTTTATTCCGGAGACGATAAAACGAAAAATAAATTTGTCTATCGGACTCTCGGCAGGACCGGATTGAAGCTTCCCGTTGTCAGTATCGGAGGACCGGAAAGTCCAGTGTTGATCGAGACGGCCCTGGATAGGGGAATCATCCATATAAACACGTCTCCCGAGTATAACAAGGGAAACCAGGAAATCATGATCGGGAAAACCCTCAGGGATCGTCCCCGTACTTCATTTGTCATCGCAACGGGATTTGCGATGTGGAAAAGACCGCAGAACCAAATAAAAAATTATACAAAGGAAAATATCATAGAATCTTTTGAAGCCAGCTTGAAACGTCTTCAGTTGAAATATGTGGATATATTTTACCTTATGGGCGTTTCCGGCCGAGAAACCGTCCTTCATTCTCCTTTCATGGAAGCCATGGAATCTTTGAAAAAAAGCGGCAAAGCACGATATGTCGGGCTGACGGTGCATCAAAATGAACCGGAAGTCCTCTATGCTTCCATTGACGGCAAAATTTACGATGTCGTCCTAACAGCCTATAATTTTCGAAAAATTTACAGGGATGAAATCAAAAGCGCGATTGCCGCTGCGGTCAAAGCCGGGGTTGGAATTATCGCCATGAAAACCCAAGCAGGGGTTTACTGGAATCAAAAAACACAAGAGATGATCAATATGAAAGCAGCGCTTAAATGGGTGCTTCAGGACAAAAATATCCACACTGCGGTGCCGGAATTTGGTTCCATAGAGGAATTATATACCGGTATTTCTGTCATGGAACATTTAGAGTTGACACCTGAAGAGAAAAAGGATTTGAGACTCGAAGGGAGAGCGCCGCAATCCGGATTGTTCTGCCAGCACTGCCAACAATGTAATTCACAGTGCCGCGGTGATTTCGATATTCCGACACTCATGAGAAGCTATATGTATAAATATGGTTATCATCGTCCCTTAAAAGCGAAAGAAGCCATCCGGCATATCCAATCATCTCATATTATTTGTGCGATTTGTTCTTTTTGTTCTGTTCAGTGCCGTATGGGATTTGATGTTAGAAACAGGATATTGGATGTCATACGACTTCAAGACACACCTGATGATATTTTAGTTAGTTCGCATTAAAAGGGGATACGTACCCATTCTACAAAATTGGTTTTCTATTTTCTGAAAATGGAGCCGGACTGCAGAATATTTATGATTGTTTGCTAGTTTTTGGTTGTTAAAGCATCACTCATACCTCAGGCTTTTTGTGGGAGGCGCCAGTGCCGCTTTGATGGCCTGAAAGCTTACGGTGATGGCTGCGATAAAAAGTGCCGCTCCGGCCGACGCGGCAAAAATCCAGACGCTGAGGTTTATACGGAAGGCATAATTTTGAAGCCATTTGGACATAAAATAATAGGCGGCCGGCCAGGCAAGAAGGTTGGCAAAAAGGATCCACTTGAGGAATTTATGGGACATTTCGAATACCAGTCCCGTCAGAGAAGCGCCGAGTACCCTTCTGATGCCGATCTCTTTTGTTTTCCGCTCCGCCAAAAAGGAAGCCAGGCCGAAAAGCCCTAGGGATGATATCAAAACCGCCAGGACCATAAAAACCTGAATGACGGCGCCTGTTCGCTTTTCGCTCTTATACATTCGGTCAAACTCTTCATCGAGAAAAGTATATTCAAAAGGATAATCCGGGTTGAACTTCTTCTGGAGTTTTTCGATGAAAGTGATGGTCCGGGGAAAATCTTCTGGGTTGATTCGCATGAACATATATCTGTAGGGCATGATCCGGTCGTCGTGAAAGATGATCATCGATTCGAGTTCCTGGTCGAGCGGACGGAAGGTGAAGTTTTTAACCACTCCGATAATGGTGAACTCACGTCCTGAAGTCATTATCTTTTCTCCGACCGGCGAATCCATCCCCATCAGCCCGGCCAGTTTTTCGTTGATGACCGCATGTGAACTCTGCGGCGGCGTTTCAGAGGAGAAAAAATGGCCGAGGATGACTTTACCTTCGAAAGCTTTCACAAAATCCGAATCAGCTCCAAAAAGAGTTACGGAAGGGTCATAGTCGAGTTCTTTTCCCTTCCATCTGCACCGGCTGACATAGGACCCGATATAACTGGGCGTATCTGTCGTCAGCGTGACGGCCTGAATGTTTGGATTTCTCAATAGTTCGTTTTTCAACGGTCCGTAATTTTTTTCCAGGTTGCCCTGAACCGGTAGGGTGAGCATATGTTCCTTAGTGATTCCCGGATCATGGGTTTTCATGTAGTGAAGCTGCCTGGCGAAAACCAAAGAACAGATGATAAGCAGAATGGAAAATCCGGATTGAAACACTACGAGCACTTTTCGCAAACGTCCGCCGCGTTCCGAGGATCCCGTTTTTCCCGTAATCGTACGCACCGGGCGGAATGAAGAAAGCACGAATCCGGGATAAATACCTGAAATGATTCCTGTTCCGAGAGCCATTCCCAAGATCATCAGCCAGGAAGATCCGGCCAGCAAGTCTTGAATGTCCAGCATTTTTCCCGTCAAGGTTCGAAAAAGAGGCAAAAGCACAGCAGCGAGGACAAAGGCCAGCCCCATGGAGAGAAGAGCGTAAAGGATGGATTCTCCAAGAAACTGCCGGACAAGCTGGATTCTTTCCGCCCCGACAACCTTTCGAATGCCCACCTCTCTGGCCCGTCTTTCCGAACGGGCCGTGGTCAGGTTGGTGAAATTGATACAGGCCAGGAGAAGGATAAGTCCGCCGACCAGTGAAAACATATGAACGTTTTTTTCGCGTTTCCTGAGTTTGAGGTAATAGTCTTTGAAAGGATAAGCGAAGGGTTCCGTGTTCGCATCCTTTATCGCCTGTCTGACGCGGCCTGCAATTTTTGCATTGAAAGCATCCAGAGATGTTCCGGGCTCAAGAACGGTATAAGTCCGGAAGGCCAGGTTTCCCCAATTATCGATAAAATTGGGCTGATTAGTCAGCTTGATGAGCAGTTCCATCGGAACCCAGACGTCGAACCGAAGCGTTGATTGAGCGGGGATATCCCGCATCACACCCACGACACGGAAATCGAATTTGTTGTCGATGGTGACGGTTTTTCCGATGGGATTATCCGCTCCAAAATGACGGGCAGCCATGGTTTCCGAGATGACCAAAACATCGGGACCGGAAAAAATATCTTCACGGCTGCCTTTGACGATGGGGAAGGTAAACACATCAAAAAGGGAAGGATCGGCTATCTGGAGTTTTTCTTTGGCGGGTTTTCCGTCCCAGCGCATGAGGAATTCCTGCTGCCAGTTCATTAACCGGGCGACTTGGGTGACTTCGGGGTAATCGGCTTTTAGAGCGGGACCCAGGGCCGGAGGAGACCCAGACGTCGTGGTCCGCTGGCTTCCCGAACCTATGTGGCAGCGAAGCAAAAAAATCCGGTCTATTTTTGTATGAAAGCGGTCAAAACTTCGTTCGTCACGAATCCAGTGGAAAATAAGCAGGCAGCAGGCCATGCCGGCCGCCAAACCCGCGATATTGATGAAGGAAAATATTTTTTGTCTTTTGACGCCTCTCAAAGCGATTTTCAGGTAGTTTTTTAACATGGTTATGCTCCAGATGACGTGAAATTTCCCATAGGAAGGAAGGGATTTGAGCAATTGAAGCCAAATCCAGAGATGGGCTGCTCGGCAGCCTTTTTCTTGATAGAGCTGTTCATAGACGGTCTCAACAGCCTGAAGAACATCGCTCCGGTCGTTTTCAGGAATCAACCGTTCCAACAGCCGCCGGCACAAAAGAGGATAGGAGTCTTGTCTTTTCATTTTTTTTCGGTTTTTGCCGTGGATTCTGAAAGACCGAGCCACATCCGGTCCTGAATTTTTTTTGTCTCGAATAGAGTCGTGAAACCCTGTTTCGTTATTTCATAATACTTGACCGCTTTTCCGCCGCGGACAGCCGAAGGTTTTCCCCTTCGGGTTCGAACAAGACCCTTTTTCCGAAGGTTCTCCAGGCTCAGATAAAGGGAAGCGAAGGCCCAGTCTTTCCCTGTATTTTTAACAAGAACGTCACGGATGTTGAGGAGGCAGGAATCATCTCTGATCTGGAATATAGCCAGAAGGATAAGCTCTTCCTGCCTGGTGAGAAGTTTCATGGTCATGGCCTCCTTAATTTCTTTATGTTTTTTAAAAATATCATCATAAGATTATACTCAAATATTTATAAAAAGGTTTATTCGGGCGAAAAAAAATCTAACATGGACCATTCAAGAATGTTTATTATTTTGCCGGATGCGGTCTCAACTAAAAAAAATTGTAAACATTATCTTGACAAAATTTTTAGTGTGCCTTACATTAATATAGTAAGAATGTAATGAAGTAATGCTATTAAGGAGAAATCATTTGAATTATACGGAAACAGCTAAAATGACTTCCAAAGGTCAGGTGACCATTCCTTCAACCATAAGAGATATCCTTAGGCTGGAACCTGGATCGACAGTAATGTTCAAGGTAACTGACAAGGGAGTCATACTATCCCCTTGTGAAGTCCGGGAAAAAACGATTTATACCAAGGAAGAATGGGCGAAAATCGAAAAGTTGGTGGCTGAAAAGGGGAAAAGTTATAAGACATCTGATGAGGCGAAAAAGCATATCAGATCCTTATGAAATATGAATTCAAACCTTCCTTTGATAGATCTGTTAAGTCTCTTCCTCTAAAACAAAAAGAAGAGATTAAAGAATTATGTGTGGATATCATTGATGTTTTATCCGGGGATCGAGGTCTTTCATCCGGTATGGGTCTTAAGAACATCAAAAAAGATTTCTGGGAAATCCGTAAAGGATTAAAGCTAAGAATTCTTTTTAGATGGAGTTCTGATTCTGTAGAATTTGTATGTGCGGGAAATCATGAGGAGATCAAAAGATATCTTAAAAAGTAGAATGAAACCAAATGGCCTTGATTCTTCATGAAATTCGTTGACATCTTTTTACAGTATCAAATATTCACCCTCATGAAGAACTGTCCGTTAAGAGACAGAAGCTGTTACAAATCCGGACAGTAAGAGTATCCATCCTGCCGATTTTCCCCTTAAAACTGACTGGCACATTCCTTGCATACTTAATGCCGTTAAGTATTATTTGATATGAGGTGAGAATGATATCAAGAGCGCTGACGGCGGCTTCCACAAAACCCCTGATCCTGGCCATCCTCAAACAGGGAGAGAACTACGGATACCGGATTATTCAACGGGTACGTGAAATTTCAGAAGGGGAGATCGATTGGTCCGAGCCTATGCTTTATCCCGTTCTCAAAAGGATGGATAGGGACGGCTTGCTCCAATCCCGTTGGAAGCATACGGAAAACGGCCGCTTCAGAAGATATTACCGTCTGACTGAAAAGGGCCACAAAGAGCTGGAAAGGGAAAAAGCTCAATGGATTAAAGTCCATGCCGCTTTTATGAAAGTCTTGAGTCCGGTTTTTAAGGATTGACACCGACGTATATCAAAAAGGAGAATCACATGTTTGACCGGAAACGTGCCATAGAAGCATGGAAAAAGCGTATGCGCACAAAGCAGGCCATCGACGATGGGGATTTGGTCGAGCTCGAGGGATACCTCAGGGACAAAATGGATGACCTTCTGGATAGAGGTTTGAGCGAGGAGGAAGCTTTTCATGCCGCCGAGGCCGAATTTCAAGACTCTGAACAGCTTGATGAAGACTACTACCGGGCTTGTTCACCTAAGGCCAACACCAGGCCTCCCTGGAAACCGCCCCGCTTCGTGCCGGCCCTAGCCTGGGACTATTTGAGAGCAGCCTCCCGAAGGTTCAAGCGCAAGAAATTTTTCTCTTTGGTCAACATCACCGGAATGGCGGTCGGTCTGGCCTGCTGTTTGGTTATTCTGCTTTATGTCGACAACGAGTCGAGCTACGACCGCTACCACCGGGATGCGAATCGTATCTACCGTATTCTGGAATACCGGAAGGTTCCGGCCGGAGAGTTTTGCATGGCGGGTATCAGCCCCATGATGGCGGAGGTTTTGCGCAGCGACTTCGGCCAGGTGGAGAAAGCGGCCCGTATCTTTCCGGTTCAAAACGTCCTGTTCGGTGTCGACAACAGACGAAGTTTTGAAGACCGTGTCGTTTATACCGAGTCCGATATCTTCCGCATCCTGACCATTCCTTTTCTCAAGGGCAATCCGGATACGGCCCTTGATATGGACACCGGAATCGTTCTTTCGAGCCGGATTGCGAAAAAATATTTCGGTGACGAGGAACCTTTAGGCCGAAGAATAGCGGTAAAAGATCCCGTTTTTAATCGGCTGGCCCGCACGAACCGGGCGGAGGACTACATTGTTACCGGCGTCGTTGCGGACCCGCCGTCAAATACCCATTTCAAATATGGATTTTTTATGCCGCTTTCAAAATTCCGCAACACATGGCTGCTCAAAGAATGGCATGCCGGAGCAACCTTAACCTATGTCAAGCTGGCTTCCGGTGTGTCGGCGGACGCATTTGATAAAAAAATCGAGCGGTTGGCTTATGATTATGTTTCCAAGGAGCTGACATCCTGGGGGCAGACCCGCCGCTATTTCCTTCAGCCCATCTCAGCCGTCCATTTCCAGCGGGATTATAAGGGCCTTCCCGTAAGAGACGAATTGGAACCGCCCGGCAATCCCGTTTTTTTTGTCATCTACGGATTTTTGGCCGTACTGGTTCTTCTTATCGGCTGCATGAATTTCATCAATCTTTCCAATGCACGCGGAGTGGAACGTATAAAAGAGGTCGGATTGCGTAAGGTTGTCGGGGCGAGCCGTGGGCAGCTCATTCTGCAACTCCTGGGAGAGACGTTTTTCATAACGTTTACTGCCGCCGTCTGTGCTATTCTGTTGACCTGTATTCTGCTTCCGCTGTTCAATCAGTTTGCGCAGACGACACTCACCATGCATAAAATGTTGGATCTGCGTGTGGGTGTTCTGGCCCTGGGATTGGTCTTTGTCGTCGGTTTGTTGTCCGGTATCTATCCGGCCTTTGTCCTGACGGGATTTCGTCCCGACGACATTCTTAGAGGAAAACAATCCGGCACCCGGGAAGCTTTTGCTCTTAAAATGCTGGTTGTGGGGCAATTTACCATTTCCATTTTCCTGGCCACAGGGGCGATTGCCGCTTCCAGGCAATTGGCCTTTTTGAGAAGCGGAGACCTGGGTTTTGTCAAAGAACATAAATTTATTATTCCTATGCACCGCAGCCATAAGGTGAGAACATCCGTAAAAACCGTCAAGGCGGAATTTCTCAGAAATCCGCGTGTTCTGGGTGTCACGGCTTCCTCAGGCGTGCCGGGCCGTCCTTTACGTGAAGGGTATCTTAGTTGGACGGACGATAAGCTGGACAAACCCATTCGCCTCGATTTTTTATCCTGCAATGAGGATTTTCTTCCCCAATATAAGATTGATGTCGTGGCCGGAAGAGGATTTGACGAATCGCTGAATGACGAGGACAAAGCTTTTCTTATCAACGAAGCCGCTGTCTCCCATCTGGGTTATGCCTCTCCGGAAGAAGCTCTGGGCGGCCGTCTTCATGAGAGTTGGTACGGCAAATTCAAGACCATCGTCGGAGTCATAAAAAATGTACATTTTTTGGGATTGGAGAAAGAGGTAAAACCCATGTTTCTTGAAGTTTCTTCTTCCCGCTATGATATGCTGACCCTGACGCTGGATCTTCATGAAATCACAAAAACACTCGGTTTTATCGAGTCCACATGGACCGGACTTTTTCCTGAAATCCCCTTTGACGGGTATTTTCTGGATGACGCTTTTGACAGCATTTACCGGAAAGAAGCCCAGATGGGGAAAATGCTGTCCATTTTGACGGGCATGGGGCTGGTCGTGGCCTGTCTTGGTCTTTTGGGTTTGGCTTCCTTTATGGTCAAACACCGGACCAAGGAGATCGGTATTCGGAAAGTATTGGGTGCCAGGGTGTCCGGCCTGGTTGGGCTTTTATCCCGGCGTTTTATGGTTCTGGTCGTTCTGGCTAATGTTTTTTCCGTGCCCCCGGCCCTGCTGGCGATCAACCGCTGGCTTCAGGGCTTTGCCTTTCGGGTTGGTCCTGAATGGGAGATTTTTGTTTTGGCCGGAGGGGCTGCTTTTGTCTGTGCGCTTTTTCCGGTCTTCATTCAGTCTTTCCGTGCTGCCCGTGCCAATCCCGTGGATAGCCTCCGCTACGAGTGACAATATGATAAATGGGGTCGCACCATGCTATCATATACATAACAAATAAAATAAATAAAAATTTTATGCAATTTTCTGGCTTAATCGGCTTATTCCGCCCCTAAAATGGATCATAATGGGATTCATCATAGTGGGTTCAAAACCGTGATGATTCACCCATAAAAATTCTCATTTAAGGAAAAAAAACAAGGTTTTAAAGAAGAGATCTTTTTATATATCAGTTATTTAGCATGGTGCGACCCCAAAGCCCGAAAAATGTTCTGAGGAAATTTTCATCGGATTGGATTTAGATAAATGAGAAGTATCTTGATTGAAAATCCACTTGGATTGACATATTATGAAATAAGCGTAAGCGGGCAAAAGTATTATAAATTATTTTAGAAATGAATCAGTTCATTATTCTTACAAAACATTTCTTTATCAGGATGTTTCAAAATGATGTTGTTGATTTTGAAGACAAGATGAAAGAAAGAATCATTGCCGTTGTTACCCTTCTTTTCGTATTCAGTAGCTTGTTGGCTTATTTTTTTGTCAATGATTATGGCTGGATGCCGGACACAGGAAGATCCTGGGTTGAAAAGTGCTGCATGATTATTTTTTGTATGCTTATTATGGGATTCATTGCTGTCCTTGAGTGGGATTTCATGCTTCTTGATGCCAGGGATTATGCTAATTTGAACATCCTTCCCATTAGAACAAGCACAATTTTTACGGCAAAATTTGCGAGTCTTTGCCTTTTTGTAGGATTATTTGCTCTCAGTATTCATTCTTTGTCAACATTGATTTTTGTTACCTATCTTCCGCATTGGCAATCTTCAAATGCGTTTTTTATGATTGCTTTTGCTTTAGCTCATATCATATCCATGTTTCTTGCCTGCTTCTTTGCTTTCTTTTTCTTTATTCTGTTGATCAGTATGCTTATGGCCGTTCTGGGATACCGGCTGTTCAAACGTGTTTCCACTTATATAAGGTCTTTTTTTCTTGTCGTCCATATATTGTTTTTCTTTGTATACATTAGAATTACATTATATGGATTTGACAAGTTTGAGCCTCTACTGAAATTAAAAGAGAATCATTATGATCTCCACAATTTACCCCTTTTTTTTCCACCTTTATGGTTTACCGACCTTTATGAAACATTAATCGGGAATCCTCATCTTCCATTTCACGGCACGTTATATTATGCATTGATCGGATTGGTGTCGATGGTTGTAATATTTTATTTGACGACCAATTTGGGTTACAGACGTTACCTCATAAAAATGGATTCCACGCGAAGAAAAAGGACTCATTTGAAAAGAATGAGAAAATTTTTTCCTCACATATTCCATATGGCTTTTTTGAGAAATCCTGTCCAACGGGCCGTATTTCATTTTTATCGAAATTCGGTCTACGCCAGCACATTCCATAAAATGCGGTTGGCCTCCTTTGTGGCTTTTGGGATCGGTATGATTCCCTTTCAGATAGCAATGAAGAAGCTCATCCCTGGGGACTTAACAGGGGTCAACAGAACGATGCTTTCCTTGTCCTTTATTCTAATGGTTTTTTACCTGATCGGATTGAGGGGAGTGATTAATATGCCTATTTCCCTTGATGCCAACTGGATTTTCAAATTGACCGAACATAAAAAAATTCATCATTATTTTACGGGATTGAAAAAAGGTATCTTTTTCATAAACTTATTACCCCTTTTTATTATATTTTTCATCTTTTATTCATTTCTCTGGGGTTGGATTATAGCCATATACCATTGTTTGTATGTCCTTGCTCTTTCCGTGCTCGTTATGGAGGTGTTTTTTATTTCATATAATAAAATTCCGTTTGCTTGCTCCTATCTGCCAGGGAAAGAAAAAATGCAGTTCTTATGGGTGGTATACCTGTTTCTGTATTTGGCTTTTATCAACCTTATGAGCTGGATAGAGTTGGAAATTTTAAAAACCCCTTCGTATATCATCATATTCTATGCGATAAGCTGTCTTATCATTTTAGGTATTCGCTTTTTTCAATTATTCTTTTTTTATAAAAATAAAGGTATCAAGTATGAGGAAGTTCTGGATCCTGTTATGGTGGGGCTTGATTATGAAATGCCTCTATACAAGAAAATAAACTGAAAAATTTTCGTTCCATCTTATATAGCTTGGCTGACCTATCATAAAGAAAACAAAAGATTTAAAAAATCCCCCTCAGGGACGGCAAATTCTTAAAATCAATTTTTAAGGTGAAAAATAGGTTTTAAGATATTTCTGACATTCCTCCATACATGACAATCGCATAAGGCCTGTTTTAAGCTCTCTATGATATTTTTCTGTTAGAATCAATTTTCTGCACAAAAAATCGTTTTTAAGCAAAATCCTCCAGGGGAACGAAAATTTTATCTTGTTTGATTATAAGAAGATACCTCAGCCAAGCTTCATCTACCTGTCTACTTTTTTTCAATAACAGATGTAAGATACTTCAAATCTTCCAAATCTTTGTAACGTTTGGCATTTTGCTTATTTTTTATCAGATCTTTTAATCCAATATAATAGACTGAATGTTTTTTGCTGCCGATTTCAATTTCTTCAATTTTACGATTCGGCCATGCTTGTTCAAAAGAAATACCCGAAATATCATTGATGAGGTCGACCCTGTTAGGAGGGCGGCCGAATTGAATAATCGCTCCCTTGTTCATAAGTTCCTGGTAATTTTCTAAATCTGGGATATCACCATTCCAGAAATCTTTAAGTGCGGTAAAGAGGGCTTTCGTATTTTTCTGAGTCCTTTCATAAAAAAAGTCAATATCACCTGTCAGTCTAGCGTAGCCATAATAAATAACTGCTTCCCCCCCTACGATTAAATATTTCACATTGTGAATGGCTAACAATCTGATAAATTCCTGAATATCTGGAGAGAAATAAGAAGAGTCCATTCTATTGATGGGAATCTCTTACATCGGGAACATCTTTCCCAAAATACCGCTCACGCAGTTTTTTTGCTGCAGCTTGGCGTTCTGAGGATGACATCTGTGTGTGCTGTTGAATATCATATTTTTCTGCTTCTTGGAAGTTTTTGGATTTATGGACAATTGGTTCAATGTGCTTATATGATTTTTTCATTTTTAGATATATTATATATTACTAGGGCAAAAACCTAAATGCTTCTTAAACAAAAAAATCCCTTTAATGTAAATTGAACCAAGCAAGCTTCACGTCCCCCAGTCATTGAAGAAGATCCGATTTTTGTGGCTTCTAAATGCTGGGCCGGATAAGAAAAAGTCGAAAAGATGATGATGAGAATTATTTTTTTGATTTAAGCCTCCGTGTGTAAAAAAAAGGCATCTATTTTAGAAAAAAACGGGAAAGCACTAATAATAAAATTGGTTAAAAGATACTTTGTCAAAAAATCTTTTTTGTTTATCAATACTTGCTTTTCTTCCTCAATTACTTCAAACAATCCGAGGTATGTCTGGAATAATAAACTGATAAGAGTGACAGTTCAGGCCATTCCTGATACAGGCTGATGTTGGGTGTTATTCTGTTCCATCTTTTTCAATGTAAAACAAAACGTGCTGCCTTTACCGATTTCTGATTCAACCCAAATATCTCCCCCGTGAAGGTCAATAATCTTCTTAACAACCGAAAGTCCGACTCCCGTACTCTCTTGCGTATCCCTGGATTCCAAGGTTTGGAAGATCTGAAAAATTTTCTTGTGGTATTTTTTCTCGATTCCAGGTCCGTTATCACTGATGCTTATTTTCCAGAATCGGCCTTTGTCTTCACAGGAGATTTTGATCTTGCCGGCCGGTTTGTCTATGTACTTGATGGCGTTGCTTATCAGGTTCTGGAAAACTTGAGAGATCTTGACCCGGTCAACCATGACCACAGGTAAAGCGGTCTTGATGGAAACATGGATGTGGTCTGGGGGAGCGAGGCTGTCTAGAACATTTTCAACAATTTCACCCAGGTCAACCTTTTTTTCCTCTCCCTTGACTCTTCCTGCCCTTGAGTACTGCAGGATTCCATCAATGAGATTGCTCATGCGTTTTGTCCTTCCTATGAGTAGTGATATCTTTTCTTTTCCTTTTTGATCGATAACCGAATTATAATCCATGGCGATCCATGTGGAAAGCTGGCTGATAGCCCGGAGAGGTGCTTTTAAATCGTGCGAAACAATATAGGCAAAATCCTTCAATTCTCCGTTTGCCGTTTTTAGTTGTCGCGTCCGTTTCTCCACCATTTTTTCAAGACGCCTGTTTCTTTCGCGAATTGTGTGTGTTCTTACTTTGTAAACAAAAAAGATCAAAAATATAACTAAAACAACACTGATGCCTTTGAACCACCATGTTTTCCAGAAGGGAGGAGCGATGTGAATTTTTAGAATCTTTCCCGTCTCATTCCATACTCCATCGCTGTTGGCCGCCTTGACATGAAATGTGTAGTGGCCGGGAGAAATGTTGGTATAGGTGACATGGCGGTGCTGCGCATCAGTATAGTTCCACTGGGGGTCAACGCCTTCCAGTATGTAGGCGAAACGATTTTTGGCCGGAGACACATAGTGCAGTCCATTGAACTCGAAAGAGAGCATGGAATCCCGGTAGGAAAGCGAGAGCGAATCGATTTCATTGATCGGTTTTTTTATAACCGAATCTGGGCCGGGAATAATGGATTGGTTGAAAATTTTAAAATCCTCGAGTATGACTATAGGAGGATGAGGATCATTAGTAATTTCGGTCGGGAAAAAGGCATTGAACCCATTCGTTCCTCCAAAAAAGAGTTCCCCGGTTCGTGGGCTCTTAAAAAAAGATTGGGTATTAAATTCATTCCCGGTTAAACCGTCCTTGTCCGTAAAGTTGCGGAAAACATTAGTAAATGGATTGAAGCAGGTGATACCGAGATTACACGAAATCCATAGCTGGCCCTGGTTATCTTCGAGTATTCCATAGACCACATCATTGGGAAGCCCTTTTCTGGTGGTGTAATGCTCGAAAGTGCCGTTGTCGCGGTTAAATCGGTTAAATCCGCCGCCGTATGAGCCAATCCATATCTCACCTGCTTCTGTCTCTAAGATGGTCGTCACCTGGTTACTGCTCAGACTAAGGGGATTTTCCGGATCATGAGAAAAATAGCGCCACCGGTTCTTCCGGGAATCGAAGGTAAAGAGTCCGATGCCCCTGAATCCAACCCACAGAATGCCATCCCGGTCATGTATCATCCAGTATATACCTGAAGCGGTTGATAATGTACCCTTCAATCCGGCTATTTCCTTCAGGTCAAAATTATGGATTTTTTTCTTTTTTTGATCATACCTATATAAATCCTCATCGGTGCCGATCCAAAGAAAGTCCTCATTGTCCTTGTACAATCCATAAACCACTTCGCTTTTTAATCCGGGAATGGAATAGGGGCGGATGACTTGGTTCACCTGGTCAAAAACAAAAATTCCGTCTCCGTTGGTACTGATCCAGAGGATGTCCCGCTCATCTTCGGAATTGGGGCATATGCTGAAAATCTCGGATCCTATCCGGGCGATGGGATTTTCTTTTTCGTTTGAAAAATGCCGCCAAGTTCCGGTTTTTCGATCCAATCGATCAAACCCGCTGCCTCCGATGTAAAGCACACCACTTTGGTTTTCATAAATTCCCCTGACTAATGAAAATCCCAGGGTGTCGGGATTGCTGGGATCATGAGTGTAATTGACAAAACGTTTGGCTTTCAGATTGGCTTTGTTCACACCATGATAGCCTGTACCAACCCATAGGATATCGGTTTCATCAACATAAATAAAAAAGAGGCCGTTGGTATTGAGCGTGGCGGTATGCCGGGGATTTGAACGGATATTGATTAATTCCCCGGTTGAAACGTTCAGGAAATACAGTCCATTTCCGGAGCTAATCCAAATATTTCCGTTGTGATCAGTACAAATACAGTTGATCATCCGAGCATCCTCGCCCAAGCCATATCTTTGTACCAATCCAGTCTTTGGGAAAAGCCGGCTTATTTGAAAACTTTCATGGCTGATCCAAATCGTCCCATCCGGGGCAAGACAGGCATATGTGCTCATGTCACTCGCAAGAGTCCGGTCGTTTTTTGGTTCATGGCGGTAATGATAGAAACGGCCGGTTTCAGGGTTGTAACAATCCACCCCTTTGTCTCTCAAACCGATCCAGATGCGGCCGTCCCGGTCAGCCAGAACAAAATTTATTGACCGGCCGGCAATGCTTCCTGGATCCTGGGGATCAGGATGATAGTGGATAAACTGCTCGGTTTTTGAAACCAGATAGTCCAGGCCCTCGTCGGTTCCAATCCAAAAATTGCCTTGTTGGTCCTGGCAGATGCTTCGAATCGAATCGCTGATGATGGTTTTGGGATTATCGGAGTTATGCCTGTATTGGAGGAAGCGGGATAGGCCTGTGTCCATGCGGTTGAGTCCGTTATTGGTACCTACCCATAGATATCCGTCTTTATCTTCAAAAAGGCAGGAGATGTTGTTGTCGCTTAGGCTTTGCGGATTGTCGACCTGATAGTGGTAGATGGTAAAGGAAAGGCCATCGTACCGGTTCAAACCATCCACAGTCCCAAACCACATGAAACCGTTGTGGTCTTTTAAGATACAATTGACCGTGCCTTGCGAAAGCCCTTCCTTAACGCCGAGATAATTGAATATCAGGTCCTTTCTGTAGGCAAAAATGGTTCCGAACAGTAAAAGAAGAACCAGGGCAAAACCCGTTATTCTCAGCAAAAAGAACCAGAATGAACGAGACATCTTAGGCCTCCTCTAGGTTGGTGGTAAACATTCGGAGTGGTCTTGAATGCTATTTCTGACATTCACCAGTATTTCTCGTACATTGATTGTCTCTTTATGAGGCAGTTCTTTTTTTGTTTGATTTAACAATGTGAGATTACTGGTTAGATAAAGGAAAACACATAGTAGTCCTTTTTCTCGCAATGGGATTCAGCAATATCCGTGCCAGTTATACAAAATTTTCCGGCAAAAAGGGTCGATTGACTGGATGTTGAGCAGTCTCCCCTTAAATTGGTGCGAATATGGATGGAAAGAAGGAGGAAGCGGCCGTCCAATGCGGAAAATATTATAAGGCCGTATAGCGGGAAAGTGTCAAGCTAGGACTTCAAATATGTTCAATCAATATGACTGAACTACCTCCTTGTAGACGTTTTAAACATCATGATGGGATCCTCCCGGCCGAATTTCTTTTCGGTGATTTAAAGGATCCGATCGATTCGTTCCGGTTTTTCAATCGTTGAACTTGGTATTATAGTTAGTGTGTCCATATTCCAGGAGATAAGTGGGTAAAAATCAAGGAAAATGATGAGGAAATTCCTTAAAAAAAAAACAAAGGAAAATTTTTCATTCGTATCTGAGAGATTCAACCGGGTCTCTTAAAGCGGATCTTATCGTATTATAAGACAAAGTCAGAATCGATATCAGCAGGGATAATCCCCCGGCCAAGAGAAAATAATTGATTCCGATATCTATTCGGTAAGGGTAATTATTGAGATACGTTTTGATGATGATAAAGGCTAAAGGCCAGGCAACAGCATTTGAGATCAAAACGAGAATAAAAAATTCTTTCACGACAAGTGCTGAAATATCCGATATCCCGGCGCCCAGAACCTTTCTTATGCCGATCTCTTTTATCCTATTGTTTACAGCAATAAGAGAAAGACCGAACAATCCCATACATGCTATGACCAAAGTAAATATTGACACGTAAGAGATTATCGCACTCCACCTTTTTTCATTATTATACAAACTCTCAAGCCTTGCTTCGTGAAAATAATAATTAAAGGGTTTGTCCGGCTGGATCGTTTTCCAAGAATTCTCAAGATATGCGACCGTCTCCTGAATATCTTCCGTGTTGATCTTGACAAGCATGATCCTGAAATCCCTGAAAGGCTTTAAGAAAAATATTGAAGGAAGAATTTGCTGCTGCAAAGGGCCATAATGAAAATCTTCGACAACGGCGATAATTTTCAATCCATCGAGTGTTATCTTTGATTTATATAATCCTTCTCTGCTGAATTTTTCACCCAGAATCATTCCTACAGGGGAATCCAGTTCAAAAGTTTCTACGAACTTGCTGTTTACTATGGCAGCATTCGGATCCGGACTGCCTGAGTCTATAAAGTCCTCTCCTGCAATGATCCTTAATCCCAGTGTCTTCATGTAATTTTTATCAACCGTGCTCCAGTGAAAAGGTATTCCGGATAACCCGTAGCTGGGTGCGCTGGAAAGACCAAAATATGAGCTGGTTGCCGTCATATTAAGAACAGATTTATGCCCCCTTATTGTTTCCCGGTAAAGATTGACTATCCGCCTCGCCGCTTCAGAATCCTGCTCTTCCTGGATCATGATCCCGATTAGTCCTGCCTTATCATAACCGAGGTCTTTTTTAACCAGATACAAAACCTGTCTTCCCAATGTTATGGAAAGGACGATCAGCAGGATTGATAACGAGAACTGCATAACGACGAGTAATTTTTTGATATTATTCCTGCCACTCAGTCTGAATTTTCCCTTGAAAATATCAACCGGCCTGAATGCCGACATGATGATTGCCGGGTATATTCCTGAGGCGGCACCAACCAGAACCGCAAATATGATCATTAAAATCATATTCTGGATGCTGAATAAGGCTAGAATAGTCAACTCTTTTCCCGAAAGTTGGTTAAACAAAGGAAGCAGAAGGGAAGCGATCAATATTCCAAGAGCCAGAGCACTGAAAACAGTCAATATAGACTCTGAGCAGAACTGGAAAATAAGATGCTCTTTTTTGGCCCCGGCTACTTTTCTAATCCCGACATCCTTGGAACGGGATGCGGCCATTCCCATGGAAAGGTTGACATAGTTGATACAGGCTATGATCAAAACAATGACAGCTATGGAACAGAGAATAAATATCGCAGTCAAACGGGTATTATCCTCATCGCCTGTAAGATCCAGATGGACATCTTCCATTTTCTGCAGTTCGAATGAATAGGGATTTCCTTCGCCTTTCCATTTTCCCTTATCCCTGTCTTCCTGTATGAATGTTCCAAAATACTGGGAAGTGAAGGCGGGAAACCTTGCTTCCACATGCTGTCTGGAAGTACCCGGTTCCAACTGCACATATGTGTCAAACCAGTTTGAATACCATATTTTATCGGCATCCGGGATCCCTATTAGGAAAGACATGTTCGAAATATTTACGACAATGTTGAACTGAAGTGTAGAATTTTTCGGAACGTTTTCCACTACTCCCGTAACGATAAAGTCTTTTTTGTCTCGTCCGCTTAGGACGGTGACTGTTTTTCCGATAGGGTCTACATTACCAAAATATTTTTCTGCATACGTTTTTGTAAATACAATACTATCATCGTTTTCCAGAACAGAGGAAGGAAATCCCGATAGCAGCTTAAATGAGAACATCTCGAAAAAATGTGTATCGACCATATTTATCGATTCACGGAACATCTTATTGTTATAACGAATGACTCTTTGGCTCGAAGTAAACCTCGACTGGTATTTGATTCCGGGAAAATAAGCGGGAAGTTCCGGGCCAAGAGCGGGAGGAACGTCACTCTGTTTGGAGATGATATTCCCGCCGGAGGGGCTGTAAAAGATTCTTAATACCTGGTAAAGGTCCTTATTGTTTTCATGAAACTTGTCGAATGAAAATTCGTCGGAAACATAAATGTAGATCAGAATACAGCAGGCCAGCCCGAGAGCCAAACCCAGTGTATTGATGATTGAAAAAAGCCTGTTTCTTACAAAATTTCTATAAGCTGATTTCAGATAGTTTTTGAACATACCTGATCTCCATCTAAGGCTAAAAAGGATATGTTTGAAAAAAGCATCCAAACACTGCATCCAGTACCAGATAAAAGCAGGAATATATCCCCGTTCCCTATAGGTCCTGATAAAAATCTCCTGCATATCTTCGATAATGGCATGGTTTGTCTGATACCGCTTAAGGCGTTTTATCAACCAAAACGCTAAGCGGGGAGGGGAGGGGGATTTGGAAAAAAACATGGCGTTTCTCAGAATGGATACTCGTGAATTCCTTTCCAGATGGCTTCCTGCAGCTTTTTGGCCTCACGCAGGGAATCAAGCCCGGCTTTGGTGATGGTGTAGTAAACTCTTCTATTTCCACCGGCCTGGTTAAGGACCTGTACGTCACGGGAAGCCGCATAGCCTTTTTTTGCCAGATTATCCAGAGTGTTGTACAGAGTGCCGAAAGTAAATATTTTTCCCGTCATTTCTTCAATTTTTTCCCGGATTCTGACGCCATACGCCTCGTCTTTAAGCCACCATATGGCGATAAGTAAAATCTGTTCATTGACTGATAATATTTTCAATTGACATCTCCTAGGGTCATGTTCTTAATCTGTACTAAATAATCGTACTATTTAATTATATATACGTTCTTTTTTCCGAAAGGTTGTCAAAAACATGGAAAGATGCGTTAGACAATATATTTTCGCTTGATTTTTTCCTCCGCATTTTTTTTGGGTTTTCTGGGGGAAAAATAGGTAAATGGGTATTGTGTCCCCGGTTTTGGAAAAAATCGATTGACATTCCGTTTGATATATTCCACAATTGGGAAGATATAGACATGTTTAATCTGTCGGAAAAAGTGAGGACCGATGAATTTTTTATCGAGATCCGAGGAAATGGTACTGGTGACGGTTTGGAAGCTTAAGGAAAAAGCTTACAGCGTCATCATTCGGGAACAGTTACGTAAGGTTACGGGGAAAAAATGGTCGTTCGGGTCCGTCTATAATCCCCTCAGCCGTTTGGAAAAGCGGGGATTCCTCGATTCCTACACCACCGATCCCGTCAGCGAGCGGGGGGGACGGAGTAAGCGGGTCTACCGCGTCACTCCCAAAGGACAGGAAGCGCTTACCCAGCTCTGGAGCATTCAGGCCTCCCTCTGGGAGGCGGCGCCCGAGCTCAAACGCTGAAGGAGGACTCTGCCGGTGAATTCCCTTTTATATTTTCTGCGGAAAATTATCAGAAGGTTTTGTTTAGGACCTTTTTTTCGAAACCTTACAATCATTAAAATTATGTAACCCCCATGGACAAACAAGAAAAAACAAAATATCAACATCCCCCCAAAGCGGCCCAGTGGTTCCTTAAGACCGCCTACACCGACCGGGGAAGGTTTACCCATCTGGGGGATTTCGCACAGGTCTATAATCAGCTCTACCGGGAACAGGGACCGATGCGGGCCCGGCTCTGGTACTGGGCTCAAACCGTAAAAACCCTGCCGTTTATTGTGTCTACTTATTTCTATTGGAGTTTTGCCATGCTGAAAAATTATTTGGTGACGACTTTCAGATATTTTATCAAAAGAAAAGGATTTTCCTTCATCAACGTGGCGGGATTGGCCTTCGGCATCGCCGTCATCATCCTGATCGGACAATTTCTCTATTTTGAATTCAGCTACGACCGCTTCCACCCCAATATCGACCGCATCTACCAGTTGGTCAATACGGAAGAGAACAGCTATTCAAACGACTACAGAATGAGGGACCGCATCATCGAAAACATTCCCCAGGTTCAAAACGCCTGCGTCTACAACACCTTTTCCATAGAGGCTAATGTCGAAGAAAACGTTTTTGAATTCGAGCACATGCTTTTTGTGGGCCCCTCCTTTTTCGAGATGTTTCATTTCCCCTTTGTCAAGGGCGACGCCTCCATCAGCCTGGCCGCATTGGATTCCCTCGTCCTCACCGAATCGGCCGCCCGGCGAATGTTCGGTACGGAAGACCCCATCGGCAAATCCGTCCTTCTCGATCACCAAGATATCATGTATGTCACCGGAGTCGTCAAAGACTTCCCTTTAAATTCAAGTTTTCAGGCGGAACTTTTCGCCAGCGCCGAAAACACGAAACAGAAGCGTTTGAAATTCACCATAAACTGCCGCTGGTATGACGGGAAGGACGACAGTCAATGCCGGTACCCCTACCGCATCTTTCTGGAGGTTGCGGAGGGAACCGATATTCCTCTTCTTGAGGAGCAGATCGCGTCCCTGTTTACGGGAGAGGATTTCCGCTTTCCCAACACCCTGGGATTAACCCCGTTCAAACGCAGTTATCTTTACAATCGATACTATGGTTCCATGCTGGCCCACGGCAACATGGGACTGTTGAAAATCTTAAGCGCCATCGGCCTGTTGGTCCTGGTATTGGCGATCGTTAACTATGTCAATCTGTCGACCGCCGCCGTTAAATACCGGATCAAGGAAATCGGGATAAAAAAATGTGTCGGCGCCCAGCGTAAATCGCTGGTTTTCCAATTTTTGGGAGAGTCATTTTTTGTCTGTCTGGCCGCCGCCTTTCTGGGGCTTCTTTTCGCTCAAATTTTCCTTCCCCTGTTTAATCAGTTCATCGAAAAACCGCAGCATATTCAAATTTTGTCGAATCCCGGGTTATTTATTTTATTTGCGGCCTTTATTTTTCTTTTAAGCACAGCATCGGGAATCTATCCGGCTTTTGTCCTGTCGGGCATCGTGCCTATCCAGCTCCTGCGGCCGGGAGGAAGAACGGATTCCGTAAGGTCGGGCACGTTGATGCGCAATATCCTCAATGTGTTCCAATTTGCGGTCACCATCGGCCTGATTGCCGGCTTGATGATCATGACCAAGCAGATCCGGTATGTGAAACACAAGGACCTGGGATTCAACACGGAAAGATTGCTGACCTTGAGGCTGCATCATAAGATGGAAGGGGCCGTCGAAGCGATCAAAAACAGGCTTAGTCAGCATTCCGGCATCAGCAAAATTTGTTTGTCCAGCGGCATTCCTGGTAAAATTTCCATACACCTGGGGGGATTTAGCTCCATCATCATCAGCCCTGATTTTTTGGACACCTACGGCATAAACATTATCGATGGGCGGGCGCTTCTTCCCGGAGACATCAACAAAGCCTGCCTTGTCAATCAATCGGGATTGAAAGAGTTTGACAACGAAGATTTTCATGGCAAAAAGGTGAACGATATGGATGTGGTCGGCGTGTTTTCAGACATTCATTATTCGTCCTTTCACCAGGAAATCGGTCCCTTGGCACTGATGCACTACGGAACCAATTGGGGAAGCTCTCATATTTCCATGAGGCTCTCGGGACGGCTCGACGAGGGGCTCGATTTTATCCGGAAAACCTGGATGGAATTCGCTCCAAACTTTCCCTTTGAGTATCATTTTATCGATGACTGGTTCGATGCCATGTACCGGAAAGAAGAAAACCTGGCGAAGCTGATCTCGATTTTTGCGGTTTTGGCCGTCGTCATTTCCTGCCTGGGATTGTTCGGGCTGTCCCTCTTCTCCGCCGAACAGCGCACCAAGGAGATCGGCATTCGTAAGGTCCTGGGCTCTTCCGTCAGGGAGATCGTGCTTCTGCTGACAAAGTCTTCTATGAAATGGGCTCTTTTGGGCAACCTGATCGCATGGCCGGCCGCTTGGTACGCCATGTCTAAATGGCTCGAAAACTTCGCCTTCCGGACCGATCTGTCCTGGTGGATATTCGTCCTGGCGGGAGCTATCGTGCTGCTTATCGGTGTATTGACGGTAAGTTGGCAAACCTTCCGCGCCGCCGCCGCCAACCCGGTCGACACCCTGAGGTATGAATAAAGCAGTTTGAAAGGCAGCTTGGCTGACCTATCTTATTGATAATAAAAAATATATGTTTTTCCTTCAGGGGAAGATTTTTCTTAAATTAAATATTTGCCTCTTTTTTTAGATTTTAAGAATTTCTCATGCACAGGCATACCCACGAACAGTGAAAATGATCCGCCTTGATTTTCTAGATAAGAATTGGGGAGAAAATAGATATTTACCTGATTTTTATCTTCACTTTGCATGAATAGTTTTATTTGGGATAATATATATATAAATGTTATGTCACCGGTTTTTTGCCTAACCTGCATTATTCATAAATTTGGCTGACACAAACAGGTAATTTCATTATTATGTGTCATTTAATGGTACTTTTCGGTAAAATTGGGAATGAAACATTTTCCATGACTGTTTTCAAGAAAATGTCGGCCAAATTTACCCTATGGGCGATCCGATCTTACCGCATCTGCTTCGTTGCGGTCTGTTCGCGGTGCCGAGCACAGCTTTACAGGCCGACGCCTCACATCTGCGGCAAGCTTGGCTCGTGAATAATACAGGCTGAGAAACTGAAAAAATAAAAGTGATAAAATTTGGAAACTTATGACCCAAATCAGCGTTAATAACAATAGAATGTTTTGCCGTCTTGTGAAAAAGCGAAAAAACCATTGAGAGATACTACGATCAAAGCCGGGTGGAAGAATGTTTTTGATTTTTAATGTAATTTGCCTTTTTTTCATCAGCCAATTTATTTTATTCGGCTTTTTTCTGGTTTTACAACGTAAAGGCAACAGGATTTCCAATAAAATCCTGGCTGCTTTTTTATTTGCCTACGCATTATTTGCCCTCTATGTGCCTCTTTTTAATAGCTACACTGGATTTTTCATTCAATACCGGATTTATTTTTATCGAATCACGGAATCCCTAAGGTTTTTGTTCGGTCCCCTCTTGTATTTTTATACGGTTTCTTTAACCTTGAGGGAATTCAGGTTTCAAAAAAAACATCTTTGGCATACTTTGCCCTTTTTCATAAATGCCCTGGTATTACTTATATGCTTTCATTTTAAAAGTTATGAAGTGAAAGAAAACATTCTGAATACGGAAACCTATTTTACAACCAAGTGGCTTTATCTCAATTTTTATGTGTTCTATACCCATTTTTTTATATACCTCATTGCATGTTTAATAAAGATCAAGCAATACCAGAAAAACATTAAAAACTATTTTTCTTCCCTGGAAAAAATCAAACTAACCTGGTTAAGAACAATCATTATCGCCTACTTCATTGCATGGGGTATTGATTTGTTCAATGTCGTTATTAACATAATAACCTTGAAAATGAATACCTTCCTATGGATGTCCATCTTTTCCGCTTCGGTTATGTTTGTCCTGGCGAATTTGATGATTTTTAAAGGACTTCAATATCCCCACCTTTTTATCAAAACTCAATCAAATTCCAATCAAAAAAAATACAAAAAATCACCCTTAACCAAGGACATGAAAACCCGGTATCATCATAGACTGATAGAATATGTTGAGAAGGAAAAACCTTATTTGAACTATAACCTGACTCTGGGAGAATTATCCAATAAAGCAAAGATACCGGTTAATTATCTCTCTCAGGTAATCAATGAAGTGCTTAATAAAAATTTTTATACGTTTATCAATGAATATCGCGTCAACGAGGCGAAAAGAATGTTCGCAAGCCCCAAATATACAAATCGATCCATTATGGAAATACTCTATGAAGTGGGATTTAATTCGAAATCGACCTTTTATTCATTTTTTCAAAAAACCACCGGAACCACACCATCGGAATATAGGAAAAAGATTAACCAACAGGATACGACCGAACATTAAAATGGTAAAGAATTGTTTTTAATAAATAATGAGATTGAACGTTTTCCGATATCGTTTGATCCACTTAGGGAAATTTTAATCTACGGTTGAGTTTCGGATTTTTCCGTTTGTATCCGTTTTTAACAACCAAAGGTCTCCTTCTTGATTCCCGAAGCTGAATGTTTGGCCGCTTAGGAGAATACCCCCATCCTTGGACAGAGATATGCCGTATCCCAAATCCGCATTTATCCCGGAGTGATTCCTCCACCATTTCGTCTCACCGTGAGAATCTATTTTCAACAGAAACAAATCCCAGATACTGGCGTTATAACTTTTGGTATAACCGGTGATATAAAAATTCCCTTCCTTGTCTTGTAAACCGTTCACGGCACGATCTTCTTCTTCCCCGCCGTAAACGGTTTCCCAAAGTACATGACCGTGCACATCCACTTTCATCACCCAAGCATCATTTTCTCCTTTGCTGTTGGTTTTGGAATATCCGATTATTGCCAAATTCCCATCATGGGTTTCAAAGATATCATGCCCCATATCAAACTTCTCTGAGCCGTAAGTTTTTTCCCAGAGCTTTTTCCCCTCATCGTCAATCTTTATTAAATAGGCATCCTGGTCGCCTTTGCCCAACCCGTTGGTCGATCCCAAAAGATAATAGCCATTTTTTCCACGGGTCAGCGAATAACAGCGGTCGGATTTTTGTCCTCCATACGTTTTGGACCATAGTTTTTCTCCATCCGCATCCATTTTTATCACGAAAACATCTTGATTCCCTTTGGCGTATTCTCCATCCACAGTCACTTCACCCGCTATCATGAAATGACCGTCAGAACATGCAATCATATCCCATCCGTATTCTTCTTTTTCCGTTCCATAGGTTTTTGTCCAGATTACCTTCCCGTTTCCGTCGGTTTTGATAACCATCATGTCCCTTGAAGGATTATGATCACCGACTCCAGTCCCGGCTAACATCAATTCTCCGGAAGGTAATTCCATAATGGCCCAGCCCATGTCATCCCCTTCACCGCCGTATGTCCTGGTCCATTTTATGTTTCCTGTCCTATCCGTACATACCAGCAAGATATCACCGTTGGCCTGGAAGATTTTTTTTGTCACTCCAACGGCCAAAATATCCCCTTTTGAGGTTTCAATGACCGCTATTCCCCGGTCGAATCCGGGCAGGTTGGAATGAATCTGAAACGTGCTGCTGTTGTTGTCTTGGACACCAAACATTGTCCCATCAAAACCAAGTATCAGTATTATCAAAACCACGAATTTGAAAGAGAAAAAATTTGTTTTATTCACTAAATACTCCTTTCTTTGAATTCTTTTAACATTCTTCCTTATCAAACTGAATCCGGTCGAATTTCATTAATTTTAAAATTTTAGTTCTTCATTGCATAAAAAAGAATTAATGCTTATATCGTCTTCCTATCATCCGGCTTAAGCGTTTCACCTTCTACAGCAATCCAGAAACTATTCGGTTTGAGGTTTGTGTATTTATCTACAATACCGCTGGTCCAACGTATTTCCAACGAATCAATCTGTACAGCATTTCCTAATCCGAAGTGAATTTGATAATTATTTTGACTTGCATAACCTGTATTCGGAAGCATATGCCGAGTCTGCCATACCGGTTTACCATTAATTGTTGCTTTTATCCGAACCATTGCTCCAATTCCAAAGTGATTAGAACATTTACCTTGTAATTGCAGGGACAACCATTTATTGCCTGTCGTTTCATTTCTATAGAGGGCATTATTCTGATCGCCGTTTCCCCAGTTCGCAACGAAAAGATCAAGATCGCCGTCGTTGTCATAATCCGCCCAAGCTGTACCCGCCGAAATATCGGCATCCGTGACAAAAGAGCCTTCCATTATGCGCCTGAAACCACCTCCCTCTTCCTGCAAAAATAAAAAGTTTCGCATATCTGGTTGGGAAGTTCCGTTGGCAATGTAAAGATCGAGGTCGCCGTCATTATCGAAGTCGCCCCATGTATGTCCTTTAGAAGCGCCGCCGCCATCATCAGAATATTTAACATGATCGACAATAGGATTTTTTTCCGTTAACTTAAAATTCCCTTTTCCGTCGTTTTTATATAACATATTGCGGTCGTTTCGCCCGATGTTGGTTACAAACAGATCAAGATCATCATCATAATCATAATCCACAAACGAAATTCCGTACGTAGACGCTATGTTTGTAACAAAGTCTCCAACTGTTACTTCCGTAAATGTGCCGTCACCATTATTATGATAGAAATAATTACGTTGCCTGAAGTTGCCGACATACAAATCCAAATACTCATCTCCGTCAACATCACCGAAGGCACATGATCGCCCCTCACCTCCGTTATTTACAAAAACTCCAGTGATAATTCTCTCGAATTCCCCGTTACCTATATTATGATAGAGCACATCGTTTTCATCACCTCTATTTACAACAAACACTTCCAGCAAGCCATCGTTGTCATAATCCGCCCAGCATGCCGAAGCAGAGTTTGTTCTATCCGTAACGAGCGCTCCTTCAGTTACTTGAACAAAATTGCTGTCTGAATTATTCCTAAAAAGGAGATTGTGTTCATTACCGGTGTTGGCTTCCCAGTCTTGTGTATTGGAAACAAAAAGATCGAGGTCGCCGTCATTATCGTAATCCACCCAGTTTACGCCCTCGGAAAATCCGCGATGGTTAACCGCCTCATGGTCGCGCATTTTTGAAAACGTGCCGTTTCCGTTATTATGATAGAAAAAATTCCATTGACCACCGGTATTTCCCACATACAAATCGGCATAACCATCGTTATCATAGTCCCCCCAGGCAAGTCCGCGCGACTGTCCCTCATCATTCACGATTCGTCCGGAATAAATTCTTGTAAATGCTATTTGTTCATTCTTAGCCTCTTTAAGGTTGATTATCACAATATCCTCGTTGCCATCTTTTGTACGGGTACAGACAATCTTTGTCCCGTCAAGCGACCAGCATGGAGTAGTGTATTTCGCTTCAGGATTTTCGGGTGTTAAACGTGTTACACCGGAACCATCGGGACTTATGATATAAAGATGAGCGCTTTTTTCATTGCTTTTTCTAGTGGATGAAAAAATAATTCTGGATCCGTCAGGAGACCAGGAAGGATATCCGCTAAAACCCGGCTCATCGGTTAAACGCTTTTCATTTTCTCCGCTGCAATCCATAATAAATATGTCGGATTTCCAATCTTCGTTTTCGAGTAATTTGCGGAAGACGATTTTTTTCCCGTCCGGTGATATTTGGGCATGCGTATTCTCCCCGCCGTTTTTTTCAGTTCTTTTTAACTCCGAACCATCCGGTTTCATTTCATAAATGCCGTAAATATTATTTTCCCTCGATGAGCTAAAAATTATTTTCTTGCCGTCAAACGACCAGTAGGGATGGATGTCTTTTGAAGTTACCGATTGTGTTAAATTCTTTTGTTCACTTCCGTTTGCATTCATCACAAACACATCATAATTACCGCTCCGAGTTGAAACAAAAGCGATTTTAGATCCATCGGGTGACCATGATGGAGTTCTGTCTTCGGCGGGACTTTCGGTGAGCCTTTGTATTTCCGTGCCGTCAGTGTTGATTAAAAATATATCATTGTTGCCGTACCGGTTTGAGTGAAATACGATTTTTTTGCCATCGGGTGAAAATGAAGGATATGCATTTCTAATATCCGATAATTTTATGGGATTTTTCTTATCATCCTGTTTATGAATGTCATAGACAAATATGTCTACATTGCCGTCCAACGATCTTGTGCAAATAAGCTTAGACCCGTCTCGCCTCCATATCGGTTTTGACCAATGTCCCTTTTTATCAATCAGTAAGGTTCTTTTTGAAGTTTCACATTCCAACTCGAAAATTCTTCCCTCTCCGTTTTTGTCTTCGGAAGCATATACAATTTTTTCTCCGTTCGGATGCCACGAGGGCCAACCATCATAAGCGGTGTCATTAGTTAAGTTAACCGGATTCGAACCATCGGCATCAAACAAGAATATCTCGGAATTTCCCGATTCGACAATTCTTCTTCCGACAATCTTCGTGGCATCGGGGGACCACTCGGCATATGTGTCGATTGTTACACTTCGAGTAATCCTTTCCAATCCTGTCCCATCGATATTTATTTTCCAATGGTCAACCACATGCCAATATCCTTTTGGAACGCTAAAAATTAATGTATTTCCTTTGGGGTGCCATTTGGGGTGCATTTCCGAATCCGATGAGAAAGTTATATTCCGCTGATGCGATCCATCGATATTCATGATGTACAACTCTTCATTGCCATCCCGCATGGATTGGAAAGCGATGAGAGAACCGTCCGGTGACCAAACGGGTGTCAAATCATCGGCTGTACTGTAGGTCAGTCTTTCTATGTTCGTTCCATCGGCATTCATGATATAAATTTCGGAATCAGCGCCTGCCCTGTTAGATTGAAAAACAATTTTTGATCCATCCGGTGACCAAAAAGGATAGGAGCTTTCGGTGTTGGTTACTTTTAAAATTTCTGCTAGGTGATACTGTGCGAAACATATATGACACATAAAAAAGAAAATAAGAGTTATCATGAAAAAAGCAACTGTTTTAAAATGCATAAAACTTTCTCCTAATTCAAATACTCATCCAAGATTTTAAAGATGAATCGAAGGTATACCCATATCGATTCAGGCAAAACACTTCAATGATTATTCAAACACAACAAACATCGATTCAAAGTTGATTGTCATCGTGTCGAACTGATGCAGTAAATCCCGGCCGATGTTCCCGAAGAAATATTGGCTGTCGTCCGTCGTCACATCCGTCAGTACCGGCAGCTCATGGAAAATCGCATCCTCTCCCGCAAATGACAGGACAACATCATTCATGACGTAAGCAGGGATATCACGAAATCCTCCCACTCCCTGCTGACGGTTCGACTTCAGAGGATACCGTGCCTTCAACTCCTCTTCATACTCCCGAAAAAAAGGCACATAAAGTACGGAGTGACCGGCGCCCGTATCCAAACAAAAGGCATAACGTTTTGCTTGATAAAATCCGGCGATCACAGGTGTCAAATCATCAAGGCAAAGATTCTGATGAGGGAACGTATGGGGCACTTTGGGAATGGACAAAGCGCTCATTTTATGGAACGTGATTTCTTTCAACGACGAAGCCGCGGGAAATCCGATGGCTCCGATAATCTGAAAATGTGCATGTTCGAAGTAGAGATCTTTGTCATCGAATACCAAAAAAATGACATTTTGAATGATGGCCTGTCCGATTGCCATCTCCTCGGCCACACCCAAATCGGCGAGGACAGCTTGACCTGCGACATTGTCAACATTTATATCGGCATCAATGATTTTTATGTCGATTTTTTCGGCCAGGGAGCGCATGATAAAAGAAATATTCGCACCCGTATCCAATCCCAGCCTCACATCCTGTCCGTTGATATGCAGGGGAATATATCCGCCGTCGAGGAGTTCTATTTTCGTCTCCGCTTCTATCACAGCCGTCTGCGGGGGGACATCCGATAAGGCCTCGAAAATACGGATATAATTTTCCATATCGGCTCTCATATACGTTTCGAGCCGGTCTCCGAACCTGTCGAGAATGGTGCGGTAGGCTCCGGCGGCTTTTTTGTAGCGGAATGTTTTGGTATAGTTGTCCCCCAAAGTTTCCCGGCAGTCGATGATTTTGTCTGCATCCGCTCCCTCATCCGCGTGCCGGATGAAAGTGCGAAGATGTTTGATGGACGATTCCAACCGGTTAAACTTGTTGTCTGCCACGCCGCGATAATAGGACAAAATGACCGACGAGATATCGTCGTATCGTTTCAGCGTATCCCGAAGATCGAAGTAATGTTTGTTCTCATAAGCCGTTTGAAGTTCCTCCAGCTGGCTCTCTGTCAACACCGTCCTCTTCAAACCGGAACAGGCAACAAGTAAGGTTGTAATTATAAAAATACCGATGCGCTTCATCTCGCACTTCTCCATCATTCATAAACTTTCAAATGTAAAATGGATTGTTTTTGATTGTTTTTATTATCAAACGATGGAATCCAAGATGGACAATAAATGATCTATATCATTTGTTGTGTTGTACAAGTGAGGAGATACCCGTAAATTGCCCTCGCGCAAAGAAATATCGATCTTATTTGCCTTCAGTGTTTCATAAATCGCCGAATTCCGATTCGCATTCTGATGACTGAACAGGACAAGTGTCGAACGTTCGGGATCTTTCCGAGGGCTGAGCAAATGATATTTGTTGAGATCGAGACGACCGATGAAATGGGAGACCAGAGCTTGATCGTAGGTTTCAATCCCATCAAGCCCTTGTTTCAATAGATACTCTAACGATGCCGTCCACGGCAAAAAATTCATGAAATTGGCCGTACAGAAAACACGCGTCGAAGCAGTCATGCCTTCGGCGATTTCTTCCGACATCGGCAACTCACCCTCCGGATTTAAAAACCGAACCTTCACACCGCGTCTTTCGAGTGCCAGCCAGGGCAGGATATCGGCCGGAAAATCACCCTTGACGAGCAGCACTTCATCCCCCTCTTTTAACGGCAATCCGTTTGCCAGCAAGTGAATGCCGTACGATGTGCTGTTGCCCAGGATAACCTCTTCCGGAGATACGTTGACCACCTTTCCCAAGACTTCCTTCAGTCTTTGGGGAACATAAAAAAAAGCGTCCTCATCCAAATGATGCGGTGAAATCTTCCATCGAAGGGCTTCTTCGGCCGCTCCGACGGCTACCTTAGGTAATGGTCCTTGATGGGCACAGTTTAACCATATCCTGTTGTTGAAAGATGTAAAATCTTTTACATAGTTATGGTTGATTTTATTCCTCTTTTCTGTCCAAAACTCACTTAGCCTGCATTATTCATAAATTTGGCCGACGCCTCACCCCGATCCAACCTAACCCCTATGGCAAGCTTGGCCCGCGAATAAAGCAGGTTGGTAAATATCACTTAACTTTCTCAGCTTCGAAATAACCGTATATTTGTAATCCTGTTATTTTGCCATTATCGTCTTTCCTAAATTTTACCCTTCCCCAGCTTGATCGGTGAATGAACTCGAGATCGTCTGCCCGTAACATCCCAACCAATCTGTCAGTCATCCCTTGATATTCATATAAATACCCGTCTTTTTCAACCAGCGTCATTGTACCGCCGGGATTATAAAAATCCTCACCAAATTTGTAAGTCCCAACTAATTTTTCAGCAAGCTCAAGATCTATTGGCTTAACTTCGTAATTAAACGGAGTGAAACCTTTACCTAGTACAATGGAAATAATATTGGATTCCATTTCTTCTTTAATCGTGATAATTTCAATATTACTAAGCATCACAATCGTCATATTTAAATCCGGAATATGTGTTAGATCTGAAACAAATCCATGATTACTCCAACCTCCCAATGTATACATTCTACTGCCTAAATATTCACTCAACACCCAGCCGTATCCCCAACTGGCTACATGTTTCTTGAACATGGATTCCAGCGATTCGGAGTTCAATACTTTGCCGGATAAAAGTCCGTTCATCCATTTATTCAGGTCTGTTGGTGTTGTATAAATTGAACTTGCGCCAACCGCAATGGATGGATTGGCGTATTCGGTATTTTCCAATTCATGAAATCCTACAACTTCGTAACCGTCCGCACGATTCATTATCAGATTGTTATTACCTGTGTTCAGCACTGTATTCGACATTCCCAGTGGTTCAAAAATATTTTTCTCTATAAATTTGCCGAATGTCATCCCTGAAATCTTTTCCACCAAAAAAGCAAGCAAAATATAATTGGGATTGCTGTAACTGCTCTTCTCACCAGGTTGGAATACCAACGGTTTGTCTTTGAACAAATCCACAACTTCAGCGATAGTGTAGTATTGTTTGTTAAGTTTTTGATAATCAGGAAAGAATATTATTCTCGGAATTCCTGTTTAGAAATGATTTATTATAAATTCAATCTCTATATTCAGCAGGAGGCGGGAAGAGCGAAGCATCCGGCGCCTGATTGCTTCCCTCGAGCGACACCATCTCAAAAAAGAAACTGCCGTTTTCATAAACTCCCCAATTAGGGACGCGAAGGTTTCCGAATTGTTTCATGGGGCCGAGAATGTATCGGTATTGAGTGGTGGCCCAGACAATGGGTTCCCTGCGGGCATTGAGAATTATCCAGCCGCCCAATTCTCCATCGGGCCCGTAAAACTCCAGACGGCGGGATCGGGGGATGTCTCCCTTTCCAAACCGAACTTCATAAAAAGCATCTCCACGGGCGATACCCCGAGCCAAACGGCAATAATGGAAGGGCGCTCTTTTCATGGCGTTGTTGAACGATTCCTCGGATGCCAAGGCAAACTTGCCGTTTTCAATATTCCAGTATTTGTGTTCCGGACTGTAGACACGCAGCCGGTGGTAGATTTCACTCTCCATCTCCACCCAGGACCGGGGACCCGTTAAATCGAGGATTTCATTTTCCAAATAGGAATCGACCTTGTACCAGGGATACCAGCGATGAACAAAATGAAGACTTTTCAACTGCGCCCAGATTTCCATGCCGCCCATCGTCTCCACCATCGCCTTGGCTTCAGCAATGGCAGCCGGATCACCGCGCAGCCCGCTTTTTTCCTTTTGGGGATAACTATTCTGTAGACAGAACAGTATCATAATCATGATTAAAAAAAATCTTTTCATTTTTATCTCCTGAATGTAATTGATTTTTCTATTTATTGTTCGCTTAAAAATAAAAAATCCTACACAAGAAATGATTCGGGCACATCCTGTATTTTTGAAAGAGACAATGCCCTTTCACGAACATCGAACCCCATGGCGCACCGAACATTACAAGAGTCACAGTCAATGCAGGCAATGCGGGAGATCTGTCCCTGGTTCAAAGCTTCTTTCGCCGCTTGAAGGTTTTTATATCCGTAAGCGTACATATAACTCCGCATCAAGGTCGGAATGTCAAGTCCGGCATGACATTGGGATCGGCAGACCTCACACTGCTGACAGTACAGACTTGAATAATGCTTGCTTCCCTCCAGATCCGCTTCTTCCTCGGGAGTCAACTTCAGATTCTCCATGACGGAAAGAGCTGTTTCCATTTGATCAAAAGTCGTGAATCCTGCAATATTCGTATGGATGTTTTCGTTCTGCAGCGCCCATTTCAGAGCCGCCTTTGCATTCACATGGACTTTGCGGCCGATGTTGTACACGCTGCCCGCGATGGCCTTCATCCCGACAAATCCCATTCCCTCCTTCACGGCGAGTTCCATTTCCCCTTCGATCTCTTTCCGGTGAGCTTGTCGGAAATTATAAGCCGTGAGAATCACGTCGTACTTTTTGCTGACTCTTGCCTCGCGAATAATCGCAGGTTCATTCTGATGGGTCGAGAGGCCGATAAAGCGGGTTTTCCCTTCCTTTTTCAATTTCAGCATCGCATTAAGATAGGGTTCAAACAAGACATCCTCTGGCTTGTAAATATTATGAATAGAGAGAAGGTCAACATAATCAAGCCCCAAACGTCTAAGACTCGTTTCGAACTTGGCAACGAACGTGTCCGATTTGGCGTTCGCAGGGAATCGATCAGTTATTCTGTCTCGGGGTTCAAAGATTTTTGTGGATATCACGTACGAATTCCGGGGACGATCCTTGATTACCTCTCCGATCATCTCCTCGTTGCGCCCGTTCTGATAGTACCAAGCCGTATCCAGAAGGATGATACCGGCATCCAGGGCCGCGCTGACCAGATTCGGATTATTGGCATTCATCACGCCCATGCTGACGATAGGAAGCTTCAATCCGGTTTTCCCCAGTGTTCTGTAAATGAACGGTCTGTCTTTCAATTTTGACTGAGAATCCCTTGAGACCGATGGAATGATTGTAAGATCGAAAAGACCCGTTGTTACCTCCTTCAGGAACTGCCTGCGACTGACATCTTTTTTCAAAATTTTCATGGTTAACTCCTTTAAAATATCAAACAGGAAAATCTGCGGTCAAACCGCAAAGAGTTCTTTTCTGAAATGACGTGGTTTCACGAAATTTTCCAAACCAGAATTCATGGGCCGTTTTGATCCCTGGTTTTTTTGTGCTGGATTTCGCCATTTCATACAGCGTGTGGGTAAATAAATACTGCGAATGGAACGTTACTTATTCTTTTCCAGATATTTCAAAGGATTTTCAACAATATAGAAACCGGATTCTTCTGCAAACTGCGTCAAGAGTTGCGTATGTCCCGCGCCGTAAATCACGAGGATTCGGTCATCTGACGAATCGGTGATTCTGATGATGTTGGTGAAAATCATCAAATTTCTGCTGTACCACCACGAAACGTAATTTGCTCCAACATATTCTTCATTGCGTCCGATTCGCAATAGGTCAAAATAAACTTGATGGTCTTTTTCCATTCGGTCGGGTTGATTGAGAAGGATGAGCTGGTCAGTAACCGACAGTGTGGATAATTTTTCGTTTTCCTTATCCGCTCTTTCCTGTGATTTTTGAATGAGCCCTTTTAGGAAGCTATCCAGTTTGGCGTCTTTGGAAGCATATTTTACAAAATTGTATGAATCTTCGTCCAAGACTAAATCCCAACCATTAACGCAATAAACTTTTTTATGACCCAACTTTTTCGCTAATCGAAAACCGATCTGGTTGGTTTCGCTTTTTGATAGTTGATAATGGCCTTCCAAGTATTCATTGTATATTTCCTGAGTTTTGGTATCTTTTTCGATGTCGATTTCAACGACAATTTTGGTGGGTTTAAATTTTCCCAGTTTCTCCACAAGTTCAATTATTTGTTTTTGTCGTTCAGGAGTGGTCACATCATCCTTTTTTACATTCACCAAATGTTTTCCGGCAGTTCCCATATGATAAGTTCCCAAAACAACCAGCGTCGGTTTAATCTTTGCATCACGATCAATAATACCAATTTGAGCCTCTACGGAAAAAATTGAAAAAAAAATGAAGAAAAAACCTAACAATAAGAAATTTTTACGCAATTTCATCGAACATCCCCCGGTTAATACCATTTCAAGTCATGTCCGAATGGTAGAAACAAAGAGAAATCTAATCCTTGAGTTTACTTCCGATCAAAAAATCATTCCTTTATTATTTTGATCCAGGCCTGCATACCGGTAAACATGACGGAATCAGCCTCATCAGCCACCTCGCGTTCAAGGCCTCAAACTCAATCTTCGATGGGCCAGCCTAAGCAGAGTCTGGACCGGGACGTCATAGGGACAGGCTTCTTCGCAATCGCCGGTGCAATTCTCACAGGCAGCGGCTTTGAGTCCAGGAAGCGCGTCGTGCTTTTCCATGGCGAATTTTTCCCTGCCTTGGGCGATGAAATAGTGGTTGTACCGCATGATCGTATTGACCGGAACACGTTGGGGGCAATGCGACTCGCAGATTCCGCAGGCATGGCGGCAGTAATACCTGCCAAAATCATTTTCGTATTCCTGCAATACCGCTTCGTCTTTCTCGGAGAAGGACCCGCCGGACAAGGCGATAAAATTCTCCATCTCCTCGAAATTCGGCATACTGCAGCATATGGTGTGAACCCCGGGATGCTTGAGGACAAAACGAAAAGCTGCGGCCTTGATCTCCTGAGGATTGCTCAATCCGTTCCTTTCAGCGAATTCGTTGATCTGTGCGATTGTTCGTTGGGATTCTTTTTCCCTTTCCCTGTAGTAGTTCGCTCTTTCTTCGTTTCTCTCCTCGGTCAGTCTTTTGATCTCTTCTTGAATGAGCATGAAGTTGTGGGTCGGGTTGACCTTCATGAGAGACGTCCCAATGTTCTTCCTCCTACAAACCTCCAAGATCCGCTCCCCCATGGTTTTGTTCAAAAAGTTGTAGATGAACAGAAACACATCAAAACGGCCGTCCTCAGCGGCGGCCAGGCACACTTTTTCCATGGCTTCGGCCATCAGAACCCTGTCATTTTTCCACCAGGAGTTTCCGTGGCTCGTGATGCCCGCAAATCGAAGCCGTCCCTCCTCCTTCAACTGCAGGACGGCCGCATGAAATCCTTCGCAACCAATCATATCCACTTCCGTGGCATTATGGATCATCAGACAATCGATGTATTCGGTATTCAACCGCTCTAGGCACTCACGCGTCCGCTGTAAAACCTCTTCCCTAGACACATCCTTGGTCAATCTCAATTTCGTGTTGATGAATAGAGATTTCCTGTCCCTGCCCTTGAGAACTCGACCAATTGTCCTCTCCGATGATCCGTGGGAATACTCCTCGCCTGTGTCGATGTAGTTGATCCCTGCATCCAAAGCTGCGGATAAAATCGCTTCCTGATTCGGTGCACCAATCGCGATATCGGAAACCCGGAATCCCGTTCGCCCCAGGACCTTCCTCGCCGTGATAACCGGCCTTTTTCTTTGAGCCGGTACAGCCCGCCGTGCGAAAAGAATTTTGGGTAATCCCCCCGCTGCCGCAAACTTCAACATGGACGTTTTTACGAATGTTCGTCGATTCAAGCGTTCCTTTTGCATTTTATTCCTCTAGCTTGGACTTTTGTAAATAGTTAGACAATCTTTAGGTTTTATTGGCAAAAATGGTCTTACTATCCACCTCTATGATGAGTTTTTGGTCTTTAAACCTAATAGACTGGCCCTTGGAGGTGACCAGGTCAAAAACGGCAAACATATTTCCTGAGTGTTTTACCAGGGGCATGATCACCGGGTATGGAAAACCGCTCTGCTCCAGGGTTTCGTATAGCTTGTTTTGATTCCAAATGAAGCTTATATCCACTGTTTTATTTTCAAAAACATAATAGGTATAGCAGCGGATATATTTTTCTTGCCAGGGATAAGCAATGGATCCTTTAACGATAACTTTTTTTAATTTGCCATATTCTTTACGCAAGTTCTCCAGACTTTCCAACCAGTAGGGCACAAAAAAATTATATGTAGATTTGGTGAATAATTTTTTTAAAATGTCCTTCCGACCTTTGACCAAAGCGGCAACGATCTCTTTGGTTGATTCATTCTTTTGATTTATGAATTCCTTTTGATCTTGATTGTGAACCGCCAAAAAATTAATGGCTTCTTGGCCCTCGGCACCGATCATCAACTTGTTGTTTTTTTCCCAAACATGAAAAAAATTTTCTTCATCCAGTTTGTAGATACCCGCATATGTGCGGATTTCATCAGCTGATACAGCCTCAAATTTATCAGGCTGATTTATCTCGTTTCCATTCATCAGTTTATTGATATTGCTGACAATGACCCGTTTGTGGACCCCCAATCCGTAAAGCTCTTTATTTGTAAACAGAATGATTAACCTGTTTTGATCTTTATGCCACCGGAGTTCCGAGTGGTACCCGAAAATATCACCGCCGTGAATAATGATTCTGTCTTCTGGATTTGTAAAATTCAAATAAAAACCGTAACCATATCCGGAATAATTTCCATCATCGTCTATTTTTACCTGTTGAGAAAATGCTTCTTTAAGATACATTTCTTTCAATATTTTTCTGTTGAGAACAGTCGTAAACCATTTGTATAAATCCGTGATGGTGCAAACGATGCCTCCTGAACCGATTTTGTTATCTGCCTGATAGTTTTTTTTAAAAATCGTGTAAACTTGAGATTCGTCAAAGGCCCGGGGGAGCTGTTTCCAGGCGGACGAATCATTTTCAAAGGTACAGGTAAGATTAAACGGCTGAAACAAATGGGTTAATATAAATTGTTCATATGTATCCCCGGTAATTTTTTCAATCAGTAGACCCAGGAGTTGATAACCGGCATTGGAATAAGCAAACTGCTTCCCAACCGGGTGAATCAATTTGGAATCCAGAATGATTCTGAGCAGTTTATCTCTGGAAGTTTTTTGTGCGTCTCTCGGTAAACCTGATGTGTGCGTCAACAGATGATGAATGGTAATCTTTTTTTTATCATCCGGCACATCTTCAAAATACAGGTCAATTTGATTGTTTATTCGAACTTTATCTTTTTGGTCCAAAAGCAGAACGGCTGCAGCCGTTATTGGTTTGGTAATAGAGGCTATGGGAAAGGGAGTTTGGTCAGTAAATATATGACCGGGTTTTTCATTGATCAAGCCATACCCCTTATTTAACAATAGTTTTCCTTGTTCAACCACTACGACGTTGCCGGAGAAACCATGTGCTTCCAGTCTGGTCAGATAGTCATCGATGGAATGGGGCATATTTTTTAAACTTCCTGAGTTTCTGCAGGAAGGGAAAATAATAGCCACATAAAGCAACGCTATAAAAAAGATATATATATGGATGTTCCATTTTACTTTCAACAGTTATTTCCTTTTTTCGTTTTCAATTTTTTTCCTCTTTTCGAGAATCAAACAGTTATTATTTATCTTTTTCTTTGATCTCTTTAAGCTTCTCCTTGGCGTTTTCATTTTCCGGATTCAAGGCAATTGATTTTTGATAATGTTTTATGGCCGATTCCATATCGCCTTTACGGTAATATGCTTCAGCTAGGCTGTCCCAGCTGTTCCATGAGTCGGGGTGGCGTTTCGTATTCACTTTTAACACGCTGATCGCTTCGTCGAAAAGCTCCAATTGAAGAAGATTGTAACCCAGATAGTTGATCAGCACTTCTTCGTTCTGCTCTCTGTTTTTGTAGGTCATGGTCCATATTTTTTCCTGATATTTTTCCGAGAATAGGTCTTTAAGCGGAAAACGGCGCTTTCCTTTTTTCAATTCCTCCTCGAGGTCCAGGACATATACTTCTTCGAAATCATGGAAATAATAGATGTACATGATCTTATGGGTAAGATCGCAGATAACGCTGTATTTGGTCGACCACAAGCCTTCGTTGTGTGTGGTGGACAGAATCGCACGAGCAAGGTCAAGACTCTTTTTGTTTTCATTAAGCATATTGGTGGTGATACGATAGCGATCACAAACGGTCATGGGCGATTTTACCTGACTCAGCATAAAATTGGTCAGCACCATGAAATCACCGTTTTTTGCGACGACGACATCGCCTTCCTTGACGGCCGCGTTGCCGGTGGCATCGCCGAAAAGAGACATGTCGGTTTTATAGAGTTGGTGGTAATAGTGTCCCATAAATTTTATGGCTTCTTTGACGGTGGCGTTTTTCATCATCACATCCTCGTGAAGCGAGCGGTCACCGTCATATTCGGGAAGTTCTTTCATCCCTTTGAGCTCCTTCTGTGCGCCGCCGAAAGAATCGTGGTAGAGACCGGCGGTATTCATCCCGTGAAACGCATGATATTTCCCTTCCCATATCGGGTGCCCGATGAACACGGAGCCGTACTCATTTTTGTTTGCAGCCGGTTCGAACCAGATATGAAAATCTTTTTCCCTGAAATCCTCATTTCCACCGGCATACACCGTTTGTCCGTCGGAAAAGACAAAACCGGTGCAGTCCGTCAATAGGGGGCTGGATTGTTCGCGAACAATCCGGAATCCGATATGCCAGAAAGACCGGAACGGAGGAAAACAATCACGGTTTGTACAGCGGAGAAAAGAGGGAAGGTCATACCAGCTGCCGCCTCGAATGACGCGCAGGTAGCCTGAAGCCGGGCCTTGAGGATTTTTTTTTGGAGACTCGACATAATAGTCTTTATCATACCAATCCCGGCACCATTCAAACACATTCCCGCTCATATCAAAAATCCCCAGAGCATTGGGATATTTTTCTCCCACCGGATGCGTGACCTTTTCGGAATTTTCTGCATGCCAGGCGACGGCATTGACATCATCACTCCCGCTGTAGCGATGATTGCTGGAGAGATGTCCTTCCCGAGCGGCATACTCCCATTGGGCCTCGGTTGGTAAATGAATGTTTTCCCCGGTTTCTTGAGACAGCCACTTACAGAAAGCCGCGGCATCATTCCAGTTTATGTTGATGACCGGTCGTTTTCCTCTTCCCCATGCCACGTCTTCCGGCTTGTTCCGTCCTGTGGCCTCACAAAAGGTTTCGTACTGATCGAAGGTTATTTCATATTTTGAGATGGAATAATTCTTCAATGTGACGGAATGAACGGGTGTTTCATCATGTTCACCATTGTTTGAGCCCATTCTGAATGAGCCGCCTTTTATTTCGATCCATTCAATGCCCAATTGTTGATCTTCGGGTTGTTTCTGAGCGGAGAGGGCACAAAAAAATATCCCTATCAGGACAGTACAGGCAAAATGTTTCATTTTTTTCCCCTTAATTTTTGTCCCGCGTTTGACAGTTTATAGTGTCAAAAATGCCATATAAGTTATTGATAAACATTAGGTTAAGCGTGTTTTTCTAGTGAACCACGT
>JAFGMO010000022.1 GCA_016927475.1 Candidatus Aminicenantota bacterium
CCTGCATTATTACCTAGAAAATAACAACAGTCATCACCCGGTTCATCCGGGTGATCCAGTATTACAGGCAATAATTTTCATCGTTCGCGGGTGCGCATGCGCATGAAAAATTCATAAATTTGGCCGACAACAATAATCTTTTTCCCTTTATTCACAGGTTGAAAACCGTCACGTGACCTCTTATGATAACAACATGAAAAAAAATATTTTGTTTTTTACGGTGGTTGGCTTTTTGCTCGTTTCCTGCACGTTATTTGGAACCGATGTCAAAAAAATCAAGGAGGAAATCCGGTCGGTTATCGATCGGCAGCAGAAAGCCTGGAATGCCCATGACATTGAAGGATTTATGGCCGATTACTGGAAGTCGAAAGATTTCACCTTCCAGTCCGGCGACCGTCGTCTTTACGGATGGGAGACACTGCTCGAACGGTACCGTGTTCGTTATGCCGGAGAAAAGATGGGCCGGTTGACTTTTTCCGACCTCCAGATTTGTGTTTTAGCGGCGGATTGTGCTTATGCCCTCGGCCGTTGGAAGGTCGAGGAGGAAGAAACGGTGGATGAGGGTGTTTTTACCATCATTTTCCGGCGTTTTCCGGATGGCTGGAAAATCATTCACGACCATTCCTCCTGAAAGGTAAATTCGGACGAATTTCTCTTTCTAAGTTCAGGAATAATGTTTCAATCTTGGCATGACCAGCAAATATTATAAAAAGACAACTCGTATGGAAAATATATATTAGTGTCGTCCGAATTTATGAATAATACAAATCAGAAGCGCCACAGATAGGAAGCCTTAAAGAAAAAGCTCCGCTTGACGTTCTGCATATTCCCCCGTCCCGGTTGCCATTCTCCCCCGGTCCATTCGCGGCGGTCGTATATTCCTCCATAGCCGACATGGAGAACCGTCCCCGGAATCAGGGTGAATGAGGCTAAAAAGTCGGTCAGCATTTTTTTCTCGTAGCTGTCGTATTGGACGATGGCCCGTATGAAAAAATATTTATTGAACTGGTAGGTAACCTGGGAATTTATGATGTTTACGATATAAATGCGCTCTTTATCCCGGGAAAAATCGTTGTGCATCACATAACAGAAAAGCCTGAGATTCCCGCCGGGCTGGATGATGAAGGAAAACTCACCGAGACGTCCGTTTCCCAGGTAAGGATCTTCTTCCGAATAGTAAATCTGGTTTCCTAACCAGAATCCTCCGCTGAGGCGCAGCCATTTGAAGAGCTGTATACCGCCCCCGGCATCGATGCTTTTTTGATGGAATGTTTTTCCGGCCCAGCCTTCTTTTTGTTTGATGAGGTTGATGGAAAATACTCCCTGGCGGGTAAAATAAAATTCGCTTGATAGGCGGTAAAAATTGTCGTCCAGGCCCGTGGTGTGGTCATGGAGGTGCTGGTAGGTAAAATGCGGGGAGATGCGTCTCAACCAGCTCGTTTTTTCGGGATTAGTGAAAAAATTTGGGCCGATCCAAATCCAGCCTTCGGTGATACCCGTCCGCCTGAGGAATCCGGACTCGATGTCGAAGTCACGATCGATATGCTCGAACGCCCCCGAAATTCCCAGGGATCGTGTTTGATAGGAATACATGAGATTAACGTCTGAGCCATGGCTGCTTTCTTTCAATTCCGGATCACGCGACAGACTCTGCATGAAGGACCCGAAAATTTGGTGGTTGTTGAGAAAGCGAAGGCCGATATCCGTCCCTGCGACGCGATTGTATCCCCCGGCGAATTCCCTGCCGCTGTACAGGGCACCGAAATAATTGTCTCCACCTAAACTGTATTTTCCCCGGGCGATGGAGAAGGTGGCCCTTTTGCCTTCAAAGGGATTGGCCTCGTTTTCCCAGGGAGCACCCGGCGACTCATCTCCGGCCGCTAGCACTCCGACAGCCGTTTTCCCGACGGCACCCGTCAGCTTGGCTCCCCAAAGAGGGTCAATGATCCGCCTGGTGTGAACGGGCCTTTCGAAGTAACCATAGGGCATGGTGAAAAAACTGAAAATATCCGCTCCCTCCATGAAAAAGGGCCGTTTTTCGCTGAAAAATATGGGATAGCGGCGGTTAACCTCGACCTGATAAGAATCGGATTCTACCTGGCTGAAATCCGGATTGAGGGTAAAGTCCGCCGTAAGGGAGGATGTGAGGCCGTATTTCAAGCTGATGCCGGGTTCTATAAAAGTATCCGCTTTTCCCCATTTATTTTGGGTTTCCCGCTGGCTGTTTCCTCCCATGGTCATGCTGGGTAGAATTTCAAGGTTGAGGGGTGCTTTGAGGTTATCGAAAGCCATCACGGAGTGAACATTGAAGATGCCCTCTCCCGGCTCGATTTTCGGCCAGGAGCCGCTCATTCCCAGTCTGCTGATACGTCTCCAGAACAGGATGCCCATCCGTACATCGTCGCCGCTCTTGAATCGGATGGTTTTTAAGGGAATCCTGATCTCAACTTGGTAGCCGTCTTCGGTCATCCGGCCGGCGCTCTCCCAGACGAAGTCCGGTGCGAGGTCTTCTCCGCTGACGGCAGAGGTCAAGATGTCTCCTTGGATGCCGCTGGGATTGACAAAAAAATCATAAGATGTCTGCTTGTTTCCTTGAGAGTCCAGGGAAAGTCCCACCCAATCGTCGGCAAAGATGGAATCCCTTCGTGTGACCGATGTTTTGATTTTACCGGGTTCGTTGTCGAAGCAGTGAAAGGCAAAATAGAGGTTTTCTCCGTCGTAAGCCATCCAGATCAAAGTTTTGTGGGGGAAAGGATCTCCATAGGTGGGATTATAGGTGACGAAATTTTTGTCAACGGGAGAGACATTGTCCCAAGCAGCGTCATCGATGATGCCGTCTATACAGGGAGCATCGGAAAGTTTCGGCGGCCGAAGGGAGGAAGATGAACCGGATCCTTCACCTTGGACTCGAACCGGCTGGAGAAAAAAACACGCTCCGATCACCATGAAGAATATGGCGGATTTACCTTTCTTTTTCATTCGGAGTGCTCCTTGAATATTGCCCAAAGATCAGGATTATTTGCGAAAAATGAATTTTTTTTGTAGAAGTCCCGCTTAAGAAGAAACATTTGCACAAAATTCTCTGACGGCCGCCGTTTTGTCCTTTTAAAAGTGCTGTTAATAAATACGTACTTTCGGGTGAAATAGTTGCCATACCGGCAGTAGTGAAAAGATGGGGAGATAATTCCCGGATCTCGGTTATTTTTTTCGAGCTTTATAGATGAAATTCGAGGTGCTGTTAAAACGGCCTGAAGCGGCCAGAAAATTTTCGATGATGAATCCTTTTTTTCCCAGGTGATTTTTTATCTCTTCCGGTTTGTAGTAGTGCCTGATCGGAACAAAATACCAGTCCATGATCAGTTCTTCCAGTGTCTCTCCCTTTCGGGATTTTTCGCGCCGCTTAAACAGAAAAACAACGGGTGCTAAAAAAAAGGCCAAAATCTTGCAGAGGGATTTCCAGGACCAGCGGGGTGTCCGGACGAGAGTCTTGCGGATGATCTCGTGAATAAAGGTCAGTTTAGTCCGTGTGTAAACGGCGAGTAGCAGGGATCCTTCTTTTTTAAGGACGCGTATAAGCTCATTGACGGCCCGTAAAGGGTCTGTTGTATGGTGGACTGTGCCCCAGGCCCAGACAATATCGAAAAATTCGCTTTCGTAGGGGAGAGCAAGCATATCCTGCTTTTCAAACCGCGTGTTTTTCAAGCCGAATTTTTTACTGAGCTTGCGGGCCGTGTTAAGACTGCCTTCACTTATATCGATGCCCGTTACCTGACCTGCCCCTTTGTTGGCGAAAATGATGCTGAAAATGCCTGTTCCGCACCCGGCATCCAGAACCCACTTTGATTTAACCTCTTTTTCCGAATAAAAAAGCTCCCAGTGTTTTTCCGTTTCCGGGTATTCAGGAATGTACTCCGTCCAGACTACATCATAAAAACGTCCCACTTTCTCTTTGTTCATGTGTCTTTTTCCCCGGTGACAGGGTCAAAGACAATTGTCTTAACCTGCACCGGAACATGCTATTAATACGGGTCAAAAGAATAACGTAGTTTACCGGCAGAACTCTTCGAAGTCAACTTAGGAAAAATAAGATATTTATATTGGTTGTCCCTCAGGCTACATCCATCCCTTTTCCCTATACCATTCAACGGTTTTTTTTATACCTGTGGAAAAATCCATTTGTGGGGCGTAGCCCAGTTCCCGGCGGGCTTTTTCGATGGACAAAGGTTTGGGGTGGATGAAAAAAGAGAGTTTTGACGGAGTAAGAGGAGCCTCTTTTCCGAAGAAGCGGAAAGATTTCCCCAGAATCCAGGCTGCAGTTTTCACCGGAAGCAGAGAAAGCCGGACTCTGGGGATTTTTGTGCCGACGGCTTGAGCGATGGTCCGGACGATGTCGCGCACCGTCAGCACTTCATGTCCGGCCATGTGATAAATCTCCCCGCTCTTTCCTTTTTCCGCACAGAGGAGAATTCCCTGAATTAGGTCATTGACATAAACCGGTGTCTGGCGTGTATTGCCCCGGGAGACGAGGACGAATCTTTTTCTGGCTATGGCCCGGATCAGCTTGAAGGTTCTTTTGTCTTCAGGACCATAAACCCAGCCTGGCCTGATAATGACCACTTCCATTTTATTCCCCCCTGCCTCGAGCGCAGCCTTTTCCCCTTCGAGCTTGGTTAAGTCGTAGACATCGATGGGATAAGGAGTATGTTTTTCATCGGCCGGGCTGTTGGCTTCCACCCTTCCCAGGACTCCCGCCGAGCTGAAGTGAATGAATCGTTTTACCCCCGCTTTTTCGGCATAAAAGAGAAGCTTTTCCGTTCCTTCCACATTAATGCGTCTGAATTCCTCGGCTCCGATAAGGGAAGCTCCCAGGGCGGCCGAGAGGTGGAAAACAATGTCCCGGTCTTCCAGGGCTTTTTTCAGAATGCCGGGATCGGTGATGTCCCCCCAAACAACGCTGCATTCGGACTCTCCAGGAAAATGTCTATGGTGAAGAAGAAGCCTGACTGAATGCTTGTTTTCCAGGAGGCGCCGGGTCAGATGAGAGCCAATAAATCCCGAAGCCCCGGTAACCAGTATTTTCATGTCGACGATTCCCTTTTATGTATATTTCGGGCCAGCGCCGCTTTTAAGGCCCGGTCCATTTTCGTGCAGTATTTTGCTTCCGTATATTCTTGGTCGGCTTTCTCCTTGGCGCGGCGGGCTCTCTTTTGAGCCTCTTGGTTGAAGAGAGCAAAACGGATGGCATCGGCAAAAGGTCGCGGCATGGGCGCCGACAGCACTGCTAGACGGTCATTCAAGACCTGGGAGTGTGTCCAGAGATCGGTTGCCACCAGGGGTTTTCCCGACTTAAGCTGTGAATAAATTTTGAGGGGTGTGTTCGTCCCGGAAATTCTTGGGGAAACCAAAACATCGGCCGCTGCGATATAAAGGAGGACATCATGCGGGGGGACTTCGCCGGCAAATACAATCCGTTTGGTGATACCCAGTTTCGCCGCCTTCTTTTTCATTTTTTTTATGTCGAACGGATTTCCTCCGACAAGAACAAAAACGACGCCTTTTTTTTGAATCAGGGCCGCACTCTCCAGCAGGAGAGGAATACCCTGGTAAGGCTGGAAATTTCCGGCGTAGAGCACGATTTTTTGTCCTGAGGGTGCCAGTTCCCTTTGTTTTTTTTGAATTTTTTTGGGAATTATTTTTTTGCTTTCGAAATCAAGGAAATTTTCGATGAGAAAAGCTTTTCCGGCCCATCCCGCTTTTTTTACCCTGTCCAGGAGATCCGGACAGATAACCAGAATGGAGTCCGCCTGCCGAAGAACAGCATTTTCCATGGATTGAAAAAGGCGGATCAGAATCCTTGAGCGGGTGAATTGAAAATTTTTCAATTGTTGGGGAAGACAGGAATGCATGTCATAGATATGGGGGAGGCGCCAAAATTTCGCCAGGATTAAGCCTATAAAGGAAGCTTCTTCGTGTGTAAAAATCATATCGTAACGCTTGATGAGAAGTTGAAAAAATGCCCGGCAGAAAAGAAAAATGTCCAACGGAATTTTTATGAGAGAAGGCCCGATTTTTATTTTTTGGATGAAGGAGATACGGGGTGTGCGAAAAATTCTCAAGTTTCGGAAGGATATATTTTGGCCCAGGTGATAGGTAACTAGGTCAACATGGTGACCTAATTCGGTCAAAGCCTTGATTCTGAAATAAACGCTGATCGGGGTCCCCCTGGGTTGGAAAAACGGTTCAGGGGCCAGCATGAGGATGTTCATCAGTTTTTTTGGCGTCAAGACTCATCGGAATCGGAATCGATGATTTCACGAATATAATAAATTTTTTTTGCCGACGATTCATGGTAGGCCCGCACCATGATCTCGGCCAGGAGTCCAAGGGTTACAAACTGGATGCCAGTGACCGTCAGCAGGATAGCCAGCAGAAGAAGGGGACGGCCGGCTATCGAGTGTTTAAGAATCAACCGCTTGTAGGATAAAATGATTCCGATGACGACTCCGGTAAAGCCCGTGATAAATCCAAAGAAGCCGAAGATCTGAAGGGGGCGTGTTGAGTAGCTCAACATAAATTTTACGGTTATAAGATCGAGGATAACCCTCGGTGTCCGCATAATGGTATATTTGGATTTCCCCTTTTTTCGCGGCCTGTGATTTACCTTTATCTCGGTGATGGAAGCCCCAATTTCGCTGGCCAGGGCCGGTATAAACCGGTGCATCTCTCCGTAGAGGCGGAGATTTTTAACGACATCTTTACGAAAGGCTTTGAGCGTGCAGCCGTAGTCGTGGAGCTTCACTTTCGTCATCCAGGAAATCAACCGGTTGGCGATGGCTGATGGAAGGCGTCTGGTCAGAAATTTATCTTTTCGCTTCAAACGCCAGCCGCTGACAATGTCGAATCCCTGTCCGATTTTTTCGATGAGGGGAGGAATATCCCGGGGATCGTTTTGGAGATCTCCGTCAAGGGTGACGATGATATCCCCCTTAGCATAATCAAAACCTGCGGCAAGCGCGGCGGTCTGGCCGAAATTTTTGCGAAATTTGATAAGCTTAACCTTTGGATCTTTTTTCTGGATGGCCTTCAGGATAGGATACGAATCATCCCAGCTTCCGTCGTCGATGAAGATGACCTCGTAGGATTTTTCCAGCTTTTTCAGGACCGGTAAAAGTTCTTCATAAAGGTCAGGGATATTTTTTGCTTCGTTGTAAATGGGGATAACGATAGACAGATAAATTTTAATCTCAGGCTTCATCCCGGCCAATATATCATACTTGGAATGGCAAACTCAATGAGCCTGGAACATACAGATTAGATATACATTGACAGAGTTTGTTCGTTGTCCTAAAATTCAACATACGTTATCATGTCTGAAAAAAAGATTCTTGTCGTTGATTTTGATGCGAATAGCTTGGAGTCCTCCAAGTCTTTATTCGAATCCCACGGATTAAAAGTCGTAACGGCCCGCGATGGCGAGGCGGGGTACGACATGTTCAAGAAGGAAAAGCCCGACCTGGTGATCCTCGAGGCGATGATTCCCAAACTGCATGGTTTTGACCTGACACAAAAGATATGCCAGGATTCAAAAGGCCAGGTTCCGGTCATTATTGTTACCGGTGTCTACAAGGGTTCTCAATACAGGAATGAAGCCCTTCGATTTTTAGGAGCCGCAGAGTATTTCGAAAAACCTTTTAATACCGACAAACTGGTGGATGTCGTTCTCAATCTCTTGTATGATGAAACGGAAATCCGGATGGATCTCCCATCAAAAGAAAAAGTCCTCGAAACTCTAAAAGAGATGCTGGAAAAGACCTGAAATAGATTATAAAGTCGATAGGAGCTTTTTCTCCCACAGTGATCGAAAAGGAAAACACAATAAAAGTTTTAATCAGATAAGAGGAATTATAAAGGGATAATCTCATGGAAAATTTGTGGACCAGATGCAATAACTGCCGGCGCATCCTCTACAAGCAGGATATTATTGATAATCTTTCCGTCTGTCCGGCCTGCAATTTTCATTTCAGAATTTCCGCCATTGAACGCCTCAATATGCTCTTTGATGAAGCAGTCTACCAGACCTTTGACGACAATATCTTAGCTCAAGACCCGCTGAATTTTGTGGATAAAATGAAATATTCCGAGAGACTGGTTCAGAATGTTGAAAAAACAAACCTGAATGAAGCCGTTGTTAATGCCGTGGGTACAATGGGTGGAATACGGGTTTTTATTTCCGTCATGGATTTCAGTTTTATGGGGGGGAGTATGGGATCCGTCGTGGGGGAGAAAATCACTAGGGCAGCAGAGCGAGCTCTAAAGGAGAAGGCGCCTCTGATTACTGTTTCCTGTTCTGGAGGAGCCCGAATGCAGGAAGGCGTTCTCTCTTTGATGCAGCTCATGAAAACAAGCTCGGCCGTGGCTCGCCTGAGCCAAGCGAGCCTTCCTTTTATATCCGTTATGGCCGATCCCACGACCGGAGGCACCACGGCCAGTTTTGCCATGTTGGGAGATATCAATATTGCCGAGCCCAATGCTTTGATCGGATTCGCCGGTCCCAGGGTTATCGAACAGACCATACGGGAAAAGCTTCCAAAGGGTTTCCAGAGGTCGGAATTCCTTCTTGAGCACGGCATGCTGGATGATGTTGTCGAGAGAAAACACCTTCGGGATTATATTATTCGAGCCCTGCGTCTTTTTCTCAACAGCCCTCAATGAATTATGAACAGTGCCTGGCCTATCTGGACAGCATCCAAAATCTCGGCATAAAGTTCGGCCTCGATAATGTTCGTGCCATCCTCTTAGCTTTAGGAAATCCCCATCTGGAATATCCCTCCCTTCTTGTTGCCGGAAGCAACGGAAAGGGCTCCGTCTGTGCCATGTTGGCGCGGATCCTCGAACTTCATGGATACCGGACCGGCTTGTACACTTCCCCGCATCTTATCGATTTAAGGGAAAGAATACGCCTGAACGGCCGGATGGTTTCCCGTCAGTGTTTTTGCCGCAACCTGACAGCTCTCAAGGATTGCATAGACGAGTTGATCGCAAAGAAAATTTTGATCTCGGTTCCGACTTATTTCGAGATGATGACCTGTTTGGCTTTTCTCTGTTTTAAAGAGAGAAAGGTGAACATGGCGGTCCTTGAAGTAGGTATGGGGGGCCGGTTCGACGCGACCAATGTTGTTACACCGCTGGTCTCCGTCATCACGACCATTTCCGGAGAGCATAAGAAATATTTGGGAGATACCCTTGCCCGGATCGCTTTTGAGAAAGCGGGAATCATCAAACCGGATGTACACGTCGTCTGCGGAGTTCGTCATGGAGAGGCCTACGATGTTATTAAAAAACGGGCCGAAGAATTGAAGGCCCCATTTTTCGGCGTGTTTAACGGAAAGCGCCGGTTGGAAACCATGAAACGTGGTGGAAAATTTGCTTTTACCTACAGATCGGATTCCCGGGAATATTCATTTTGTCCATCTCTCCGGGGGGAACATCAGGGAAGAAATGCAGCCATCGCTGTGGCCGCTGCTGAAGTTCTATCCGGGATCCATGAAAAGATTCCCTCGGAAACAGTTGTCAGGGGGGTGGAGAGTACACTTTGGGAGGGACGTCTGGAAGTATATTCCCAAAATCCTCTTGTTCTTTTAGATGGTGCCCACAATGAAGAAGGTGCCCTGGCCCTGCGAAATTACATACGGGAATTTGTCTCTCCGCCGGTGATCCTTATTTTCGCCGTTATGCGGGATAAGGAGATCGACCTGCTGGCTGATATCCTTTTTCCGCTTGCGAAAAAAGTATTTCTGACCAGCTTTCCTTATTTTAGGGCCGCGTCGCCCCGGGAGATCAAGGGCAGAACAAAATTTCACGAAAAAATCGTTTTAGAACCTGTTGTTAGACGGGCTGTTCAACGGGCTCTTCATGAAGCCGGTCCTGATGGCAGTGTTGTTGTGGCCGGTTCTCTTTTTTTGGTGGGAGAAGTCAAGAGGATATGGGGTCAAGTCTTTGCTTGATTCATTTGTTTCATTAGATGTGATTGAGATATGTTGTTAAGAATTGAATCTTCTTTCGTTTTTTAGATGACATACGATGCTCAATGCTTTTACCTTAAGGATATGAGGATATAAGTCAAGCAAAGACTTGCCCCCTGCTTGCTTTTTTATAATAAAAGTGCTAATCTTTTTTTTAATTCTTTTCACCCATTTCATTAAAAATGTTATCAGTCGATATAGGCGCGGTGTTCGTCCTTCTTCTTATCTGGATCCTCCTTATTGCTTTGACTCGTTTTTTCTACAATCCTATGAGAAAAGTCATGGGGGAAAGGGAGAAGATTGTAGATGGTGGGAAAGAAGCTTATGACAGGGCCGTAGAAGATTATGAAAAAGCTATGGAAGACATTGAAAAAAAAGTAAAAGAAGCCAGAAATGAGGCGTTGAAATCCCGGGATAAAATCGAGGAAGAGGCAGCGCATCAAAGAGAAAAAATGCTTTCGGATAGTAATATGGAATACAGGAAGAGGATAGAAAAAGTCAAAAAGACACTGATGGAGAATATGGGAAATTTGAAAAAGGATATGAAAGAACGAAGTGATGCTTTAGCGGAACAGGTCGTACAGAAAATACTAAACATATGAATAGAAAACCAGCGGCTTTTCTTCTTCTCTTAATAGTGCCCTTTGTTTTTGCCCAACCGGAACATGGAGAGGAACATTCGGGTCACGGATCCGATTTTCTGGGGATGCTGGTCAATTTTATTGTTCTCTTCGGCGGCCTGACGCTGGTTCTTTATAAGCCGGTCAAGAAATTCCTTGCCCAAAGAACGAAAGATGTGTCGGTAGCTCTCAAAGAAGCTGAAAAGTTAAAAGCGGAGATGGAGGCGAAAATCAAGGAAAGCGGCGAACGGCTTGCGCGTCTAAACGAGGATATCGACAGAATCAAAAAGCAGGCCATTGAAGAGGGGGAACAAGAAAAAGAACGTATCATAAAACTGGCCGAAAAAGAGGCCGGGAGAATCCGCCGTATCGCTGAGCAGGAAGTGGAGATGATTCTAAAATCTGGGGAAAAAGAATTGAGAGAATATGCGGCTGAGCTGGCTGTTGAGGCGGCCCGTGAGAAGGTGAAGAAAAAAATCACAAAAGATCTGCACACCGTGTTGATCGACCGATCCATAAATATGCTGGACAATCGCCATGAGAAATCAAAAACTGGTTAGAAAGTATACGCAGGGCCTGGTTAACGCCCTTAAAGATGAAAAGGAATTCAAAAGTATATTCAGCGAGGTGAGGGATTTTTTTAATTTGCTGACCAGCCAGCAAAAGCTCAAGGATGTTTTTGTTAATCGGTTCCTTCCTTTCTCAAAGAAGACTCAAATATTTGAAGAAATTTTTAAGAATAAAAAAATACGGGGGAAGACCTACCGCTTTTTATATCTCCTTTTCGAAAATGATCGTCTTGAGTTGCTTGAAGATATTATCGCTGAACTTCCGGATGCCTGGAATGAAAAAAAAGGTATCAGTTCCTTTGAAGTCCGGTCCGTGATTCCTTTAAATGAGAATCAGAAAAGGAGATTGGCCAGGAAGCTCGAATCTATGGAGAAAAAACCGGTCGTTTTAAAATTTAAAATCGAAGAGGACCTGATTGGGGGACTTTGGATCAAGAGGGGAGACATTGTCTATGATGTTTCAATTAGGGGAGATCTATACAGTCTGAAAGAAAAAATTTCTCAAGGGTAAACAAATATGGAAATAAAAGCCGATGAAATCAGCAAAATCATTCAGAAACAAATAGAGGGATATAAATTTGACGTCAATGTCCAGGAAGTGGGAAGGGTCACTTCCGTCGGGGACGGGATCGCGAAGGTCTACGGTCTGGAACAGGTGATGTACAATGAACTTCTGGAATTTCCCCGTGACGTTTACGGTATTGCTCTAAACCTTGAAGAGGACAGCGTCGGGGTTGTTCTTTTAGGTGAGAGCCACCTTGTTAGAGAAGAAGATCTTGTTAAGCGGACCCACCGTATCATGCAGGTTCCGGCCGGACCGGCTATGATCGGAAGGGTTGTGAATCCTTTAGGGAAGCCTCTTGACGACAAGGGCCCCATTAAGTCGGATGTGTACATGTATGTGGAACGCCTTGCTCCGGGAGTCGTAGAACGTCTCCCGGTTAAAAATCCGCTGCAGACCGGTATCAAAGCTATTGATGCCCTGTTCCCGATCGGAAGAGGGCAGCGGGAGCTCATAATCGGAGACCGGCAAACGGGGAAAACGGCCATCGCCATCGATACCATCATCAACCAAAAAGGACAGGATGTCATCTGTGTTTACGTGGCCATCGGGCAGAAAAATTCCACTGTCGCTCAGATCATAAAGGTTCTTGAGAATAATGGAGCCATGGATTTTTCGATCGTTGTTTCCGCTTCAGCCAGCGATCCTTCATCTCTCCAGTACCTGGCTCCCTACAGCGGTTGTGCCATCGGAGAGTATTTCCGCGACAACGGCCAGCATGCCCTTATAGTGTATGATGACCTGTCCAAGCATGCTGCCGCTTACCGGGAAATTTCCCTCCTGTTAAGAAGGCCCCCAGGACGGGAGGCCTATCCGGGAGACGTTTTTTACCTCCATGCTCGCCTCTTGGAACGGGCGGCTAAATACAACGAAGAAAACGGAGGAGGCTCTTTGACGGCATTGCCCATCATTGAAACCCAGGCTGGTGATGTTTCGGGTTATATCCCGACCAATGTCATATCCATCACGGACGGACAGATTTACCTGGAACCCGAGCTGTTTAACGCCGGGGTGCGGCCGGCGATAAATGTAGGGATTTCAGTCTCCCGTGTTGGAGGAAACGCTCAGATCAAGGCCATGAAACAGGTAGCTGGAAAGCTCAAGCTGGACTTAGCCCAGTACCGGGAACTCGTCACCTTTGCCCAGTTTGGTACGGAATTGGATAAGGCCAGTCAGAGCCAGCTCGATAGGGGACTTAGGCTGACCGAGATTCTCAAACAGAACCAGTACAAGCCTCTTTCGGTCGAGAGACAGATTTTGATCGTGTTTGCGGGGAACAGGGGATTTTTAGATGAGTTTGAAGTTCAACAGATCAAGGATTATGAGGTCAAACTATATGAATATTTTGAAAAAGAGCACCGGGACATTATAAAAAAGCTGGCAGAGAAGGGAGAGATTGACAACGACACGGATGAAGCCATGACCAGTGCCTTCGAAGAATTCAACAAAAGATTTAAGGAAGGGACGGTCTGAAATGCCGGCTTTAATCGATCTGCGTAAGAGGATCCGGAGCGTTCGGAATACTCAGCAGATTACCCAGGCTATGAAGACGGTATCAACGGCGAAGTTTAAAAAAGCTCAACGAAACATCCTTGAAAGAAGGCCTTATTGGCATAACATGCCGGACATGGTTCTGGATATGGCCCGGTGGGCCGAAAGAAAAGACCATCCCCTGTTGATGGCACGTGAGGAAAAGCGTCTTGTTGCCCTGATCGTCACTTCCGACAAGGGATTGGCCGGAGCATTCAATTCAAATCTTTTGGAAAAAACGGATGAGGAGTTGGCTAACAGAAGTGAAAAAGCCAATATTTCTTTGATTTTAATCGGGAAAAAAGCCGAACAATTTTTCAAACACCGAAGCTACCCGGTCCTTCGTTCTTATGCGGGCCAGATCCAGAATATGACCGAGGAAGATCTCAAGGATTTAAGCCGGTATTTAATGAAGCTTTTCGTATACAGCGAAACGGATGCCGTTTATGCGGCTTACAACGAGTTCAAATCTATCCTGGCCCCCAAAATAACTTTTTTAAAGCTTCTTCCTCTTGAGTTTTCCCAAACCGCCGGGGGAATGGATTCCCTTCCTCCGGATTGGGATCCCAGCCGTGTTTGTCTTTTAGAATCCGTGCTTCCTCTATATTTTGAGAATCAAGTTTTTCATTGTTTTTATGAATCTGCCGCGGCGGAACAGGCCGCCAGAATGATGGCTATGGATAACGCTACGCGAAATGCGGATGAGTTGATCTCTGACCTGACACTTTTGATGAATAAGTTGAGACAGGCGTCCATAACCACAGAACTTCTGGAAATCATGACTGCGGTTGATGCATTGGCGAAGAAATAGAAGGTTTGGAGAGAACGATGGTTAACAAGCCCAAGAAAAAAAAGACGGAAAGTAAACCAGTAAAGAAAAAAACTCCGACAAAAACAGAAAAAAAGCAGAAAATCGGTAAGGTCGTCCAGGTTATCGGTCCTGTCGTCGATGTCGAATTCAAGAATATGGAACTGCCGGAAATTTTCAATGCCATCCATATCACCAGTGAAGGTTTTAATGTTCCGACACCCGTTGATATTATTGTTGAGATCGAACAGCACCTAGGCGAAGATAAAGTGCGGTGCGTCTCCATGCATCCTACGGATGGTTTAGCCCGCGGAATGAAAGCCGTTGACCAGGGTGGGCCGATAGAAGTTCCTGTCGGAGAAAAAACATTGGGACGGGTGATTAATGTCATCGGAGAACCTGTCGATCATCTTGGGCCTATCAAGAGTAAAAAAAAGTATCCCATTCACAGGACCCCTCCCGCCCTGGATCAGCAGAGCACAGTCATGGAAATGTTTGAAACCGGGATCAAGGTCATCGACCTCATCCAGCCTTTTCTCAAAGGAGGGAAGATCGGCTTGTTCGGGGGCGCCGGAGTCGGAAAAACCGTCATTATCATGGAGCTCATCCACAACGTCGCCCTCAAGCATGGTGGTTATTCCGTATTCGCCGGAGTGGGAGAGAGGACCCGTGAGGGAAATGACCTCTGGTTGGAAATGAAGGAATCAGGGGTTATCGATAAAACATCGCTTATATACGGCCAGATGACCGAACCACCGGGAGCCCGTTTAAGAGTCGGATTAACGGCTTTATCGGTGGCCGAATATTTTCGGGATGAAATGAATCAGGACATATTGCTTTTTATTGACAATATCTTCAGGTTTGTCCAGGCAGGATCCGAGGTTTCTGCGCTCCTGGGCCGCATGCCCAGCGCTGTCGGCTATCAGCCCAACCTGGCGACCGAGCTGGGAGAATTGGAAGAAAGGATCACCTCTACCAAAAAGGGATCGATTACTTCCGTACAGGCCATCTATGTTCCGGCGGATGACTTCACCGATCCAGCGCCGGCCACGACTTTTTCTCACCTTGATGCTACAACCAATCTCTCACGGGCCTTGACGGAAATGGGTATTTATCCCGCCGTCGATCCCCTGTCTTCCTTTTCCCGCATTCTGGACCCGAGGATTGTCGGAGAGGAGCACTACGATACAGCCCGCCAGGTCAAAGAAATTCTGCAGCGGTATAAAGACCTTCAGGATATCATCGCCATTTTAGGAATCGAGGAGCTTTCTGATGAAGACAAGTTGACGGTTTCCCGGGCGCGAAAAATCCAACGCTTTCTCTCCCAGCCTTTTGCGGTCGCTCAGGAGTTTACAGGTAGGGAAGGCAAGTATGTTTCTATCTCGGAGACGATACGGGGATTTAAGGAGATTGTGGAAGGGAAGCATGATGACAAGCCGGAACAAGCTTTTTATATGGTAGGCGGTATAGATGAGGTCGTTCAGAGGACCGAGGAATTGAAATCAGAATGAGCCAAGATTTGCCGGAAACCATGCATCTTAAAGTCATCGGGCCCCGAAAAATGGCCGTAGACGAGAAAGTCAAGGAAGTATATCTTCCCGGATTGGACGGCTATTTGGGTATTCTGCCGGGTCACAGGCCGCTTAATACGTTCCTGGGAAAGGGGGAGTTATCATTCGGAGTAAAGGGAAGCCTCCAGCGTATCCCTATCGAAGGAGGATATGCCCATATTTTTCCGGACCAGGTTCTGGTTTTTGTCCAGTTTAGTGAGCATGAAGCCTGATGAACAGTTCGTAGGCAGCGATGAAAGCCTGGATACATTTTACCGGGGACGTATCCTTGTTCTTCAGAAAAAAAGGGGCTACCGCTTTTCCATAGACGCTCCTCTACTGGCAAACTTCATCAGAACCGGCCCAGGGGATGAATTATTGGAGATGGGAGCGGGCAGCGGAATCATTTCCCTTCTTCTGAGCATCAAACCGTTCCGGCATATAACCGCTGTTGAAATCCAACCAGCCCTCGTGAATATGGCTGAGAGAAGCATTCGGTTGAACGGGCTGGAAAACCGTATAACCTTGCTTCAGGCCGACCTTCGGTTATTCAATCCCGGAAAAAAGTTCGACGTTGTTTTCTCCAATCCGCCCTATATCGCCGGAAACCGGGGACGTTTGAGCCGGGACGAGGAAAAATCCATTGCTAAACACGAGTTAAAATGTAATATATTTGATATAATGCGCAGGACCGGAGATCTTTTAATGGCAAACGGAAAGTCCTTCTTTATCTTTCCGGCGCACCGCCGAAAGGATTTTACGAAGGCCGTGCATCTTGCGGGGCTACACATCCAGGTGGTCCGGGAAGTCAGGCCCCGCAGGGATGAACCGGCTAATTTTTTCCTGTTTGCATGCGGTTTTCAACAACGGAAGGTCGAGGCCTTGCCGCCTCTTGTCCTTTTTAAGGCGGATGGAACGTATACGGACGAAACGGAGAATATATTTTCTGGGAGATTGAATGCTGAAAACACTGCGTAATCTGAAGGACCTCTACAAGTGCCGGGCCCTCATCCAGAACCTGGTCAGCAGGGAGCTCAAGGCGCGTTACCGGGGAACGGTACTGGGTTTTCTCTGGTCGTTTTTTAACCCGCTCCTTTTGATGACCGTCTATACCATTGTTTTCGGCATCATCATCAGGCCGCGTGATGAATCCATCGGTGCTTCACCATGGCTTTATGCTCTGTACCTCTTCTGCGGCATTTTGCCGTGGACCTGGTTTTCCTCTTCTTCTCTTGAATCTGCCAATGTGCTCATGGTCCAGGGAAATCTCATCAAAAAAGTTCTCTTTCCGGCTGAGGTCCTGCCGGTGGTCGTCGTCATAAGCAATCTCATTCATTTTCTCTTCGGATTACCCATTCTCTTTTTGTTCGTCCCCATTTTCGGTAAGGCGTACACGGTGTATCTGCTGTTTCTTCCGCTGGTTATATTGATCCAGCTTATTTTTTCGCTGGGTTTTTCTTTTCTCATTTCCTCTTTGACCGTTCATTTTCGTGATATCAAGGACATCCTGACCAACCTCATCACGTTCTGGTTTTTCGCCTCTCCGATCGTCTATTCCGAAAAGCTGGTTGAGGGAAAACCCTGGTTGGAAACACTTCTGAGCCTCAATCCCATGACCCACATCATGCAGGGTTATCAGAACTGCATTTTTTTCGGGACCATGATCCGCTGGAAGAGGTTGGGAGTGACTTTTCTTCTTTCCCTTCTGCTGTTTTATATAGGGTATTATGTTTTTAACAGACTCAGGGAATCCTTTCCGGAGGAGGTCTGAGTGTACGCCATAGATATCGACAACGTCACGCGCATCTATCAGAAATATTCCGCCCGGCATCGTTTTAAGACCTTTAAAAGCGCCCTGGTTAAGGGTGACCTGTTCAAGGCCCTCAAACCCGATGAACTGGTGATGGCCCTGGATGGTGTGGATATCAAGATCGAGAAAGGAACCACATTCGGTGTTATCGGAGAAAACGGATCAGGGAAAAGCACTCTCCTCAAGCTGGTGGCCGGGATCACCAAGCCGACTTCCGGAAACGTTACGGTTGACGGAAAAGTTTCGGCGCTCATCGAGCTGGGAGCGGGATTCCATCCGGAGATCACGGGCCGGGAGAATGTCTATATCAACGGCATCATGCTCGGTTTGAGCAAAAAAGAAATCAGCCAAAAGTTCGATCAGATCGTTCGTTTTGCCGAGCTGGAAGATTTCATTGATGTCCCCGTCAAAACCTATTCTTCAGGTATGTACATGCGCCTCGGTTTTTCGGTGGCCATCAATGTCAATCCGGATATCCTTCTCATCGATGAGGTGCTGGCCGTAGGGGATGCTTCTTTTGTTCCCAAATGTCTGGACAGGATCGATGATTTCCGCCGCCGGAAAAAAACCATCCTTTTCGTCAGCCACGACCTGGCTACAGTGGAGAAGATCTGTGACCGGGTAGCCTGGCTTAAGGAAGGCCGGATCATAACCATCGGGAAACCGAAAAGGGTTGTTGACGCCTACATGCAGGATGTGACCGAAAAACAAGAAGAATCGTTTGAAACCCGTCAGAGAGAGGTTGCGGAAGAGGAAATCTTTGAGGAAGACCGGCGGGAGAACCGCTGGGGAAAGCGGGAAATCGAGATCAAGAAGGTGAGGCTGAAAAGCCTGAAGGGGAAGGAGAAACATGTTTTTTCCCCAAACGAAGGATTGATCATCGAGATGGAAGTTTGTTCTTACTCAAAAATCAAGGATTTTGTTTTTGGAATCGGTATTTTTAATTCCCAGGGAATTTGCTGCTATGGGACAAATACTAACCTTGAGGAAATAAAACCCGTTTCCATACAGGGGGACGGTCTGGTAACCTGCCGGCTGGAAAAGCTGAACCTGATAAACGGAACGTATTACCTGGACGTAGCCGTCCACAAAAAGGACGGATATCCTTACGACTACCACCAGAATCTTTATTCTTTTCTGGTATCAGCACCTTCCTACAAAGATGTCGGCATCGCCCGCCCGCCGCATTCCTGGTCGTTTTCACAGGATATAAAGATACAACGGTCCGAATGAAAAGATATATGATCGCTGGTCCTAGAGGATTATGAAGCGCAAAATTTTTTATCAAAAAGAATTAAAGGCAATCGTAAAGCGGTACCAGCAAAAGGGAAAAACCGTGGTTTTTACCAATGGGTGTTTTGACCTGCTTCATGGCGGCCATGTTTTTCTTTTTCAGAAGGCGAAAAAAGAAGGGGATATTCTCATTGTAGCCTTAAATGAGGATGATTCCGTTCGAAGACTGAAGGGGCCCGCGCGCCCCGTTTTTCCCCTAAAGGAGAGGCTCGAGATTCTGTCCGCCCTGGAGGATATTGATTATCTTACGTCTTTTCCCGAGGACACTCCCCGGAAAATCGTATCTTTTCTTCTCCCTGACGTTTTGGTTAAGGGGGGTGACTGGGGTATTGATGAAATCATCGGGCGCAGAGAGGTTGAGGCGGCTGGAGGGAAAGTTGTCCGTATTCCCTATCTGAAGGGCAGCTCGACGACTGAGATTATCGAACGGATAAAAAAAACCCGCTCTTAGGTATAAGAACGGGTTTTTTTATTGTGTGAGCCTTTTTCCATCCTGCTCAGGATTAGCTAAAGCAGCCTTCGGAACAATGAGCGGTCCGGGGGACGGCATATCTTTTCATGGTGAACTCCTAAATATAATGGTTGCTGTAACGCAGCATACATTACTAAATATATCTATTTTATATGGATTAGTCAATAGAATATTAGAATATTTTAATAATAATTTTCCTCAGAGTCTTGAACCTGCTTTTTTTTGTGAAGGTCTGCTCAAGTGGCAGTTATTTTATGTCAGGGCAGGCTTCAACTTTTTGAATAAACCATTTCCAGAGGGCCTTATGAAAGGAGAAGCTTGGTTTGTTCTTTTCAAGAAATGTGCGCGGGGTGAATTCAATCTCTTCGCCGGGTATCATTTTGATTTTTTTTTCTTCATCATAAAGAAGAGGAAATTCAGGATGGAATTGTGTTCCCAGCACATGAGGGAATCGTTCATGTTCCACGGCTTCAATCACTTTTCCGTCGAGCGTGAAAGCGGCTGCTACGATACCACGGCCCAACTCACCGACAGCCTGGTGGTGGGAGCTTAGAATGTACGGCTGGTCGTTTTCCGTGAAGCCCAAACCGGTACAAAATATGCTCTGGTTTTTAAAGGTAATGGGGTGCAGGTTGTAGGGAAAGAGCCCTTTTTCCGGGTAGATACGCGCGTAAGGATTGGTATGCCAGTTGTTACGGCCGAGATCGATGACCTCCTCAAGGGTAGTCTTTTTGTAAATCTCCATCCAGATATCTTGGACCAGCGTGCCTCCCGTTCCTACATTGAGACTTTGGCATCCCAGGCATATGCCCAATACGGGATAATCCGGACGGTCCTCAAGGAAGGATTTAAAGTCCTCATTCTGTTTTCCTCCCAACAGATGAAAAACAAATGAAAGCTCAAAAAAATGCCGGTAAGGTGTTTGGATCTGAGTGAGAAGATTAACCGGTTTGTTATAGAGGTAGGGAGGGATATCGGCTCCGCCGAAGAAAATAATGCCCTTCGTGTTTTCAAATATTTTTTTGAATTCAGAAGTACAATCGTTCTTTCCGAAGAGTTTTTCTATATCCAGTTCCGCTGTAACCTTATGGAAGGTCAGCCACTTCAGCCTTTTGTTTTTTTTGTAGCGCTCCGATCTTTTATAATTCGAGGTTTCCTTATAATGATAAACACCCAAAACCTTCAAACCCGTCTTCGGAAGAAATCCTTCTTCGATGAGGGCTTCCAGAGATTTGATGGAGGCTATGGAAGGATAGCAGATGGCGATCTGAAGATCAGAATCCTTTTTGGCGGACCCGGCAGGGAAAAGAACAGATGAAACCAGCCATAAGGACAGAATACCCAGAATAATAGTTTTTTTTCTCATATTGATCCTTCCATATTCCGGAATACTTTTTTACAGGATAAGTTGACTAAATCGTAGGTTAGAAACGGCCTTTTTTTCTTATTTAAAGGTGGAGCGCTCCAGGCTTTCTTGAAGTTTGTTCAGCTTTTCGATCTCCGCCTCATGGGCTTTGATGGCCTTATTGTGGTTTTTGATACTGTTGAACAGGATGACATTGATCCCCAGACATAAAAGTCCTCCGCCTATAAAAACAGCTTTTCCTCCCGTCTTCGTTCCTCTGGTCCCGGTTTTTCCCTCTTGTGTTTCCCGCTCACCCGGTTCATGGGTGGCAGCTAAGTAAACGAAAACAGCGGCTAAGCCGGTCAGTGCTCCGATACCGATAAAAGAATACAATTTTTTCTTTTTGAGTTTTTGGATCTCGATCCTGTGGGATTCGATCTGGACGTCTTTGTCTTGACTTGTGTTACTGCTGCTGAAGATTGTAAAATCCATGTATTCTGAATAGTTTTTCCAGAGGGTGAATTCCATGGAAGCCGTTTTTTTGGATAAGAATCCTTTTCGATCAAGTTGAGGATCAGAAGGCTGTGCTTCCGTAAAAGCGGCGCTTAGAGGGATAACCGCTAAAAGAAGAAATGATAGAAAGATACTGACGATTTTTTTCATGAGAAACCTCCCGTTATTCAAAATGCCCTGCATTTCCCATTTTGATTTGGGAAGATTATAGCAAAGAATATTATTAAATCAAACCTTTATTGTCGTCAAAAAAAATTGTTTCTAATGTTCTTATTTAATCAAAATAGTACGAATACTGTATAATCAGAAATGAAATGTCGACTGAACAAGACAAAACCATAATTTGGAAAAAGGGAAAAAGATGTTCCGTGGATTTTTACACCGGGTATAAGGGGGAGGAAACTCCTCGAAGGGTGTTGGCAAAAAACAAGATATACATCATCGACAAGATTCTCTGGCGAAAACGCTGTAAAAACCCCGGCCTGAAAGAATCCTGGGAAACATTCGGCTGTCTGGTCGGGGAAAAACAAGCCGTTCTAACCGTCGCCTCCTCAGGGGAGAGCTGGTTCTTTTTCAAAGAAAAGGGTGAATAATACAGGATAATTCTATGAGTTTGTTTTTTTTGGATGATACGCCCGAGTTTGTCCGGCTGGTCAAAGCCCTTGACCAAAAAGCTGCGGGAAAACGGATCGGAGGAGTTGTTGATGCCGCCAAGCCGTTTTTTTTGGAAGCTTTGACGGTGAACACAAACCGGACGGTTGTTTTGATACGCCCCCTTTCAGCCTCACTTTCTGAATTGGAAGAGGAATGCCGGTTTTATGCCGGGTTGAGGGGAAGGGAGTTCAAAAGTGGTATCCTTCCGGCGTTATCCGATAATCCATACAATGAGATTCCCCCTTCCCTTGAATCCATTTCTTACCGAATGAAGTTTTTTCGAGACCTGAGATTTAGCCTTCCCGACTTAATCGTGACCCATCTTCCGGGTTTGATCAAACCATTTCCCTCCCATGAAAATTTGAAAAACTTATTTCTTGAGCTTGAGATAAATGATTCTGCGGGAAGGGATAGGGTTCTGGAGACGCTGTTAGAATTCGGCTATGTGAAAGAGGACCTGGTCAATTCGGCTGGAGAAATGGCCTGGCGGGGAGGAGTGATCGATGTTTATTCTCCATGGGAAGCCTATCCGTTCCGTATTGAATTCAGTGGTGAAAGAATCGCTTCCATCCGTACTTTTGATCCTTCAAACCAGAGATCGATGATTCGTCTTAAAAATCTGATTTTGCCCTCCCTGCGAGAGTTTCCCGCTACCCGCCGTTTTTTCGAGGAGTGGAAAGATCTTGCCTTTAAGGCTTCGGGACGGTCTCGTGTTCGTGACCTGGAAGAAAAGATAACCCGTCTTGATCAGGGAAACGTTTTCCCTTCTTTTTCCTATCTTGCTCTTCTTCATAAGGAGCATTTTGTCTCTTTTCAAGAATATCTCAAGGACTGCCTGTATATTATAGAGGAATTTGATGAGGTAGAGCGTGAATGGAATACGGTTTATTCTGAAACCGAAAGCCGGTTCCGGGAACTTAAGAAGAATAAGCTTTTTGGTCTTGACCCTGAATTCCTTTATGCCGGGAAGGATTGGGAAAGTGTCAAACAGAATGCGTTTCAATTAAACCATTTTGTTTCTTCTCCCCATGAAAAAACCTTAGATTTTTTGTTCCAGTCCGTTCCGCGTTTTGACAACAGAATCCCGTTTTTTATTGATTATCTGAAAAAACTCCAGAGGTCCCGGGAAAGATGCCTCCTCTTCTTCTCCGGGAGGGGAGTCAAACGGAAACTTGGAACACTTTTATCACAGCATCAGATCCGCCACACGGAGTATATCCCGGCAACCTCTTTTCCCCGTGATGGCGCCGTCGCTCTTTTGACGGGTAAGATTGAACGGGGATTTAGCTATCCTCCACAAAAAATCACCGTGTTTTCCGAAAGGGATATTTTCACCGAGGAAAAAGTCATTATCAGCAGGCGGCCGATAAGGCGTTTTCTTTCCTATTTCCAGGATTTGAAGGCCTGTGATTATGTCGTTCACACCGACTATGGGATTGGTGTTTTTAACGGCCTTGTTAAAATGGCGGTCGATGATAAAGACAGGGAATTCATCGAGATTTTATATAAGGATAATGATCGATTGTTTGTTCCCGTGGAAGACCTAAATCTTGTTCAAAAATATTCATTTTCAGGGACAAGCGCACCTGCTTTAAACAAACTGGGGACTTCTTCCTGGGAAAAATTGAAAACCAAGACCAAGAAGGCCATTGAAAATATGGCCAGGGATCTTCTTCAGCTTTATGCAAAGCGTAAAACGGTCAAGGGCATCCGTTTTAGCCATGGAGGCGAATGGCAGGAGGAATTCTCCGAAACGTTCGAATATGAAGAAACGGAAGATCAATTGAGGGCGATTGAGGAAATCATGGGGGATATGGAATCGACATCGCCGATGGACAGGCTGCTTTGTGGAGATGTGGGTTATGGAAAAACAGAAGTGGCCATTCGGGCGGCGTTCAAGGCAATAATGGATGGATACCAGGTTGCGGTGCTCTGCCCGACAACGGTCCTGGCCAGCCAACATGTGGCCACATTTAAGAAAAGAATGATGTTTTTTCCCATACAGGTGGAGATGTTGTCCCGCCTCCAGACATCCGCCAATCAGAAAAAAATTGTCTCCCGGCTGGCTGACGGATCGATCGATATCATCATCGGGACGCACCGGTTGCTGTCTAAGGATATACGCTTTTTTAACCTGGGCCTTCTGATCGTTGACGAGGAACAGAGGTTCGGCGTTAATCACAAAGAAAAAATCAAGAAAATGAAAGCCAACATTGATGTGCTGGCAATGACGGCCACACCGATCCCGAGAACGCTTAATCTTTCCCTGTCCGGGATCAGGGATATGAGCTTGATTGAGACGCCTCCTAAAGACAGACTGGCCATTCACACTGTTGTTACGATGTTTGATATAAAGTTGGTGGCATCGGCTGTAGAGAAGGAACTGTCGCGGGGTGGCCAGGTCTATTTCATCCACAACAGGATCGAGGATATTGATAAAATCGCCTCCATGATCAATAAACATGTCCCATCCGCCGAAGTGGCCGTTATCCACGGGCGGATGCCGGCATTGGAACTGGAAAGGCGTATGCTTAAATTCATTCATAATGAGTATAATGTTCTCGTATCGACGACGATCATCGAGAACGGTATCGATATTCCACTTGTCAACACCTTGATTGTTAACCGGGCCGATCTTTTCGGCCTGGCACAGCTCTATCAGCTTCGTGGAAGGGTGGGACGATCGTCCAGACAGGCCGTGGCATATTTTTTGGTGCCGCCCCATATGGAGATGACGCCTTTGGCCCGAAAGCGGCTTAAAGCCCTTCAGGAATTCAGCCAGTTGGGTTCGGGCTTCCGGCTGGCCGCCAAGGACCTGGAAATAAGGGGAGCGGGAAATTTTTTGGGTGCTGAGCAGCATGGATACATGGAGGCGGTAGGTTTTGATTATTATATGATATTGATGGAACAGGCTGTAAAACGGTTGAAAGGTGAAGAAATTGAGGAAGTCAAATGTGAGATAAACCTAAAGGTTGATATACGTATTCCGGAAGAATATCTTCCGCAAATTAACCTGCGGCTTAATCTTTATAAGAAAGTTTCTTCGATCCAGGACCCAGAAGACCTGGAAAAGATCAAAGAAGAGATTTCCGACAGATATGGTCCGCTGCCCGAAAGTTTTCACAACCTCCTTCTTTATGGTTATATAAAATTTCTGGCTCAAAAAATCCGGATTGCCTCTATTGACCGTCTTGGAAACCGCCTTTTGCTGAAATTGCCCGCTGATGCAGCCGTTAATAGTGACCGGTTACCTGATCTGTTGAAAAAAGAAGGGGGATCTATCACTCCCCAAGGAGTTATGAGTCTAAATTTTTTCGTTAAACAAGAAAAAGACATTCTTGATGAAACGTTACGAATCTTGAAGGAGTTATCCATATATAATATAATAAATTCGAACTGAATATTTTTTATTAATCCTGACTACAGAAAAAAATGAATCGGATTTGGCAAAAAAAAAATAAACGTGCAGCGTTTTTCATTATCTTTTTTTGCATAATAAGCGTCGCTTGCCGGGATAAAGCCGAAAACTTTGAGGTGGAAAAGGCCGGTTTTTCCCTTGAAACCCCGGAAACAAAAGGACTCTCCATTTTACGGATTGAAAAAACTTCTTATGACAATAATGATTTTGAAACCTATGTAAAAAAAATTCTGGGGGATGATCCGGAAAAACCCGATGTAGTCACGCTAAGCCGCCTCATGGATAGTTTTATCGAAGAAAAAATCCTTCTGTATGGTGCCCGGGCTGAAAACATCACCATATCAGAAGAAGAAAAACAGTTTTATATATCCCGCTTTTCCAGCGGCCTTTTTCAGGCAGATGAGAATGGAACTCCGATTCAGGAGGATAAAAAGATCCTTTTGGACCGCCTTCTTCTTGAGAAATATACGAACACATTCGTTAAGGACATCGTGGTTACGGATGAGGAAATCAAGGAATATTATGAACAGAATAAAAGACAATTTTTAAAGCCTGAAAGAATCCTGGTAAGTCAAATTTTAGTGAGTACCAAAGACAAGGCCATCTCCCTGTTCAAATCTTTGCAAAACGCATCTGAGGAAGTATTCCGTCAGGTCGCTCTAACCCAGTCCATCGGGGCTGAAGCTTCCAAGGGAGGAAAAATGGGCCTCTTTGAATTGGGGCAGCTTCCTTATGAGATGGAAAAAACAATTTTTTCCCTTAAGGAAGGGGAAATGAGCCAAGTTTATGAATCTCCCTATGGATTTCATCTTTTTAGGGTGGATAAAAGATATGAATCAGCTTTAATCAGTATCGAAGATGCAACGCCGTCCATTAGGACAAAGATAATGAATCAAAAAGTCCAAGAGGTTATGAACCGGCTGATCGCCGATCTGAAAGAAAAAACGGACTGGGAATTTTACCCGCAAAACCTTTCTTTCGCCTATCAGAGGAATGACAGATGAAACATCTCAGCTTAATCCTTGTTTTTGTATCGATTTTTTCCGCGGGAGGTTTTCTTTGCAGCCAGGAAGTTGTCGAGGAAATCGTAGCCATTGTTAACGACGAGATCATAACGCTTTCTAAATACAAGGAAAGATTTGAAATGCAGACTCAAGCCCTTCGTTCTCAATTACAAGGAGAGGAGTTCGAGAGGCAGTATAGCCTGCTCAAAAAAGAGCTGCTTGATTTGATGATTTCCGACATGCTGCTTTTACAGGAAGCCAGGAAGAAGGGATTTGATGTTACAGAACAGGTAAGAATGGGTTTAGAAAAAATTAAAGAGGAAAATGGTTTAACCTCAGATGAAGAATTGAGAAGAGCTCTTGCCCAACAGGGACTGACTTATGAAAAGTTTGTCGAACAAATGAGAAATCAGTATTTAACACAAAACGTGATTTTTGATGAGGTCAACAGGAACATTGTGGTTGATGATGCCGAGATCGTTAAGTACTACCGGGAGAATCCTGAGGAATTCAGGGCCCCGGCTGAATATAGACTGAGCGCTGTTTTCCTGTCGACTGAAGAAAAATCCGACGGTGCCTGCGAATCCCTGAAAAAGGAGATCAATGAGAAGCTGACGGCGGGTGAGGATTTTGCGGAAGTGGCCAAACAATATACCGATGGTCCCGGAAAGGATTCCGGCGGCGATCTGGGTACTTATAAAAAGGGAGAACTGGATAAAACTCTGGAAACCGCGGTAGAAGGATTAGCGCAGGGAGAGATCAGTGACTGGGTGAAACATCCTAATGGGTGGTTTCTCTTGAAGTTGGTGGAGAAGAAGGAGAGCCGTCTGAAAACATTTGAAGAGATTAAGCAAGAGGTGGAGAGAAGGCTTTTCAATGAAAAAAGCCGGGTAAAATTTGAAGAGTACATGAAGGACCTGAGGAAACGAAGCTATATAAAGATACTAAAGGAAGAGCCCTGGAAATAATTTACCTGCACTATTCTGCGGCAAGCTTGGCTCGTGAATAATACAGGTTAAGGGATGAAAATGGCGGCGGCGATGGCCGTTGTCCAAAGCCCCTTTTTCCCCCGTGCCATCTGAGTGGCGTTTCTTGTTCTGACGGTGAGTTTGTCGGATATTCTGTAAAAATTTTTGTTCTCGTCCCAAATCTGGCTTGTGTCAAAATCCATCCCCAGGGTAGTCGCCAGCATGTCTGCAGCCAGGTCTTCCGCATAGCGGCCCGCCTCTTTTTCTTTTTGACCGAAGCCGTGATGTTCGGAGAGATATCCGTAATGTTTGGGGTCGTTGGGAATAGCTAATCCCACAGAGGCGCATATCATCCGGTGGGGTTCATCTGTAACGCACTCGCTCATAACCAGGAAAACGACCTGTCCAGGGGAAAGCAGCTTCAAACCCTCTTCCCTGCTTACCAGTTTACAGTGGGGCGGGAAAATGCTCGATGTTTTAACCAGGTTGAAGGGAGCGATACCGGCCATACGCAGGCTTTGCTCAAAGCTGGCCAACTTTTCCTTGTGCTGCCCTATTCCTTTAGTGAGAAATACTTTTGTTGGAATGATCTTACTCATGTGCCTAACCTGGGTTTTAGATAAATTCCCTTTTAATCAGCATACTTAAAAATAACCTGTGCAGGTTATTTTTGTTCTTCATCCTTTTTGATTTTTCTGTCCCCTACGGGTTCGGGTTCCTCAAAATCTATTTTTTTGGAAATTTCCCATTCTCCAATCAGAATATATTGTGAACCCTTGGATTGAGCGTAAAGCTTGACCATTACGGTTTTCCAGCTCGGATTGTTCTTGAATGTTTCTAAAGTTTTGCCTTCAACGCCGTAGTTGCTTTTCATAAGAATGGGTTCACTGATTTCTCCCGGTATAACGGGCTCGTTCCGGATGGCGGCCAAAAAGTTGTCACCGAGGTTTTCGTAGTCGTCCTTGAACCTGAAATTGGCGTTGAAGTTGATATACTTGAGAGGTTCGTCCGTAAGATTTTTAACTTTGAAGCGGATAGCGGGTACGAGGATAAGCTTTTGGGGCCAGGATTGATAGAGTTTTTCCACCCACATGGATTCAAAATCAACAATTTCTATGGAATTTTTAAGCTCTTCAGAAGAGACTGTCTTAATGAAACCTGCTCTCATAAAAATAAAAACCAAAATACCTACAGCGGCTAAAATAATTATTATAAATAAAAATCTTCTCATTAGCTCCTCCCTTAACATTACTATAAAGGATAGCAGGGTTTAATTCAACTAAAGTATTGACATTCTTTTTTGTAATTTCTATAATATAGAAATAAAAGAAAATTCTGGCGACAAACCGCCTTGGTAAAGAAATGATATGAAGAAAAAAAAGCGGCCGCCAACGGCAGCCCGGCTCCTTTTACGATTCTTTCTCAATCATAATCATCCCGATGAAATGATGGGAGACTATGAAGAGCTCTACCGGAATCTTGCTATTGAAAAAAACACATACCTGGCCGGCTTCTGGTTTTGGGGGCAGGTTATAGTTGCTTTTCCCTCATGCGTACAAAATTCAATCACTTGGGGGATAACGATGATAAAAAATTATGTCAAAATAACCATCAGGCAGCTAAAACGAAGAAAAGGATTTTCCTTCATCAATATTGCCGGTTTATCGCTGGGAATGGCCTGCTGCTTTCTGATGCTGCTTTGGGTTCAGGATGAGGTCAGTTTTGACCGGTTTCACACCAACGCGGATAACCTATACATTGTCGGCAGAAAAAGCCCGCACCAAGCTGCTAATAATACCAGGACGCCCGCTCCCTTGGCGCAGGCTCTTGCTGATGAATTTCCGGAAGTGAAAGAAACTGCCCGGTTCTCGAATCGAAGAATATTTTTGAAATCCGGGCAAAATACGTTAACCGGAAGGACAATGGCTTACGTCGATCCCGCTTTTCTTCGGATGTTTTCTTTTCCCTTAATTCAGGGACGAGAAGAAATGGTTTTTAAAGATCCATCCTCGATTCTTCTTACGGAGGAGTCGGCGAAAAACCTTTTCGGGAAGCAAGATCCTATAGGTAAAACGGTAAGTGTCAACAGCCGTCGTGATTTTATTGTCACCGGTATCCTAAAAAACATCCCTCACCATTCTCACCTGCAGTTCGACGCTCTTGTCCCATTTCGATCCCGTGATGAACATGAAAAAAAGATCTATGGCAGCACCAGCTGGGGCGTCAATATTTACACGACCTATGTTCTTCTGCGGGAGGGGATTGAGGAAACAAAACTCAATTCCGAAGTCGATGGCTTGGTTAAAAAACACAATCCCAGAACTTCTACGGAATATTTTCTGCATCCAGTCACCCGTATCCATCTTTATCCTCTCCAGGGAGAGGGGAATCTGAAATACCTGACCCTTTTCTCTTTTCTGGCCGTATTCGTGTTGGTCATAGCCTGTATCAATTTTATGAACCTCTCTACGGCACGGTCCGGCCGCCGGGCCGCGGAAATCGGACTTCGAAAGGTGGTCGGTGCCGGAAGGGGTCAACTCGTGCGGCAATTTCTTGGAGAGTCCCTTATCCTGTCGTTTCTGGCGTTTGTTTTGGCTTTTTTCCTGGTCCATATCTTTCTGCCCGTTTTCAAAAATATTTCAGGTAAGGATGTAGGATTTTCGTTTGTGTGGCGTGCTCCTTTTCTCTTGGGAATGGCCGGAATCGCCCTTATTGCCGGGCTCTTGGCCGGAATATATCCGGCTTTCGTCCTTTCTTCCTTTCGTCCGGCGGAGGTGCTGCGGCGGGTGAAAGGCTCCCAAAAAGGGGGATCATTTTTTCGAAAGATATTGGTGATTTTCCAGTTTGCCGTCTCGATCCTGTTGATCGTCGGCGCCGCCGTCATCCACGGGCAGCTTCGCTACATGAAAAACGCCGACCTGGGTTTTAAAAAAGACCATGTTGTTTTTTTCGGCGGGGAGGGTGGTTTTTCTTCCCGGTTTGAAGCTGTTAGGGCGGAGATGCAAAAGAGCCCTTTTATCCTGGAGGCTGCTCGGGGCAATCCACCCATTTGGTTTGATGTTTCATTATCGGGCGTGGAATGGGATGGCAAGGATCCCAATGTCGAGATCACATTTGATATGAATTCGGTCGATTATGGTTACTTCGAAACGATGAAGATAAAGATGGTTGAAGGCAGGACGTTTTCAAGAGATATTGCTTCGGACCGGACGGCGGTCATCATCAACCGGGAAGCGGCCCGGGTTATGGGGCTGACCTTTCCACTGGGACAGACCATAAGGAGGCAGGTTTTTGATGTCCAGGAGAGAAAATTTACTGTGCGCAGCGAAACCATTATCGGAGTTGTTGAGGATTTCCACAATCACTCTTTTCATAAAAAAATAAGTCCCGTACTCTTTGACCTGGATCCTGAAAAAAGCTTCATGGTCTGTGTTCGAATATCAGCGGATAATGTACCGGGCGCCCTCAAGCATCTTGGAGAGATCTGGGCTCAGAATGTTCCCGGGGTGCCCTTTGAATATAACTTCCTGGACGAGACCATCGACGACTTTTACCGGACCGAACAGCGTATGGGACGGTTGTTCGATATTTTTACTCTTTTAGCCGTTTTTATCGCCTGCTTGGGTTTATTCGGACTGGCCGCTTATACGGTTGAGCAGAGAACCAAGGAGATCGGTATTCGAAAGGTTCTTGGAGCATCTGTTCCTGGAATATTGGTGCTCCTGGTTGGAGGATTTTTCAAAGAACTTCTGATTTCTGCAGGAATTTCCTGGCCGCTGGGGTATTGGCTGATGAACCGCTGGCTGGAGAGGTTTGCTTACCGCATTCACATCGGCTGGGAATTTTTTCTGCTTTCCGCCCTTTTGGCCATCACCGGTGCCCTGTTTTCAGTCGGTTTTCAGGTATTCAAAGCGGTCCGGACGGATCCCGCCAGGTCGCTGCGTTATGAATGAATCTAACGGCCGCTCAAGAGCTGCCGAAGAAGACGATCGGAGTCCTTTTAAAACGAAATACTCTCAGCCGGTCTTCGAATACCGAGCGAAAATATCAGGTTTTCTTTTTCCCCCTTTTTTTAGCCAAGCGTTGGACAAAGCCAAGGAAAAGATAGAGGGGGCCGTAAACCGCCGCAGCAACAGCCGTGGCTCCGATGTTGCTTCCCTGGAGCAGGCCTATCCATAGTCCGAACTGGTTGTCGTTGATGAGATAAGTCCAGGTCGATGAGGGGCCTTTGATTCCTGTCTTGTTGAGATCGATTCCTTTTTTTGTGATGGGCAGCGAGGTGAAAGTCTGAACGGTCTTTTCCTCGATTTCTTGTTCCCATGGAAGAAACTCGGCGGTGATCAATTTTTGGAATTCCACGACCGGCGACTTTCCTCCCACACTGGCCAAGTGAATGCCTTCGCGGATATCGGAAATTTTGGCTAGGTGTTCGGTCCAGAACCGGTCTATCTCGTAGATGGTGATTTGCTTTTCTATGTTGCGAACCCGGCTTATTCCCCATATTGCCGCCGCTTTGGTATAAATGCGGCCGGCCTTTTTTTTGAGCAGGCTTGGCTGCGGCCCCTTCTGAAGAATCTCCCGGCGTTTTTTCTGGATTTGTTTTCGCTGTTCTTCAACCAGGATTGAATATTTCCACAATGTTTTGCGGATTTCAAAATGCTGTCCTTCGATGATTCGCTGCCCTCTTGCGATTTCCCGCCTTACTATTGTATCGTTTAAGGGGTCTTCTTGTTTTAGGCGGCGATAGGGTTTGGGCAAAAGCTTATCGAGGCCATATCGTTCAAAAAGAGGGTCCTCCAGGCAGATGAAAAACCGGGTGGATCCCGGATCTCCCTGGCGTCCGGCCCGGCCGCGAAGCTGTCTGTCGATCCGCAGGCTCTCATGCCGGTTGGTGCCGATAACATAAAGGCCGCCCAGAGCAACAGCTTTTTCCCGCTCTTGTTCCTGGTCACCTCCCAACTTGATATCCGTTCCGCGTCCCGCCATGTTTGTGGAAATCGTTACGGCACCCGGCTGTCCGGCCTGGGCGATGATTTTCGCCTCACGTTCATCGTTTTTGGCGTTGAGCAGCCGGCAGGAAAGACCGGCATCTTTTAAGGCGGAAACCAGCTCTTCCGATTCCTCAACACTGGCTGTTCCAATGAGCACAGGTCGTTGGGCGGCCCGGAAGCGCCGTATCTCCTCGATTAAAGCTTTTGTTTTTGCCTCTTTATGGGTGAAAACCTCGTCCGGAAAGTCATGCCGAATACAAGGCCGGTTGGGGGGGATGACGACAACCCTTAGTCCGTAAAATTGTTCAAGTTCGTCCGCCGCGCTTTGGGCCGTGGCCGTCATGCCCGATATTTTCGGATAAAGCTCAAGGAAATGCTGGAGCGTTATCGAGCCCAGGATCGAACCTCCCGATCCCAGTCTCAGTTTTTCTTTGGCCTCGACCGCCGCCTGCAGGCCATCCGGCCAATGGCGGTCTTCAACCACGCGGCCGGTGAATTCGTCGACGATCTCCACTTTTCCCTTGCGGACGATATAATCTATATCGCGGCTGAGCAGGTATTCGGCGTGAAGGGCACAATTCAGCTTGGTCAGAAGAGTGACGTTTTTGGGTGCATGAAGGTTCTTGCACCCCAATATTTCTTCAACCCGTTTTAAACCCTCTGGAGTGAGAAATATGTTTCGCTTTCCTTCATCGGTTTCGAAGTCAAGGTCCTCTTTGAGGCTTTTTGCGATCTGGGCCAGATTACCCGGGTCCGCTTCCGGAGTTTCCGTGCTTCCGGCTATAACAAGAGGAACGCGGGCCTCATCGATCAATATGGAATCGGCTTCGTCCACAATGGCGAAATGGAACTCACGGTGAACGAGGTCTTTCGTTCTGTAACAGAGATTGTCCCGAAGGACATCAAAACCGGATTCCTTGGCCGTTGCGTAGGTGATATCAGCGTCGTAGGCTTTTTTTCTTTCGGCCGATTTTTGTCCTTCTTGAATACACCCCACCTTCAAGCCGAGAAACGTATAGATGGGCCCCATCCAGGCTGCATCCCTGCGTGCCAGATAATCGTTGAAGGTAAGAATGTGAACGCCTTTTCCCGGGAGGGCATTAAGAAAAGCCGGGAGGACAGCGGCCAGGGTTTTCCCCTCGCCGGTTCCCATTTCGACGATCTTCCCCTGATGAAGGGCAATTCCCGCCAGAACCTGGACATCGAAAGGGCGCAGACCGCAGCACCGTCGGGCAGCCTCCCTGACCAGAGAGAAGGCTTCGACAAGCAGGTCGTCAATGGAAACGTCTTTCCGGGCTTGATCGATCAGCCGGACCGATATCTTCTGAAGCTCGGTGTCCGGGGCTTTTTCCAAATGATATTCGTTGATGGCGGCCAGTATTTTTTTATAGGGACCGAGGTCCCACTCGACGGGCACCCCTTTTAGTTTATTCCATTGATGGAGAATTTTTTTCTTTGTGTTGATATTCATATTTTTCCTTACAATAACAGAATGTGTGAAAATTCTGAAAGTTTCTTTTGAGATGAGAAAGATTTAAAGAGGGAAAACGCAGAAAGGGGGGCTTCTAGGGCCGGAATGGCGGTACGTTTCTTTAGAGGTTAATGGGATGGGAGAAAACCATACTTTGAAAAGAAGGACCAGGAAACATAAAAAAAAGAACGGTATAAAAAACAATACAGGGGGAAAAAGAATTCCAAAAAGGAAAATAATGGAAAAATAAAAGACTTGTTCGATGATTCTCACGGTTATTGGTCCTGAGATATAAATATAAGATATGAATCCTCTGCCGTCAACATACGGTTCAACCCATATTTTTCCTGGCTTCAATAGCCAAATGGACCAGCTCACCCCTGTGTTTAATCCCTAATTTTTGATAGAGATTGTAGATGTGGTTTTTGACGGTGTGATAAGAGATGAAAAGAAGTTCTTCGATTTCCTTGTTGTTTCTGCCTTGAATGATCAGTTTCATGATTTCGCGTTCTCTTTTGGATAATTGGAATTTTTCAAATGTCTTTTCCAAATAGCTCAAATCATTCTGAGGAGAAAACCGGACATAATACCGAAGGAAAAATAGGATTAGCCATATCAGTGGAGCCGCATTGAGCATCAAAAGTCCCGCGGATCCTGTATAAAGACTGAGGGAATCCGGAAGAAGATAGGCGGAAGAAAAACAAACATACCCCGCAAGATTCATCAATCCGAAAGCCCGAAGGGATGTTTTTTGGCCCTTCCCGTTGTGGATATGTTGGTACAAGATAAGGCTTATATTCAGCAAAAAGATGGACACCAAAACGACGGCCATGAAAATTTGCATGGAAAGCTCCAGCCACTTGTTGGAACGGGTGTTCAAGTACGTTGTTATGCCCGCCACGACGGCAACTCCGATAAGGGCCAATCCGAGTTTTGCAGCAAGCTTCGTTTTTGATGATATTTTTCTGTTTTTAAGGCCAAGAACCAGACGGCAAAAAAAATAAATCCATCCCGCCTCGATGAAAACGGCACAAACAAAAATGATGGTGTTAAAACTTGAGGTTGGGTCAGTGCATGGTGATGCCGGGAAATTTAAAAAGAGATATTTTGTCAAAAGAAACAAAAAAACGGCCAGGTTCAGGAAAACGATATACAGGGTGAGAAATTGAAGAAAATCGTATTTGTAGATGCGAAACATATGATAAGCATAAACGGCGGCCCATGTGCCTAAAATAAGGCACAAAAGAAGAGACAGCAATGAGATATGGCCCATAGCGTTTTTTACCTTATGGTTGCCTAAGATTACCTTTTCTAGATTAAAATAGTATTCGAAAGAAAGCAAGTTATGGTCATGGATGTTGGCTTCGGAATAGGGATGGTATTTTTTCGTGGATCTTTTTTGACTTTTAGAAGGATGGGAAAAGTTTCCCATTTGTTAACTTGAGAAATCCTTCTCATTTACATGAAAGGCTGAACATTTCATGCTGACAGTGTGAGCGCAGCCGCATGATAAGTAGGGAAAGGAGATCATTCATGAAGAAAATTTGGACTTTGTTTTTGGTTGTTCTTTTGTCAGCGGGGTGGATTGCCGCCGCAGATACCATCGACGAAACGGAAGCGGTCAAAAATGCCGTCGTCGAAGGATACATAGAAGGGATTTTTCTAAAAGGCGATCCGGAACTTGTCAAGAAAGGATGGCACGAAAAGTGTGACATTGTTGTCTATATGAACAAACAATTCCATAAGATTCCGGTAAGCGCTTGGATTGAACGCTTGGAAAAGAAAAGTGGTCCGCCGCATCCCGAAATCAAGGTGACCTATGAATTCGAGTATGTGAAAGTTGCGGGGAATGCCGCTCTGGCGGTGGTTAAAATTTTTCAGGACGGAAAACAAAAATACACGGATTTTTTAAATCTGTATAAATTCGACACTGGATGGAAAATCGCCACCAAAACTTTTTATAGTCATTTTTGACAGGCTCTATGAACATCCATTGGCAGGTTTAGAACCTGATCTTCACCCCGGCTCTGATGGAGACGCCGCTCAGGTCCACTTCCAGTTCATGCACGTTGTGATAATGATAGGCCTCGGGTTTGTCTTTGCTGAACCAGTGATGAGGGTATAACCCAATCATATAGTTCCTGTCGATATACCACAGTGTGGATTTCTCTTCTATGCGAGTGGTTGTCACAAAGGTCTCTTCCCAGACATAGTCCCCTTCGATATGGGTGAGTTTTGCGTATCTCCCTTGGGCATCCATGAATAGGGCAATGCTCGGATTTAGATTGATGTCACATTCAATGCCTCCCTGGAAGCCGATCGTTCCTTGAGAGGCGTTGAAGTCTACGGTGCCGTCATAAGATGCAGTATCATAGGAAAAATGATAGGATATCATTCCCAAATAATAACCTCCTCCCAGGTTGAATCCAAAACCCAGAGTATTTCCCAGGGGGAAGGAAAAGTGGAGATTCAGGATTAAAGGGATTGTCTTGATCGTCCATTCATCATTAACATAACTTGTCTGAAGCGTCGAGGGGCTTATATAACTAATGTTTCCCTTCGCTACCTTGCCTTGAGAATAGCCTGCTCCGACCCCGATCCCGATGTTCCTGGAGAAAAAAAGAAGGAATTCGCCCTCAAAGTCCATCCCAATCCTGGGCGATTTGAAATGTCCGCCTTCCTCGTTGTATGAGTCGAATCTATACTGCCATAAACCATCATGGGCTTTCTTGAGTTCTTCCATGAGGATGAAACCGGCACCCCCCGAGATCTTGATACCGAATCCAAATCCGCCTTTGGCTGAAGACGGCTCGATGGGCTCCTCAAGTATACGTATCGGTAGTTTTTCCTCTGGTTTCATTTCCTTTGCAGGCTCCGCTTCAACTCTCTCGACTACACTGGAATGAATATAGCCCACAGCACGATAGCCGTTCTCGTCAGGGGGAAGTTTGACGATGAACCAATCTGCCGTTTTTTCCAGGGTGTCCAGTATTGTTCCTTTCTTAAGCTGAGTGAGGATCGTGCTTTCATGCGACGGTTTCAACCTCACGTTGACTTGCTCCAGGACGACACGCACCTTTTCTCCATACAGCATATCGGGCAGGATGGTAATCAAAGCCAGAAGGATAAAAATACCGACATATATTCCGTATTTTCTCATGAGTTCTCCTTCTAACCTTATTTGCTGCTTTTTTTGATGTATACGTACTTCCTCTATACAGAAATAATCATATTATTTCAACCCTAATCCCTAAGACAGTTGATTCTTTTTCAATATTACATCATTCCAAACTAATATTATTTTTTTTCTCCCGGGTGTTTTATGATTATTACAGAATGAAAAAACCGGCTGTTTGGCCCCAAAAAAACGGAGGGCAACATGAGAAAATGGATTATTCTTATGATCATTCTTCTGATTCTTTTTATCCTGGTTGTACCAGGCCGGACGGAGTCGAATGAAAATCAGGTTAAAAACAGTTTCCGCTGGAAGTACCCTTTTTGAATAATGAAAAACAAAAATAACACGAAACATCATTTTCCGGAAGCGAATAAAATACCCGGTCTCTGTTATGTTTTCACTGATACCGGGCTGGAATTACCCGTTCTTGATATCACTCATCCTCTGTTTGATGCGGGAATCAATGAACAGGTTCTTGAAGATCTCCGCCGGAAGTCAGCACAGGCGGCGGAAAGCATGCGAGCGATGCCAGAAGCCCAGAAAAAGATGATTGCTGAAAAATCATATATTTTCGGTACCCATTATTATGAAGATTTGGAAGCAACCTACCTCAGAGGAATGAGTACCTATATGCTGAAATTGGGACCGCATCTCATCGGAGGCGGTGAGGAAAGGAGCATCGACCGGATGATGACCATGGGAGTGAGCGGTATTTCGGCCAGAAAACGTTTGAGGGATTTGTGCTCCCTTCAAGCGGACCTTCTTATGCCTTATCTGAGAGATAAACCTCAAAAAAAACTCTGTTTTGTGAATATCGCCGGGGGCGCGGCTTCGGACAGTATCAACACGCTTTTTCTGATTTTGAAAAAAAATCCGTCGCTTTTAGGCAACAGGAAGATTGAAATTGTGGTCTTCGAGATCGACCATTATGGTCCTCATTTTGCCGAAAAAAGCATCGACGCACTCAAGGGAGACGGAGGTCCTTTTTATGGTTTGAATCTGTCTTTTTGTTTTGAGAACAGCGGCTGGCAAGAAACGGAAGTCCTGAAAGATTTCCTTTCGCAAAGACAAGAAGACCTGGTTTTCTGTTCTTCTGAAGGGGGTTTGTTTGAGTACGGCAAAGACAAAGAAATCCTAAAAAATTTGAAGGTGCTGTATCATTATACGCCGGCGGCAACAAGAATTGCCGGAACCGTCCTTCATACGAAGGATAAGGTCGATCCGACGATAACCGCCATGGCAGAAACCTCCGGAGCCGCCTTGAGATTCTTCGGGTTGGATGGACTGAATACTATTTTAGCCTCGACTCAATGGGAGCTGGAGACTTTTTTGGAAGATAATCCTGTTTATGGAGTTTTTGCCTTAAGAAAAAAATCACTGTCGTAAGCCGTACTGAATGATGTGATGAGCTTAAGTGAGCCGGTTTTTCAGCCGGCCGCCATCAGCGGTTGCCGAAGCGGGGATTGACCACGTTGTTGTAGATGGATCCAAACCGGTAGCTGAAGCCCAGTCTTAGTTCGAAACTGTAGCCGGTGGCCAGCTCTTTCAGTTGAAGAAGGATTTCCTCTTTGGAAGCCCCCTCAAAAGGAAGAGAGAGCTGATCCCTGACTCTGGAATATTCTGCGTCGAGGTTGAGAGATAATCCCCTTATGATCCGCAGAGAAAGCCCGGCGTCCAGTCTGAAGTTGTTCTTACTGAAATCATGAAAATAATTCGACCCTACGAACCGAAGTCCGGCCGAGCCCCAGGTTTCTTTGAATTCAAGAATAACTTCGAATATTTGTTTGAAAAGATTTTCTTTTAGTTTGTTGTAAACCGTTAATTCATTATAATTTCTATAAGTGAAGTTTAAGCGGTACTGGATGCGGAGCTCGCGGCGGGTGGATTCGGAATAGGGAAAGATGTTGAATTCCACACCCGGCCCGGCTGTGAAAAACAGGTCGGCGTTGTCATAAGTTGAAGAATAAACGTGAACGAATAAACCGGCCGACATATGCCCGGTCAAACTTTTCACGAGCTGGGTATATAAGGTTTTGCTGTCCGTTTCACTTTCGATTTCCTCGGTTTTGTCGATTTTGTATTGTTCTTTGTCGAATTCGGCATTGGCCCAAAAGCGGAATTTCCAGTTTTCCGTGGTCCGGTTGGCGGATAGGGAGACAGAATAGTTGTACTCCTTGGAAAGATCTTCCATCTCGACATTTCCCCGCAATCCGAGACTGAAGATCCAGTGGTTCCATTTATCGATGAGCGGAGTGGGTTCGGCTGTGGCAGCCGTTTTTTCATATGAGACGGAGATGTATTCGGCCAGAGGCGTATCGGCGAGGTAAGGAATGAGACCCTGCTTGAGAATGTTTACCATTCCCTGCCGTATCTCGTCCTCGGTGTCGGTGGATTTTGAATAATATTTCAGAGTGGCGTCTTTTCCCTTGTTTCTTTTAAGCCCGATGAATCTCATCGTGTATTCAAACCCGCCGCTTCCCGTCCGCTGACGGGTGATCAAAACATGAATGTCTGCGTTCTGTCTGTCGTTCATATAGTTAACGAAGGTAATTTCGGTGCGGATGTAATTCTTGTCACAGATTCTCCTTCCGCAGTCGATATAAACATTAGGGGCTCTTCCCCTCAATTCATCTTCTTGGGCGAAGAGGTGAGGGTTCCACAAAAAGAGCGGTAAAAGACAGAAAATGATTTTTTTGAGATGCCGTTTCTGCCGGACGTTTTCCATGTGTGTTACTCCGCTTGCTTTTTGCCGGAAACGAATTTCCGGCATGTTCTGTAGAGTGTACCGTTATTTTGTTCTGATAAAAACCTGAGACCAGGGGATCATATTGATCTCCGAACCCCGGGCAACATTTTCTCCTATGATCCACTTTTTAAAAATCCAGGCGCTGATGACATAAAGGCGAACGATGGTCTCTCCGGGAATTTTTTCAGCCGGAATGATCACTTCCGTTTTTTCGATATCGTTTTCTCTAAGAATGTTTTCTCCAGACTTGAAGTCATATACTATGGCATTGACCGGTCTTTTATTTTTTTGAAAATTCCATTTAAGTGAAAGGGGGATGTCCGGATCGAAAATGGCGGGTTTGGGACTCAGAATAGTCAACCAATCCGGAATAGGGTATGTTTCCTCAATGGTAGGCTCTTCAGGTACAACGATGCGGAGGGATATTTTTTCCGGCAAGTTTTCTTTGTCAACGGGAATTCTTTTTTCATAGTGGTCTTCCTTGAAATCAAGCGGTTGGGAATTAATGGCAATCTCGGCATCAGGGATAACCTCTCCCGTCTGGGAATCTTTACGCAGTTCAATATAGGTTCGGATTCTCACCAGGTCGATATCATTGTTGTAGTCGTAGCGGGAAAGGCTGAACGTCGGGTAAATCGTCGCCCGGATATAAAGTTTGGCCGGCTTCGGCTCTTCCTGTAAAGCAAAAAGAGCGATGGCGGCCGGTATGAACAATACCAGCAGAACACAAAGTGTTCTTTTTCTCATATTTTCCTCCATTTTTCCAAAAATTATTATATCAGATTAAAACAGCTCACAGAAGGAATGTTTTAAGACTTAGGGATTGACACGTTATTGGAGAGTTGATATCTTTGGGGCATCAATATTTAGGGGTGTATTGTTATGAAATGCCCGAAATGCTCTTATGATAATCCCGCCAATACGCGTTTTTGCGGCCAATGTGGTACTCCTCTTACCAAAGAAAGCACCTCCATGCCTTCCAGCACGGAAACCTATCAAACTCCCTCAGTCTCCTTGAAGGTTGGTGAGATGTTTGCCGGAAGGTACCATGTCATCGAGGAAGTGGGTCGTGGAGGCATGGGAACGGTATACAAGGCGCTGGATACGGAAATCAACGAGAAAGTCGCCCTTAAGCTTCTCAAACCCGAGATCGCGGCTGACGAAAAAACAATCCAGCGATTCCGAAACGAACTCAAGGTTGCCCGGAAAATTTCGCACAAGAACATCTGCCGGATGTACCATCTTGGCAAAGAGCAGAATACCCGCTTTATCACTATGGAGTTCATCCCGGGCGAAGACCTCAAAACCACCATTTACAGGGTTGGGGCCTTGAACATAGGGAAAGCCATCCACATCACCAAACAAATTTGTGAAGGTCTGGTCGAAGCCCACAAAACCGGGATTGTTCACAGGGACCTCAAGCCCCAAAACATCATGATTGACAAGCAGGGCAATGCCCGGATCATGGATTTTGGTATCGCCCGGTCATTAGTTTCCGAAGGGATCACCGAAACGGGCGTCATGATCGGAACACCGGAGTACATGTCGCCGGAACAGGTGGAAGGAAAACAGATCGACCAGAGGTCGGATATCTACTCGCTGGGCATCATTCTTTATGAAATGGTAACGGGAGAAGTGCCCTTTAAAGGCAGCACACCTTTCAGTGTCGCCATCAAGCATAAGAGTGAAATGCCCCGGGAGCCAAGGGAGAGAAACTATCAGATTCCCACAGCGCTCAACAATGTCATTCTTAAGTGCATGGAAAAAAACGGGGAAGAGCGCTATCAAAGTGCGGAAGAGTTAAAGTCGGTTCTCGAAAACCTGGAAAGAGGATTAGCCACCACGGAACTTGAAGGCGTCAAGAAAAAAAAGAAACGAAATAAAGAACCAGGGAAAAAACGGCTTCCCCTCTGGGCGGCGGCGGGAGCCGTGGTCCTCGTTGTGGTTCTTGCCGGCGGATACTGGCTTCTTAACCGCGGTGGAGATGGAGGAGGGAGTTCTGAATCGTCGAAACCGGTGTCGGCGGTGGCTAAAAAGCCGGAAGAAAAAGAATCCGTAGAAACCGGCAAGCTCCAAAAATCTCCTCCGGAAAATAAGCAGATTCTTAGTTCTGATATCAGCACGGAGAAGTCCGCCCCCAGAAAACCGGAGCCTAAAGTGGAAACAAGACGTTCTGAAAGCAGAGCAACAAGGTCTATTCCTCCGGTCGTTTCCACCACAGGACAATTGGAGCTTAAATCCCGGCCTTCAGCGGCCGATGTGTTTATCGACGGCCGAAACCAGGGAAAAACGCCCCTGAACATAGAATTGTCTCCCGGAAGCCATCAGGTTAAAATCTCGAAAGTTCCCCAATACAGCGAGATCAATGAAAGCATTGAGGTTGCCGCCGGAGAGACCTTTGCCAAGACCTATGCTTTAACGCCCGTTTATATCCTTCGAGTGACGACCGTTCCCCCCGGAGCTGAAATCAGCATCGACGGAAGCTCACGCGGAGTGTCCCCTGTAGAAGTAACACTGGATAAGGCATCCTGCCGGATACGTGCCAATAAAGGGGAGGGGTGGAAACCGCATGATGAGTCATTGAACCTTAAACCAGGCATCAATCCCACCCGGATCACCATGGAAAAACAAGCGTTTACCGTGACCATCCGGACAAATCCATCCGGCGCCCGTGTTTTTATTGATGACAGCCCTGTGGGAACATCACCGCTGCAATCCACACTTGATTATGGCGGCCATAACATCCGTCTTGAAAAAGACGGTCATCGGATTTTTGAGGAAACCGTCAATGTCAGCAAAAACTTGGAGCGGACATTTACTCTATCCCAGCTTCAGCAGGTGGATGTCCGGCTGATCGTCCAGCCTTTTGCCAGCGTGTTTTTGGATGGAACGTCCATTGGTGAGGTTCCGCCGATCAAAACCATAAAAATAATGGAAGGGAAGCACACCATGAAGTTCGTGAATTCCCGCCTCAACAAGGAATATACCAAAGAATTCGACCTGAAACCGGGTGCATCCCGGGAGATCCGGATGAACATGGCTACGGGTGACTTTGAGCTCAAATAGCTGTGGTTTTTCTTTTTTGTATATCTCAATTTTTGTAAGGGGATGAGTATGGTTTACTTTTCCTTTTTTGGCAAGAAAATCTCGGTATTTATTCTGATCGTGTCTATCTTTTTTGGGATTCAGGCGGAAGGTTCTCCATGGGCTGACAAAAAAAAGGAAAAGTTCGAGCCGGTGGTCCGGGTAAAGAATGCTGCCGTTGGCGTTTTCCAGGAACAGGCGGCCCGGTTCGAGCGGCTGATGGACGAGGGAAAGAGGCTTTTGCGGGAGGAGATGGACTACGAGGGGGCGACAAAAAAGTTCGAGGAAGCGCGGTCTTTAGCGAAAACGAGAGTCCAGAAAGCGGACGTCGCCTACTACCTGTCGCTCGTTTATTATTCC
>JAFGMO010000023.1 GCA_016927475.1 Candidatus Aminicenantota bacterium
AACTATTATCTGGAGAAAATTTAGCCCATGTCTAAACCGGAAATTTTTGCGTGGCAGAAATCCGGAAGTTTATGCGTGGCATTGACAGGACTTTCTCTCTGGATTGACTTTGAATGCTGATAATGATATATTTTTCAACAAGCATAAGGGACGTTATGAAAAAATTTCCTTTCATCCTCTCTTTAGGAGGAGGTTTTCTTATCGTCCTCATAAGCATTTACGGATTTTTCCTGCTTCTTCACCGTCCCGGCCTTCCTCCGGAAATAAACATTAAAAACATAACACGGGCTGACTTTATAGAAATTGAACAGGCCAAAGACCTCGATTTCATCCTGATCAAAAAAACGATTGGCGAACCAATAATCCTCCATCTTAAATACGACGGCAAAACAGAAAAAAAAGAAGCCCGGCTTATGCCCTACTACAGCAACGCACCCTTTCCTTTAATATATCTTTTTATAGGGCTTTTCATCATGGGCATCGGTGTTTTTGTTTTTTTTCTGAAATCCGAAGATACCGAAGCGCGGCTCTTCTATTGGACTACTCTGGTCTCCGCCTCTTGCATCATCATCAGTGGCGGATTTTGGTGCTTACGGAATTTCTGGATATCCTACATTCCCGGAAGCCTGTTCTATATTCTCTATCCCCTGGCCCCTGCCCTGCTCATGCATTTTTCACTCTCATTTTCTAAGGGCAATCTTGGGCGATGGAAATACTTTTTTATTTATTCCCCGGCTCTTCTATTATCGGGAATTTTAGAGACTACCTTTCTTCTCTCAAGCCTGAAATCGTCAATCACGATTTACCGCATTTATCACTCCATCTATTATTTTTTTCGTTTTTATCTTGTTATCTATTTATTTCTAACGATCTTCTTTCTCATTCTCTATTACAGAAAAATAATCCTTGAGGAAAAACGGGCTCAGATAAAATGGATTTTTTACGGACTGACTATCGGTCTGGGCCCTTTCATCTTTCTTTATCAACTTCCTCAGGTTTTGAGACTAACACCCTTGCTCTCAGAGGAAATCTCACAGGTCTTTTTTATTATCATCCCAATTGCTATTGCTTTTTCTATCATCAAGTTCAAGCTGATGAACATCGAACTTGTCATAAACCGCAGCCTCGTCTATACCATCCTGACTATCTTCACAGTCAGCATTTACCTTTTTTCTGTCACCCTCATCCACAATCTTATCTCAAAATTCCTTCGCATCAGAGAAGCAGGAGTTTTTGTCATGGCAGCTTTGATAGCAGCCGTGGCTTTTCATCCGGCCCGAAAAAAAATTCAGGATGTCGTGGACAAGACTTTCTACCGGCAGCGATATGACTACAGCAAATGCATCCAAAGTTTTAATGAAAGGGCTCATAGGATAGCCAGGATAGACCATCTTGTGGATTTCTTCACTTTAAAAATTCAAAAAACTCTCCCAACAGAATATCTTGGGGTCCACATTTATTCATTAGAATCCGGCCAAGCTAAGCTAATCATCGAAAAGGATGGGAAAACAGACCTTGGTTCCCTTGTCTCATACAGCCTGACTGTGAAAAAGATTTTAGCCAGAAAAAAGGCCGTTAAAACAGAAGAGACCATTGATTTTTCTCAAGAGGATCTTCTTGAAAAACAAAAGCTGGATATGCTCATTCCTCTCATTTTCAGATCAACAGATCTAGCAGGATTTATATGCTTCGGGAAAAAGAAGTCAGGAGAAAGGTTCAAAAGGAATGACCTTGAGCTGTTGAACACTATGGCGGGGGAACTGGCAGTAAATCTGGAACGAATCAGCCTCCAGGAAGAAGTCATCTACGAACGGGCTGAAAAGGAAAAGCTGGATGAACTCAGCCGTTTGAAAACGGAATTTATCTCTACGGTTTCTCATGAGCTCAGAACGCCCATGAGCTCAATCCAGGGAATAACAGAAATTCTCCACGAAGGAAAAATCAAAGACAAAACTAAAACAGATGAGCTTCTCGATATCATGTCTGGTGAAATCAGCCGCCTTTCCCGTTTTCTGCACAACATCCTGGATTTCGGGAAGATTGAACAGAATGTAAAGACATACAACTTCCAAAATACTGAAATACGAACCGTGATCGAGGATGTGGTAAAGCTATTCCAATACAGACTCCAATCAGGCGGATTTGTTCTCAGAACACATTTTCCAAAAAAGACCATTTTTTTGAAGATTGACGAGGACTCCGTCAAACAGGCTTTGACCAATCTCATCGATAATGCTATAAAGTATTCACCAGAAAATAAAGAAATCGATATTAAGCTAAGGGAGCAAGGAAAACAAATCAGGATTCAAGTCCAAGATAAGGGAATTGGAATTGCGCCTGCAAAACAAAAGAAGATATTTGATGGATTCTACAGGGTTGGGGGTGAACGTCAGAAGAGTATAAAAGGAGTAGGATTGGGGTTAAAGATTGTCAGGCATATCATGAGTGCCCACAAGGGCAAAATAGAGGTACAAAGCCGGCCTGGCAAAGGGAGCACATTTAGCCTTATTTTTCCTATAACATGAAAAAAATACTCATCATCGAAGACGACGAAGCTCTGCTCAAGGCTCTTATCACATCTCTTGAAGCAGAAAACTTCCAGGTCCTTTCTGCCACAGACGGGAAGGAGGGATTTGACATAGCCTCCCGGGAAAAAGCTGATGTATTTGTCATTGATATGGTCCTCCCTTCCCTGGATGGGATGGAAATCTGCCGGAGAATAAGATCAAAGGGTGTAACAACACCCATTATCTTCCTTTCGGGTAAGAAAAAAGAGGAGATAGACAAAGTTCTAGGATTGGAGCTTGGAGCGGATGATTACATCATTAAGCCGTTCGGGATAAGAGAGCTTATTGCCAGGATTAGAGCGATCCAGCGCCGTGTCCAACCAGAGGCCGCAGATCTTGAGGAATACTCTTTTGGCAGTGTCCATATTGACTTTAAAAAGCATTTGGCTTCCAAAGAAAACAAAGAAATACACCTTACAGCCAAAGAATTAGGGCTTCTCAAACTTCTCATCTCTCATGAAGGTGAAGTTGTGAGCCGCGACACCATTCTCAATCAAGTATGGGGCTATGACAAGTTTCCGACAACGAGGACGGTTGACACCTTCATCCATAACCTCAGACAAAAAATCGAGGATAATCCGTCTGAACCTGCTCACCTTATCACAATTCCCTGGTCTGGCTACAAGTTTAAAAAATAATATTCCCGCTTTCTTAACCTGCTTTATTCACGAGTCAATTGTACAAAAATAAAATCCAGCTTGGCTGACTTAGGTTATACATAACAATACATATAATTTTTTTGCTCAGGGAGAGATTTTTCTTAAAATGGATTTTGAGGCCCATAAATCCGTTTTAAGGAAAACCTTCCAGAGGAGAGCAAATATTATCTTATTCTTTTTCAATGATATAAATCAGCCAAGCTACAGCAATTGCAATGCTTGGATATCCCGGATAAACCGGGGTATGACTATAAGGGGATTATAAACATAAGAAGAAAAGATAGTCATCCCCCCACTCGTTCGGGAGAACGGAGTGTAAAAAAATGAAACACCGGGGCTTTAATATACTATTTCCCCGGAGCGATGCGGTATTTGACGGCGCGGACACTACCGTCCTCTTCCCAAACTAAAATCCAGAGAGAGTCTTTCTCCAACACAAACCGCCTGGGGAAATCTTTAAGGCCATCCATCTCCACCACACCTAAGAAGTTCCCGTCCGGGTCAAAAGCTTCACATTCAGGCGCCGCACCCGCCTTTTCGCTGCGGATCACATTTACCAAAATATTGCCTTCATAATCCAAGAACAATCCCATAAAAGCCGGTTTGGTCTTAGGGAACTCGGTGAGCTTTTTTATCTCATCCGGCAATTTACCGGTTTCCCCCTCGGAAGTCGTATACGACATCCTAGAGAAAAATTTTTCCTTGTCCTCGTCCGTCACCTTTACCGGTTTGAAAGCATGCTTGAACGAAGTAAAAAGCCCTTCTTCAGCGCCATAAAAGCCGATCGTATAATCCTCGGAGAGCCCGATGACGATCCTTCCGTCAGGCCCCACCGACCAATAAACCTCGGGAGCAAAGGGCTGTACGATATTGGCAAATATTCCTTTGATCTCTCGGAATTTATTTTTCATAACGGGATGGGTAAAAAGATTTTTTTTGAGTTCCAATTCCGGGGAGAAGATTTGGATGAAGCAGTCCTGCGGTTTGTCCTTCTCTCTGTAATAATTGACTTCCTTTTCGATGACAATATCACCGCCGGGAAGGGCCCGAATATGCAACGGCAGGCCCTCACTGAATTGAATCGGGATATTATTTATATATTCTCCACCCGTCGTCAGGGAGCACAACCGCCTATTCCCTATCTCATAGACAAAGAGACGCTTTCCGGAAACGACGATATGAGAAGGAGTGATAAATTCTCCCGGTCCCTGGCCTTTTCTTCCTATAATTTTGACGAATTTACCTTCTGGGGAAAACTTTTTGATGTTGTTGGCTTGAATATCGCAAAGATAAATGTTTCCTTCTTCATCAACGGCAATATCGACGATATTTTCGAACAATTCTCCTTCAGGAAGCTTTGATTCTTCAATGGTTATTTCGGCTACAAATCTTGCTTTGCCGGAAGTGTAGATGTCTTTTAAAGATTGAGCGAAAGCCTGAACCGTCAGTCCAAAAACGGCCAACATAACAACACACATATAAAAAGGCATCCGTAATTTTTGTTTCATGTTTTTACTCCTTTCACTCTCATTACCAGCAAGGCTTTGTTTTTAAGACTTAAGAACCATTTTTCCTTACTTCAATCTTCTGAATTCCGTTTCAAAATGCCGTGATAATCTCCATCTCAGAAAACGCTCTGGGTTGTGAGTATTATTCTCCATCTTTCGTTCGGGCCATTCTCTCCCCTAGCCACAAATAGCCATATGCTTCATTGCATATTATTATACTCTTTATATAATACAATATAATATGCAAAATATTCCTATTTCCCCTCTTGAACGAAAAAAACAGCATGTCTTAGATAACTTATTGATAACAATACTTCTTTGTCATCCAAGTAAAGAATTCTTATTACCGAAAATCTCTATTAAATGACAAATACTATTGAAATTATCTGTTGGTACGGCCTAAAATTTATTTAAATCGGACGCGGCTATCATGCCGCCTTACGGGTTACTTGAGACATATTTCATATCAGCGCGTGAATGTTCAAAGCCTGAGTGCACCGCACAATCAAATATTAGGGTGTAATACTAAAGCACAAATCGTGAAGGAGAATAATCAGTGAAAAAAAAGGCTCTCATTATCGGCAATACAGATGGGATAGGTCTAGCCGTCACGAAAAGGCTGCTAGCCAATGATTGGGACATTACCGGAATTTCAAGAAGCGAATCACCGATCAAGCATACAGCTTATCATCACCGTGTTGCGGATGTCAGTCATTTTGAATACCCGGAGTTGCTCAATGAACTATTATCTGAAGGCCTCTCCGATTTATGTATCTATTTTGTCGGGATCGGCGAGTTGCTCGACCCCTTGGATATGAGCCATGAACCGGAAGTTTTTGATGTCAATCTGACGAGTATGGTTAAAACAGCATCAGCAGTGATACCTCAGATGGTCAAAAGGGGCCAGGGGCATTTTATCGGCGTTTCGAGCTTGGCTGATGAATTGATATCGGCCGAAGCACCGTCTTATTATGCCTCGAAGGCAGGCTTTTCAAATTATCTTAGAGGTCTGTCACTGGCCTTGAAACCTAAGGGTGTTTGCGTAACCAATGTACGGTTTGGTTTCGTTGATACCAAAATGGCCAAGGGTGATATCAAACCGCTCATGATGAGCGCCGAAAGGGCGGCTGAACATATAGAAGTTTGCATCAAAAAAAGACCGGCCCGCTACACCGCACCAAAACTTGTTATTCCGCTTATCAAGTTCCGAAAAGTGATGATGAAACTTGGCGCCAAGTAGACTCCAACAAACAAAGGAGTGGATACCCCGGATCAAAAGAATTGGGGACACATCCCGTACCGGATTCTTTTGGTGCCTATCTTGTCTTCGGCTAACTTTTTTGATTTGCTGTTCGCCGCTCGAAAAACCCACCTTGGCTGAAGTGGGATTTATTGGATTATCAGCTATTTTATTGGGAGTTATGATGGATAAAGCCTAGCTTTGCTTCTGAATTCAATTCTTTTTTCGCTTTTTCGCGTCTTCCAGTGCAGCTTTAAGAGCTTCAGATGCTTTGACTTTTATATGAGGGATCACGCCAACATTTTCCCAGTCAGTCTTGGTGACGGCATTTTCTGATCGCCTGAAGGGCACGGACATTCGGAAAATCTTATTGAGAACTATTTCTTTTGAGGGATGGGCCGCCCCTATCGTGGTCTCTCCAACAACGGTTGCCCGGTTAAAGTGTTTTAATGCATAGGCAAATGCCTCGGCAGCCGAAGCCGTGATTCTGCTGGTCAAGATATAAACAGGCAGGTCCGGGTCAAACCGCATCCCAGGGATATCCTCGAGTGTTTTTTTGGTTTCTATTATCTTTCCGGTACGATCAAACAAATAATTGATGGTCGTTTGTTCATTTAATAAATAGCTGATGATGAGATTGGCTACTCCCCACTCACCGCCTATGTTATCACGGATATCAAAAATCAGGGCTTCGCAGTCGGCAACAGACGCCAGAGCAGACGCGGCAATTTCAAGGGCTTCCTCGTCATCATGGATCATGTCAAACTTGATGTAACCGATGTTGTCCGGCATAACTTCTGTCTTTCGAAAACCATAGTTGTCTCGACGGAGCTCTTCTATTGAATAATTTTCAGGGTAGATCGACTGATCGACCAAGGGATTTCTTGCTTCAATCCAAAGATGAATATCTTTTGATATATGGACCATGTCATCTGTAAGTTTATCGGCGAGCCTCCCTGCTCTTGTTTGGTCGTCATACAAACCTGAAGATAAATTCTCCAAGAGCATGTCTGCCACTTTTTTGCCCATTTCGGGAAAAAGGTATTCCTCTTCCAAGGCCTTGGCGGCCTTTTCGACCGTTTCTTTTCTCAGGATTTCGTCAACAGCCAGAGTCCGGTTTGCCGTATAGTCGATTATCTCCCTTCTTTTTTCTTCGGTCATTGAAAAAAAGGATTTTTCTTCATAATTTATTCCGGCAACGGTCGTGAATTCGATCTTATCCGCTTCGGAATCTTTGAGCTGATACCTTAAAACGATGCCGGCGTCCGTACCGGATGCTTTGCAGAGCAAAGAAAGCTGTCGCTCCAAACTCAAACCCAGGTAAACAGGTGTGAGTGTTTTGAATATATCGCGGAGTTGGTGGTATCGTTTGAGTTGCCTCTCTACGGGTCGTTCTTCGAGATCGGATTTTGAATAATACTGCTCGATAAATTTCGTCATCTGTGCGTCATCGATGGAGTTGAATGCCCTGATGTATGCGGCGACACATCGTCCGGCTGAGGTATCCGGCATTTTCGGATTTTCTGCGGCTGATGTGCGCATGGCAATAATGGTGAGTGCAAGAATAATAAAAACAAAGAACAAAAATTTTACCCGGTGGTTTTTCACTTTTTTCCTCCTCTGTATGGGGCAATCCGCATCTTTTTAGATTGTGCGTACCTGCAGCAAAAACAGACGATGGTCAATCATTTTTCTGCTGGTCCATTATTTTCAGGAGAACGGTTACGGAGAGATTCCAATGTTGCATCAAAACATCTGCCGCCCGATTCTGATTGCCTGCTTTTAATATTTGAATAATGGAACGGTGAGATTCCACAGATTTTTTTATACTTTTGGCAGAGTGTAAATAGGCTATTTCATACCGTTTCATGGAAAATTTTAATTGTTTGAGGATATCAAATAGCTTTTGGTTTTTGCTTCTTCCGAGCAGTATATCGTGCCATTTTTCATCCAGCTCAAGGAACTCTACAGACTGTATATTCTTTTTCTCCATCTGCAACTGGGCTTTTTCCAAATCTTCCAACTGCTTTCCTTCAACCGTAGGGGCGGTTCTCAATGCAAAAGATTCCAGGGCTCCGATAATTGGATAGGTTTCTTCTATTTCGTGCTTATTTAAGGAAGGGACTTCAAACCCTCTCCCAATGTTGTTGATGAGATATCCTTCGCTGACAAGCCTTAATAAGACTTCCCTCATGGGTGTACGGCTTATTCCCAAATCCTCGACAAAGTCGGTATCTTTAATCTTTTCGCCCGGTTTCAGGCTTCCGGAGATAATTTTTTCTCTAATGTATTGATAAATTTGATTCCTCAGAGGGGTGCGTACGAGTTTTATTTCCATTTGTATATTGTATTCTGTATACATAATAAAGTCAATCCATTTTTTTCTTTTTTTTCCCTTATTTTTCAAAATAAATATTGCACTGGTCTGCTTATATAATTAAGATTTATCTTTACAAAAAACGTCTTGTCCCCTATCAAGTGGAAAAGTGAAATTTTCTGAAGTAAAAAACATTAATTATAGTGAGGAGTCCTCCATGAACAATCAAATGAATCACAAAAAAATCATTTGGTCCTTCCTGATATTTTTCCTCTTCATCATCCCTCAGCTCTTTTCCAGTTTCAATAACGAAAAATCTGAGTACATTCCGGAGACGGTAAAAGAGAACATTCGAAAACGGATAAAAAACGGGTCAAGTGTGGGGATCGTCGTAGGGGTTATCAATGCCGAAGGAAAAAGAGAATATTTCAGTCACGGCAGCAAAACCATGAACGAATATATTCCGGTCGACGAGAATTCCGTCTATGAGATCGGTTCTATTTCCAAGGCATTTACGAGCATTTTGCTTGCGGATATGGCTCTGAACAATGAAGTCAATCTGGATGATCCGGCCGAGAAATATTTGCCTTCGGATGTAAAAATTCCTTCAAAAAATGACAAGAAAATAACCCTGGAGCATCTGGCCACCCATACCTCTGCCCTGCCCCGGATGCCGTCCAATTTTCGCCCTTCAAATCCTGCCAATCCATACACGGATTATACAGTGGAGAATATGTATGATTTTCTCTCGAAGTGTAAGCTCATGAGAGACATCGGAGAAAAATATGAATATTCCAATCTCGGAGCGGGACTCCTCGGGCACATCCTCTCACTAAGAGCGCAGAAGACCTATGAACAGCTTCTTATCGAACGCATCTGCAATGTTCTAGGAATGGACAGCACAAGGACCACGCTCACGGAAGATTTGAAGCAGAGACTGGCCAAGGGCCATAATTCCAGATCCGAGGTGCCGAACTGGGATCTTCCCACACTTGCCGGAGCCGGAGAAATAAAGTCAACAGCAAAGGATATGCTGACATTTTTGGCCGCCAACATGGGACTCATAAAATCGAGACTTTTGGAAGCCATGGATATGACCCATAAAGCCCGGGTTGATATCAGGAAAACCTCAAAAATCGGTCTTGGTTGGCACATCCGGGATAATGAAAAAACCCTGATTATCTGGCACAACGGTGGGACCGGAGGTTATAGGACCTTCTGCGGTTTTATCAAAGACAAAAAAATAGGAGTGGTTGTCTTATCCAACATGAACATAGGCACTGATGATATCGGATTCCATTTGCTGGACAATTCATATGAGCTGACTGAGGTAAAAGAAATAATCACACTCGATCCCGGGGTTCTGGAAAGCTATACCGGGAGATACAAATTTTTAAAATCCAAAACAGTAGCCAGGGTTTTCATTGAGGAAAATGTGCTGGTTTTTCAAGTTGTAGGACAACCTCAAAAATTCGGCCTCTTCCCTGAATCTGAAAATTTATTTTTCATAAAAGAAGTTCCCATCAAAGTAGAATTCAAAAAGGATGAGTCGGGAAAAGTGACCGGTCTTCTCTTTCATCGAACAAATAGGACAACAGAAGCAGAAAAAATCAAATAAAAAAAACAAACCAAAAAAAACATCAGAGGAGTGGACACACCGGATAAACCGGGGAGGGTAAGCAAAACTTCAATACCAACAAGCTAAACCAGCCAGGGCTCGCATTCCATTACTGTTTCAGAAGACCCTGTCAAATAATTTTACACTCCCCACATATCCGGGCCCTGAATCCCGGTGGAATGTTGTTGGCACATTACTTGCTTCCAACGAACCAAAGGAGGTTCTCGTGAAATGTAAAACCATTTTAGCGACAGCCGTATTGTTGACCTTTTTTGTTCCACCCCTCTCCTCCAAGACCAAGAATCGTGACCGGCCCATCAAAGGGGAATGGGATTTCGAACCGGTAAAAGTCTGGCAGATAAACCAAGCCGGTGAAGACGTTTTCGGCCACCCGTTTTCCCTCAGGATTTCCGAACGGGGAAAACTCTATATTTTTGATACGAGGAATGAGATCAACTATATCTTCGATTCTGAAGGGAACTTTATAAAACAATTCGCCAAGAGAGGGCAGGGACCGGGTGAAGTCAGCGGCCAGGGACGTACATTCCTTGTTAACGACACGGTGATCATTTCCGGAATGACCGGTTTCCATTATTTCACGAGTGAGGGAGACTATCTTCGAACCGCAAGACAAACGGGCTCCAATTTACCGCCCCATCTTTTCCTGAACGAGGACGAGCTCATTGCCGCTCCCCTAACCGGTTACCATACTCCCGAGGGTAAAGGAAAGATCCTGCTTCAAAATCTGAAGCTCGGAAGCGAAAAAGTTATGACCGATTTTTCATCCTTTGAGGGAGGAGTAGGCCGAAGCGGTGAACAGTTATTCGACATTGTCGTGATCGGTCTGTCTCCCCTTCTCACGATCGGGCAGGGCCATAAGAAAATTTACTGGGGAATGAGCGACTCGTATCTGATCCATATCGCTGACCTGGAGGGGAATGAGGTCGATTCCTTCTCCATCAACAGGAAACCGGCCAGGATATCGAATCGAAAGAAAAAAGAGTATTTCGGGAGAAGCGACCTCCCCGCCGATGCGCTCAGCCAAATAATCAACAGCTTTCCGAATGCCCTTACGCATTTCCACCGGATCGAAATGCACAACGGGCTTATCTATGTGTTCGTACCCGAGCTGGATATGGAGGCCAGGCGGGCCCGTATCCGTCAAGTCGATATCTTTTCCCCGGAGGGAAAGTATCTTTACCGGGCTAAGTTCGAGCTTGAAGAGGGCCTTAAATTGCTGTTTTCGCCCCTGGAAAATCTCGTTATCCAGGGAAACTTCATGGTTTCAGCCTGTGAGCTGGAAGATGACACAATTGTGATCGTAAAACACCGCATCCGTCTGCCGGAACTCTAATCCACAAATCACAGATAACAAACGGGGACGCCGAATCTTTATTATTTACTGTTACTTAACCAAAATTATCCACCTAAAATAGGTCCAATATCGCTATTTTTCAGGTGGTTATTTTGCGCCTAAGCTTTTCTCAATAATAGATACCTGTTAAAAAAAGATATTTGTATAAAAACCCCCACGCTGTATATTTAACATGGTATTCTAAGACCCGAAAAGTAAAAATATTAGGATTTGAGCTGGCCGGAGAAGTTGAAGCAGGTGGCCAAGACGTTACATTATTTAAGAACGGTAACCAGGTATTTGCATAAACCGGTTTTGGTTTCGGTGCCTATGCTGAGTACAAATGTCTACCTGAAAAATCAAAAGAAAAAGCAGTAGAAAATAAGGGGTTGGTGGCCATAAAACCTGCCAATATGACATACGAGGAAGCCGCTGCCATACCTGTTGGGGGACTTACCGCATTGAATTTTCTCAGAAAAGGAAACATCCAGAGCGGACAAAAAGATCTTATTTATGGAGCATCCGGAAACTTAGGTCAATAATGGGTATTGTGTCCCCAATTATTTATTGCCGCCTTCGATAAACGCTATCATCTTCTCCGCGTTCTTATTGTCGGGATTGAGTTCCAGGGACTTTTTGTATGCCTTGACGGCCTCTTCCATATGACCGAGATTATAGTGAGCCTCGCCCAAACTGTTCCAGGCATTCGACGATACGGGAAAAAGGCGTGTGTTTAACTCTAAAAGCTCCAAGGCCCGTTCACCCATGTTTCTCCGCATCAACCAATTCCCGACCTCGTTGATCTCCCGCTCGACTCTCACCGGTTTAAACCGCTCTGACAACTGCCGAATGGCCTGTTCCGCTGAATTCCCCTTGCCTCCAAACAGGTCGACAACAGCTCCTGCCATCCTGATCCGGAGAGTTTTTTTACCTTCCACCGCTTTTAAAAGCCGCCCGGCCTTGTTGTTGTCGCCTTCACATGCGGCTATCAATGCAGCCTCTACGAAGCGCCCCTCTCTCCTTACGTTTGATGGATTGAGTTCAAGAGAACGGCTAAAGACCCGAACAGCCTCCTCGATGTTGCCGAGACCCAGGTGAGCCTCGGACAGGCTGTCCCAGGTGTTCCACGCTTCAGGGAAGACGCGGGTGTTGAATACGAAAACCTCCAGAGCCCGTTCACGCATGTTTCCCCGTATCAGCCGATACCCTACGCTGTTGATCTCTCGTTCGACTTTATCCGGTTCAAAACGCTCTGAGATCTGCCGAACGGCCCTCTCAGCTAAAGGCTCTTTATCTCCAAATAAATCAACAATAATGCTTGCAACTCCGATCTGGAGATTATCCTCCCCCTCCACCCCTTCCAAAAGTCGGGCGGCGCGGTCGCCGTCACCATTTCCTGCGGCTGTTATGATGGCCTGAACGATACGTCCCACATCAGCGATTCCGGCGATGGAGCCCGTCTCATCCCGAATCGGAAAATACCGCTCATAAGAATCCTCCTCGTGCAGCGTGCCGTCGTTTTGAAGATAAAGTTTGAAGGTTCCCGACACAGGGGAATAACTCATCAGGTGTCCCTCACCGGCTGTGATTTTTAACTCCGTGCGGGACGGCAGCCCAAGCGGCTCCGGAGGATATTTGAACTTCCCGACGAACTCCGCCAGGCGATCCTTCGGTACCGCGGTGATCTTGGGATCCGAGGCCACCTCAAGCGGCGCAAGCGCAGGGTTCTCCGCCGAAGTCCCTGTCCGTGCCTTCAGGACTTCATCGATGAGACCGAGCAGCAACGTCGCAGGTGTGCTCTCCCCTTCGTAGGTGTTGGCCCTGTTTACGAACACCATATCGATCTTGGGAAGCACGGCGATCATCTGGTTCCCGACACCCAGGGCTGAGTACATTCCGTACTTGGCAAACCGGGGTTCCCGCGCAATCCACCAGTAAAAACCGTACCCAAAGACCCTATTGTCGATGGAATAGAGAGCGGAGCTTCGATTAACCCAATGTTCGGAGAGGATTCTGCCGTCCTTCCACATTCCGTATCGGGCGAAAAGAAGTCCGAAGCGGGCGGCATCACGGGCCGACATGCGGAAGGGATAGGCCGGATATTGTGACTTATCACGTTCGTAGTGGTAGTAACCATCCGAAATCCGCCAGTCTTCCATCTTCAACGGCCGACCGAAATATTGATCGAAGGCCTCAAAAACGTCCGCACCCGTTTCCCGCATCAGGATTGTCGCTGCGGTGTTGAAGTCCCAGTTGTTGTAGGCGAAGTAGCGACCCGGACCTTCACTCCCCCGCGGCCGTGAGTCGGTCCGGCCCGCGTAGGCTGCGGGATGGAACACCCCGGATCGGGCCTTCAGGAGGTCCAGGATGCGCGCCTGCTTTTCTGTATCCAGGAGAGGATCGGGATCATCGTCGATTCCCAGATCGGCCAGGGTTTTGTTGAGCTCGATCTCGCCACGATCCCAATAGATGCCGTAAAGGGCGGACAGGAAGCTTTTTCGCACCGAATGACACATGAACCGGCGTCCGACATCACCCCATGCGGCAACCACCGCCCCATCCGCAATCACCAGGAATGCGGATGAAGGCATTTTTTCCCACTTGACCCTCGCCGCTTCGAGTTTTGCCGGATCGAATCCGGCTTCCTTGACGTCCGTAAACCGCATCCATCCTTCATCGGGATAACGATCGCTCGCCGTTTGCCCGAAGCCGGTCCCGGCTGCCAAAAGAAAAATGAACAGAACCAAACTGATTGTTTTGAACTGTCGGGTTTTTGTGTTTATTCTTGGCATCGATTTCCTCCCTAACTCAAAAAGATCTGAATTTTGTTTTATATTTATATAATAATACCCACTTTATTGTATGGAAATTTCGTAATACAAAGCAAATCTCGACTTAGAAATGAAGAAAAGACAGCAAAAAATCAACACCGATTCCTAACATTAAATCATACGCAAACACGACTCCTAGAGTTGCCTTTTATCAACCAAATACAGCTTGGCCGACCTAGCTGATTGACAACAATATAAATAAATTTTCGGCTCAGGTAGAGTTTTTTCTTAAAATTGATTTTTCCTCCCTTTTTTGAAGTTTAAGAATATTCCGCACCAAAAAACCAGGAATGAACGTTTTTGTTTTTCTATCCTACTGCTTTTTCAAGAAATCCTTAAAATGGATTTTGAAGCCCATAAATCCATTTTAACCAAAACCTTTCAGGGAATGGGATTTTTTATTTCTTTCTTTTTTAATAACATAAATCAGCCAAGCTGAACCTCCCATTAAGAACAGCTTCAAGTATGGTATTATTTGGGTTACTGGGAAAGCCTGATGGAAGCGGGCAAAGAAGGGGAAAAACTGGTCAGAAAACGGGCGCGTACACATCCCGATGTACGGTATTACCTGCGCAAAAAAGAGGAAAAAAGCGGGGACACCCTGAAATTGAAAAAATGGCTGAACGATCAGGACTTCGGATACGCCAAAAAAGCCTTTAACGAGATGGAGAAGCTCAAAACACCGGAAGCGAAAAAAACTCTCTTTGATACATCACTCACATGGCTCAAAAAAACCGCTGATTACAGATTCGGCAAAAGGGCTGCTGAATACCTCATAAGCCTATCAACCCCGGAGGTCAGACAACCGCTTGTTGAATACCTGTTCAGATTTCCCGAACAATACGGCAGAGGCGGCACAAAAGTTGGACAGGGCGCAAAGCACAAAATTTTCCCCTATGATGAGGACCCCAATTTTGTTGAAAACATTACGCGGTTCAAACCCCTTTTTATGGATTATACTCCCTATATTCTTAAACTGGCCGGATATAAATCCTATATTGCCTCATATCAATTTTACTATCCTTTGGAAGAAAACATTTCCTGCATCGGGGAGCTCTGCAAAATCGATTCGCCGTTAAGCACCAATATACTCTGGCTAGCCAAAGGACTGAAAAAAATTGAAGTGCTCGACCAGGTAGACCAATATGCCAGGAGCAGCCAAAAAAAGCTGGATTTCGAGCCCATCAAAAAAATCGCGCGCAAAGAACTCGAAAGACGGGGAAACCCGGAATATGATCCTTCCGCATATCTGAACGATAAAAATTGGGTGATTAGGTGAGCAGCCGATAATAAAGAAAACCTTTTAAAAATAGAGCATGCTTTATAATACTCGTCATGTAATAATCCTTCTTAGAAACATAAAAAGGATAACAAGGTGTCTTTAATACCTTCATTCAAGATAGGCATAGGGAACGCCTGGTTATTCATGAGTGTTTTTATTCTTCAAATGATAGCCATAACGTTTGTCGATAAGCATGCCCGCAACAAAAGTCACATCCCCAACGACATGAGAAAAAACAGAAGGGAGAGATATACTGGCACCATCGGTAATTTTATCTGGCTGGCGGCCATGGGCTATTCTGTCTTTTTACCTCTTCAACCGGGCACTACCTGGTTTTATGTCGGCCTTTCTGTTTTTTTTATTGGAATATCATTATTGACCATTGCCACTTATAACTTCATTACCACACCAGCGAATCAGTTGATTACAAAAGGATTATATCGGTTCTCTCGACATCCGATGTATTTGTCCACTTTTTTGATCTGTCTTGGTACCGGTATCGCTTCTTTATCCTGGCTATTTATTTTTTTAAGCATCATTTTGGCTTTGTGCTTATATCAAGAGGGGCTTATCGAAGAAAGATTCTGTCATAACAAATACGACAACGCTTATCAGGAGTATGCAGATAGGACCTTTAAATGGATCGGCCTTCCCAAGAAGCGTTGAGAAAAAATAAGCGAATTGAAGCAGCATAGAATAAAATAATTTTTTTCCCATCTCGTAAAAATTCGACCTTCTTTATATTCCATGTTTTGACATTATGTTTTTATCGAACTCTGTGAGCGCGGCAATCCAGGCCGTCATTGCGAAGACCCGAAGGGTCTGTGGCAATCCCCTGAATCAGCGCCGCGGTCATGAGATTACCGCGGGTTCTTCGAACCGTCGCAATGACATCATTGTATCAAAGTTTTCGGCCATGTACTCATTATCGTGATGAACCTAAGGCCCATAAATCCGTTTCAAGGAATATCGATCAGGCAAGGGGCAATATCATCTCTTTCTTGATCACCAACATAGGTCAGCCAAGCTGGGGTAATGCAAAAAAGACCGGATTACCGCAATGATGCCTGGTTTGAACCTAAAACAACCTAACCTTTATACTTGCTCTGATTGCAAAACCGGAAAAATCAATATTGGCGTCTCTTACATTTCTCCGATTAGGTTCAGCAGGGGGTGCATCACCTACTGTCATAGTTGTATACCAATCACCCGAAAAATTCCATTCAAAATGATAAAGCGTTCCATCCCCTCCATCACTGCCTCCTGTGGAAAGACTTTCACTCCAATTTCCCTCAAAACCACTGATTTTAGCGTATCTTCCAAATCCTTCAATAACAAGAGCGATATTTTTAAAAACATCAAATTCAAAACCCACTCCTCCCTGAAATCCAATACTATTACTGCTTGCTTTTTCCGTAAACATATACCACCAACCATCATCCCGTTCATTCCGATAATCAGAAGAAAAATTTGCAAAATAATAACCTACTCCACCATTCAAAGCCAATCGCATATTAGAAGAGACCGGAAAACAATAGTAGACGCCCAATTTCACCGGAACGGCACTTACTTTAGTATTGAAAGTGATCGTGTTTACACAAGTAGGTTGAATTATTGTTATTTTATGCGCATCCGGGCCTTTGCTGCCATAAATGTAGCCTGAGCCGACAGTAATTCCAAACCGAGGAGTAAGGTTAATTATCACATCTCCACCGAAATCCAATCCCCAATGAAGACCTTCAAATTCACCCTCCGAAGTACCGCCATAAAAAATTGCCGAATTTCCCAACTGCTCTGTTTCACTTGCCATAGATTCATTCCAGTCTCCCACCCCAAGATAATTCAGTCCGCCTGTAAGCTTTACTTCTAAACCTATTCTTTTTGCAGCAGGTTGTTCAACTGGAGGTTCAGGGGGTGGTGTTGGAGCGACTTTCTTTTCTTCTTTGATAACTTCAACTAAATTTTCCCAGATATATCCAGTAAGAACAGTTCCCTGCTCATCTGGAAGAAGGTTTACTTGATACCAGTCATCTGATTTTCCAATGGACTCCAAGACTGTTCCCGGATTAACAGTGGTGATAATTTTACTCTGAGTCGTGGGTTTTGTCCTGATATTGGATCTTTTCATCACCCTGAGCTTTAAAGTTTCCGCTTGAGCAATAGTTGTTAATAAAAACAAAAACAGGATTGTAAAAAGAATAAATGTTGATTTTTTCATTTCCCCTCCTTGTTAAAGTGATGGTAAATGGCCTTTTGAGTATACTAAGGCTTTAACCCAATTGTGCGAATTTCTTTACTTATTCCTTTCCCCATCAAAAATTTAATTATAAAAAAGTATTCTGTCAAGAAAAAATGGTTGGGAAAAATGGTTGGGATTTAGATGAATTCAGTATGCCGGACAACAAGACTCATCGGATATGAAGCTCGTAGATTTCCTTATCGTCGTTGTAGCTAAACCAAACGAGCTTATCCCCTTCTATGTCGTACTTAAAGCCGTTAAAAAAGGGCGTCTCAAAATTGGGCTCCAGCGGGAATCGGTATTCTCTATTCAGGATCTTACCTTCGAGGTCCATGACAACAATTTCATAAAGGTCGTTCTTCTTGGCCGGTGTAAGAGCGTGGATTTGACCATGATCGATTTTAAAATCAATGAGCGCAGGGAAATATTTAGGCACCACAGGATTGAAGTGAGAATAACGCCTCTGCCAGTCCTTAGATGCCTTCCATTTTTTTACTATCTCTTTAACGAAGCTCTTCGGCACCTTGATCTTGTCGACATTATGTTTGATTTCACGGATAAGATTACCGCTCTCATCAAAAACCGAAATGGAGAATCCCCTGCTGGAATCGGCAACATAGATTCGATCTTCAAAAACCTTGTAGTCCCCATAATCCCTGATAAGGAGTCTATCGCTTTTTCCCTTTGGTTTCTCAACACTGGGCGGAGGAGGAGCCGTAGGGAAGGCGGGCAATTCACCGAAGAATTCCCGTTTGAGCATGAGATTGGAATCATAGATACAGCCGGATGGACCGGAAATGGAGCCGTCTTCATTTCGAAGCAGAGGAAATCCCACAAAATGACGACCGACGGGAAGAAATTGATAAAAGGCGATTATTTCAGGTTCCTTAATACATCCGGTGTGTTCGCCTTCCAAGGTGAAGCATTCGTAGCTGAGGACATCTTTGACGATGAGTCGATCACCCAAAACGGACAAGCGCCTCGGCCCCATGCTGAATTCTCCCGGACCTTGTCCAAGCCTTCCGATTTTCTTTAAAAACCGCCCGTCTGAGAGATTGTAGACCACGATATTGCCTGGATCGACAAAATAGATTCTCCCTTTCTCAACGACTATCTGGCGAGGGCTTTCGACTTCCGGCAGAGTGAAGATTATTTCATCCTTACTGGATTTCCCCAATCCGGATGAAATTATGCAGAGTATTCCCAAAAGGACAGACATTCACCGAAACAAAAAGCACGCTTAAGAAACCAATTTTTTTTATGGCTTCCCCCCTTTTTCTCCAATCATTTCAAGTCATTTCCAAATCTTGATTGATATAATGCAACCACCCCCCAGATCAATATGATACACAGGATGAGTTAGAAAAGAAAAACTCATCAAATACACTGGAGAAAACCACTCCTCCCTCTTTCCTACTTCTTTCTTCCTGTTTCCTAATTAAAACTTAATCTTTATCCCAGATCTGACTGCAAATCCAGAGAAGTCCACTTTGGCTTCTCTTACATTTCTTGTATAAGGTCCACTTGGTTCCGTATCCCATATTATTAGGTTTGGATACCAATCCCTGCAGTATGAATAATTGGGGACACAATACTTATTCACCACTTTTTAATCTAAAGATAAACTCGAAAAAGGGAAGGCTAAAACCAGGTGAATAGGTATTGTGTCCCCAATTTATTCATAGAGTCAACCTTTTTTATTTAGAAAGCGTCTTTTAATATACTATGTCTAGAAAATGTTAGACAAATTAAGGAGCCTAACCATGGGCATGCTTTCGCGAACTGATGAAATGATACTGTTGGCGGTTTGGCGGCTAAAGGATAATGCCTACGGCGTTACCATCGCCGAAATGCTGACTCGGACATCCGGAAAAAAATGGATTTTAGGCGCTGTCTATGTTCCCCTCGAAAGGCTGGAAAAGAAAAAGTATTTGAGCTCCGGCCTAGGAAAATCCAGCAAAAAACGCGGCGGCCGGAGCAAAAGACTCTATAAACTCACTAAAGACGGCCTCGATATCTTGATAAAAACCAAAACTCGGGAACAATCGATCTGGATGGATATTTCACTCTCCCATCTGGAAAAAGGCTATGACACAAAAAACTGAAGAGCCCCGGCTTTCGCGGTTCAGCAGATGGCTGATTAGGAGAATCTTCAAGGATGAAGGAGAAGCAAAGCTTGGCGATTTTATGGAAATATACAGTATTTTTGCTGAAGAAAAGGGGCGGCTTCAAGCCAAGCTTCGGTTCTGGTGGTATCTCATTCGATCCATACCTAAATATTTCAAGGATTCCTTACACATGGGAGGAAACATGTTTAAAAACTATATAAAAATAGCCTTCAGAAACCTTAGAAGAAATAAAGGTTATTCGACCATCAATATCACCGGATTGATTGTGGGGATAGTCTGCTTCGTTTTGATGTTTTTGTATGTCAGGTTTGAACTAAGCTTTGACCATTTTCATATAAACAGTGATCAGATTTACCGGTTCTATAAAAAAAGACAGGCCGAAGGTACGGCTTACCTGGGCAATCCCTATTTCACCACGACTCCTGCGCCTTTGGCGCCGGCCTTAAAAGACGAATTTCCCGAAGTCGTCAATGCCACACGTATCAGCAGTCTTTATAATACTCTCCTGATTCATCAGAAATACAAATTTTATGAGAATGGACTCTGGGCTGATAATCAATTTTTACAAATCTTCTCTTTTCCTTTGCGCCAAGGAAATCCCGAGGAGGTTTTGGCCAAGCCTCATTCAATGGTAGTGACTGAAAGGCTGGCTGAAAGGTTCTTCGGGTCTAAAGATCCCACAGGTGAGATCATCACCTTTCATTACGGCTTACACAAAATCAATTTTCAGGTGACCGGAATTCTGAAAAACATCCCTGCCAATTCCCATCTCCATTTTGATTTTCTGGCTTCCTTTATCAACCTCAAAGATATGCGAAGGAATGGATTGGAAAACTGGTACAGCAGCAGTGATACCACATACATTCAGCTTCAGCACGGATATGACTATAAAGCTCTGGAAAACAAGCTGCCTGTTTTTCTGAATAAGTATGCCCCCGAAAGATATGCGAAGTATGCCGGCTTTTTACAGCCGTTAAAAAAGATTCATCTTCACTCTTTTTTTAATTTTGATATTGCCGCAACCAATGATATCAACAATATCTATATTTTTACGGCCATTGCTCTGATCATCCTGATCATCGCCTGTATCAATTACATGAACCTGGCAACAGCCAGGTCTTTCCAGAGAGCAAAAGAAGTGGGGATGCGAAAGGTCATGGGAGCGGCACGGCAGCAGATCATCAGGCAATTTTTAGGAGAAGCCGTTTTTCTGTCCGGCCTTGCCCTGTTCGGGGCTCTGGTCCTGGTCAAATTTATTCTACCTCTGTTTAATTCATTCACCCAGCAAAATCTTCAATTGAATATTCTCAAGAATCCCGGAATAATTTTCGTTCTCTTCGCCATTGTAATACTCGTGGGACACATTTCCGGCAGTTATCCGGCGGTTTTTTTGTCCTCTGTTCGCCCCATCAAAGTATTAAAAAAGGAAGCTCTCGGATCCAGCAAAGGCGCTTTCATGCGGAACATCCTGGTCATATTCCAATTCAGCGCTTCAATCATCCTCATCGTCTGTACGATAGTGGTTTACGGCCAGTTGAAATTCATTAAAAATAAAGACATGGGTTTCAGCCGGGATAATATCGTCACCGTAAGAATTAGAGATTTTGTTATAAGCAAAAATATAGAAAATTTAAAAAACACTCTCCTCGAACATCCGAATGTTAAAAATATTTCCACCTCCGAATCTTTGCCCCTTCATATCACCAACCGATCAAGCGATGTCAAGGCAATAGATGAATCGAAACAGGAAGTGAACATTCCCCTCTATTATTCCTCCGTCGATTTTGATTATCTGGATACTTTTGACATCAAGCTTCTGTTGGGAAGAAACTTTGCTCAGGAATTCAGCATGGATAAAGAACAATCATTGATCCTCAATGAGACGGCAGTCAGTCATTTGAGATGGGAGAATCCCATAGGAAAGAGAATACAGTTGCAAGGAAAGGACTTTGCCGTCATCGGAGTGGTCAAGGATTTTCACTACCAACCCATGCATCTTCCCATCGAGCCCATGGCCCTTTATATGGAAGAAGGTTTCCGGCATTCGGAGCTTGCCGTCAGAATGAGTCCGGATAATATACCCCAAACGATTGCCTTTCTTAAAAAGACCTATGAACAATATCAACCTCTGCATCCCTTTGAATTCACTTTTTTGGACGATTCATTCAATCGGATTTATCAGAGGGAACAAATTTTCGGTTCTATATTCCGGATATTTTCTTTCCTGGCCATATTTATTGCCTGTCTGGGACTTTACGGTTTGGCATCCTTTACAGCGGAAAGACGCACCAAAGAAATCGGTATCCGCAAGGTTCTGGGTGCTTCGATTTCAGGAATTTTTATGTATTTTTCACTGGGATTATCAAAATGTGTGCTTTTGGCCAATCTCATAGCCTGGCCTATCGCCTATTATCTCATGGACAAATGGCTTCAGAGTTTTGCTTATAGGATGAATCTGAATGCCTGGCCTTTTATTCTTTCAGGCCTGGCGGCTTTCCTCATCGCTCTTCTCACCATCAGCTACCAGTCCGTCAAAGCCGCCACTGCCAATCCTGTCGATTCGCTGCGGTATGAATAATTGGGGACACAATACTTATTAATTTATTGAATACGAATGTAGCAATAAGCTCACAGGACGCTGCATATCGCTATATTATTCCCTAAACGGATACCTAAGAGTTAAAAACCGGGATCTGGCGTTTAAATAAGTATAGGAATTTCTTTTTTTTTACTGATGACTTTCGCCTAATTTTATCAAATTCCCATCCTCTCACCTAAAAGTCCGGATTTAAACCTCAATCAAAGCTTTCCGGGCAAACCGGCATTCCGCCCGGCAGAACCAAAGCGTCTGGAGTTTCTCTGACCGAGTCAAAGGCCATATCCGCTTTTAAAATAATCCTGTCACTTTTAAAGTATTCAATAAGATCCTTCAGCAAAAAAAAGAGGGAGAGGCATTACAGGCTATTGCCCTGATGCAGCAAGGTGAAGTCGTTGAACTGACAGCGAATTTGGCACTTGAGGCAGCTAAACTGAGCATTGAAGAAAAGCTGCCCCTTGCAGACAGTGTCATGTTAGCAACTTCAAGGGCATACGAAGCTTTATTTTGGACTCAGGATTCGGAATTTGAAAATATGAGCGGCATTAAGTATGTTAAGAAAGTATGATATCTCCGTCTGACGAAAGTATGCAACGCTTTCAAGGAGAGTATAAATGACAACCATGTCTGTCCGGGGAATCTCCCTGTTCGTCAAAGTCACGGGGCATGGACATCCGCTGGTTCTCATGCACGGCGGCCCTGGAGTTGATCACACCACCATGCTCCCCTTCCGGTCTCTTGAGGACCATTTTACACTGGTCTTCTATGACCACCGCTGCAACGGACGCTCAAAGGGCGCAACCATCTCCTCTATGACCTGGGAGAACTTGACCGCGGATGCGGAAGAACTGCGTCAGCTTCTCGGTTTCGACAAATGGGCGGTGCTCGGGCATTCCTTCGGCGGAATGGTCGCCTTGGAATACACCCTCCGGTATCCTCACAGCCTTTCCCGCCTCGTTCTGATGGACACGTGCGGAGACAGTCGATGGGTCCGGCAGAATGCGCCGAAAGTTCTGGCAAAACGCGGTTACAGTCCGGCGGCGGTAAAGATGGCCCAACGCTTTTTTAACGGACAGATTGCGCCCAACGAAATGGTTTCAGCCATGAAGATGTTTGGAAAAGCATATTACCACCGCCTCCGTCCTTTAAAACTGGCACACGAAGTCATATCGGGGCTGCGCATGAAGCGGCGGCCCGAAGCGCTCATCTTTGGATTCGGCCAATTGCTCAAGGGCTGGACGGTCATGGGCCGGCTCAGCAAGATCAAAGTTCCTACCCTGGTTATGGCCGGCCGGGATGATTTCCAGTTTCCGCCCGAACATCAAGCGGAGCTTGCAGCCGGAATCCCCGACGCACTCCTGAAGATAATCGAGCGCGCAGGCCACAATGCGCCGTCGGAACGTCCCGCAGAAGTTATGGCGGCAGTCAAGGATTTCATCGGTTCCGAACCACCCGGCGGTGCATAACAATTGCTTTTTCCGTTTTTGTATTCTGTTATCTTTTTCATACAATCTTAAAATGGATTTTTGAAGTGTTCTAAAACGTGAAGACCCAGGCTCATAAATCCATTTTAAGGAAAATCTATCATGGAAGATAAAAAACCATCCCTCTCTTTTTCAATAACATAGGTCACTCAAGCTTAAGTAACAGCAAGAAAGGAAAAAATGAGCAACTTAGACTTACGGGACCGTACACTTTTGTTTTTTCTATACAACACGGAAGCCCGAATACAGAAAGTCGCGGATCTGTGTGTTTCCAACATCGAGTTCGAACCACAACCACGTGTTTATCTGCATGGAAAGGGCGATAAGTGGCGTGTATGTCAGCTTTGGAGAGAAACGGCATCCTTTTTAAAGCAACTCCTCTATCAGAGAAAAAATGAAATAGCACCAGATCGTCCTGTGTTTATGTCACACAACGGATGCGCACTCACTCGATATGGCATATACAAGATTGTCCGTCGGCATACGCAGAACCTTATCTCTCTTTTAATTAGTTCTTACTTTTCCAATGTGTTATTACTACTCCAGAAATGTTGTGCGTTCCAGAAAGATCTGCATACTCAAGTCTGTCATAATCAAAATCAATCCCTAGACGTCTAAATGTAACTGCTGCCATAGTAATAAAAAGATTTGGATCCAATGCCTTACTGTTCACTATGATTTCTACTGGAGTTTTTGAGGTCATCCACTCCTTGTAAGACTTCCCCCTTGCTTCCATCCTACTTAGAATGGAATTAACAAAGACTGTTTTATCTGAAAATTCCCGGTCAAAAATAATTATGATACCATCCAATTCAGTAACTTTCGCTGCACTGCGTACAATCTCACTTTCATCATTCTTAGCGATATCAGCCAATAATTCCTGATCATTAAGTTTTTCTACAGCGGCCTTACGTACAAATTGATCCTTATCTTTTTGTGCTATCTCTTTTAATATTGTCTGGTTAGTTAATTTTTCTGTAGCCTTTCTGCGTACTAACTCATCTTCATCATTTTTGGCAATCTCCACAAACACCCTCTGATCATTGATTTTCTCCACTGCGCTTATGCGAAAACTCGGATATTTAGCTTTTTTTGCAACATCAGCCAATATTGCTTTATCTGAAATTCTTTCCAAAGATGTCTTAAATATATCTTCATCTTTATCATTTTTCGCAATCCTAGCCAGCACAGTCTGATCACTTATTTTTTCCACTGCTCTTCTTCGAACATAAATACTCTCATCACTCTTTGCAATATCAGCCAGTACAATCTGACTATCGATTTTTTTGACTGCTTCTCTGCGTACAATTGTATGTTTGTCATTCTTAGCAATCTCAGCTAGTACTTTCTTATCAGTGATTTTTTTAACTGCTCTTTTGCGTACATACTCATCTTCAGCATTCTTTGCAATATCAGTCAGTACAGTCTGATTATCGATTTTTTTGACTGCTTCTCTCCGTACAATTGGATGTTTGTGATTCTTGGCAATCTCAGCTAGTACTTTCTTATCAGTGATATTTTTAACCTTATTCACTGGACTTTTTGTTAACGTATCGCAACCAAATATCACTAAAAGGAGCCCAATCAATAAGGCCGTAAACAATAACAGAAGACTTAGTAATCCCTTACCTGACTGCCTGAAAAAATAAATTGAAAAACCAATCACAACTAGTCCAATCATCATAAAGATAACACCTGAGACCCATTCTGGTTCATGGTTATTTTTTCTGAATTTGTCTTTACTCTTATCTAGTTCATTTTGTCCGGTCGCTGTCTTTGTGTCAGTTTTCTCTTTAAATATTGTTTCAGAACGATTTTTATTTACAAGGGCACTCGAAAAAAAGGCTTCAATAGAAGGTAATATCTTTTTATTTACAATTAAATAAAGTTTATGCACCATTCCGTCTTTAGTAATAACATCGATTCCATTTTTTGGATAAGCTTTGTTTCTTGTAAAAGAGTCAATCTCGGAGTATTGGAAAGATCCTTTACCTTGATCTGAACGATAGTAACATGCATTCGATGTCAGTAATATACCATTTTTTACTGAACCGAAAACTGTATCATCTATGAGGACAAGATTTTTTTCAGCCGTAGACATCTTCTTAGCCCAAAGTTGCGTAGCTTTGTTCAGCTTTTTATCTGGAATATCACCAACATATACTTCAACCTTATTGACAGATGCAAAATATTTATCAACAAGGATAGAATAATCGACATCTAAGGAATTTGTCCTTTTTTTTATTGTCATGATGACTTGTCCCCTATAATTGTACCACTCGTAGAGTTATATTTTTACTCTTTTGGACTTGCCCATTTTTAGGTCTAATTTCTATGTGAGTTTAAATTGTATTTAGCCATTTTTGTTTGTCAAATCCTTGTATAGGGTGCCATATGAGACTCTGGGTATGAGTTTCAAACAGAAAATGTGGAAGAGCGGAGAGAAAGGGAGGTTTATGCAACTATTTTCGGATAAGGCCTAGAAACCAGAGAAACCAGCTTGGCTGACCTAGCCAATTGATAATAATATA
>JAFGMO010000024.1 GCA_016927475.1 Candidatus Aminicenantota bacterium
ACTTCTTCGGCCACATGCATCCCCTCATGAGCAGGGCATTCATAACCGAAAAGACCAAGATCGGAGGTGCCATACACCTGCCCGATATTGACGCCGAATTTCTCTTTGAACAACCTGATCAGTGAGTCGGGAGCTTTCTCCCCGGCCAGGACCGCTGTATTGAGGAAAAGGCCGTTGCCCGGTTTGATGCCGCATTCCTCCGCTCTGGCGAGAAGCGTGTTCAGGAAAGAGGCCGTTCCAATAAATCCCGTTACTTGAAGGTCCTTGAGAAGCGATACCTGGAGATCGGTGTTTCCGACGCCCGCAGGGATTGCTATACCTCCCACCCCCCGTACTGCAGTATCGAAATAAAGTCCCGCGGGCACCATGTGGTAGGAAAAGGTTATCAATACACGGTCCCCTGTCCGCAAACCAGCTCCAAAAAGGGCCTTGGATTCCTTTCTTCTCTTTTCACCCGCCAATTCGGCGTCGTATATAGGACCCGGGGACAGATAGATTCGCTGAAGCTTATCCAGGGATACGGCGATGACGTCTCCGAACGGAGGAGAGATCTGGTGGGCTTCTCTTATATTCTCTTTCTTGATGACCGGTATTCGCGGCAGATCATCAAGCGTCAATTCGGCAAAAATTTCGGGCACAATCCCGGCAGCGTCCAGATGACGTCTCATAAAAGGCGAATTTTCATAGGTGTACGGCAGGAGTTCAGCGAACTTGCGGTTGAAGTACTTTGTTCTTTCACCCAAAGGCATGGTTTCCATCTGTGGGTCGAAATATTCTTTCATTCAATGTTCTCCAGAGATTATGTTTACTGGACTACTTTTTTCCGCTCTCCCTCATTAGCTGTTCTTCAAACTCTCTAAAGAATTTATCTTTCTCTCGCCAATCAGGACCGAATTTACTTGTAAAAAATCCCCCGAGTTTTTCGAATAGCTGTCTCCATACAGGCTTACCCGCTCCAAGGACAACGTCTTCAAGAAAGGAAGCTATTTCCGCCAACTTCTCCTTTGGAAGGAAGGAAACGGCTCCAAGCTTTATGGCTTTCTCCAGTGAAGAGGGACTGAGGGCATGCGCCGTAAGCATAACCGTGGGGAAACCCCTTGCGACCGACCTTTTTAACAGATCAAACCCATTTACTCCCATTATATCAAGGATGACGATGTCGTATGTATAACTGGAGAGGTACTGCACTCCTTCATTATAATCGTTGGCCTTGTGGAGCATGCACATGTCAAGCGCTTCGTCCAAACTCTCGAGCACATCTTCCTCATCGTCAACGGCCAAAATAAGCTTGTCCTTTAACAGACTTTCCGTTGCCATTTGACAAACCTCATTATATTATTATTTATATTATTAAAGAATTTGAAAATAAAATTTAATTTTTTCTTTTTGATATTGTTAACAAAAAACATCCGCCTGCATCTATATCGAAATGAGAACCAGGACGCAGTTAAACCGTTCCTTGTCCATGTTGCCATTATGCAGACCTATTTTATGAAGCTTTCTTTCGTTTGATCTTTTAGTTCGGATGCGAGAAGTGTACCAATTCAGGTGCCTCTGTATTTGCCCTGAATGGCAGCCACTTTAACTGAGAGAGAAATAGGAAAAAAGTGAGGAGGTGAAATTTTCTTTCAATGCTTGAAAGCTTCTTTTGCGCGACAGCGATCATAACTCGATGGGCATACGCTCATGCCTTAATCCGCTGCATCTGGTAAGGCGCGCAGTTTCCTTATCAAATCCGCGAACAAATCTATCTGTTGCATATATTCATTTTTTTCCTCCTCCTTTAATACTTTTTTGTATAATATTTTTAATGGCTTGTTTGAATTTAAATCTTTGAGTATTTGCTTATAGTTATCTGGTCTGCTTTTTAAACCCATAGCTTCTGATATGAGGGAGCTGTAATGTTTTACCTCCAACTGAAATTGATCTTCTAGAATACTGTACATGGAGTAGCAGAAGGTACAGTCTGTAACGAGCATATCGCTTCCGGTTTTCACTGCTTGAGTGAGTCTTTCACGAAGCAACCCTCTTGTCACTTCAGGGTATGAAAAATTTTTTACCCCGCCGCAACATAAACTGTTCTCTCTGGTTTTCTCCATTTCCCTGATTGTTATTCCGGGTATCATTCCGAGAATATTTCGAACGCTGTCGAAATCCCGAACCCCCCGGGCTGTCTTGCAGCTATCGTGGAATGTTATTTTTCGATTGATGTGTTGAGGAAATTTATATTTAGAAATTAAATTCACTATTAATTGTGGAAAATATATTATTTCAATATCCAAACCATATTTATCAAATTCTATTCTTTTCAATTGGTTAAAACATTGTCCACAGCTTAAGATAACTTTTTTAACTCCCAATTTTTTCAGAATAAAAATAAAATTATTTAAAAGTCTATCGCCTTCTTTAAAATCATTAATAGAATAACCTCTAAAGCCACAACATAAATCTTCATCCCACAAAGTTTTAAATGAAAATCCAAAACCATTCAGGATGTCTATGTGAGTCTGGATTTCATGTGGTGCGCGCACAGAATCACAACCAGGAAATAGGATGGTTTCTGTATGTTCATCCAACCCATCCCCTTTGCACCAGAAAACATCCTCCTCTTTGATCTGCAGATCTCTGAGCAACAAGGCAAAATCATGTACCGGCTCGATAGGGTGGCCGATTTCCTGCAATTTCTCAACCGCGACTCTGAATAGAAGAAGAGGAACGAGATTTTCCGGACACCGCTTGGTACA
>JAFGMO010000025.1 GCA_016927475.1 Candidatus Aminicenantota bacterium
CTTTGTTGCAGCCTGTTCGCGGTGCCAAGCACAGCTTCACAGGCTGACGCCTCACAGCTACGGCAAGCTTGGCTCGTGAATAATACAAACTTGGTTGTTTTGATCTGAACCTAAAGCAGGTGTAATCCTGTTGTTTGTTTTTTTAATAATAATGGACCGAGAATAAAATGAAAATATATGATCAAATACCGCCTAACCTTATTTTTTTGGATCTTTGCCCGAAGGAAAAAGAACAGCTTTTAAAGGATATCGTGGCGAATATGAAGGAGAAGGGTTTTATCTCTAATGAGAGGAAGATCCTTGAAAAGCTCCTGGAAAGAGAACATCTTTGCTGCACGGCTCTGGAAAAAGGAATCGCCGTTCCGCATGCACTCATTGACATTGAAAATCCCCCTTTGGTTGCTTTGGCTCGGATCAAGGAGGGAGTGAATTTTGAATCCGCCGACCGTATGCCGACTTACATCATTATGATGCTTTTAGGCAATAAGAATGACCCGGGAAGCCATCTTCGTTTTTTGGCGCGGATCTGCCGTTTGGTGAAAGAGACACAATTTGTGGAGAAGGCGCGACAGGCGGAAACACCATCGGAGATCCTTGCAATTCTGAAAGAAGAGGAAAAAAAGATTTGATGAAACTTCTTATCCTTATTCTTAATAAAGTTGAGAAACTGGAGGAAGTCCTGGAGGGTTTTGTCGAGATAGGTATCACCGGAGCCACCGTCATTGACAGCGTGGGAATGGGACATATCCTTTCAGAAGAGGTTCCCATCTTTGCCGGACTCCGGTTTATGTTTTCGGGAGCCAAGCCATATAACAAGATGATTTTCTCTGTTATTGATGAGAAAAAAGAAGAAGCGGCTATCGATATCCTGGGCCGGATTCTGGGAGATTTGAACAGTCCGGGGACGGGAATTATCTTTGTCATTCCTTTAGATAAGGTAATTGGTCTGAAACCGGAATTCTGATTCCATGAAAATCCTCTTTGCTTTCGGCGTTCTTATTTTGGTTTCATTTTTAGGGGCCCGTTTTTTATTTCGTAAGCGTGCCTCTTTTTCTCCTATCTCCTATTTTTTCTTTTCCGGCATGATTTATATCTTTTTCGGATTGTTTCTGGGCCGTTTTGGTGTCAAGGTGCTTACGGGGGATGTCTTGAAGAACCTCGATCCCTTGGTTCATCTTTGCCTGGGTTGGGTGGGATTTATCTTTGGTTTCCAATTCGAATACAAATATATCCGTCGGTTTCCGCAGAAGTATGTCGGTCTGTCTTTTCTTCAATCCCTTTTTATCATTGTGCTGGTCTCGGTTAGTTTCTGTATCCTGTTGCCTCTTCTGTATGCGGAACAGGATTATTTTATGCTTTATGGAATGGCCATAGCCATGGGATTGCTTTTGAGCTTGTCATCGCCTTCATTGATCAATTTTTTTTCCCGGCGTCTGCCCAGTGGGGGAAACTATTGTTACCTCGCCCGTTTTTTATCCGGAGTTAATGGATTCTGGGGAGTTTTGGGCATGTCTCTTATCATAAGTTTTTGGCATTATCCATTTTTCTCCACAGGGATAACGACCAGAGGTCTTATTTTTTTGGTGGTTTCGGTGCTTTTTCCCGTTTTTCTCGGGTACCTTTTTCATTTTTTGACCATGGGCAGGAGTGAATCCGGTGATCTTTTGGTTTTTCTGCTGGGAATGGTTTTTTTTGCCGCCGGCGCAGCCACATATTTTCACCTTTCTTCATTGTTCGTCTGTATGATTCTGGGAGTGACGTATTCCAATCTGACTTCCCTTCAGGGAAAAATATATCCTCTTCTTATTTCCACGGAAAAACCGTTTTATATCGTTTTCCTTATCTTTATCGGAGCCATGTGGGAGTTTACTTTTGACCTTAAGATCGGCCTCATTGTTTTTATCCTTGTCGGGCTGCGTATCGCGGGCTTTCTTCTTCCACTGCGATTTTTCGGCCGTTTGCTGAAATTTCCTTTCCCTGTGCCTGCTCGATTCGGACTTTGTTTTTTTTCTTCTGGGGGAATCGCTTTGGCCTTTATTGTCAGTTTCAAGTTGCTTTATCCCCTGGAAATGACCAATGTTTTTGTTTCAGCTGCCATTCTGGCCACTATAGCCGGGGAATTTCTCGGCCCCTGGGGATTGAAAAAATCCATTCTTATTCTTGATGAAAAAAGATGAACATTATCGTATTGATTGTCCTTTTCCTCTTGATGCTGTTTTTGAAAAGTACTCCCTTGGAGCCATTCGCGGAGTTGGGGAAAAGTTCGTCGCTGTCTCTGGGATTCATTTTGGTCTTTGCTTTTCTGTTGGGGAAAAAAATCAAGCAGCTCAGTCTTCCCAGGATTACCGGTTTTATCCTGGCCGGAATTTTCTGCGGTCCCTATATCATGAAATTTCTGAGCACCCGCGATGTCCAAAACCTTCAACTTTTAGACGGCCTGGCCTTGAGTCTCATCGCCCTTACAGCCGGCGGGGAGATGAGGATTTCCGAGTTAAAAAAATACATGCGGACACTTGTTTCCATCGTTTTTTTTCAGACATCTGTTATCATCGTTGGATTTACGCTTTTCTGTTTTATCGGAGGATCTCTGTTTCCTTTTTTAGCCGGAAAAACAATGGCCCAGACGGTGGCTTTTTCTCTTCTGCTGGGTACCCTGGCTACAGCCACCTCTCCTTCGACCACGATCGCCGTCATCAATGAGCTTAAAGCCAAGGGGAAAATAACAGATCTTGTCTTGAGTGCCGCGGTCGTTAAGGATTTTGCCGTAATTGTCCTTTTTGCTTTCAGTCTTTCCTTCTCTAAAGGTTTGTTGTCTCCGGAAAAAACCTTTGATGCCCAATTTCTTCTTCATATCCTCCGGGATGTCGGCGGTTCGATCTTGATTGGATTGGCGGTGGGGGGAGGCATTATTCTTTATTTGAGATTTATCAAGGAACAGATGGCAGTTTTTATCCTCGCTGTAGCGTTTTTTACTTACCAAGTTTCCCACAATTTCGGTTTCCATCCTTTGATGATCTGTCTTTTGGCCGGATTCATCGTGGAAAACTTTTCATCTCAAGGAGAAAAATTCATCCAAGCCATTGAAAAAAGTTCCCTTCCCATTTATGTCATCTTTTTTGCCATCTCCGGGGCTTCCCTCAATATGGCGGCTCTTCAGAAGACTTGGTTCTTAGCTTTAATCATTGTTGTTCTGAGGGGAATATTGAAATATTCAGGCACCTATATCGGGGCCCGTCTGGCACGGGCCGAGCAGGGAATCCGGAAGAAATCCTGGGCCGGATTCATTTCCCAGGCAGGGGTGGCCCTGGGAATGGCGGTTATTATTGAGAGAACATTCCCTCAATGGGGGGACGAATTTAAAGCACTTATTCTGGCCGTTATCGCCATCAACCAGATTTTTGGTCCCATTCTTCTACAGAGGCTTATTAACCGGGCTGAAGAAGCAGGGAAAAAATAAGCACATAAATAGCGCAGAGTAACTGCGTTATTACCCGGAAAATAACAAAAGTTATCACCCGGTTCATCCGGGTGATCCAGGATTACAGGCAATAGTTTTCATCGTTTGCGGATGCGTCAGCGTATGAGAAATGAATAAATTTGAAAAACCGGCTGAACATGTGTATAGCGCAGTTTACTACTCAAAATGATTATGCTAATATGATGTCACCTCTCATGGAATCACGAGTTCATATGCTGGTCAAAGGGCGGGTCCAAGGAGTCTCTTTCCGTTACTACACCCAAAAATGGGCTCTTTCTTTGGGAATTAATGGTTGGGTGAGGAACCTTGCTGATGGAAGGGTCGAGATTCTAGTAGAGGGGAAAATGGAGGATTTAGAGGAACTTGTTGCCAGAACAAAAAAAGGGCCTCCAATAGCGTATGTGGAAAAAGTGGAAGTGGATTGGCAGCCCTACAGGGGAGAATTCTCAGAATTCCGGGTCCGCAATACGGAATTTATCTAAGGGGACACATTTTTTTATGAAGCCTTCGATATTTCATCGATAGGGAGAAACCCATGCTGAAAATAAACAAAAAAGATCAGCCGACAGTAAAGGTTTTCACCGGGGTGACCCGGAAAACTTTAGCCTGTGGAAAGGATATTCTCTTAGCCAGGTTTGATTACGAAAAAGGGGCAGTCGTTCCTCTCCATAAACATGCTTATGAACAGGTTACGACCATATTGAAGGGGTGCCAGAAGATAATCATCAAGGGAAACGAAGTGAACGAGGAAATCGTGGTCGAAGCCGGCGATTCTTATGTCGTTCCGGCGCAGTTTGAGCATGAGCAAGTCAGCCTAGAAGAGTCGGTCACGATTGATGCCTGGAACCTGGCTCCGTGAGCGGAAAGAGATAAAATTACAGCCGGTTTCCCAAAAAAAAAGAATCAGCCGGTTTTTTTCTTTTCTAAAAATTTATTCCGGCATTCCCTGGAACAGAAGAAATATTCTTTTCCATCGATGATTTCCCGAATTGCTTCCTCACGGGGGATGTATGTGTTGCAGTACTCGTCTTTGACCATGACTCCGGAACGGGACGGAATGGTCTTAGAGGGTGGTTTTTTTTTGGATAGAGAGAAAAAGAATCGGACGACAAGGTAGATAAGGTAAAAAATCAATCCGTAATAAAAAATTTTGATTAGACTCATTGATGTTCCAGATATTTAACTTTAAGCATTTAGAATCGGAATGTCAATTAACCTGCATTATTACCTAGAAAATAACAACAGTCATCACCCGGTTCATCCGGGTGATCCAGGATTACAGGCAATAATTTTCATCGTTCGCGGGTGCGCCTGCGCATGAAAAATTCATAAATTTGGCCGAGAGTGATAAAGACAAGAAAAGAACCGGCCAAATTTATGAATAATGCAGATTTTTCAGGGAATCCTCACTTGAAAATTGATAGTTGACCCAGTAAGATGAGTACATATATTATTTTTTTTGAATAATTTTCATGCGAGATTTAATTGAGGGAATCTTACGAGGGGACCACCGGACTATAGCCCGGGCTATCACTCTGATTGAAAATGACCGGCGGAAAGCCCAGAAAATAATAAGGGGTATATATACCCATACAGGGAATGCCTTGGTTATAGGTATGACGGGGGCACCCGGCACAGGAAAAAGCTGTCTTGTTGACGGGCTGGCTGGTATGTACCGGAAAAAAGAGAAAAAAGTAGGGATTATCGCTGTCGATCCCTCCAGCCCCTTCAGCGGTGGAGCCATCCTGGGAGACAGAATACGCATGATGCGTCATAGTGCGGATCCGGGTATTTTTATTCGCAGTATGGCTACCCGGGGAAACCTTGGAGGATTGGCAGCGTCTACCGGAGAAACACTGAGCGTTCTTGACGCGGCTGGAATGGATATCGTTTTTATCGAGACGGTCGGGGTGGGACAGGATGAGGTGGATGTAGTCAAATTTGCGGATATCGTTTGCCTTGTTCTTATCCCGGGTGCAGGAGATGACATTCAGGTTTTCAAAGCCGGTATCATGGAGATTGCTGATGCGTTTGTCTTGAATAAGACCGACCTGGCAGGATCTGAGAAAACGGAGATGCAGTTAAGATCCGTCCTGGAAATGGCTTCGGAAATCGGTTCTCCTGTTCCATTGGTTAAAACATCGGCTGATAGGGGGGAGGGGATTGAACATTTGGCTGAGATTATTGAAGAAAAAGCCACTGTCATACGCTCTGAAGATGGGAAATTTCAAAAAAAACGATGGGTATCCTGGATGCTCAGAGAGATAATTAAGGAAAAGTTGTGGCGAAGTGTTTTTGCAAAAATTCCCGAAGCTGAAATTGAGGCAGGCGCCGAGCGGATCCGCCTCAAAAAGACGGATCCATATTCGGTTGCTGAAGAACTGATCAAAAGGTGGGATAAATAATATAGGATGATGAGGTGCGCATGAAAATATCAAATATCCACCACATTGGGATCGCGGTCAAAGACATTAAAAAAAGTGTGGAGAGATGGAAAAAGATTTTCGATCTGAACGATCCATGTTTCGAAGAGATCTCAGAGAGGGGAGTCAGCGTGGCGGAATTCGAATTCGAGGAAGGCCCCTCCCTGGAACTTATCTCTCCCCTAGGAGAAAATAAAAGCCTGGCCGGTTTTCTTGAGAAGAAGGGTGAAGGAATCCATCATTTTTGTTTTGAAGTGGACGATATCAATGAAGTTGTGGTTTCGCTTCGAAAAGCTGGAGCGCAATTCGTGAATGAAAAACCTCAAAAAGGAGCGGGAGGAAGCCTTATTGTTTTTATACATCCCCGGACTGTCAACGGTGTCCTCATTGAGTTGAAACAAAAACCGAAGGAATAAGATGTTCTTCTGAAAAGGAAGACGGACTTAAGGCTGGGAAGCGAGAACAACGGTCCATTTAGCAAAAGACTGTGCGTCATGCAGGTCGTGTTCATCAGGATGTGACCGGGCCGACGGTGCCATTTCAGTCCAAGCTTGATGTTCGGGAGACTTGCTTAAAACGTCCATTCCCTCAAGGGAGACTTCACCCCGGCAGGAAAAGGTTGAGAGTACTTTCGTCTTTGTAGCCAGGGAAACAGCATGTTCCATGGCCTCGCGGGAGAGTCGGCTTCCGGTCAGGGAACCGTGAGTGGAAAAAAGTGCGATTTTAATGCCGGAGGGAAGGGATCGGATAAATTCTTCCACCTTATAGGGTGTGCTGTGAGAATGGACGGGAAATCCAATAAAAATAAGACTGAAATCAACTGCTTCTTTAACTTCTTGGATTTTTTTTATGACTTTAGGTTCATCCAGAGTGTCGTAGATGGCCTCGGCAACTTTCCGGGTGTTTCCGGTTAAGGAAAAATAGGCAACAAGAGTTCCAGACATAATGATTTTGTCCTTTAAAATTTAAATCGAAGGCCGAACTTCAAAGACAAGCCGCTGAGGTCAATTTCTCCCCGCCGGATGTTTGTGATATCGGGATTTTCAGGCCGTTCCTTGTGCCCCGTGAGAACGGAATAGGAATTGCCGGTTCCCCACTCGGTACTCTCATAAAAATAGAGGGATGCTTTTCCTTCTTCGTCCAGGGTGCTGTCATAAAATTCTTTGGTATAATCCCCTTTGAATCCGTCAGTTTTAGACCAAATGTTTTCCGCTTCAGCAGTTAAAGAGACAAATTTCAGGACATCAAATTCCAGCCCCAGGGCTGCATAATAACCAAGTCCCTGAGACCGGAAATCGAAATCATAGGTATACCAGTAAACAAATTCTTTTCCGGATGGATTAAAAATGGCACTGTATTCTTCCCGGCTTTTGTAGGTTACAAATACGATGTGGCGTCCTGCATTGATATAAACGTAAAGCTTGGGAAGGACAGGATAGGAGAAGCTGAATCCGATTTTAATGGGAATTACTTTCAAATTGTTTTTTATAAAATGGGTTTCATCCTGGTTGTCGGCTTCGTTGACGTAGTTAACAGTCCCTTCCTTGCGGTAGGAAAATTGGGAGGCCGCCAGGTTCAGGGATAGTCCGCTGAAAATGTGGAATCTAATCTCCCCTTCATAACTGGTAAAAGAAGGAAGGGGTGAGAATTCACCTTCCAGTGTTCCTCCGTTTAAAGCTTGCCAGTCCGTCCAGATAGTATTGTAAGAGTTTATCCATGTGTTAATGTCGCTGCCGTTTATATTCCCGTAATTGTATGTGAATCTTAGGCTTATGGATTCTGCCCGGAGCGACATTCCGGCCGAGAGAAGAAGGGGAATGAATAGGAGCCAATATTTTCGTTTTCGCATCGGAATAGTAATTTTTCCATAAATGGGCATAAAAAACAAGCCCGGGATTATTCCTTATTTTTTGCGATGGGCAACACGACCGTTATTGTTGTTCCTTCGTTTTTTTGGCTCATTGCTTCGATAGACCCACCGTGATCTTCGATGATCTTTCGGGCGATGGACAGCCCGATTCCCGTACCGGTATCCTTGGTCGAGAAATCCGGTTTGAATATTTTATCCAGTATATTTTTGTCTATTCCGATGCCGCTGTCCATGATGCGGATGGCGGCGTTTTTGTTTTCTAAAACCGCTGTGATTCTGACGGTTCCTTTGCCAGGGATAGCCTCGATGGCGTTGGTAATGATGTTGCGTAAGGAGATTTGAATTTTATGGCGGTCCCCCGTGATAAGAAGGTTTTCTTTAGTGTGTTCCTCAACAAAATGGATCTTTTCTGAAAAAATTGTTTTATAAGAGTTCAGAGTTTCCGTGATGAGATCTAAAAGATTGAAGGTTTCTTTTTCGAGTGTGGTCTCCCGGGACAGCTCAAGAAATTCCTGAGCTGTCTTTTTCAGTTTGTCCACTTCTTTTATGATATAAGAAGTGGATTCTTTGAGGGTTTTTTTGAATTCCTCTTTATCGTCTTCATAGACCTTGAGAAGGTGCTCCGCTGAAAGCTGAATAGGAGTCAGGGGGTTTTTGATATCATGAGCTACTTTGCGGGCCATCTGAGCCCAGGCAACTTTTTTACTCATGTCAGTGATTTCCTGTTGGTGCCGTTTTAAGTTCTTAACCATGGCGTTGAAACCGTCGATCAAAGTTTTTATCTCGTCCTGCGAAGGATGATCCAGTGTAATCTCAAGGTTTCCGTTCCCTACTTCTTTTGTGCCGTAAAGCAATTTTTTGATAGGGGTCATAATCATATTTCCAATACCGCGTGCCAGTATGAGAACGACGGCGATGAAGAATACTGAAATGAAAATCAGAAATTCAACCAGGTTTGTGCTCAACTGGGAGATTTCTTCCTGTTCCAACGGGAAGGGCAGAGAAATAAGGATGACGGCATCCGAAATGCTATAGGGAATAGTCAAGGTGTGGAAGGTGTACTCACCGATTTTCTGAAGCTGGGTGAAATGGGGAGAATTCCTGTATATGATATCGAAATAAATCTCTCCGTCGATGAGTTCGGGAAGCAGGCCGGAATCAAAAAATTCCCTTCTGCTTGATGAAATAAGTCTTCCATCCTGGTAAAGATTGACGTCATTTGAAATGGTTGAGCTGATCCAGAGGACGATGTCTTCCGCCGGAAGAGTCAGTGAAACCTTTTCTTCTTCCTGAAGGAAAAGGAAATCCTCCATGACCTCTTGGGCGACAGATGCTTGGGCTTGGGCTTCGTTGGTCAACTGTTCGGTAAAGATCTTAGCGAAGAAATTTTGTGTAAGGAAGGTAAATAGAAGCAGGGGAATAATGGCCACAGCGACAAAAGAAATATAGACTCTATTGGAGAAGGACCAAAGAGGATTCCGGATTTTTCTGTGTATGACGACGATGTAATAAAGGAAATAAGAAATAATGGACAGCATCAGGTAAAAGATAAACAGTTTCAAGAATTCGACAAAGAAAGTGAAAACTCCTTTTTGAGCAATAAAAAGAGAGTATATTTTCCTTTCTTTTCGAAAATAGAAGGAATTGAATTTTTGCCCTTTTTCCTTGAATTTTGCCCAAAGGCCGGTTGGTTCCTGATTGAGTTTTTCCAGAAGAAGCGGATCGATTCCGGTAGAGATGCGGTTGGGATTAAAAAGTATGTTTCCTTGATTATCCATAACGGTAAAACCAAAGTCGAATTGTTCCAGGGAAGGAAGAGATGAAACCCGGGTCAATTCAAAATAGGGATTAGCCGAGTAAAGGAAAGGGAGGGTATCATAGTCGACGGAAAGATAAATGATAATCCTTCCCAGGCTTTTTTCTTCCGTGGAGTAATCTTTATAAGCAACGATGAAATCTTTTTCTTTTCCCAAGTAAGGGATATTCCAACGGGAGATGGACCAATCCGGAGATGGATCCAAGTCATGGACCAAATGGAACAGCGCCGGGACGTTGAGGGCGAAACGGGAAAGAAGTTTTCCTTCATGATCAAGGATTTCCAAACTTGAATACCAGTTGAATTTGGATATCAGGGTATCTTCCCAAAGAATTCGCGCCTGGTCATAAGGTTCATAAAGCCTGAAAAAATTCATCAATGATTCCTCTTCTTTATCCAATTCTTGAAGGGATTCCCGGATAAGATAAGTCCCCCATTCTTCTTGGGAACGGATAATGTGCTGCAGGGTGTTCTGGATTAGAGATTGAAGTTTCGATGTCGAATAAATATGGAGGGAAACATATACGGGTAGCGTACCGGCAAGAAGAAGCAGAAAAGCCATGCTTTTTATTCGAATGGCTTCATGATGATTAACAGAAAGAAGGATCAAAAAAAGAAACAACCAATGCAGAAGAAGAAGCTGAATGGGGATTTTTTTGTAAAGAAAAACGACATATAAAACAAAACCTGTCAGGAAATAAATATAAATATGTTTTCTTTTCCGGAAGGCAAAGGAAAAAAATCTGAAACATATATGAATAAGAAGAACAGACGAGATAAGGAAAAGAAGTATGGAGAGATGAAGAACAAAAAATAAGGGCCGGAAAGAGAAGCGGAAAAGATTGACATTCGAGTTAAATACAAGCCGCTTAATGGTAACCTGAAAAAATAAAAGAATGAATAGAGCCACGGTCAGGGCTGTGATTCCTGTCAAGGAAGTCCAAAAGGACCGGAAAGGTAAGGTTGGACCGGGAATTTTAAAGCGGAAGTAAAAAGTTATCAAACAGATGATAAGAAGAAGAAAAAGCGCGCTGAGAAATATATCCGCAGGGGATTTGGTCAGGTTTCCGAAGGATAGCATACTGGCCGATGAAGGAGAAAAAACAGATAGATTTTCAATCTTTTCCAGTCGACTTAAAGGAAAAAAAAGCAGTCTCAGTGCTGCCAGAGTCAGAAGAACAAAGATGCCCGGAAGGATTTTTTTCTCTTTGATAAAGGAAGGGGAGCGTACCTGATAAAGAAGGAAAAAAAGCAGAGATGTACAGAGGACGATATAAAATATCAGAAGTAGGTTTTCCCTGACAGCTGATCTTTGGTAGGATGGGGACGGCCGGCTGAGTGTGACGGTAGCTAAAATTTTACCTTTTTTATTCCTTATGGGGAAAAAAAGTGTTTGGACCTCGTCTCTGAGACCGGTCTGGCTAATATATTCGTCTTTATGCCTCGTGAATAAATTTTCGAAGGATGTATCGTCATCCCGGAAATCAAGGTAATACATATCCGCTTCCATCAAAAAATGTGGGGGGATTATGTTGTATTCTTTGAGGTATGGCGTTTCAATCTCGGGCAAAAAAGCAAGAAGCCTGTAGAAGACCACATATTCGTTTTGTCTTATTTTTTTGAAGGAGAGAAGATAAACGGATGCTTTATAAGGAAGGATTTGAGAAGATTCTTTCTGGGAATAAAAGAATTGTTTGTCCTCTTCGCTGAGGACGGCATTCAGGTCGATGATTTTTCCCAGCCATATTGCCAAATGGCCGTCCCGGTTGTAATAACCTATGCCCTCTTTTTCGCGATCCAGATTTAGCTGTTTTATGGCTTGAAAAATTTCTTTGGGTTGGTTGGGAAAAGGAACCTTAAAAAGAGCCTTTTTTTTTTCTTCCGTATATTGTAAGAGTTTATGAAACTCCTGTTTTACGGCTTCTGCCTGTTTTTTCAAGCTTTTAAGGCTTTTTTGTGAATCCTCCACAATAAAAGTAGAGGGAAGAACAAAGGACAGCAAAAGGAGAAGCAATGATAAAAATATTCCCGTAAAAAAGGTGAGAAAAAAACTATTTTTCAGTGCCGGGAACTTTTTAATGATCAAATTTTATCCGCCTTTATTTCCAAAATTTTCCAGTGCGTAACTGTGGATCGTTTTCCGGTTTTTTCCTGGGCGATATAAAAATAGAGATGATAGACATATAGGTTTTTATTTGTTTTATTCCTAAAAGACCACCGGCCTTTAAAAAAATACTCCTCTTGGTCAGGATTGGCCGGGACCTCGTTGATCGAATAAAACTCGAGCGTGGTATAAGAATGAAAAATTTTTTTAAACAAGAAATGTGCCTGTTGGTGTGACATTTGATCGGAAAAAGCGATGGGATCGGGAAAGGAGATGATTATAGATCCCGTTGATTTAAAATGTTGAGAAAGGGCTGCGGCGTCATTTTGGAGAAAGGCTTTTTCGATTTCTTGGGTGGTTTTATGGACAGGGGCCTGCGCTGGTGCGAGGACAAGAGTGATAAGGAGAAAAATCACTCTTGTATTATATCATGGACGGTTTAGTTAACAAGTAATAAGAGTTATTCACTTTTATTTGAAGCAGTTTTTTTCTGTTTCACTTTGGGAGGGCTTATTTCTTTATCGACAATAGATTTTAGTTCTTCCTTAATTTTTTCCATTTTATCCAGACGGCTTTTTATTTTAAAAAAAAGGGGTTCTTGAACGATAATTCCTTCCTGAATGAGAAAAGCTGCGCTTTCCGAGCGGCTTTTGAAAAGGCCGGCATCTACAAGCATATTGAGTTTTTTATTACATTCGTCATTGACCCTTATGGTGAGAACGGTGTTTCTGGTGGAGAGAGCGTGGTCAATCGCTTTTTTTATGGATTCCGCCGTCCTGGAGGCGAACTTTTCCACTTGGATGCCGAATTCTTCAAACGCGTTGCCTTTTTTCTTTTCTGATGTATCCTCTTTTTTTTTCTCAGATGTTGTTTTTGTTGTCATGATTTTTGTCTCCTGTAATTTGTAATTCAATTACAATATACAAAAAGACAGACTGAATGTCAACCTAAAAAAAGAATTATGTTTTATATAGAAAAAATAAAGATGAAGAAAAAATTAGGAGAAAAAACCCTCAAAAAATAACAATATGGTGAAATAAAAGTTCGCTTTATTCTTTTTCTTCTTCTACTTCTTCTTCAGTTTCCTGCTCGATCTTTTTTGTCCGGGCGGCATCTTTGATGCTGCTGATGCCAGCGATAAAGGCAATAATACCCCCGAGAAAAAGTACAGGAGGAATGAATCCGAAAACCAGATCGATAAACTCCTGTCTCCAAACAAAAATGGCCAGATAAACCCCTCCGGCCATGGCAATTAATCCCAGTAGGATAGCAAGTGCTTTGCCCATGAAGCCTCCTCCACTTAGAATTAAATTTTAAGTAGATGCGATTATATCAAATGATTTTTAAAGAAGCAACAAAATGATTCCTTGATTCCTTGAAGTTTCTCAAATGTTTTAAGTTTTCTTGGAAACATCAGGGGCATCACATATTGAGGGAATCCATCAATGATTCCATTGGAAAATGTTATGGAATAATACAGCGTTTACCTATTTCTCCCGATGAAGTAGAATATATAACGATTTACAAATCCGCATGATTTGTGAGGCGATGGGTTGGGAGGGGAAAGTACTTAGGCGAGAGGACGTATAGGTGTGAAGTTCCACTTTTGAATAGAGCATATGTAAGGAGGCGTGCAGGATGAAAAATAGGTGTAATAAATATTTATCTTGGACGGTGATTGTCCTGGCAGCTTTATCCATGCAGGGATTATTCGGGATGCATGAAGAATTGTCCAGGAATTCCGTGCACCTTTCACCGGTATGATCCTGTATATTGTCCATACTCCACCTGCAAACAAGAGGGAGCCGCTCTATGAGATTGGTCATATTAGGTCAAAGTCGCAAAAAGGAGGGATCCCTGTCAACCATTAAAGCGATACTTTTTGACATGGACGGGACAGTATTCGATGTCCCCTATAACTGGTCGCATATCAAAACCCGGTTGAACACAGGAGGAGAACCTGTGCTTTCTTTCTTGAACCGCTTGAAAGAGCCGGAACGATCGCAAAAATGGCGTATTCTGATAGAAATCGAAAAAAAGGCCACTCAAAAAGCCGTGCTCAAGGAAGGCATTAAATCCCTTATGGCTTTTCTTAAGAAGAAGAAGGTACGTACTGCTTTAGTAACTAACAATTCCATGGACAATGTCCGTTATCTTATCAATAAATTCGGCTTGTCCTTTGACCGCTTTTTGAGTCGCGAAAGCGGTCTTTGGAAGCCGTCCGGTGCTCCCTTGCTTGCGGTAATCAAAGACTTTCAGCTTAATCCTGAAGACTGCTGCGCGGTGGGAGATTCATTATTTGATGTCCGGGCGGCAAAGGAAGCCGGAATTCCTCATGTCTTTATTTTGGGAAAAGATGGGGATGCTTTTTCGGCCTTGGATGTGAAGGTATTCTCCAGCGTTTCCACGCTTCAGCATCACTTAGCCCGGCTTTTTTCCACTCCTGATTGACCATGTGGAATAGACAGGTTAAAAAACCTGCGTCGAAACTATTTCAGATTGGTCATGGTTTTATGTAATAGATGGGTTTTTTTGACCTGAATGATTCAGGTGAAGGAGGCTGGATTGCGAAAGTGTGTATTTGCGAAGATTTTTATCTTGACCGCCTTATTTTTTGCTGTAATGGCCGTGGTATCTCCGCTTTGGGCTGACGGATTCATTATTCCCCGGCCCAAACCGGGAGAAAAAATTCCTATGCTGACGGTCAAGTATCATAGGGTTCATGTCAACATTTCCGGGCAAACGGCCGAAACTTCCATAGACCAGGTATTCATCAACAATCATCACAGGGAAATTGAAGGGATTTTTATCTTTCCCCTTCCCGAAAAGGCCGCAATTTCCGATTTTTCCATGTATGTCGGTGGGAAAGAAGTGAAGGGAGAGATCCTCGACAGGGATCGTGCCCGTAAGATTTATGAAGACATTGTGCGCAGGATGAAGGATCCTGCGTTGTTGGAATATGCTGGCCGGAATATGTTCAGGGCCCGTATCTATCCCATCCCCGCCAGAGGAGAAAAGAGGGTCAAACTAAGTTACAGCGAGGTGTTGACAGAGGAAAACCGCGTCGTGCGTTATATCTACCCTTTGAATACGGAACGTTTTTCGTTCCAGCCCATTGAGGAGGTTATCGTCTCTGTTAATATAGACGCCCGGATGGATCTGACGAACATTTATTCCCCCTCACACAAAATTTCCGTCAGGAAACTGAGTCGTCAAAAGGCACGGGTAAGCTTCGAAGAAAAGCAGGTCAAACCGGATAAGGATTTTGTGCTCTATTACGCCCAATCCAAGGAAGAAATGGGTCTGTCGTTCATCAACTGGCAAGATAATGATAGCGGATATTATATGTTTCTAGCATCTCCAGCTTATGCGGAACAAAAGGAAAAAGTAATAGCTAAGAACCTAGTCTTTGTTTTGGACAGCTCCGGAAGTATGAGCGGTCAAAAAATTACCCAGGCCAAGGCCGCTGTCCGGTTTATTGTTCAGCATCTCAATACTGAAGACAGGTTTTCCTTGATCGATTTTGATGATGGGGTAGATCTCTTTTCTTCCGTTCTGTTGCCGGCAGAGGAGAAAAATCTGGAAGCGGCTCTGCGTTTTGTTGAAGAAGTCGAAGATGCCGGAGGAACGAATATCGATGAGGCCCTACAGAAAGCGGTGGAGCTGATCGGGGAAGGAGAAAGGCCCCATTACATCCTGTTCCTGACGGACGGATTGCCGACTGTAGGCGTGACGGATACGGCACAAATTTTAAAGAATATCAGCCAGCGAAACCGGTTCCATGCGAGGCTTTTTGTCTTCGGGGTAGGGTATGATGTGAACACTGAGCTTTTGGACAGGATGTCTGCGGAGAACAGGGGAACTTCCCTTTATGTCAAACCCGGCGAAAACCTGGAAGTTGCCGTCTCCCGTTATTATGAGAAAATATCCTCTCCTCTTCTTTCCGATTTGGAAGTGGATTTCAAGGGTATTGAGGTCAAACATTCCTATCCGCGCACTCTTCCCGATCTTTTCAAAGGATCTCAGCTTATCCTGATAGGAAAGTACTCAGGTTCCGGTCCGGTTTCCATTACTTTATCAGGAAAGGTCGGACAAGATAAGCGAAGTTATGTTCTTGAAAACCAGACGCTGGAAAAGAGCGACAGGTACCGCTTTTTGCCCCGGATTTGGGCAGCACGCAGGGTGGGTTATCTTTTGGAAGAAATCCGTTTAAACGGAGAACGGACCGAATTGGTTGAAGAAATAAAAAAGTTGGGCTTAAAGTATGGGATCGTTACTCCTTACACCTCTTTTTTGGTGACAGACGAAGAGGTGCATGCCGTGGATATCGCGGCTCCTGAGGCGGCGAAAGCGTTTGCTGCAGGTAAAAAAACAGGTGAAGGAGCAGTCCGCATGGCTCAGGCAACCCAGCGTTTAAAGGATGAGGAACAAACCATCAGGGTTGAATCTCAAAGAATCAGGTACAAAGAGGATAAAACCTTCTATCTAAGGGAAGATGTTTGGGTCGACAGCATATTCCAGGAAGGGAGCCCGGTTGAAGAAATTTATTTCGGGACCGAGGAATATTTTGAATTGATCAAAAGAAAACCCGGCATCGAAAAATATCTCTCTTTGGCGAAGAATATCATCATCTGTTTTGAGGGACGTTGTTATCGCATTAAGAGTTAACCTCCCCTTCACTATTCATCAACGGCTTAGATGTTTTACATAAAACTCAAAAAATTGGGGGTAATTCACTTGATTTATCCGCTGATATTGTCAAAAATGAATGGAAACGAGTCCTGAGCCTAAAGACTTTGGTGTATGAGTTCAGGAAGCTCAAGGAGCGAACATGCAAACAGAGAAACTACTTTTGATACCCGGCCCCAGTCCGGTGCACCCCCGTATCATCAACAGCCTGTCATTACCGACTGTCTCTCACGTCAGCCCCGAATTCACAACCGAGTTTAAGAAAGCTTTACGCAACTTGAAAAAAACCGTTTTTACGGAAAAAGGTGAACCATTCATCGTTTCAGGAGCGGGAACGTTGGCCATGGAGATGGCCCTTGTCAATACCCTCTCCTCCGGGGAAAAACTGCTGGTCGTTTCCCAAGGATATTTTGGTGCCAGAATGAATGCCATTGCCGGATGTTTCGGGGTAAATTGTGATTTTTTGGAGAGTCCATGGGGAGAGGCTGTTCGGCCTGAAAAAGTAGCCGTGAAGCTGGATAGCGGGAACTACCAAGCCGCGGTCTTCACCCATGTCGATACATGCACCGGGGCTTGTGCTCCCATAAAGGGTTATGCCGATGTACTCAAAGGCCGGGAAATCCTGTTCATTCTGGACGGTGTATGTGCCACGGGAGGTATAGAAGAGCGAATGGATCGATGGGGCATTGATGTTCTATTGACTGCTGCTCAAAAATGTTATGGAGCACCTCCTGGTCTATCCATTTTGGTTGTATCGGAACGGGCCATGGAAAAAAGGCGGAGTATGAAATCCATTCCGGCCTATTATGCCGACCTGCTTCGTTGGCTTCTGGTCATGCGGGATCCTTCTAAATATTTTTCGACTCCCTGCGTTAATGAAATCAGGGCTTTTTATGAGGCAACGGAGATTATGATCGAAGAGGGAATGGAGAACCGGTTTGCCCGGCATGAGCAGTTTGCCCGGGCTTTTCGAGCGGCTCTGCGGGAACTGGGATTTTCGTTTTTCACGGAAGAAGCGTACCTGGCTGATACGCTCACCGTAGTAAATTATATGTCTGGAATCATGGATACTGAGTTTCGAAGGATCCTTGGCGATAACGGCGTGATTGTTGCAGGGGGATTGGCGGAAACGGCTGGAAAAGTTTTTCGTATGGGCCACATGGGAAATCTTTCACAAGCCCAAGTCCTTTTTGCCGTCGATGCTCTTGAAAAAACATTGCAGACTCTGGGATATTCTTTTTCTTCAGGTGCGGGAAGAGATGCCGCTGATAAAATATTGAAAGAGTGATATTGTATTATGAGTGAAGAAGTCTATTTTTTTCCTTCAGACAGAAATGAATCGTCTGATATTATTGCTGAAAAAACACATAAGGTTTTTTCCAAGCTGGGATTGTTCAGAGACATAACCACTGGGGATTTTGTAGCGTTAAAAATTCATTTTGGAGAACAAGAAAACACGGGCTTTATCAAGCCGGTCTGGTTGGCCGAGGTCGTAAAGGACCTTTTAAAAAGGAAGTCCCGTCCCTTTTACACGGACAGCAATACTCTGTATGTCGGTTCCAGGTCCAATGCCGTAGATCACCTGCGTTTGGCCGGGCAGCATGGATTCTCCCTGAAAGAAACCCGTATTCCGGTCGTCATCGCCGATGGGCTCATCGGGAGGGATGATTTTGAGGTTTCCGTGAACCTGCCCCATGTCAAATCAGCCAAGATTGCAGGTGCTTTTAAGGATTCGGATTATCTTCTCTGCCTAAATCATTTCACAGGGCATCTTTCGACCGGCTTCGGTTCTGCCATAAAAAATTTGGGGATGGGATGTGCTTCCCGGGCAGGTAAGCTGGAACAACATTCTCATGTTCATCCCTGGATCAATCCCAAGGTATGTACCAATTGTGGGACCTGTTTGGAATACTGTCCGGCCGATGCGATTGTTCAAGAAGAAGATAATGCGGTTATCCTTGAGGATAAATGCATAGGCTGTGGTGAGTGCGTCGTGGTTTGCAGCTATAATGCGGCCAAGTTCCGGTGGGATTCGGATTTCAAGCGAGTACAGGAAAAAATGAGCGAATATGCATTCAGTACGTGGAGTTTGTACAAGAAGAAAGCAGGATTCATGAGCTTTTTGATGAAGGTGACCAAGGACTGTGACTGTATGGCGAAAGACCAGCCGGTAATTGTTGAAGATATCGGAATATTGGGTTCAAATGACCTGGTTGCTCTGGATAAAGCTTCCGTCGACATGATCATTAAAAAAGCCGGCCGGGATGTTCTTCGTGATGGGTATGACGTGGATTGGAACATCCAGTTAGAACATGCTGAAAAGATAGGTCTCGGCCGAAGGGAGTATAAACTGGTTGAATTATCATAACCTGCATTATTCATAGATTCGGCCGAGCCCAACAGATAATTTAAGCAGCACATGCCATTTAATAATGTTTTCAAACAACGTAAATAGTGAAGCATTTTCCATGGCCTATAAAAAAAATTCCGGCTAAATCTATGAACAATGCAGATTAAAATGCATAGTTGAAACAGATGGGGAGGGATGAATGGAGTTTTCGATACCTCTAAATATTACAGGGATCAAGTCAACCCGTGTGGATGAATCGCTGACGGCGGATATCATCGGATCTGGAAATGTAAAGGTTTTTGCAACGCCCATGATGATTGCTTTGATGGAAGCAGCTGCTTTGGAAGCCGTTGAACATTTTCTACCGAAAGGCTGGACCACAGTCGGGATAAAAGTTGATGTGGAACATATGCGGCCGACTCCCATGGGAGGTATGGTGGAAGCATCAGCCACCCTGGTGAAAACCGAAGGAAGGAAACTGGAATTTTCAGTTCAGGCTTCAGATGATTCCGGACTCATCGGTCAGGGAAGACACACGCGTTTTATCATCAACCGTAAAAAATTCGCGGAACGTTTATGAACATAAAAACCGGCAGGAGAATCGGGGCGATGGGATTCGAACCCATGACCCCAGCGTCCCGAACGCTGTGCGCTGACCAGGCTGCGCTACGCCCCGATAGGCCCCTATTATAACCGTTCTTCAGTGCTTAGAAAAGCCTTTCGTGAGAGGCGATCCGATCTCATCGCATCTTGTTTGGCCGAAGGCCGAAGCAATCCTATGAATACACTGGATTCAGGAGATTGCCACAGGTCCTTCGGAACTTCGCAATGACAGCACAGCTTCACAGGCCGGCGCCTCGCCCTGTCCCAACCTACCCATGCGGCAACCGACCCGGCCTAACCCCTTGGCTCATGAATAACACAGGAACCTGCACTGCTCACGAAAACATATGACATAAAATGACAATATAGGACATCTTTATTAAAGGTATTGCCCTTCAATTTATTAACGAATAAAATTTTACACAGGAAACGGGATAAAGGTGAGTTTACTGTCATGAGGGTGAAAGGGGGGGTTTTTATGTTATCGGATCCCTTTCACTGTTGTACAAGAAGGAGGGTTATCCTTTTTTACATCGCTTTTTCCGGAATATGTATCTTGGGTATGTTTTTCTTAACGGCCTGTGGAGTTGAAGAGAGAGATTCTCTCCTGTTAGATGATAAACGTTTCTCTCTTGCGGAGCTGGCCAAAACAATTGACTACAGCATTAAGTCACGTGAATCTTATGATAAGCGTGATATTCATCGCGTTTATTTAAGGGTGGAAGTCCATCAAGAACTCTCCCGAAGAGAATTTTTGGCTTTGGCTGAATGGATCGTAAAAAAAACGGTCATGAAGGAGAGGTGTCATAGTATAACGCTTGACTTTGGATTCCTGGGAAATGTGGACTTTGCTCCCTATGGAAACTTGATTATGGCGGGTGCAGTACCCATTGACAGCTATAACAATTATGCCTTCAAGTACTATTTTAATAGGGAGACGGAAAAATACAGAACAGAAAAATGACGGCGGCATAGGCTCCGACGTTTTCTGGTGTGGATTTATAGATGGAGTTCGATGATATCCCCATCATCGAGGATGGAATCCCGGTTTACTTTCTGTCCCTGGTATTTTTTTTCACTCCAGATACGAGCGTATTTAAGCTTCTGACCGAAATCCCTATGGACTGCGCTGGCCATATCCAGAACCGTGCTTCCTTTTCTCAGGGTGAAGGGCTCGGAGAAATCCGGTTTCTTCCCGGGGATTTTGCTGTAAACACGGATGATGTTAAGAAGCTCGAAAATTCTTTTTTTCAGATCTTCCAGGCTGTGGTCATTCACTGCGGAAAGCGGAATGGGTTCAAAATCCGTCGATAGATATTCCTTTAGCGTTTGAAGGTTGTCCGTTCCTCCCTTGGCATCGGCTTTGTTGGCGGTGATAATTGCCCGTTTGACATGTTGCTTCTTTTCCTCAGGAATGTTCTGCCTGGAATTTACCATGTCGATATGTTTTTCCCCTAATTTTTCCTGAATCATGAACATCATCTCTTCAGGATTTGGCTTGGAAAGGTCCAGGACAACAAGAATACCGTCGGCCCTTTTAATTATTTCGGGATACCAGGATTCCATATAGTCGGCGGTAAGGGGAGGGGTATCGATAAGTTGAATCTGGATGTTTTCAAACTTCATCATAGCCGGAGACGTAGCATGGGTTGTGAAGGGGTAGTCGGCTACCTGAAGCGCTGCATTGGTTAGAGCATTAACCAGGCTTGTTTTGCCGGCATTCGGCGGGCCTACAAGAACAACTTGGCCGGCGCCTGTTTTTTCGATAAGATGGGGCATTCCCTGTTTGGCGGGGCCTGTCTTTTTTTGTGCGGAAGACCTTAATTTAGCGATCTTTGTTTTCAGCAAAGCCTGAAGTTTTTCAGTCCCTTTATGCTTAGGAACGATGGATAGCAGTTCTTCGAGGATGAGAATTTTTTCTTGTGGATTTTTTGCTGTTTTGAGCTTTTTTTCCGTTTCAAAATATTGGGGCGGCAAGTTGGCGGGCATGATAAAGTAGACCTCTTTTTTATTATATTCAAAGTCCGTTTTTTTTTCAAAAAAACACCTTGTTTTCCCCTGTAAAATGGCTTTTTTTTGCTTTACTAAAATGGTTGTTTGGGATATAATCATTAGCGGAATTTCTACCAATGAAGCTGTGCCAAAATCCTTCCTGCACAGTGACTTTTTTTCATGGTGAAAACGCAAATGATTGATAAAAAATATACGGCTGAGAGCATTAAAGTACTTAAGGGTTTGGAAGCGGTCCGAAAGCGTCCGGCCATGTATATCGGAAGCACAGGACCGGAGGGACTTCATCATCTTGTTTATGAAGTTGTCGATAACAGTATCGACGAGGCGCTTGCCGGTCATTGCAGTGTGATCGAAGTCTACATCCATGTGGATTCCAGTATAACGGTCATCGATAATGGTCGTGGGATTCCCGTGGAGATGCATAAAAAAGAAAAAAAACCTGCCGCTGAAGTGGTCATGACAACCCTGCATGCCGGAGGAAAATTCGACACCAAAAGCTACCAGGTATCCGGCGGTTTGCACGGAGTGGGCGTATCCGTAGTCAATGCGTTGTCGGAAGACCTTGAACTGGAAATCAAAAGAAACGGCGGTGTTTATACCCAGAGTTATAAAAGGGGAAAGCCGGTATGTAAGTTGACCAAAGTCGGAAAAACAAAAAAAACGGGAACTAAAGTCACATTCAAACCAGATTCCCAAATCTTTCAAATTACAGAATTTAACTTCGAGATTCTCAGCCAAAGACTTCGCGAATTGTCTTTTTTGAATAAGGGATTGAAGATTTCCATTGTTGATGAGAGGGCCGATAAACAGCATGAGTTCCAGTACAAGGGCGGGATTAATGAATTTGTCCAGTACATCAACCGGAACAAAACCCCGATCAATCCCAAACCTATTTATTTTGAGTGTGTCAAAGACGATATCATCATGGAAATGGCCCTTCAGTATAATACCAGCTATAAAGAAACTATTTTTTCCTTTGTCAACAATATCAATACGACTGAGGGGGGAACGCATCTTATCGGCTTTAAAGCGGCCATGACCCGTTCCATCAATTATTATGCCAATTCAAATAATCTGCTTAAAGATAAAGACCAGAATGTTACCGGTGACGATACGCGTGAAGGACTATGTGCTGTTCTCAGCCTTAAGCTGAAAAATCCTCAGTTTGAGGGGCAAACGAAGACAAAACTGGGAAACAGTGAAGTTAAGGGAATTGTCGAGTCCCTCGTCAATGACCATCTCTCGACATATTTCGAAGAAAATCCTTCCATTGCCAAGAAGATCGTCTCCAAAGTCCTTGACGCCGCAAGAGCCAGGGTCGCTGCCCGGAAAGCAAGGGAATTGGCACGGAGAAAGGGAATCCTGGAGTCCAGCTCTCTCCCGGGAAAATTGGCCGACTGCCAGGAAAGGGATCCCATCCGGAGCGAAATTTTTCTCGTTGAGGGAGATTCGGCCGGCGGTTCGGCCAAACAGGCCCGTGACCGGCGTTTTCAAGCCATTCTTCCTCTAAGAGGAAAGATACTCAATGTTGAAAAAGCGCGCTTTGACCGGATTTTAAAAAGTGAAGAAATAGGCATTATCATTTCCGCCCTTGGAGCGGGTATCGAACAAGCGGATTTTAATGTGGAGAAATTACGCTATCATAAAATTATCATCATGACCGATGCCGATATTGACGGCTCCCATATTCGGACATTGCTCATGACGTTTTTTTACCGGCAGATGCCACAGCTTATCGAAAAAGGCTTTCTTTTTATCGCTCAACCCCCTCTTTATAAAATCTCCAAGGGAAAATCCTTCCAGTATCTAAGGGATGAAAAACTGTTTGAGAGATATATCATCAAGAGAATATCCGAGGAATACGCGCTTAAGGTGGCCCGGCGTACCGACCCGGTCAAAGGCGAAGAGTTCCGAAAATTCCTGCAGAGAATTATCGCCAAAAAGCATTACGTTGAGGTCCTGGCGAGGAAAAACGTTCCCTACCTGCTGATCGATGTTCTTCTCCAGAATGATGTCAATGATACTCAGTTCCTAAAAGATAAAAAGAAAATGACAAAAATTCAGTCTGTCTTCAATGAGAAGGGAATGGTCTCAGTCCTCAGCTTCGATGAGGAACATGGTGTTTATAAACTTGCCATCAGCTTTCAGGTAAACGGGATGGTCGTCAATACCTGTATCAACTCAGAGCTTATTTCTTCCGTGGAGTACCGGAATCTCTTGAAGATATATCATGATTTAAAATCACTGCGTTCTCCTTATCTTGTTATCGGAAACGGGGATAAAGTAAAAATCAGCACGGAAGCGAAACTTCTTGAATATCTCTTTGAAAAAGGGAAAAAGGGGATAGTCATCCAGAGATATAAAGGATTGGGAGAAATGGCTCCCCAGCAGCTCTGGGAGACGACAATGGATCCGGATAACAGACAACTGCTCGAGGTATCCATCCAGGACGCCGTTGACGCGGATGAAATATTTTCCACTCTCATGGGGGATGAGGTGGATGCCCGCAGAAAATTTATCGAGAACAATGCTTTGGAAGCGGAAAACCTGGATATCTAACCGGTTTTAGGCCAAAAGCGGGTTCCCTCATTTTTTGAAAGGAATTTCCAATGAGCAAACCGTCAGTCGTTAGTCTTGAAGAAGAAATGAAACGGTCCTACCTGGATTATGCCATGAGCGTCATAATCGGAAGGGCTATTCCCGATATCAAAGACGGACTCAAACCTGTTCATCGCCGAACCTTATTCGCCATGCATGACCTCGGCAATACGCACAACAGGCCTTATAAAAAGTCGGCCAGGATCGTCGGCGATGTCATTGGTAAGTACCATCCCCACGGAGATATGGCCGTCTACGACACGATCGTCAGGCTTGTACAGGATTTCAGCATGCGTTATCCGCTCATAGACGGGCAGGGGAATTTCGGCTCCATCGATGGGGATCCTCCTGCGGCCATGAGATATACCGAAGTTCGCATGAAAAAGATCACCCATGAGATTATGGCTGATTTAGAGAAGGATACGGTCAACTTTGTGCCCAATTATGATGGAAGCCTGACTATGCCTGAAGTTTTTCCTGCAAAGTTCCCTAACCTCCTGGTAAACGGAAGTTCGGGTATTGCCGTAGGTATGGCCACCAATATCCCCCCTCATAATCTTACCGAAGTCATCGATGGAATCATATATCTTGTCCATCATCCCAAGGCTGAGCTGGAAAAGATTATGGAGTTTGTTCCCGGCCCGGATTTCCCAACCGGAGGAATGATTTTCGGTCTTGATGGAATAAAAGAAGCTTACCGTACGGGCCGGGGAATCATCTATCTTCGGGCTCGGGCTATGGTGGAACGGGGGCGCAAAAATGAACGGGACCGGATTGTCGTCACGGAAATTCCTTACATGGTAAACAAGTCCAGGCTTCTGGAAAATGCCGCTGCGCTTGTCAACAGCAAAAAGATTGAAGGTGTCGCTGATATAAGGGATGAATCGGACCGGGATGGAATGCGGGTCGTTTTTGAAATAAAAAAAGGGGAATTTCCTGAAGTCATTCTGAACAATCTTTACAAGCATACCGCTCTACAGACGTCTTTCGGGATTATTATGCTGGCTATTGTCGAGAAACAGCCGAAAATTCTCGGTCTGGTTGATGTTATGAGATATTTTATCTCCCATCGGGAGGACGTTATTCGGCGCCGCACCCGGTTTGAACTGAAAAAAGCGGAACACCGTGCCCATATCCTGGAAGGATTGAATATTGCCCTGAACCATTTGGATGCCGTCATCAAACTCATCCGTTCTTCCCGGACCGTCAACCAGGCACGGACAGGTCTTATCACCCAGTTTCACCTGACAAAAATTCAGGCCCAGGCCATATTGGATATGCAGCTTCAGCGGTTGACACAGCTCGAACGGGACAAAATCAAGAAAGAGTATGACGAACTGCAGAAGCTTATTGTGAAACTAAAAAAAATCCTTGGCAGCGAAAAGCTGATCTTCGATATCATCTGTGATGAACTGAAAGGAATAAAGGCCGCGTTCCAAGATGCCCGAAGGACGGAAATTGTCGAAGAATCCATTACGGAGATTCAGCCCGAAGACTTGATCAAAGAGGAAGACGTTGTTGTAACCTATACTTCTTCTGGATATGTAAAACGTACGTCCCTGAGCCTCTACCATTTCCAGTCCCGTGGAGGGAAGGGAAAACGCGGAATAAGCATGAAGGCCGAGGATATTGTCCAGGACTTGTTTGTTTGCTCCACCCACCATTATCTTCTGGTTCTGACCAACACGGGCCGCCTCTACTGGCTTAAGGCTTTATATATTCCTGATGTAGGAGTCGCAAGCCGGGGAAAATCCATCAACAACCTCATCGATTTTGCCGCCGGGGAGAAGGTCAGTGCGGTTGTTGCGGTGAAGGAATTTTCCGATGACAAAAATCTCATTATGTTGACTTCGAACGGAACAATCAAAAAGACCAAATTGAGTGAATTCAGCAATATAAGAAGAGGCGGTATTCTGGCTATTGTTCTGGATGAGAAATCCGAGCTTCTGGAAGCCAAAATTACGGAGGGAAACGAAGATATTATTATTGGAACAGAGAGCGGGAAAGCCATCCGTTTCAATGAAAAAGATGTCCGCCCGATGGGGCGTCAAGCCTCCGGAGTGAAGTCCATCAAGCTGAAAAAAGGCGACAAGATCATCGGAATGGTGGTAGTGGGAAAAGAGGATAAATACATCTTTACCGCCAGCGAAAAAGGATATGGGAAAAAAACCGAGATTGACCTTTATCCCTGCCATCGAAGGGGAGGGATGGGCGTTGTGAATCTTAAAGTTAACGATAAAATCGGAAAACCCATCGGTATAACGGGAATTAAAGATGAAGACCTTGTGCTTATCACAGAGATAGGAAAGGTTATCCGTGTCAGGACCGCTCAATTCCGCTCCTGCGGAAGGGCAACCCAGGGAGTACGTATCATCAACCTGGAGGATGAAGACCGGATCGTCTCTATGGCCAAAGCCCTTGAGAGCTAATTCCTCATAACAAACTAAAGAAAACCTTGAAGTATGAGTCTTGACAGCTCCATATGGCTAAACTACAATTGTGCCAACTCTTAACAAGGAGGCGGGTATGGTCGAGACCTTGAGCGATCTTTTTTTGAACACAGTCAAGTCTTTTCCCAAAGATAATATCATGATGGTTAAGAAGGAGGGAAAATATGTTTCGATTTCCACGGATGAATTCAAAGAAAGAGTCATCCATTTTTCCTGCGGTTTAAGTGCGTTGGGCTTGCATAAAGGGGACAAGCTTGTCATTCTATCTGAAAACCGGCCCGAATGGGTCATGACGGATATCGCCACTATTTGCCAAGGGGGTATCACGGTTCCCATTTACACGTCGCTGGTTCCTGAACAAATAAGATACATTATCGAGGATTCAGATGCTAAAATAGTCGTCTATTCAAACGGTGATCAATGGCCCAAACTGAATAAGATCAAGGATTCCCTGAAGAAAGTCCAGCATTTCATCAGCCTCAGTGCTGATGTACCGGAAGAAGTTATCAGTTACAACCGGGTCCTGGAAAAAGGAAAGGAAGTGCTGGTCAAGGATCCGCAGTTTTTTGAGAAAACGGCAAAGGGGCTGCAGCCTGAAGACACGGCTTCCATCATCTATACTTCAGGAACAACGGGTATTCCTAAAGGAGTTATTCTCAGCCATAAAAATTTCGTGAGTAACGTTAAAACAACCGCAGAGATCATTGAGTTCACAGTAGAGGATACAACGCTGTCTTTCCTTCCGTTGTCCCATGTCCTTGAACGAATGGTCACATTTGCCTATCTCTACAAGGGCTGCTCCATTGCTTACGCGGAGAGTGTTGAAAAGGTAGCCGACAACTTGGTTGAAGTTCGTCCTCAAATCATGGTTTCCGTTCCAAGGGTGTTTGAAAAAATTTATTCCCGTGTGATGGATATGGTTTTATCAGGATCATCGCTGAAAAAGAAAATTTTCTTTTGGGCGGTAAAAGTAGGGAAGGAATACGGAAGGCGTCAACGGGAAAAATACAAAATTTCCGGCTTCCTTCGGTTCAAAAGAAATATAGCCCACAAGCTGGTGTTCTCAAAGATCATCGAGAAGACAGGAGGCCGGGTCAGATTTTTCATTTCGGGAGGGGCTCCTTTATCGAAGGATATTGCGGAGTTTTTCTATGCTATGGGTCTTCTGGTATTGGAAGGTTACGGGTTGACCGAAACATCTCCCGTTATTGCCGTCAACACCATAGAAGAGGTCAAGTTCGGCTCAGTAGGGCGGCCTATTCCTGGAGTTGATGTGAAGATCGCCGATGACGGCGAGATACTTGCCAAGGGGCCCAACGTTATGAAAGGATATTACAAGAAGGAAGCTGAAACACGGGAAGTTTTTGAAAACGAATGGTTTAAGACGGGGGATATTGGTTATCTGGACGAAGACGGATTTCTTTTCATCACCGACCGGAAGAAAGATCTGATAGTGACAACCGGAGGTAAGAACGTTGCTCCCCAGCCCATTGAAAATAAGCTGAAAACAAATCCCTATATCTCCAATATTGTGGTCATCGGGGATAAAAGAAAATATATTGCGGCCCTGGTTGTTCCAGATTTTGAGAAGATCGGGGAGTATGCACGCGCCAACAATATTGCCTATAGCCAACCAGAGGATCTTGTCCAAAACGATCAGGTCCGTCATTTTTTAGAAGCGGAGATCAAACGAATGACCCCTGATCTGGCCACTTACGAGGAGGTAAAACGGATTGTTATTCTGCCGAGAGATTTTGAGATTGAACAAGATGAAATAACACCTACGTTGAAGATAAAGCGGAATATTATCGAAAACAAATACAAAAAGGAAATCGATGCTCTTTATGCGGAAGTAATGGGGGGAGAAGAGGGGTTTGACAACGATTAACCTGAATTATTCAGAAATTTAATATAAGGTGATATGTTCCTTCAGGTTTTGAATGATGATTCCCAGATATGTGGTCAGGCATATGATCTGGAAATAGAAAAAAACTTCTTTGAGTTTCCCATCATAATTTTTTATATTAACCTGCATTATTCAGGTTAAGATAAAATGCCTAGTAATCTAAGAGTGGGGAGCAAAGAACCTGTTGCCATTATCGGAATGGCCGGGATTTTTCCCGGATCCCAGACTGTTCAAGAATTTTTCCACAACACCCTTCGGAAACGATGTTTTGTCAGAGAGCTTCCTGATTGGGTATGGGAACAGGATGTTTTTTTCTCTAGCGACCGCTCGGCTTCGATGAGGTCTTATTCTCGTATCGGCGCTATGTTGGGTGAATTTGATGTCGACCTGTCGTCTTTCAGGATTCCTCCCGCAGTAGCTGAAGGGATGAGTCTGGATCAAAAGCTGGCCCTGGTCTGTGCCAGAGAAACTCTACGGGATGCGGGTTATCTCAATCGGGAATTCAACCGCGAACGTACCGGGGTGATTGTTGCTGCCGCCGGCGGACATACCGCCTCTTTAGATGGAATTGCGGAGAAGCGTTTCCGTAAAAGGATAGAGAAACTTGCCAAAGACGAGAACCGGAAGCGCTGGTTGGCGGAACTGTGGGAAGCTTATGACAAAGCCTATCCACGGGCTCCGATAACCGAAGATTCGCTGCCGGGAGAATTGGGGAGTCTTGTCTCAGGACGGATCGCCTCGGTCTTTGACCTTCATGGACCGAACTTTATCCTTGACTCGGCATGTGCTTCCTCTCTGGCTGCCGCGGCGACTTCGGTCACAGTACTCCGGGCGGGGCTTTGCGATATGGTTCTAACGGGGGGCGTAGATACGGATATGGGTGCGGGCACCTATGTCGCCCTCTCTAAGGTTAAAGCACTTTCAGCCAAGGGATCGTTTCCTTTTGACCAACGGGCAGATGGGTTTGTTCTGGGTGAAGGGTGCGGATTTTTCCTTCTAAAACGTTATCAAGATGCTGTTCGCGACGGCGACCGCATTTATGCCCTCATTTTAGGGGCCGGAAGTTCATCGGATGGAGCAGGGAAAGACATCATGGCGCCGAGCAGCGAAGGACAGTCAAAGGCTTTTCACAGGGCTTACGCAGAAGCGGGCGTCGGACCCGAAGTTCTTCACTATCTCGAATGCCATGGCACCGGTACCGCAGTAGGAGATGAGGTCGAACTTACTTCCTTGAACCGCCTGATTCTTTCTCCTCCTTTGGGAAAACCGCGCAGATGTTCCCTGCCCATCGGTTCGGGCAAAGCCATGGTAGGCCACCTTAAATTAGCCGCCGGGTCCATAGGATTGTTTCGAGCTATCCTGGCCGTGAACAGCCGCATTGTTCCGCCTCAATGTCATTTTGAAATCCCAAATCCCGCTTTTGACTGGGAAAAAAGCAGACTCCATATTCCCAAGCTTCCGGAACCTATAAATGAAAACAAGGTTTATACCGGTGTTTCAGGATTCGGTTTCGGGGGGACTAATGTCCATTTGGTTCTGTCATCACCAGCTTCCAACTCCCGCCAGCCGGTCGTTTCAACCGAAGATTATATTTTTCCGAAGCTGCCCGAGATCGACAATGATATTGCTTTCATGTTTCCGGGACAAGGTTCTCAGTATGTAGGCATGCTAGAAGAGCTTCGAGAGGAGCCGGAGACGGAGCGGTTTCTCAGCCTAGCCGATAAGATTGTCATGGAAATCACGGGCCGGACCATCAGCGATAAGATGTATCCTCCTTTAAGCCTGCGTCAAAAAGATAAAAATTTGGAAAAACTGGAAGCAGAATTGAGAAGAACATCAACGGCCCAGCCCGCTTTATTTGTTGCTTCTGCCATACTTCTCGAAAAATTACGCCGGCTGGGCATAAATTGTGCTATGACTTTCGGTCTTTCCTTGGGAGAATCGACGGCCATTTATGCGGCGGGCATGCTGGGATTTGAAGATGCCCTTAGGGCTGTCGCCAAAAGAGGCCAATTGATGGAGACCATTCCCCTTGAAGATGCCGGGGCCATGGCCTTTGTTAATGCCGGGTATTTTCAGGTCGAAAAGTGGATAAGAGAAATCGATGGATATATAATCTGCGCCAACCTGAATTCATACAGCCAGACTGTTGTCTCAGGAGAAAAGAGTTCCGTGGATGCTCTTATCAGCATGGCAACAGAGAAGGGGTTCCAAGCCGGACACCTTAATGTCGACCGGGCCTTTCATTCCGTGCTTACCAGTCCGTGTTCGTCTCCCCTGCGGAAATTCCTTGAAAAGCTTCCCTTTAAAGCAACAAAAATTCCGGTACCGGCTAATATAAGCCGCCAAATTCATCCTTATGTGACGGATGATTTTGCATCAGGAAAGGTCATGGAAACCGAGAATCTTCAGCGTGTTCTGGACCTGCAGTGCCGGATCATCGACCACCCTACGGATTTCATCTCTCAAGTTGAGTTGGCATATGAGGCGGGAATCCGCCGTTTTGTTGAGGTCGGCCCGCGTAATGTTTTGGCCGGGCTCGTTTCAGATATCCTTCAGGGAAAAGCTTTCCAGACTATTTATCTGGATCACAGGGGAAAAATCCGGAAGCAACTGGACAAACTTCAAGAGAACCTCAGGGCTCCCTTAAAGATGCGTCGCCGGCCGCTTTCCTCCAGGCTGAGAGCAAGCAGCGCAAAACCCTTGGAGGCTGCGGATTCAGTTGAGATAAAAACTCCCTATGAACGGGTACGTTTTGCCGTTTCCCGCGTAACGGGATACAAACCGGAGCAAATTGAGGATGATGCCGAATTCGAGCGTGACCTTGGCATCAACACCCTGAAGATTTTTGAAATTATTACCCGGCTTCGCGGAAATGTACTGCCCAGGGATTTTTCCAGGTTCAGGGAAGCAACTTCCATTCGAAAAATTTTAGATATCGCTGCTGTTGATAACCTGGGGAATGTCTCCGGTTCGACAGAACGATACTCAGGCATAAAAGAAGGAGAAGTGGTTTGTTACCAACGCCGAAGTTGTTTTTCGGATATTAAAATTTCTCCGGAGGACCTTCGAAACATGGGCCTATACCGAATTTTTGAAGGTCCCGGGCCGGCGATTCGCGAAACGACACTTTCTTATTTTCGCTTTATCAGAAATGAGAATAGCCGTAAAGCGCTTGTTATCTTAAGGCTTCCCGCGGAACCGGAGGAACTTTGTTTTGAAATCATCCCTCGTTTGGTCCGTCTTGTCATAAATATCACCGATAGTTTTGGACATAGCGGAAAAAATCCGGTCGTTCACCTTGTTACCCTGTCAAAACCGGAGCATTTTCGTTCGGCTTTTTTCCAATCCCTGAATGCATTGGTTAAGTCATTTCAGAAAGACCTGCGTTCCATCCTGTTCTATTACTCACACCTTGATTCCCTTCATCCGGACCGTGCCATGCTGTCAAAAGCCCTCGTTAAACCGGTACTGGGACGGCATGTGCATCAAGACGGGAGGATTGATGACGGCCGGCTTGTTCGGGTTTTAATACCTCAAGAAAATTTCGAAGATATTTCTCCTTTTTTCAGTGACGAAGATGTGGTTCTCGTTACGGGAGGAGCTCGGGGTATTGCTTCGAGTATCGTTCGTGCCCTTCTTCCTTATGTTAAGGCCCGGTTTCTGTTGATCGGTCGAAAGACAAAGGAAGAAAGATGGATTTCGGAGGAAGGCAAAGGGAGGGTATGGTATATCGCTGCGGATCTATGCGATAAAGATGCTATTCGAAAAATCGATCTGCCTCGTCAGAAAATTACATTCATATTCCATGCCGCGGGTTTAAGCGCCGCCCGGCCCATCCGGGAGATTCAGGAAGAAGAGCTTATTCGGATACTTAGTGTTAAAATCCTTGGCTTGCACAGAATTTTAGACGGTTGCGACCTTTCCCGTTTACGGGGAATTGTGAACTTTTCTTCCATAGCAGGATTTTTCGGAGGTGACGGTCACCCCGATTATGCGGCGGCCAATGGCTATTTGAACGGGTTTTCTATTAAATCCGTTCCTGTTCTTTCTATCGGATGGTCTGCCTGGGATGAAGTGGGAATGGCTACGGGAGATACAACCAAAGAATTCCTGAAGTATGCAGGTATAAAGCCCATCCCTCTATCCAGGGGGATTGAAGTTTTTATGGGACTGCTGACGAATTTTCTGAAATCAACTGAATCTGTTACCCAAAATGTCATGGTAAGTGCGGGAATGGGTGAAGGATTTTTTCTGCATTCCGATCCTTTTTCCCCGGGAAAAACATCCGGACCTCATGGGAAAGAGTTACGGAATAAAGAAGGCTTCCAGATATTGGAATCCGGTGAATTGTCAGGATTTTTGGATAGAGGACGACAGATCGATTTTTCTCAATTTTTGACTCCTGTTGATTCTATAATGGTTCCGGAAAACACAGGGATTCTTGTGCTGAACCTTCAAAGTGCTGCCGCATTGGGAAAGAGTGATCTGTCTATATATACACCGGCGGAACAAAAGGAGATGTTGAAAACAAATCTGGACAAACGCCGGGATGAAAAACTTGCCGGGAAGCTTGCTGTTAAACTGCTCGTCCGTGAAGCGATGAAACGCTGGTTTGACGAAACATTTTCTCTTAACAATATTGAGGTTCTTACCGAAAATTTTCCTCTTAAAATCAGGATTTCCCCGGAAGATTATGGACACCCTCCAGAGTCTGCGCTTTATTTTTCGATCAGCCACAGCGAAAAACGTGTTTGTGCCGCCATCAGCTTGTCTCCTATCGGTATCGATGTGGAAGATATAAGGCCTTTGTCCAGTAAAGTTGTAAAAGCGATTTGCGGTCCCCGGCTTGATGATTGGATGAGCGAATACCGGAAGCTTCACGAAAGCCGTGAACGCCTGAGCGTCCATGAAGTGAAGCAGGTCGTACCGCTCATTATGTTTGCTCAGAAAGAGTCCGTTCTTAAAGCGGCCGGAATTGGTTTGGCCCGGGGTTTGTCAGATGTGGTTATTTCAGATTTGGCCCTTAAACATCCGGTCACAGCATCCTACCATAATTTTCATTACCGTGTTTTCAGTACCGTCGATAACGGCAGTGTGTTTTCAATGGCTCAGCCTGATGAGGAACCATGTAAACCTCTGAAGCCTTCCACAGCGGAAAGAAAGACCGTCGAACCATCCATCGGCCAGGAAGCCCTTTGGTTTCTAGATCAAATGGAGGACGTCGGTTCGACATATCATGTCGTCTGGAGCCAGCATCTCAAGGGTCAACTTGATGTTCCGGCTATAGAGCGGTCCCTGAATACCATGGTGGAACGTCATGAAGCACTGAGGACTGTTTTTTTTGCAAAAAACGGCCGGTGCTCGGCGGAAGTTCTTTCCATAGAACAGGTTCCTTTCTTTCAAATCGATCTTACGTCAATGGGAATCCGGGAAAAGACGGAAAGGTTGGAAGAATTGACCCGGATGGAAATAGAACGGCCTTTTATTCTTTCCAAAGGACCATTGTTTCGGGTTGTGCTCTTTTGTCTTCAAGATCGGGATCATCTGCTTCTTTTTGTTTTTCACCATATCATCATGGATTCTTTTTCCGCCCTGGCCTTCCGTCAGGAATTAGCCCGATGTTATAAGGCTTATTCGACGGGGGAAAAACCCAGGCTGCAGCCTTTGCCTTTTCAATATGCGGATAGAGCGAAAGAACAACGGAGGTGCCTGACATCAAAGGGTACGGAAAAGCTCATCGAATTCTGGAAGAGAAAGTTAGCGGATATTCCCCCTCTCTCAACGCTTCCGACAGACCGAAGACGGCCCCATGTCCAAACATTTCGGGCACAAAATGTCTCTTTTTTCATACCGCCCGGATTACTAAAGGCTCTGAGGGAATTGAGCAAAAAAGAAGGCGTCACTCTTTTTGTTACATTCCTGGCTGCCTTCCAGTTCCTTCTAAGCCGGTTGTCTGGCTTGGATGATATTGTTGTCGGGTCTCCTTTCCTGGGAAGGTCCGACCTGAAGAGCTATCCTGTTTTTGGGTATTTCGTCAATATCCTTCCCATAAGGACGGTTTTTAGTGGAAATCCCGGATTTCGGGATATTCTTCCTAAATTAAGGATGGAGGTCCTCGAAGCACTGGAGCATCAGGGCCTCCCTTTTTCCAAGATCGTAGAGGCGATCTCACCTGAACGTTTTACCGGTTATCCTCCGATTTTCCAGATTGTTTTTCGTCTTCTCCAAGAGAACACGAAGGGAGTAAATCTGCCGGGGCTTGGGCAGGAAATCCGTGAAATACCCGCAGGGGGCATAGCTTATGACCTTTGCCTCATGATGAACCTCAATGAAAAAGACGGAAACGGCAGGTTTGAATATAACAGCGACCTTTTTGATGAAGCAACGGTACAGAGAATATCCGAACGTTTTCTAAGATTTCTTGAAGCTGTTGCCGCCGATCCTGAGAAACCTTTGGCTGACATTTCTCTGATGTCGACTCTGGAAAAAAATCTTGTCCTTAAAGAATGGAATAAAACACAGGTTCCCATTCCCGATATGCCTGTCCATGTGCTTTTTTCCAGGCAGGCGGATCGAACACCCGATGCCACAGCGATCGTCACCGGAAAAAAGCGTCTCAGTTACAGGGAACTGAATGAAAAGGCCAACAAACTGGCTGCTTATCTGAAAAAGAAACAGTGTGGAGAGAACGTTCTAACAGGTGTTTTTTTGGAGAGGTCTGTCGAGATGGTGATCGCATTTATCGCGATTCTCAAGGCGGGAGGGGCTTACGTACCTCTCGATCCCAATGATCCTATGGAGAGACTGGCCTTCATGATCGAAGATACGGGCATGAATCTATTACTCACCCGGAAGTCACTTCTTGGCCGGATTCCGGTGTCTGAGGTTACGAAAATTTGTCTTGACCGGGAATGGCCCGCTTTCGAAAAGGAAAACAAAAATAATCCTGTAAACCTTACTGAAGGGAAAGATCCCGTTTATGTCATGTACACATCCGGTTCGACCGGAACACCAAAAGGAGTCCTGGTTCCTCACCGGGCCGTTGTTCGCCTGTTTTTCGGAGCAAATTATGCCCGGCTTGATCCATCCAAAACGATTCTACATATGGCCCCGGCTTCTTTTGACGCTTCCACTTTTGAACTCTGGGGAGCTTTGCTGCACGGAAGCAGGTGCATCCTATACCCGGATAGAATCCCAACCATCACCGAATTGGAAGGTATTCTAAAAAAGTATAAAGTCACCACTCTCTGGCTGACCGCTTCTTTATTTAACATCCTGGTGGACGAAAAACCGGACATCCTAAACGGAGTGGAACAAGTACTTACAGGCGGAGAAATCCTCTCTATCCCTCATGTCCGCCGGGCTCTTGAATTTTTACCGGGGACTCAAGTTATTAACTGCTATGGCCCGACGGAAACCGCAACCTTTGCGACTTTTTATCCCGTCCCCCGCACCATCGATAAAAACATCCAATCCATACCTATCGGTCGTCCTGTCGGAAACACAAAAATATATCTGCTGGATGGACTTGGAAATCCGGTGCCCATCGGATGTCCAGGAGAAATTCATATCGGGGGACTGGCCCCGGCTCTCGGTTATCTGAACCGCCGGCGACAAACAGAAGAATGTTTTATCCCTGACCGGTTCCATCAGAAACCGGGTGCGTCCATGTACAAAACAGGGGATATCGCCCGTTTTCTACCGGACGGCAATATCGAGTTTCACGGCCGGAATGACAGCCAAGTCAAAATAAGAGGTTTCCGTGTCGAGCCGGGAGAGATCGAAGCCGAACTTCGCCGCTTTCCTGCTGTGAAGGATGCCGCGGTCCTGGCGAAAAAGAGTCTCCCTTACGGACAAACTCTTGTCGCTTTTGTGATACCGGAAAGAGATACATCAATCCATGCGACTGACCTTAAGACTTTTCTCGGGCGTCGTTTACCGGATTATATGATCCCTGAAAAATTTTTTTGGATTGAAAAATTTCCCATGACAAAAAGCGGAAAAATGGATAGACAAACCCTTCTTTCCGTCAAAGGATTTGTTCCGGACAGAAAAATTCCCGATGGAAAACCGATCAATAATCTGGAAAATAAGCTGCTGAGAATATGGGAAGATATTTTCAGGAAAAAAAATATAGGACCTGATGAGAACTTTTTTGACCTGGGGGGACATTCGCTCCTAGCCGTAACCCTTGTCGAAAAAATAAGGCGGGAGTTCGGAAAAGACATCCCTCTTTCAGCGGTATTTGAAGCGCCTACTGTTATGAAGCTGGCTCAGTTTCTGCACTCGAGAAGGAGAAGGATTATTTCTTCCCCTCTGATTCCCGTGAAAACCAGGGGTTCGAAAAAACCTTTCTTTGGGATCCATATGCCTTATCAAATCAAGAATTATCTGCATCCGGAACAGCCCTATTTCATTCTAAGGTATAATGATCTGTCCCTAAACCGAAATGAAGATATTGCCGCCCGTTATCTTGAAGAAATGCTAAGGATTCAGCCTGAAGGGCCCTATTATTTTGGTGGATTTTCCTTTGGAGGTCTTGTAGCCCTTGAAGTGGCTCATCAACTGCAGGCCCGTGGACTTCCCATCGGGTATCTTGTCCTTGCGGCTCCGACACCTCTAAAAGCTCTTTCTCTTTCCAAGACAGGGAGAAACAATCCCTTTGCCTTCATGAAGAAAAGTTTGGTATTCACCACCCTCCGTTTTCCGGGATTTAGTATGAAGAGAAAACTCCGCCTTATGGTGTCCATAGGAAAGGAAAAAACCACACGGTCTTTTTTATGGGCTATGTATAAAACAAAAATTATCGGAGAGACTGGATTATCGATCAGAATGAAAAAAATGATAACTCCCAAAATTTTGGGGAAATATGCGGTTGAATACGTTCCAAGAACTTATGAAGGGCCGGTAACTTTCATTAGTGAAAATGGATTAGAATCTTTGGAGGATTGGAGCAAGGTGTTGGTCGGCCCGGTTGATGAATACCGGTTGTCTGTTCATCACTCGGCTCTCCATCAAGAGCCTTTTTTGGGATGCTGGGCTGAATTCATGTGCCGCGGATTGTCTCAGGCTTTAGAAAAAGGATAAACAGAAATACCTGAGTTCGTCTTGTTGTTAGGCGGGCTTTTCATTCCAGTAAAGAATCCGGCCGCAATTTTCACAAAGAATAATTGATTTTTTTTCGATCAGTTCGTTGATAACCTGGGGCCGGATACGCATATGGCACATAGAGCAGAATTCATCATAGATAGGTGATAGGGCGATGCCGATGCGGTTTTTGGATAAATTTAGATAAAGTTGCATTTGTTCTTCAGGTATTTGCGGTTCAATCTCTTTTCGTTTCTGCTGCAGTTCTTCCAGTTCTTTTTCTTTAGCGATTTTCTGTTCTTCCAGGTTTTTTATCTCATCGATATATGTTGTTTCCACATCCTGTCTTTTTTTCTCAGCTTCCTTGATTTCGACCTCGATATCATCGGCAGCAAGCATTTCGTTGAGAATATTTTCTTCCAGTTGGTCAATTTTAGCTTGAGCCATTTCGATTTCCCGCGTTAGTGATTGGTACTCCCGGTTTGATTTTAATGAATTCTGCTGCAGTTTGTACTTTTTTACCAATTCTTTAACGTCTTTTACCTCTCCTTCCATATCTCTTCTGTTTTTCTGATTTTGAGCCATTTTTTCTTTGGCTTGGGAAACGATCTGATGGGTTTCGTCGATTTTTTTTCGGATATATTCGATTTTGGAAGGAATGTCAGTAATGAAAAGAGTGGTCTGCTTGATATTTATATCAATGTCTTGTAATTGAATCAATCGCTCAAAATTAATAGCCACATCTTTTCCTCTTGCAGGAATGGGCCTACCAGGATTCGAACCTGGGACCTGCCGGTTATGAGCCGGTGGCTCTACCGCTGAGCTATAGGCCCTTCTCAAGTCTTATAGCAGATATTGGGGGGCAAGTCAATGAACCTGAGGTATTCATAAAAATGCCGGAGGTGAGAAGAGGAGAAAAAAAGAACCGGCATTTTTATGAATGTTAGTTGATGGGGTTGCCTTCGGTGAATGATTTTAATTTCCGGCTGCGGCTGGGATGCTTGAGTTTTCGCAGAGCTTTGGCTTCTATCTGACGAATCCTTTCACGAGTGACTTTAAACTGCTGTCCCACTTCTTCCAGTGTGTGTTCATTTCCGTCCCCCAGGCCGAAACGCATTTTCAGTACTTTCGCTTCTCTTTCCGTTAGTGATTTTAATGCCTCGTCGATTTGTTCCCGCAAGTTGATGTGTATCACTGTTTCAGGCGGTGAAGGGAGAACCTTGTCTTCGATAAAATCGCCGAGATGGCTGTCTTCTTCTTCTCCGATAGGCGTTTCCAGAGAGATCGGTTCCTGAGCGATTTTTATGATCTTACGGACTTTATTGATAGGCATATCCATTTTTTTGGCGATTTCTTCACAGGTTGGTTCGCGGCCGATCTCTTGAACCAGGCTTCGTGATACGCGAATAAGCTTGTTGATGGTCTCGATCATATGGACGGGGATACGGATCGTACGGGCCTGGTCGGCTATGGCGCGGGTGATCGCCTGTCGGATCCACCAAGTGGCGTATGTCGAAAACTTATATCCGCGCCGGTACTCGAATTTGTCGACCGCTTTCATCAATCCCATGTTGCCTTCCTGGATAAGGTCCAGGAACTGGAGGCCTCGGTTGCTGTATTTTTTGGCGATGGAGACGACCAGTCTGAGATTTGCGGCGACGAGTTCCTTTTTTGCCTGGTCGCTTATTTTTTTGCCTGTCGTGATGGCCCTGAGAATTTTTCTCAGGTTCTGAGAATCGAGGCCGACCTCTGTATGATAGGAACGAAGGAGCTTGTTGATCTCCTTGTTTTTTTGTTTTATGGCGTCTTTCTTCTTTTTTGACTTTGTCTGTTCTCGGGAAAGAGAAAGTTCCTCCGCGGTCTCTTCGAGTTCGTTTATTACCGTAAGTTTTTCACGAAGGTCTTCGATGATATTTTCGCGATGGGAAGGACGGATGTTGAGTTTCCTGATTTCTCTGCTCATCTCAACAATGATACGCCCTCTTTTCAGCGTATTCTTTTTGATGTCTGAGATTTTGTCCAGCTTGTTACTCAAAGAATGGATGTATTTGATTTTCTCCTGGATTTGCTTTTTCTTTTCCTCAATTTTACCTTCTGCGAGGTCATCTTCGGAAAAGTCGAACATCTCCTGAAGAATTTCTTCATCAAACTTGAGTTTTTCCTCCAGTGATAAAACTTCATTCAGGACGAGCCGGGTTTTTGATAAAGCTTTGATAATGGTTTTTTCCCCGCGCTCAATCTCCTTGGCGATGGCGATCTCTCCTTCACGAGTGAGGAGGGATATATTTCCCATTTCTCTGAGGTAAAGTTTGACCGGGTCTGTCGTCCTTTCCAAGCTCTCGAAAGAAACGAGATCACTTTTTCTTCTTTTGGGGACGACGTTTTTCTGCTTTGTGTCCAGAATTTTAATACCGTATTCATCCATGGAGCTCAAAAATTCTTTAAAATTTTCATTCGAGTCCGCTTCGTCCTGAAAAGTTTTGTCGATTTCATCAAACAAAAGGTAACCCTGTTTTCTCCCTTTGGAAATTAGCTGATGAATTTCGTCATTTTCAATTTTGCTGTCAGAATCCAATCTTGTCTCCTCTTTTTATCTTGCCCCGGGCTTTTTCTTTTTCCCTGCGAAAAAAAAGCCCTGGATTATTAGTTTCCCATTATAATGTACGCTTTAAACTTCCATATTGTTTCCCCAGCCGTATAGCCTGCTGGCAATGTTTTGCCTCTGGCTGAGAAGAGCGGTAATTTTTTCTTTCGTTCCATTTTTTTCCAGTCGGGATATTTCGGAATTAATTCGTTTAAACTCGGTTTCCAGCGCATATTTTTCCAACGCTTCCAAGCAGTCTTTGGTTTCTTCCAGGGTGGGTTCCAGAACATTCTCCAACACTAATTGGGATAAAACTCCCATCAAATCAGCGGGGATTTTTTCTTTAAATTCCGTAAAGCTGGGTTCCTTGCCTTGTTGATGGATCTCTTGAATCGTTCGGAAAATAGGAGCGCTCTTCATGATTGGAAAATATTCCTCTTTCAGATGGGAAAAAACGTATTCGAAGAGATCTTTGTCGTAAAAAATGATCTGGAGCAGCCTTTTTTCCGCCTCAAATAAGGCGACGGTTCTTTTTTCTTCGCGCTCCGGTTTTTTCTTTTTTAAATAAGTTCGAAGAAGGGATTCGTCCAAGCCGAGATATTCGGATGCTTGTTTGAGGTACTCGCTTCGCACGATGGCGTCGGGTATGCTTGAAATGAGCTCCATAACCGTTTTTGCAATGCGGCTTTTTTCTTCCGGCGAATCCGGTTTTTTCCCCTTTATCTGGGTTTCGATGAAGAAGGTGAGGCCCGGTTGAGAGTTTTCCACCCGGTGAAGAAAAGATTCGGCGCCTTCTTCCCTGACAAGGGTGTCCGGATCACCGCCCTGGGGAAGGATCAGAACCTTGCTTTGGGCTCCTTTCTCGAAACAGAGAGAGACAGCCCGGGAAGCCGCTTTTTCACCTGCCGCGTCGCCGTCGTAGCTGACGATGATCTTGGAAGAGAATCGAAGGGCCAGGGAAACCTGATCCGATGTAAGGCTGGTTCCCAGGGAAGCGGCGACATGGGTGATTCCGGCTTGATAAAGAGAAATTATGTCAGTATAGCCTTCGCAGAATAAAACTTCTCCTTTTTTCCGGATCGACTCCTTGCTCAGGTTGAGTCCATAGAGGAGTTTTCCCTTGGAAAAGATGGGTGTATCGGGTGAATTGAGGTATTTGGGTTCGGTTTCAAAAATGGTGCGTCCTCCGAAGGCTACAACCTTTCCCGTTAGGCTGAATATGGGGAAAATAATTCTTCCTCTGAAGCGGTCATAGTAGGAATTGTTTTTGGCGTTAAAGATAACCAGGCCCGCTTTTTCCAACAGGTTTGATGGGATATTTTTATTCTTAAAATAATTCAGAAGAGAGTCCCATTTATTCAGGGCGTACCCGAGTTTAAATGTTTGGATGGTATCGCTGGTGAGGCCCCGTTTTTTCAGGTAAGCCAGAGCTTCTTTTCCTTCATTGGTGTTGTACAAATTTTTTTTGAAAAAGGCGAGCGCATCCTCGCAGGCTTTGTATATTTTTTCTTCGAGCTTGAGAAGCCGGCGGGAAACGGAGCGTTTCTGGGGAAGGGGGATATTGTATTTTTGCGCCAGATATTTCACGGCTTCCGGAAAGCTGAGGCTTTCTTTTTCCATGACCAAGGTAAAAATATCTCCTCCTGTGCCGCAGCCGAAACAGTGAAAAAGTTGCTTTTCCTCGTCCACAGTGAAAGAGGGGGTTTTTTCCGTATGGAAAGGACAGAGACCGACATGTTTGTTCCCTCTTCTTTTCAGCGTAGTATACTGGCTCGCGATGTCGATTATATTGGCAGATTGCCTTATTCGTTCAACGATTTCCATGGTGTATATTGCCGTGACGGAAAAAACGTACTAGTAAATATAGGGCGGCATTTCCTATTTGTCAAGAATCTAAATGATTTATTATTAAAATTTTAGCATAAATTTGGACAATTTTTTTTAAAAATGGTGATGGAAAATGTTTCATGATAAAAGTTGCCTGAAAATATTCCTTGAAACTAGATTTTTAATAGAATTATATGTTGTCGTCGTCCGAATTTATGAATAAATCAGGAAAGGTGGTTGATCATACTGGCCATATACCCCGCTCCAAAGCCGTTATCGATATTGACCACCGCCACCCCTCCGGGACAGGAGTTAAGCATCGCCAACAGGGCGGCGAGGCCTTTGAAACTGGCTCCGTATCCAACACTTGTCGGGACAGCGATGAGGGGACTTCTAACGAGACCCGCAACTACGCTGGGAAGAGCGCCTTCCATCCCGGCCACGGTAATGATAATCCTGGCTTCCTTGATCCGGTCAAACTCTCCGAACAGCCTGTGGATTCCCGCTACCCCCACATCATAGATCTTTTCAGTCATGTTCCCGAGAAAATCACATGTTACATAAGCTTCTTCAGCAACGGGAATGTCCGAGGTCCCAGCGGTGATGATAGCTATTTTACCTTTCCCTGGGGGAGGTTCGTTTTTTTTGAACCAGCCGGCCCGTGCCTTTTCGTTGTACTGAAGGGCTGGAATATGCTTTTTTACGTAGCGGAAAGTTTCCGTATCAATTTTCGTGATGAGGAGATTGCTGTCATTTTTGAGAATTTCCTCAGCGATCGTCGCGATCTGTTCACTGGTTTTTCCCAGTCCGTATATGATCTCGGGGTGTCCTTTTCGAATCATGCGGTGGTGATCGATCTTAGCGAATTCCAGATCCTGGTAAGGAAAATATTTTAACGACTGTAAGGCTTCATCAATAGAAAGACTTCCTGTTTGTACGTCCTCCAGGATCTTTTTTATCTTATCTTCCATGGTGTCAATTTTAACACAGAAAATAATAAAGATACAGATTGGTCCAGGTAACCGTGAAAGACAAAGGATCCTGTTTGAACGAAGAAGAGGAATTAAGATATACTATTAATCATAAAGGTCTTTTTTTGTGATGATACAAAAAACTCTCAAACAAGCCGTTCGACTTTCAGGAATCGGTATCCATTCCGGAAACAATATAGAACTTAGGCTTATCCCTTCCGCTTTGGGGGAACTTGTTTTCCGCCGGACGGATAAGGATGATCTTGAGTTGAGAGTAAACCTGGATACGGTCGAAGCCCGGAATGCGACGGTTTTGACCGGTAATGGAACAAAAATCCGGACTGTTGAGCATCTTTTGGCTTCTCTATATATTTTCGGCATCAACAGTCTGGTGATCGAAATCAATGGTGATGAAATTCCTATTTTGGACGGTAGCGCTCTTCCCTTTGTCACCGCCTTCAAGAAGGTGGGGACCCAGAATTTAACGGAAAAGATACGACCGATCAAGATCATCAAGCCTTTTTTTATCGAAGAAAAAGGAACTTCCTTGTATTTCCGTCCCGACCCGGATTTTCGCCTGACTTACGTCATTCATTACAATCATCCCCTGATACAGAGACAGGAATACAGTCTTATGGTCAATAAGCATAGTTTCAGCCGGGAGATCGCTCCTGCCCGGACATTCGGCTTTCTAAAAGATGTCCTTTATCTTCAGTCACAGGGGTTGGCCAAAGGAGGTTCTCTCAATAATGCCGTTGTACTAGACGATGAAGGAGTTATAAACGGTCCTCTTCGCTTTCCCGATGAATTTGTCCGGCATAAGATCTTAGATTTGATCGGTGATATTTCCCTTTTGGGAAACCCGCTTATTGGTTACTGCCGGGCCATTAAAGCCGGGCATGAGCTCCATCTGAATGCGGTTCGTTTTTTATATAGCCATTCGGAATTTTGGGAATTTGCGGATGAAAAATAGTGAATTTTTCGTATTTTGAAATAAAACGGCTTATGTTCACAGACCGAGGTTTCTTGGGAACGGCTTAGATAAAAACGGGATAAAAACGGGTTGCCTGTTCCATGTTTTTCTGTTATAAACGTACTGAAATTCGAGTGTCCTGTATTGTTCATTAACTTGATATTTCACTCTCGAAGTGGGGTGAAGACACAGTTTATATCCAAATTTCATGGGAAATAGTTACCGTACGGATTAAGTTTTTGAATATTACAGGATATTTATGGGAGAAATAATGTGACTGCAGAGAAAGAAACAACGAAAAAAAACAATGATTTGGAAAAAGTTCTGGCTGATTACACAAAAGCCATGAAGGTTTTTCAAAAGAAAGATTATGAAAAAGCTGTCGAGCTTCTTAAGGAATTTATCGAGAAATATCCGACTGAGCGGGAATTCGTGGATAGAGCTCGAACCTATCTTACCATCTGTCAGGACCGTATGGAAAAAGCGCCCCTGTCATTAAAATCTTTCGAAGATTATTATCAATATGGACTCTATAAAACAAACCAGGGTCATTATAAGGAGGCTCTGGAGGCTTTAAATAAGGCTAATGAGATGAAGCCAAAGGAAGGGAAGATCCTTTATTTTATAGCCGATGTTTATGCCCTGATGAAAGACGAAGATAATTGCCTGGAATATTTGAAAAAAGCCATTCAGATTGACAAATTTTACGGAACATTGGCCCAAAACGAAGTGGATTTCGAAGATTTCAAGCAAAGCAAAAAATTCAAGTTGATTACCCGTCTCAAATGAAAAGAGAATTCATCGGTCTTATCCTTGCCGCCGGCAAAGGAACGCGTTTCAAATCAGACCGGATCAAACTTCTCCATCCACTTTTAGGGAGAACCATGCTGGGAATGGTCCTGGATTGTATCAAAAAACTGGGACCTCAAAAAATGCTTGTCGTTGTCGGCCATCAGCAGGAAGATGTCGTTCAGGAGGCGGCCCTGTACGGAGCGAAACCCGTCGTCCAGGCGAAACAATTGGGAACAGGACATGCGGTTTTGTCCGCCAAAAAAGCCCTCGCTTCCGACGGGGAGAAAGATGTCCTGGTTGTAAACGGAGATCTTCCCTTGCTTCGCCCTGAGACATTAAGGCCTTTTTTGAACGTTCATCGAAAGCAGGGGAATTCCTTGACATTTTTCAGTGCGGAGCTTCCCGATCCCACGGGTTTTGGACGGTTGATCCAGCCGGAATCGGGCCCTATGCGTATTGTCGAAGAGAAGGATGCCACTCCCCGGCAGCGCAAAATCCGCGAGGTTAATGCCGGCATCTATTTAGCCAAAGTTAAAGACCTTTTTCAGGCTCTTCCACGATTATCCAACAAAAATAAAAAGGGAGAATATTACCTGACGGATATCATCGAGGTTATGGGAGAGCTGGGGAAAAAAGTTGGTGTTTATAAATCCTCTCAAACAGATGAGCTTATCGGTGTCAATGACCGTTTTGAGATGGCTCAGGCCTTATCCGAGCTTAGAATGCGCAAAATCAAGGAACTCTGCCTTCAGGGTGTTACCATTCAGGATCCCGCTACTACCTGGATCGATTGGGATGTCAGGATTGCCCGTGAATCTACCATTCATCCCTATGTGGTGATTGAAGGTGATACCAAAATAGGCGCAAATTGTTCCATATTGCCTTTTGTTCACATCATAAGCTGCACTATCGGACGGGAATGCCGCATTTTGACCTCAACGATGATCGAAGAGAGCATTTTAGAAAACCGTGTCCAGGTGGGTCCTTTTACGCATTTTCGGCCCGGTACAGTGATCCGGTCCGGGGCGAAAGTAGGGAATTTTGTTGAAATGAAAAAAACGGTTTTCGGCCGGGGATCCAAGGCCGGCCATCTTTCCTATATAGGCGATGCGGAAGTGGCCGATGATGTCAACATCGGCGCCGGCACCATAACCTGTAATTATGACGGTGTACAAAAGTACAAAACAATCATAGAGCGGGGCGTTTTTATTGGATCGGGCACGGAGTTGGTGGCTCCCGTTCGCATCGGGCGGGAAGCCTATGTCGGGGCCGGTTCGACCATCACCAAAGATGTTTCTCCAAACGCCTTGGCCATTTCCCGGGTTCGCCAGTCGGAAAAACCCGGCTGGGCAAAAAAGCGAGCCAGGAAAAAGAAATAATGTGCGGAATTATAGGTTATGTCGGGAAAAAGAAGCCCATCCCCGTACTTATCGAGGGATTGAAGCAGTTGGAATACCGCGGTTACGATTCCGCCGGTATCGCCGTTGTTTTGAATGAGGAAGTGCGCATTCGGCGAGTTAAGGGGAAAATTGCTTTGCTTGAAAAAAGCCTCGAGGATTCTCCCCTTGACGGATTATACGGGCTCGGGCACACCCGCTGGGCCACCCATGGCCGTCCTTCTGAAGAAAACGCCCATCCGCACCGTGACTGTACGGGCACTATCGTCGTTGTTCACAACGGGATTATCGAGAATTATTTGGATATTAAGGAGAGTTTGAAGAAAAAAGGACATCAGTTTAAGACGGAAACGGATTCCGAAGTTATCGCCCATCTTGTTGAGGAATATTTCGAGGGGACACTCGAAAATGCCGTCCTCAAGGCGGTTAAAGAGTTGGAAGGCGCTTACGCCGTAGCTGTTATTTCCACCAAAGATCCTCAGAAGATTGTTGCGGCTAAGATTGGTCCTCCGGCTGTCGTCGGTTTGGGCGAGGAGGAATTTCTTGTTTCTTCAGATATCAATCCTTTGCTCAAATACACTCAGAATATCGTTTTCCTCGAAGACCGGGATATCGCCGTCATCACTCCAGCCGGTGTTCAATTTTTGGATTTCGGGGGCCGGAAGCTTCAAAAAAAGATCGATCACATTACTTGGAATCCGATGATGATCGAAAAACGCGGTTACAAACATTTTATGCTCAAAGAAATTTTCGAGCAGCCGCAGGTTGTTCGTGATACTTTGCAGGGACGGCTTTCCCTTGATTCGGCTAATGTTTGTTTGAGTGAAATAGGGATTCCGGATGAAATATTGAGCGATACGGGGCGAGTGGTCATCATTGCCTGCGGTACATCCTATCATGCCGGTCTTGTTGGAAAATATTTCATTGAGGCCATGGCCGGAGTTCCCGTTGACCTGGAATTTGCCTCTGAATATCGTTACCGGGACTTCATTTTAGACGAAAAAGCGCTGGTTGTTGTCATCTCCCAATCAGGAGAGACGGCGGACACTTTGGCCGCTCTAAGGGCGGTCAAAGAAAAGGGACCGCAGACCTTGGCTGTATGTAATGTGGTAAGCTCCTCCATCGCCCGTGAGGCGGCCGGTGTTCTTTATACCCATGCCGGGCCGGAGATCGGAGTAGCTGCCACCAAGACTTTCATTGCTCAATTGACGGCCATGGCCCTGCTGGGACTGCATTTGGCCCAGGTTAAAGGAACCGCCGGTAACAAAGAAAGGCTGCGCTTGATCGAGGAACTCCTGCGCATCCCGCACCGGATGGAGCACATTCTCCACGACGTCCAAAAGATCGAAAAACTGGCCGCCCGGTTTGTCTCTTTTAATCATTTTCTCTATCTGGGCCGATGGGTCAGTTATCCGGCTGCTCTTGAAGGCGCCTTAAAATTGAAAGAAATTTCCTATATTCATGCCGAAGGATATCCCGGCGGGGAGATGAAACACGGGCCGATCGCCCTGATCGACGACAAGATGCCGACAATGGTCATCATTCCCAAAGACAGGGTTTATGACAAGATGTTGAGCAATATTTCCGAGATCAAAACGCGCATCGGTTATATTGTCGCCGTTGCTTTTGATAATGATGAAACGATCGCTTCCCGGGTCGATGAAGTGCTGCCTGTTCCGCCTGTCGATCCTCTCTTTTCTCCTTTTGTGACGATTCTTCCCCTTCAGCTTTTCGCTTATTATATCGCCGCTATAAGGGGCGCGGATGTAGACCAGCCACGCAATTTAGCCAAAAGCGTGACGGTCGAATAACCCGCCATCTTTATTCAGATAAAGACGTTTTTTTGGGGGAAGATTTTTTTTGTCTCGCGGAAGCTGAATTCTTCAACAGTTTGGAAACCCTGACCAGTGATGAAGAAGGATCGAATTCCAGTTTAAATCCGCGTTTCTGGAAAATGGCCAGCATCCTTTTGTTGTCGGAGGTGGTGATGGCCGCCATTTCCTTGAGTCCCCAATCGCGTGATATCTCTATGCAGTAGTCGGTTAGGATACCGCCCAAACCCTGGTTCTGCCATTCATCGCCGATGAGCACAGCGTATTCCACTGTTTCATGATCCGGGTCGGCTACCAGACGGCCGACACCTAGAAGGCGTCGTTTGTTGCCCTCTTCTATTTCGGGCACGATGGCGATTTCCCGGTCGTAGTCGATGAAACAATAGCGGGAAGCGACTTCATGAGAATCCCAATGGAAAAAATACCGGAATCTGTAATAAATCGATTCCCGGGAACAGCTTCTCAGCAGATCGAACCACAGTGGCTCGTCTTCCGGTTTGATGGGTCTGAGAAAAATTTGTCGTCCATCCCGCAGCTTGGCTTCGCGCACGTATTCCTCGGGATAAGGGTGAAGGGCCAGGTGGGAATAGGGCTTGATTGTTTTGCCGATTTTTTCTTCATCGATGACCACCCTGGCATCGAGGGCAACGATATCTTTGGGACCGACAAGTAGGGGATTGATGTCCAACTCGCTTATCTCCGGATAATCCGCTGCAAGATAGGACAACCGGATGAGGATCTCGATCAAACGTTCCATATGTACCGGGGGCCTTCCCCGGTAGCCGTGGAGGAGGGGCCATATTTTGAGGGATTCAAGCATGCGCAGGGCCAATTTTTCATTCAGGGGCGGGAAACCGAGGGAAGTATCATGGAAGAGTTCGGTCGTGATTCCTCCCGAACCGGCCAGGATAATGGTGCCGAAGATAGGGTCTTTTTTGGTGCCAAGGATCATTTCCACGGCATGCTCCGGTTTAAGCATCGGCTGGACGGTAACACCCTTGATCTCAGCATCGGGATTTTTTTTGCGGGCGCTTTCCGTGATGCGTAAAAAAGCTTTTTTCACCTGAGAGGCGTTTTTCAGACTGAGGACGACTCCTCCCACATCCGTTTTGTGAATGATCTGGGGAGATAAGATTTTTAAGACCACGGGATAACCCATTTTGTCCGCCAGTTCCGCGGCTTGATCCGCAGTTGCCGCGGCTTCGGTAGGAACGATGGGAATACCGTATGTTTCCAGTAGGTTTTTTGAGGCATCTTCGGTAAAAACGGGTCCCTTTTCAGCGATGATTTTGTCAAACTGGGCCCGTAATTTTTCTCTGTCCAGAGAAAAAGTGACCGGAATGTCTTTGGGAGTTTCATATAAACTCTGCAGGTTTTTGGAATAATCGACAAGGGTCATGAAGGCCCGGACGGCCTGTTCCGGTGTTTTATAAGTCGGAACCCCCTCCTTATTCAGGAGCTGGATTCCTTCTTTCATTGTTTTTCCGCCAAGCCAAGCCGTCAGAACCGGTTTTCTTGTTTTTTGGACCTGTTCGCCCAGAAGTTCGGCCGTTCGCGTAGGATTGGTCATGGCCTGGGGCGTAAGGATGACCAGAAGGGCGTCAACCCCCTTGTCTTTTAAAACCGTCTGGCAGGCCTTAAGGATCCTTTTCGACCGGGCATCCCCCAGGACATCGACAGGGTTGCCGCGGGACCACATGGGAGGAAGATCTTTGTCCAGCGTATCGAGAGTTTCTCCGGAAAGCTCGGCCAGAATTCCATCGGATGCAATAAGGGCGTCCGTAGCCATGACTCCCGGTCCGCCGGCATTGGTGATGATGCCCAACCGGGGGCCTTTGGGAATCTTGTTCCGGCCGATGAGCTCGGCCACATCGAAGATCTCTCCGATATCATAAACGCGGGCCAGTCCGACGCGCTGAAAGGCTGCGCCGTAAACGGCGTCTTCAGAAGCCATGGCTCCCGTATGAGAGGCGGCCACGGCAGCCGATTCGGGAAAACGGCCGGCCTTATATGCGACAATGGGCTTGGTCCGGGCAAAAGCCCGGGCGGCGGCCATAAATTTCCGGGCGTTTTCGATAGATTCTATATAGAGAATAATCGAATCCGTCCCTTCATCTTCGCCGAAATAGTCGATCAGGTCGCCGTAGCTGACATCGAGCGTATTTCCTATGGAAACAAAATATGAAAAACCGATTTCTTCTTCTTCGGCCCAGTCGAGAACGGAGGTACAGAGAGCGCCCGACTGGGAAATAAAAGCGATCCTGCCTTTTTTAGGCATGCCGGCGGCGAAGCTGGCATTGAGATTTTTATCCGGGGCGATAACGCCCAAACAGTTGGGCCCGATGATCCTCATTCCGTCGAATTTTTTTAACTTTTTTTTGATCCGGTCTTCAAGGGCTTTTCCTTCCGGACCGGTTTCCCGGAATCCGGCCGAAAGAATGATGATGCCGTTGATACCGGCCCGGCCGCATTCTTCGATAAGGTCCGGAACTTCCGGAGCCGGGGCGCAGATAATACCCAGGTCCGGCACTTTGGGAAGGTTTTTAACATTCGGAAAGCAGGGAATGCCCATAACCGCTTCCGCCGAAGGATTGACAGGGTATACAACGCCGCGGAATCCTCCCCCGACCAGGTTGCTGAGTACCTTTCCTCCAACACTGTTCGGGTTCGTTGAAACGCCGATAAGGGCGATTCTCTGGGGTTCGAAGATCTGGTCCAGTCTATGGACGTCTATCTTTTTGTCCAATTTTTGCTTCTTTTTTGTGTTTGTTTCATCCGGTCAGAATAACAAGGGCGGAATTATCTTGCGATTCCGGACCATATGGCCGCCGGAACAGTTTGATCCCCGTAGCGTTTCCGGCTGATTTTTATCGCAAGTGCGGTCCTTACGCCCGCTCAATCATAATATTCCAATCCCAGGTGGGTGATCAGTTCTTCTCCCATCAGGTATCGCAGCGTATTTTTAAGTTTCATGAGCTGGATAAAAAGATCATGTTCGGGATAAAGTTCGGGAGCGCACATGGGGCTTTTGAAGTAAAAAGAAAGCCATTCCTGGATGCCCTTCATACCGCAGCGCTGGGCCAGATCCATAAAGAGAACCAAGTCGAGAACGATGGGGGCGGCCAGGATGCTGTCTCGGCAGAGAAAATCAATCTTGATCTGCATCGGATAGCCCAACCAGCCGAAAATGTCGATATTGTCCCAGCCTTCCTTGTTATCGCCCCGAGGCGGGTAATAATTGATCCGGACTTTATGAAAAAAGTTTTTATAGAGATCAGGATAAACATGAGGTTGGAGGATGTGCTCCAGGACGGAAAGCTTGCTTTCCTCTTTGGTTTTGAAGGATTCCGGGTCGTCTAGAACCTCTCCGTCACGGTTGCCGAGGATGTTTGTGGAAAACCAGCCGTTCAGACCGATCAGGCGGGCTTTTAATCCTGGAGCGATAATCGTTTTCATGAGAGTTTGGCCCGTTTTGAAGTCTTTTCCGGCGATAGGGACATTTTTTTCCTGGGCGAGTTCATTGAGAGCCGGTATGTCGACGGTCAGGTTGGGAGCACCATTGGCGAAAGGAACGCCTGATGAGAGGGAAGCATAAGCGTAGATCATGCTGGGAGCGATGGCGGGATGATTTTCCTTCATGGCTTTTTCAAAGGACTCCAGTTTGTCGTGGACGGGATCTCGCTTCATGAAGATCTCGGTGCTGGCGCACCAGACCGTAACCATTCTGTCAAGCTTGTTGTCTTCTTTAAATTTTAGGATGTCATCTTGAAGCATTTGGGCGTATTCATGTTTATTGCCGGCTTTTTTTACGTTTTCACCCGAGAGTTTTTTGACGTACTGCTGGCTGAAAACGGCTTTCCATGGTTTGATCCGTTCGATTTCAGGTTTTACTTTTGCCAAAAGTTCCGAGTGAAGGACTCCGGCATTCAAGGCGGCCTGGTAGACATTATCGGTAAAAATGTCCCAGCCTCCGAATACGATATCATTCAGTTCAGACAGTTCGATGAAATCTTTGATTTTTTCCACTCTTTTGTCCGTTCGTTTGCCCAGGCGGATGGTGCCCATCTGAGTCAGGGAGCCGAAAGGCTTGGAAAGGCCTTTTTTCACGGCTTCCACCCCGGCGATAAAAGTTGTGGCGACCGCGCCCAGTCCGGGGAGGAGCACACCCAGCTTACCGGAGGGGCTTTTGATCTTTATCTTTTCACTCACTCTTTTCCTCCTTGGATACCTGGAAAAATTTAGGATCCGTTAAAACATATATATGAGATGTTGTTATATATTTCCATCCTGAATCAATCTAAATTGATAAAAAAGTATTCTATAGGAAAATATTAGTAAATTCCATAGGGAATTCGCGAAAACCGGCGGAGTTGTTTTTCGTATGTCTACCTGTAGTCTTTACAAGTCGAGGAGGTTTCCGTGAAAACAAAGATATCAGCGGTTTTCATTGTTTTTTTTGTATTGTTTTTTATAGCCGGCGGATTTCTCTTTTCCCAGGAACCGAAAATCAAACCCGTGCAGTTGAAGGAAAACCTGTATTGTATCTACGGATTAGGCGGAAATGTCCTGTTTATGGTAACCGAAGAAGGTGTCTTAGTCGTTGATTCCGGTTCCATGTCGGCGCACGGCAGACTGATAACAGAGGCCGTCCAAAAGTTGACAACACAGCCTGTCAAATATTTGGTGTTAACGCATTATCATTACGACCATACCGGCGGAGTCAGCGGATTTTCATCTGAGATCCAGATGATCGGCCATGCGAATTTGGCAAAAAACCTTAGGGATAACGTGGGGCCTTTGATCAACAGATTAGCCCTGCCAAGATACGAGGAATACCTTCAAGACCTGGAAAAACAGGTCAAAAAATTGGAAGAGGAGAACAGCCCGAATTTGAAGGTGATGGAAGGAAGATTAAATTTCTATAAGAACCTCTATCACGAATTGAAAAGTTTCAAACCCTTCGAGCCGGAAATATCCTTTGAGAAAAGGATGACCATTTCTCTGGGGGGCGAGACCGTTGAATTGATTTATCTCGGTCCCAACCATACGGATGACGGATGTCTGGTCTATTTTCCGGAAAAAAAAGTGCTCCATACAGGCGATTTTTTTATCAACGGCGCCTGTCCTTTCCTCGATGAGCTGTCCGGGTCGGATATTGATAACTGGATAAACAAGCTTCATGAAGTTCATGATTCTTGGGATGCCGAGACTGTCGTTCCCGGTCACGGGATTATCTGCGGTAAAGAAAGAATGAAATACATGATCAGCCTGCTTCAAGAGCTGCGGTCCGGAGTGACTGAGGCCATTCAAAAAGGATGGACTCTCGAACAGACGATAGAGCAAATCGAGCTCCCTTCCTTTGAAAAACTTCCGGGCAATGATCTGCTGAAGTATGATATCGAGGCGGTTTATAAAGAGCTGAAAGGAAAATAATCTTCCGGGCTTTCACCCCCATCTTTTTCCGTTGCCTGATTTTTTCCCAAAAGCAAAAATTGACAGGTTTTTATCCTGTGTGTATGATGCTTGCCGGCTGGGTATAAAATGCATAGGGAAAAAGAAGAACAGGCGAAAAAACAGGTTCGGGAAGAATATGTATCCCGTATCAACCGGGTCATTGATTATATCGAAGCTCATATCGAAAAAAACCTTCATTTGGCGGACATCGCCCGAGTCGCTCATTTTTCCCCGTATCACTTTCACCGTATTTTTAAAGCCATGGTGGGAGAAACTTTGAATCAATTTATTCAAAGGATCCGTATCGAAAAAGCCGCTTCGAGATTGATCATCAATCCCAAAACGTCCATCACCGAGGTTGCTCTGGAATGCGGCTTTTCCGGCTCGGCGGCCTTTGCCCGCGTCTTCAAGGAAACCTTCCGGATGAGCGCCAGTGAGTGGCGTTTCGGCGGATACCGCCGGTTTAGCAAGATTCGCAAATCAAAGAGCAAAGAAAGTGAAAGACAAAGCAATATAGGAAAAGACTTCGATGTTTCCTCCTTTTATATTGATAATGAGACTTCAAATCTAAAATGGAGGATTAAGATGAAAAACAAAAATCATGTCAATGTCGAAGTCAAGGATATGCCGGAAATGGTCGTAGCCTATGTCCGTCATATCGGGCCCTATAAGGGCGACACAAAACTCTTCGAGGGTCTTTTTAAAAAAATATTTGGTTGGGCTGGCCCCCGGGGCCTTCTTCGTTTTCCCGAAACCAAGGTGATGGCCGTCTATCATGATGACCCTGAAATCACGGATGAAAGCAAATTGAGGACCGATGTCTGTATTTCCGTCCCGAAAGACACGCCCGTTGAGGGTGAAATAGGAAAAGCAACAATCCCGGGAGGCAAATACGCGGTAGGTCATTTCGAGCTTAAGGATGACGGATACCAGGAAGCCTGGAATGCCATTTTCGGCGGATGGCTTCCCGAAAGCGGTTTTCAGCCGGATGAGCGTCCCTGTTTTGAGCTTTATTTGAATGACCCCAAGGAACATCCCCAAGGATTGTGTATTGTCGATATCTGTGTGCCGGTCAAACCGCTGTAAATAAAGCGGGAAAGGTCCCCTTTTTCCAACGGATTCGCGGAACGGAAAAAAGATTTGAGGTGAATGGCGATGAAGGATATTCATAAAAAAATCTCGATTCTTTTGATGCAGATGAACATGAGACTTCCTTTGTTCGGCTTCTATGATGCACCCGATCCGGAACCGTTCATGCCGCTGGTCGAACCGGAAAAAGGGGACTGTGCTTTTCTTTTTTATGAACAGTGGTTAAAGGGGAATACGCTTCATCTTACGAAAGAACGTTACGGCTGCGGGGGAGCCGGAAACTGGATGTTCGGCATACAGGGAAGGTCAAAAGAAGAATTCATCTCCTTCCTTGTCGATGAAGAAGGGCTCAAGGCCAGTCACGAGCTTATGGAAAAATGGATCGATACGAGAAAACCATACAAAGCTCTTTTTCCCCACCTTTTCATCGGGCCCTTAAAAGAGAACCTCCTCGAATATGCCAGAACGGTCACGTTTTTTGTCGATCCGGACCAGTTGAGCATTCTGATGCTGGGCGCCCAGTATTTCAGCTCTCCCGATGATCCCCCTCCGGTGATCGCTCCCTTCGGATCAGGCTGCTCCCTCCTTCAACCGTTCAGGGATCTCAGCCTTCCGCAGGCGGCTCTCGGAGCGACCGACATTGCCATGCGCCGGCATATCCCGCCTGCACTTCTCGCTTTTACGGTGACGATGCCGATGTTTTTTCAGCTTCTTTCTCTCGACAAGAGGAGTTTTTTGTATAAGCGTTTTTTTGCCGAGTTAAAAAAAGCGAGAGATAGCTCCCGCAGCTAAACGGCAGAAGAATGTACTTTTTTATCTGTCCGCATGGCAAAGACTAAAGCGAAAAGGATTTACTTTATCTTATTTTTTTCATCACAACGGTTTGCCCCTGAATGTGAAGGCGGGCTTCGTTCACCTTTCCTTCTTTGGCCATAAGGATAGAGCCGCTGAAGCCTTTTGTCTCCCCGTGGGCGTTTATGAATGTATCGACCTTTTCCTCGAAATTTTTGTCCGTGACCTCAGCATTACCCGTAAAAACAAAAAGCAAGAGCAAGAAGATGATAAGATATAATATGAGATACAAACATTTTTTTTTGCGCCACTCCAGAATAATCCACAGCAGCCACAAATTTGGCCACCGGATATTATCATTGTTATTAAGGGCTCGAAGGTTTAAATCTTGATGAATATTCTTTTTTTATAAAGAGGCAGAAGGATAAAAAACCAGATAAGAAGGAGGAGCAGGGGGAAGAGCAAAGAGCCGACGTAATCTCCCGCCCATGGAGCCAGAAGTTTACCGTAGATAAAAGATTTCAGGGAAATCGTTTCTCTTCCAGAAGAGATGTGTATGAATCCGAGAGCTTTGGCCAAAAGACTGGAGCCCACATAAACGGTAATGGCGTTGGTGCCGAAAACCAAAAACGGGTAGCTCCATTTTTTGATCTTCCAAATATCAACGATCATATAACAAATACCCAAAACAATCAAAGCGGCCCCCGCCGTAAAAATGACGTAGGTGCTCGTCCAGAGCTGCTTGTTGATGGGAAGAAAACGGTCAAGCCAGAGTCCCGATAAGGTAAAAACAAAACCGGCGGCGAACAAAGTGGAGACCTTAACGGTCTTTGACCGGGAAGTGCGCAGCCAGTCCCCGGTGAAAGTTCCCAGCAGGGTGGTGACCAGAGCGGGAAAAGTGCTCAGGATTCCCTCGGGGTCAAAGGCCGGGGTATAGAGATGTCCGGAAAGAAATTTGGTGTCGATATAGCCGCACAGATTTCCCTCGGGTGCCAGGACACCCGCTCCGTAACCGGGTACGGGGATAAGCTTCAGGACGAGCCAGTAGGCCGCCAGCAATCCTAAAGACATAGGAAGGCGCATTCCGGGTTTGACTTTGAGGAATATAAGCGACGCCAGGAGATAGCAGACAGCGATCCGCTGAAGAACGCCAGGAATCCTAAGGGTGGAAAAATCGAACCGGGGAACAAGATAAAGACAAAGGCCCAGGCCGAAGAGGATGATGGTCCTTCTGAAAATTTTCGCATAAAGTGGGAAATTTTCTCTGCTTTCGGCTTTTCTTTTTGATAAAGAAAAAGAAAGGGAAACACCGACGATGAACAAAAAGAAAGGAAAAACAAGGTCGGTGGGCGTCCATCCGTGCCACTTCGCGTGGCGCAAAGGAGCGTAAACATATTTCCAGCTTCCCGGATTGTTGACCACAATCATCAGAGCTATGGTCAAACCCCGGAAAACATCCAGGGATAACAGCCGTTTGTTATTTATTGTTTATCTCCAATCTTTTATGTTGGCGAATATGGCGGATATTTCAACCAAAAGATATCCCTTTCTAAAATATCCTCCTTTTGGGAACCCGTTCAGAACACAAAAAACGCCCGCCCAAAATGCTCACAAAGTGAAAAAAATCACCACTTCAGCTTGAAGGACAATCTTGCCTGGCGGGGTTGCTGCCTGCCCCATACCTGGCCGAAGATGGGAATATCCTCCTTAACGTAAGATATGGGCTGCTGGCTGTCAAATAAATTAAAAAAATCGAGCCTGAGGGTTAAAACCGTCTTGCGGCCGCGAAATAAGCCGGGCAGGTTGATGTCCCTTTCGATGGCCACATCCAGATAGGTATGACCTGGGGTTTCCCTCGTGCCCCGTCCTTCGGGAAAGGAGTAATACCCGCCGAAAAAGGGTACATAACCCAGCTTTTCCCAGTGGTAGCCGGAGATCCATTCGAAAGCGGCCGATAAAGTGAAGCAGCAGGGAGCGGAAAAAAGGACATTGACCTTGACATCATGGTCGACGGAGTAGGGAAGTTTTCCATACCATCCTTCATCACCGATGCCCCTTCCGCCCAATCCGCCGAGGGCCCAGTCATAATAAGCTTTGATATCACTCAATTCGGGCAGGTCCGGAATGTAGAGATGGTTGCCGAACAACCCCAAATAATTGGTGCTTCCTTCTTCCTGCGACCAGGACCCGGTCTCCGTCTGACCGGGATTGGTCCCTTCAGCGGAGGAGGTGCAGTAGGAAGCGTTGAGGTAAAAGTTGGGGCCGATCCTCCCCATCAATTCAAATTCCAGTCCATGATATTTTCTGCGCTTGTATTCGAAATTGTCATAGAGGAATTTGTATCCCGTTACCGGGTCGAAAACGGCCAGGACTTCGAGCAGGTCATCCGCCTGAGTGCCCACATACCTGGCTTTGATGACCCAGTCTCTTCCAAGTTTCCGGTTGAGTTCAACGAGAAAGCGGGTCAGGAAATTGGGGGTGATGTTCTCGGCGATCTCAAAAGGCTGATCTTTTTGCTCAGTTTCAAAGGCCCAGAAAGAAGGATCGCCGATCTCTTCGGCTGATGGGTTTTCGGAACCCTGCCATCGGTAAGTGCGGAAAACAAGTCCCGCTCCCGAATTGAGAAGCCCGAGGGGCATGGTTGTGATGAGGTCGCTGAAGCGGCCCCAGCCCAGCCTGATGATGTTAGCGCCGTCTCCGAGGATGTCGACGGTCAATGTCAGGCGGGGTGAGATGAAATCCGCCAGGCCCCAGGACCAGAGTTTTTCCCCGTTGTTGTCCAGGCAAAGCTGGGTTTGGGTCCGCAGGCCGGCCATGATGGTGAATCTTTCCCAGGTCATCTTGTCTTTGATGTAGAGGCCGATTCCCCTGGTGGAATTGATGAAGTCGAAATTTCCGTACTCGTAAAAAAATGTTGGTGTCCGCTTTCCTTCAGCCCAGCTTTCGAAGTAGTATTTTGTTCCGTTATCGAAGGAGTTGCCCGGGAAAAGGTCTTCTTCCGTTCCCGTAAAGTCCACGGCAAACTCCGATGAAAGGCTGTAGAACTCGAAACCCAGTCCGATCTCGTGATGACCGAAGGTTTTGGTGTCGAAATGCTGGGTGTATTTTAAGCTCAGGTCGAGGCGCTGCTGGTCGTCAGTAACGTTCCCGTAGGAATTGTGGACATTTCTTGCCAGGTCCTCGATGTAGTACATGGCCGGGCCCAGGTTTTTGTCGTCCGGCTGGGTGAATTTGCCCCTTTTGACCCATCCCAAACCGGCTTCAATAAAGGCTGAAGGGCTGAGGATACCCTTATAATTGGCCTGAAATGCCAGGTCGGTGTACGTTTTTTTCTCGAAAAGTTCGGGAATACCAATGCCTCCCTTTTGGCTCAGCGAGGTGTTGAAAATGGATGTGAGCGAAAGGTTGTGGCCCACGGCCGGCGCGTAAGTGAGTTTTGAAAAGAGCTGGTTGTCCCGCAGAGATTTTTCCCCTCCGGGTATGAAGAGATAATCAATGGTATTGTCTTGGGTTTGTACGGTATCCGAATATAGATTGTCCGATAAAAAAAACCAGAGTTTGTCTTTGATCACAGGACCGCCCAGGTTGAAATACCAGTTGTAATCCGAAAAATATTCGGGCTCACTAACCACCGAGAGCTGTTCTTGACGCGGCGCCTGGAGCCGTTTATCCATAAAGATAAGCGAAAATGTGCCTTCATAGTCGTTGCTTCCGCTTTTGGTGACCATATTGATGATCCCCCCGTAGGCCGAGCCGAACTCCGGGCTGAAGGGATCGGAGATGATCTGGATCTCATCGATGGAGTCAAGGTTAAGCCGAAAACCTGAATTTTTCAGCCTGACGCCGCTTATGGAAAGACCGTCCACGATCCAGTTGTTGCCCTCTTCTCCTTCTCCCCTGAAACTCGGCTGCCCTTCGCTGGCAGTTCCATGGCGTGAGTCGGCCCTCACCCCGGTGACGCCCGGTGCGAATTTGACGACGTCGACCACGGTCCTGTTTTGGGAGGGGACATTTTCCAGGTCCGTCGTCGTCAGGTGGAAGCTCGTGTCTGTAGCGGTTTTGTCCAGCAAAGGAGATTCGGCCGTGACCACGATCTCTCTTGTGATCTCGGACATAATCATCGTTACTTCGATGTGGGTCGACGTTCCGAGACGGATAATAACATTTTTTTCAAGCACCGGCCTGAATCCCGAAAGTTTGAAACTCAAGGTATAGCTTCCGACGGGAAGCAGGGGAAGATGGAAATCTCCGTTTTGTGTGGAAATCGTGGTTCGCGAACCTTGAAGGTTAGGCCCTTCAGCCGATATCTCCACACCGGGAAGCCCGGTCCCGTCCTTTTCCAGCACCTTCCCGCGAATTTCTCCGGTTTCTTTAGCCGTCAGGAAAAGGGGAAAAAAAAGGAATAAAATGAGGAAGGGAAGGTATGGGTGTCGATGCCTCATAGCTCGTCTCCCTTGAATAAAAGAAATGCCGTCGTCTGGCAGAAAAATTGTCCCGGATTGTCTTCTATTCCCAGCAAGCAGTACGGATAAATTTTCCTTTTTCCTTTATGCCCGGTTTTCCTTGGATTTTTGAAGCAGTTCGCATTTTCGAACATATAAGGTACGCTGAATGGCGGTGATGTTGGATATGACGGCGATAATTCCCAAAACAGCGATGATCACCGGGTCGTAAATGTTAAAAATGATACCGATGAAAGAACCGAGGGCCAGGAACGTCATCCGTTCCGCCCGCTGCATGATGCCCACGTTGCAATCAAAACCCAGGCCTTCAGCCCTGGCTCTCGTGTAGCTGACCATCGTTGATCCGAGAAAAGTCCAAAAAGTGATCCAAAGTGCCCAGTGTCCCCTGAAGTAAACAGCCAAACCCAGGTAAATGAAAAATTCGGAATACCTGTCCAGGGCCGAATCGAAGATGGCGCCGAAAAGGCTCTGCTTATTGGTGCTGACCGCCACTTTACCATCCATGACGTCGAAAAATCCGCAAACGATGATCGACACAGCGGCCCAAAGGGGATACCCCAGTGCGAAGAATGTCCCCGCGATCAAACCCGTGATCAATGCCAGGATGGTGATGGTGTTGGGTTGGATCTTCAGCCGAATGAAAAGTACGGCCGCCCGGTCGAGTACGCTTTTTATGGCCATGAGCATTTTTTGCGGAAGGATTCTTTCCGGGTTTTTCTTTATTGTATTTGTCTGTTGTTCATTCATGCTTTTATGGTTCCTTAAAAGATTGGCGCTTTTTTATGATTTGTGAAACACCTCTGATATTTTTTTCGCCTTTATTTTATCATGGAAAACGATGATTGCGAAACTTCCGTCTACCTTTAATGTTTTATTCACCTGCATAAAAAAAGAAAAAAATCCCGTATTATTCGCGGTTCGAGGGATGTGGCCTGGCCGGTCTGATCTTTGTATAAATATCACCAGCCCAGTTATGCATCATCCGGAGAAAATCCGTCACCGGCCTCATGGGGCAGAGATACCCACACCAGGGCCTTCGAATAAAAAGTGCAGCCACCAGAACGATTCCTAGAAGGCCGAATTGAAAGTTGGAACCGATGAGCTGGAAAAAAGCACCGAAAACCTCATAGCTGGACATGCCTGGATTTCGATAAAGCAGGGCGATAACGATGGCCGCTAGTGCAGCGAAACGTTGGAACCAACGGCCGATCACCCGGATGTGATTTGACGGACGAACGCGGGTTCCACCGATTAGGCTCAAGCACTCCTGTGCGGCGCCAAAGGGGCAGAACCATCCACAGTAGGGATTCTGTTTTCCGGCGGTGATGAAAAGCAAAATTCCCGCCAGCAGAACGTACCAGTAAATATGTTCCCGCCAAGGCAGCCAGAGGCCCAAAAGAAATCTGTTGATGATAACCAGGTTGAGGGGTTTACTGAAAATAAAACCGAGGAAAACAAGTCCTGTTAGCATCGATATCCAACGGGCTGCCTTTTTGAATGCGCATCTTTTACATCGGCCTATTATCCCGAAGGAAAAAAGAAACAGCAGTACGATCTCCGGCAAGCCGAATACGATTTTTCCTGCGGGTTGTGCCGGGAATTCCATTCCCAGATTTTTCGAGGCGGTCTTCCGGGCAGCCTGACATACGGCCTCGGCCAGGGCATTAGAGGTATATGTGGCTCCCGTTACGGCGTCGATTCCTTGTCCCGCCTGAAAGTTGTCCGCGCATGATTTTCCTAAGAGCGAATCGATGAAACCTTTTTTCAGGACTCTCTGGAGGAAGGCTCCTGTTTCTTTATGTTCGATAAGGGATATTCCCGTGATTTTTCCGGTTGCATCGATGGAAACAACGACCCTGATTTCTCCTCCATAGCCCTGTGCTCTTCCCGTCGCTAGGGTTCCGATGGTATACGGATGGGGAGTATCTTTCCAGGCGGCGTAGGTTCCCTCGGAGATCGGACTGAAACGGTCCGCTTCCGGCAGGGCCTGTTTGAGGTGAGGAGTAAGGTCTTCGCGGTTTCGTGATGACCCGATAATCCAGGCCGCGGCGAGCACAAATAGAGCCGTAATTCCTAAAAGCCGCTCAATATATTTGCCTCCCCTTACTGTTTCTTTCTCCGCCATGTTTTGTTGCCTCGCTCACATCGATTCACGTCCCGTAATCGTTTTGTCCCCGGTTCTTTTCCAAAAATCCCGGTCAGGGACATGCCTCCCGTATCCACCGGCCTGATCCAGGGTAACCATAAGTTTGTTGGCCGGTGTTATTCGTCCCTGGATAATTTTTCTCAGCAAGCGGTGGAGCCAGGAATTGTTGGGTTTGGTGAAAGGGCAGACCCTTTTACAGTTGGAACAGCTGAATCCATTGTAATCGTAGCAAGTCTCGGGAAGAACGTACCATTTTAAGGTTCCTGGATTGTTGGATATGGAACGGCCCTTCCAGGTTTGAGGGCCCTCGGAAATAGAACCGCTGGGACAATCTTTGGCGCAGAGCATGCAGGATTTGCAGAATTCGGTGACGCCGAAATCGATGGGTTTGTCCGGCATGAGCGGCATGTCCGTGATAACTTTGGCCAGCCGGACACGGGGGCCGTATTTGGGTGTGATAAGGAGTCCCATCCGGCCAAGTTGTCCCAGTCCGGCGTCGATGGCCATGGGGATGCTTAGTCCGACACCGTTTCCCGCCGGAAGAGCCCGGTAACCCAAACCGCGGATAAATTCGGCCAGGGTTGCAGCCGTAAAGGCCATCCGGGAATATCCGTTACCCGTCGCCGCTGAAGCTAGGCGTCCCGGTGAATTGGCAATGGCATAAAAATCTTCCTCAAAAGCCAGAGCGATTACCCTGTTCATGGATGCGGGTATATACCAGGAATCTTTTGTCCTTTCGAATCGTTCTCCGCCGTAGTGCACAGGTAAGGCACGGTCGCGTTGCGTTTGAATGGGACTGTGGTGATCGGAATAAAGCCAGAGAGGATTAAGCTTGGCGATTCCTGCCAGCGATGCTCCGTAAAACCGGGCGGCGTGCTTGACGGCCCGGGAGGCGTCCAGCCATGTCATGTTTATATCTGCTGGATTCCAGGGTTCCAAGGTGTCAAGCCCCATTTCACGGACCATACCCCGATGGGTGTTCCAATCATAAGAGGAATAACTGTGAACGTCGTACATGTGCCAGGATGCGGCCATAAAGGCGTAATCCAGCCGGGTCTGGTCGGGGTTTTCCCCTTTTCCTTCGATGAGGTTTTTCCATGTGATGTCTTCAGTTTGATCCATAGCTTCTATTCGGACGGGTTCCCATAAATTACGGCTGAAAACATTGTTTTTCTCACTCATGCGCTGCAATGTCTGTGTGTCGTAGCGGTAAGGTAAGCTTTTTCCATTGATTTTTTCAACAACAAAGGGGCCATATTCGTTAGGGGATTCAATCATCTCGCCTCTATCTGTTAGGCCAAGTAACCGGGAGGCGGTCAATCCTGTGCCCAAAGAGGCGGCACCAAAGCCTGTTATTTTCAGAAAATCGCGGCGGCGGATTTTTCCTTTTTTCATGGTTTTTTCCTTATCTTATCTGAGCTTTTTTAGTCATTGGTTTCGTTTTTTTTGGAAAAAAACAAAACGGGCTAAAAGAACTCCCCAAACAATGGATGAAAAGAGAAGGGGAATCCCAATGACGAAAGCGGCACGAACCGCTCCTTCCTCTAGAAAAGCGATGATAACTTCCAGGATGAACAGGTTATAGGCAAAGGCAAGGATGGTCAGCAGCCAATGCCCCCATTTGATCTTTAATCTTTTCCTGCCAGCGAATACAAGAAGGAGGTAGAATCCCGTGGAGAGACAGATGCCGATCATAAGATGCGCCATTATCCACTCCTTCCTTTGAAGATTGTTTTTTCATGTGCAACTGGATAAAAGGTTTTTATCCGGAGAAGTGGAAAAATAAGAAGGTATACATAACACAACCGGGCCTCAGTGGCAAATGTCAAATAATCAGGGGATAAATGGAGAATAACTTAAGACTAACCTGCTGGAGGCCCTGTTTATCTGACTTTATCGTGTCTGATTCTGAGAACTGTTATTTCCTTCCGGTCTGACCGCAACCGTTTCTTTTGACGATGCGCTCCGTTTCCATGGCGATCTTCTTTTCTTCATTCGTAGGGATGACCAAGACCTTTATCTGTGAATTCGGGGGACTGATCTCGCGGATGTCTTTCCTCGGTTCCTTGTTTTTACAGGCATCCACAGAGATGCCCAAACTGTCCAGTCCTTCACAGCACATACCGCGTATAAGGGGCGAGTTTTCTCCGATGCCGGCCGTGAAGATGATGGCGTCAAGATGGCCCAGAGAAGCGTAGTAGGCCCCGATATACTTTTTTATCCGGTAGGAATAAATTTCGAGGGCTAAAGCGGAAAGCTCATCTCCGGAAACCGCCTTCTCTTCAACGTTCCGCATGTCGTTGTCCCCACAGAGTCCTTTCAAGCCGCTTTGTTTGTTGAGCGTTTTATCAATTTCGTCGATAGTCATGTTCAGGTTTCTCGCCATAAAATAGGGAAGTGCCGGGTCCACATCCCCACAGCGGGTTCCCATAACCAATCCTTCAAGCGGGGTTAGTCCCATGGAAGTGTCGATACAGCGCCCATTTTTTACAGCGGCCATGGAGGCGCCGTTTCCCAGATGGATGGTGATAAGTTTCAACTCTTCGATGGGGCGCTTCAGATAAGCGGCGGCCTCCTCGGCAACGTAGGCGTGGCTCGTTCCATGGAATCCGTAGCGGCGAACTCGCTGTTTTTCGTAGAGGGAGTAGGGAACGGCATAAAGGTAGGCACGCCTGGGAATTGTTTGATGGAAGGACGTATCGAAGACGCCGACATGAGGGACATCGGGAAAAATATTTTGGGCGACTTCGATTCCGGTCAGGTTCGGAGGATTATGAAGTGGGGCCAGGGGAATGTTTTTTTTTACGGCTGCAAGGACTTTTTCATTGATGATTATTGATTCCTGGAAGGCTTCCCCGCCATGGACAACCCTGTGTCCAACGGCGGATATTTCGGACTTGTCCCGTATGGCCCCGAATTCCGGGTCAACCAGGAGTTCGACGATCCTCTCCAGCCCTTCGGCATGGTTGGCCAGTCGGCCTTCTTCAATTTTTTTCTTTCCGTTGCCCTGGTTATCGATAAGTTTGTGAGTCAGGATGCTTGTTTTTTCACCGATTTTTTCGGCCAAACCGTTGACGACGGCTTTTTGCTTTTCCATATCAAAAAGTTGATATTTGATAGAAGAGCTTCCTGTGTTGATGACTAAAATTTTCATGTTTTGCCTTTCTTTGACGGGCTTATTTTCCCGGTTTGAGTAGGTCTTTTTCCGCCTGGGCTTGAATGGCCGTGATGGCGACGGTATTGACGATGTCGGCCACCGTAGCGCCCCGGCTCAAATCATTGACCGGTTTGTTGAGCCCTTGAATGACGGGTCCAATAGCTACGGCGTTGGCCGAGCGCTGAACCGCTTTATAGGTATTATTGCCGGTATTTAGGTCGGGAAAGATATAAACCGTGGCCTTTCCGGCCACCTCACTTTTGGGCATTTTGGTTCGAGCGACGGTGGGATCCGTTGCCGCATCATACTGCAGAGGTCCTTCAATGGGAAAGCCGAGCTTGTTTTTCTTAACGATTTCTTGGGCTATGGCCGTCGCTTTGCGGACTTTTTCCACGTCTTCACCTTCTCCCGATTCCCCGGTTGAATAAGAGAGCATGGCGACGATAGGTTCGATGCTGAATATGAGGGCCGTTTGGGCCGAATTGACTGCGATTTCGGCCAACTGCTGTGCATTGGGTTCGGGATTGACAGCGCAATCCGCATAGACCAGAACCCGGTCCGCCAGGCACATAAAAAAGACGCTGGAAATAATCGAATAACCCGCTTTAGTCTTGATAAACTCAAAAGAAGGGCGGAGCGTGCTCCGGGTGGTATGTATTGCTCCAGAGACCATTCCATCGGCTAGACCTTTATAGACCATCATCGAACCGAAATAGTTGGGATCAGACATATTATCCCGTGCATTTTCTATGGTAATCCTTTTATGTTTTCGAAGTTGGTAATATGTTTCTGAGAAGTCATCAAAGAATTTTGATTTTCCTATATCGATGATGTTTATTTTTTCAAGATTAAGGTCAAGCCTGGTGATCTTGTTTCGAATTTCTTGCTCGTTTCCGAGGACTGTCAGATCGACGACGTCTCTTCGCAGTAAAATATCCGCTGCCTGAAGAATACGGTCTTCTTCTCCTTCCGGGAGAACGATGTGCTGTTTGTGCGCCCGGGCCTTTTGGAGGAGCCTGTATTCAAACATTTTGGGTGTAAGGATAGTGACGTTGGTTCGGATAATTTTCTCACGAAGTTCGGGGATGTTGGTGTTTTTTTCAAAGACTTCGAGCGCCTGGACCATTTTCATCGAGTCTTCAGGATCAAGAACGGCATGGACATTATCGGCCTCGCGGGCGGCTTCAAAGGTATTTTCTTTAACGCTAAGTATGGGGATACCTTCCTTGATTCCTTCGATCATCCGGAGGATAGGGGGTTCCGGAATGAGACCACCGGATAAAATGAGGCCAGAGATGCGGGGCATGGAAGAAGAAAAATTGCCGGCGAGTGAGGCTACGATAACATCGGCTCTGTCGCCCGGGGTAATGATCATATCGCCGTTCTGAACCCGCTCAAGCACATGCCGAAGCTGCATGGCCGCTACTCCGAAGCGGCTTACGTGACGGTTTAGCAGTTCTTTTCCGTAGAGGACGCGTGCTTGGAGGGCCTCGGCGATTTCCTTAACGGTCGGATGGCCGAGGCTGTCAACGTTCGGCAATCCGTAGATAAGATAATCCGCCATGCTCGGGCTTTTTTTTAATTTGGAGATAAGATTGGAGTCAGCCTCCATTCGGTTGATGAAGATGGCGATAACATTGCAGCCCTTTTCCGAGAGAGATTCCATTGTCATGTTGATGGACTGGGTGACGTTTTCCTCGGTTTTGCGATATGCTTTGGCTACGAGAATAACCGGGCATCCGAGATTATTGGCGATGTCTGCGTTGATATCAAATTCAAAAGCCGAGGTTGAACCTTCAAAATCCGTTCCTTCGACGAGAACAAAATCGAAATTTTCTTCCAGAGCCTTGTATTTGGATACGATTCCCTCGAGAAGCATCTCGTATTTTCCGGAAGAAATGAGCTGGGAAGCTTCCGTCGTTTTGTAACCGTACATAGCCTCATAGGGAATGTCCAGCTTGTAATATTGCGAGATGAGCCGGATGTCATGTTCTTTCTTCGAGGGGGAGTGTGATCCGTTTATCAAGGGCCGGAAAAAAGCTACCCTGTCCACATTTCTCAGAAGCATTTCCATAAGCCCCAGAGAAATGACTGATTTACCGCTCCTGGGTTCAGTCGCGGTGACGTATAAATTTTCCGCCATTAAAATAACTCCTGGTTAACCTGAATTTTTCTCAAGTTGAGAAAAATACGAGTTCATATAATTAAATTTAATATTAAGGGATATTATGCGTGTTATAAACTCTTTACGGCACCTGGGTCCTTTTTTTTCATTCCTAAACCCACCCTTATTAAATAAAATTTATAACATATTACCTCTATATTTTCAATAACCTGCGTTATTCATAAAAAATGCC
>JAFGMO010000026.1 GCA_016927475.1 Candidatus Aminicenantota bacterium
AGGCTGGGCGATTAACTCAGCGGAAGAGTGCTACCTTCACACGGTAGAAGTCACAGGTTCAAATCCTGTATCGCCCACCACTCCTTACCGAAGACACCCACAAATCTCTCCCCCTGATTGTACAGGGGGAGCTGGAGGGGGTTAATAATTCTTCATCAAATAGAATCGGTGTCTTCGGCCCTGAAAACGCCTTCCTTTAAATCCCCCTAATTCACTAGGTGGGCCGGGGGGGTTAATATAATAAAATAGATTCGAGATGTTTTCGGAATATCATCATCTCCTCCGAAGACACCCACAAATCTCTCCCCCTGATTGTACAGGGGGAGCTGGAGGGGGAGGTTCATAAGGCATTTTTAATTATACTGGTGCCTGTTTTAATTTTTTATCTTGACATTACATTACGACATTTATATACTTCAAGAATATTGAAGCATATAACCATGTGAGGAGATTGAAATGAAAAACACCCATAAAAATTTCACCTTAAAAAAATTCAAGAGGGAAAAATTGGCGAGATGTTTATCGATTGTTTTTTTAGTCCTCCTTCTCGCAGGAAGTATTTATAGCCAAAAAACGGTCGGGATTCCCATGCGGGACGGGATAAAACTCACCACAAACCTGTATTTTCCCCGAGGCGAAGATGGACCTTTTCCGGTAATACTGATGAGAACTCCATACAATAAGGAAATCCTCAAAGGCTACGGGGATTATTTTTCTGAACGAGGATACGTTTATGCGATCCAGGATGTCCGGGGCAGGTTTGAATCCCAGGGAAAATGGGAACCGTTTATCAATGAAAGAGAAGACGGATATGACAGTATTGAATGGCTGGCCGCCCAGGAGTGGTCGACGGGAAAAATCGGTATGTATGGCGGATCCTATTCCGGAGTTGTACAATTTGCCGCAGCAGTACTGAAGCCCCCTCACCTCATCACTATTCTTCCTAACATCACACCAGCCATGCCGTTCGAAAATATGCCCTATGAAGGAGGTGTTTTGGTGATGGGAGGGGACATAAGATGGGTCAATGTTGTTGAAAAAGCGAAAACTGTAACAGACATGCAGAAAATAGCACGAGAAACCTTCACGAAAGACTGGAACAGTCTATTGAATCTTCTCCCGGTTATAGATCTCGATAAAAAGATCCTGGAGAAGGAAACTCCCTACTGGCGGCGCTGGGTTAAACACAATACAAATGATTCGTACTGGGAGAAGGTCAATTATCTCGAAGAACTCCAGGATCTTGATATACCCGTCTTCTTACAGTCGGGATGGTACGATCCCGGTAACAGAGGAACGAAGCTGGCCTATTTCCATCTCAAACAATCCAAGAACAAAAATATCAAAATGATCATAGGCCCTTGGGAACACACCGACCAATCGTCAAAATACCTCTACGGACAGGACCTGGGAGACGCTGCGGACATCGGTCTTATGGATCTTTATTTAAGGTGGTTCGATTACTGGCTAAAAGGTGAGGACAACGGAATTATCGAAGAACCGCTGGTTCAGGTTTTCAATTTTGGTCCCAATAACTGGTTGAAAGCGGATGCTTATCCGCTTCCGAATACGTCCTTTGTCAAGTATCACATCTCCTCTGAGAAGGGGGCGAACACATCACGCGGCGATGGAAAACTCCAGCTGGAAATTTCCTCTTCATCCAGAGAATTTGATACATATATATACGACCCGGGCGATCTCTCTCCTTGTTTTATAGATTTTATAAAAAAAAGAGCATTAGCAAATTATAAAGATTTGCTTGTGAGCAGGGATGATGTTCTTGTCTATGAGACGGCTCCTTTCGACCAACCGCTGACGATCGCCGGTCCCATCTCAACTGTCTTGTATGCTTCTTCGTCCGCGAAGGACACCGACTGGTGTGTGACCTTGTATGCAGTTGACCGTGAAGGAGAAATCAGTCCGATAGGCATGACCTGGGGTCTGCTCAGAGCCCGTTTCAGAAACTCGATGTCGAAGCCTGAATTTTTGGAAAAAGATAAAGTCTATAAATTCATCATCGATTTGAGTCATACCGGCTACACTTTTTCACAGGGCGAGCGTATCAGGATGGAAATTTCATCGGCCCTTTTTCCAGAGTACTCCCGGAATCTGAACACCGGCGGCCATAATGAAATGGAAACAGAGTATGTTTCGGCTGCTCAAAAAATCTATCACTCAGAGGAATTTCCCTCCCATCTTCTTCTGCCTGTGTTTGAAACGGATGTCCCTATGACCCCGCCGGAGCCTGCGGAAGAAGATGAAACCAGAAAAGATAAAAGCCCATACGCTCCCTACTTCGGAAAGTACTCCCATCCCGAGCTGGGAGATATGAAAGTCGTCGAAAAGAAAGGAAAGTTGGGCTTAGATATCCCGAACAGAGCAGTTTTGACATTCAACGATGCCGATAAAAACGGAATTTGGATCTGTGTACTTTCGAATAAAATCAATTTAAAATTCAGCAGAGATGAGACAGGCGAAGTGAATGGATTGACCCTTTCGATCAAGACAAGCCTTCCAAAAAAGGCTGATGCGGAATCGATCGGAGCCGATGTTCCGAAAGAGTTCAGACCCTATCTTGGATTATATCCAGTTCCAATGGAAGGCACCGAGCTGGCGGTCGTTTTCAAGCATGGAGGCCTTGCTGTCGTCGAATCCGGCAAAGAAGCAGTCGAACTTTTGGGCCCCGGTGAGGATGGATTTTGGATTTACAAATCGAGCGGATATAAAATATCATTTGCCTTTGGTGGCGATGGAAACGTAAAGGAGATGATCATCCACCAAATTTTCGACGCTCCGAAAGTCAAGTTTTCGCCGCTAATAGATAAAAATTCCTTAAAAAAGGAGTCCGATAGATGATCAAAGGATCGAAACTCCGGGGACCCATAGGCCGTATCGGACCCTACGCCGTAGCCGTCTTTCTGGCTCTGGGAATAATAGAAGGCATTGCAACGGGGAATGTTCCCTATTCCTCTTTCGCATTTGGCTGTTTTTTCATTGTTCTGGGTATTATTGAATACTCAAGGACAAAACTGTTCACCTATCTGGTCTTAGGTCTTTTGTGGGGAACAGGGACCTGGCACAGCATAGCTCGTTTCTTTGTTTCTTTTCTGTCGGTTGAGACCTACATCTCCCATGTGATTGTCAGTTTTAGCGCACTTGCCTTAACCTGGCCCGTTTTCTTTGGCAATGAAAAACTGGAATCCAATGCACGAAAGCTGTTCAACCTGGCTGCCGAACAAGTGCATGATGCCCTCAACGGATTTACAGACCGGCCCTTTTCTGCTGCAAAGGCAGAGTACAAGCGGGATGAGATCACAGGATTTGCGCGCTTTTTGGGTGGCAAAAAAATTGTAAAATCGATCATCAAGCAAGATGTCGTTATTCTTGCTTTTTCTATGGGAATAAGCCCTATCAAGGAACCCGATCTCAAGCGGATCAGCTATGTCCGTTTTGACAGTGAAGAGAATGTCTCTGTCCACATATCGGAGTATGATTACAAACGGTTCAAAGAAGAGCTGACCTTCGATCAACTGTGCGCCTCCTTGGGTGATGTTTTCATAAATTTTTTAGAGAACTACAAAAAGGGGATGGAGAGCAGGATTTTCGTCGAATTGAAGTCGGTTGCGAAATAAAATGGATTTTAAGACCGCCGCTAAATTGGGTGCGTACTTCTCCAAAGACTATGCTCAGAATATTTTTGAGCTTCTCGTCAACTACAAGGATATCTCCGCCTCAGAAGCGGCGTCGAGGCTTTCCCTTCATATTCAAACCGTCCAGGATTTTCTGGAAGCTATGACTTCATTAGATATTCTGTCGAAAAAAGAGGTTCACGAAAAAAAGAGGCCTTACTTTCGATATGCACTTAAAAAGAAAAAAATCATTATAGACATCGATTTAGCCTCTTTATTGCAAAAAAAACAACACGAAGGAATGCTATCCAAAAGAATACGCGAAAACAAAGATTCGCGAGCCAGGTTCACGACAGCGCGATACGACCCCTACATAAGCAGTGTCACTGTTTGGATCGGTGAGGGACGGGAACGGAAGGAAAGGAAAATCAGCCTGACAATCCCACAGGGAAAATTTCTTTACCATTTGCCTTTTCCCACTGCGGAATTTATGACTCTAGCCGAGATCATGCAGAAAGCCGAAGTGGATAAGATTCATGCTCCGGAGATTATAGATATTATCGAATGGCTCGAAAAGTACGGCGTCATTAAAGTGAAATAACGGAGGAAATTTTTTTGAATCCGACTTTTTTTGAAATCTCATATATTGGTATGTTATCTCCTGATTTAATAATGTTTTCAGCTCTATTTAATTTTTCGTTATTTAGAAATTCAGAAACTAACATTTGGGTCTCTTTTTTGAATTTGATTGAAAGATAACATCTGTTATAGCCAAATTCATCAGCAAGTTTTTGGACTGTAATACTTTTCAATTTTTTAATATCACTTGTGACAATGGTCAAAATAACTTTTTCGCTAAATTTTAGCTTCAAATGCTATTTAACCCCCTTTTGGATTCAGTAATTGACTGACAGCGTATTTAAAAGTATACAGCCTTTTATAATATCTTTATTGTTTCAAATTAATTTAGTCAAGGTAGAGAGGATTATTATTGAATTTTTATTATATATTTCAACATAAAATCTTTCCGGTGATGTAAATTTTATGTCTTCTTTCAATGGGAACTTAGATAATAGAAATTAAAAAAATTCACTACCTTGATTATAGAAATATGTAAATGATTATTTTTTTGAAAGAAAAAAAATGATTTAAGGCCGTCGTTATGTCCGTGATGATTTTTCTGGCTTCCAATAGAATCAATATAGTATTTTGTTGATAACACATTATAAATCCAATTATAGAAACGTTTGTACTTTTTATTGAACAGCGCATAATTATACGACCCTGTGACAAATATGAGACAAAATCGATTGAAAATTGCTGAAATTAAGGTAAAGGGATTGAAAGCAAAGCTAGAGCCAAGTCGCTGATACTATTGGCATTTCCCTTGAAATCAGCATGTTACTCATCTTCCCGGTTCTTTTCATGCGAACGCCGCGCTCTCCCAACTGAGCTAACCGCCCACGTCTCTGATAACAAAGAAGTTAAAGGGACCGGCAAATCGCCGTTTTCGTCACTGTGTGAGTGACAAATTTTGCATGTTTTCCGGAGATTTTCCAGGCCTTTTTTCGTCCAGAAGCTCAATGCTTTTCGCTTCTGCTCCTTGTTGGAATGGATGTAGCGCTCCGTCGTCTTCACGGAGTAATGCCCGAGTAAATCCTTGACCGTGATTAGGTCGACACCGGCCCTGACCAGCCTCGAAGCAAAGGTATGGCGAATATCGTGTAAAGTAAGCCCCTTGATTCCAGCCCTTCGGCTGGCCGTCTCGAAGACCCGACGGAAATATTTCAGATGCTTCTTCTCCCCGGTCTTTTGGTCCTGGTAGCTGAATACAGGAGGGCTATGATGGCTATTTTAAAGAACAAACCAAGGATAGACTGCAACCTTTGAACGCATAAATGACTTATCACCGCCGTAGACGAGAGCAGCCGGAGCATCGGGATTACCTGATAAATCTCGCCAATAAACAAGTGAACTGAAAAAATCTGAAACAACGGTCCGGCCTGATTTTGTTTCCAGCGGAATCCGCCGAACTCCCAAGTCAATAATGACATCAATCTCATGTCCGGTTGAATCGCGCCAGAAATATAGACTAGGCTGGTCTCCTCTATGCACAAAATTCTTAAGGAGTTCTGAAACAACAAAGCTTTCAAATATCGCTCCGCGCTCAGCACGATGGTTGAGTTCTTGAGGAGATTTAATCTGAAGGAGAAAACATAAGAGCCCGGAGTCTAAGAAATAGAGTTTGGGGCTTTTGATGAGGCGTTTCCCATAATTTTGATGGTGAGGCCGCAGAAGCATTATTACAAAGCTCGCCTCAAGAACGGATATCCACCTCTTAGCTGTTGTGTGGGAGATGCCGCAGTCTGAAGCAAGCCCGGAAAGGTTTAAAAGCTGTCCGCTTCGGCCCGCGCAAAGCCGAATAAACCTGCCGAATGACTCGATGTCCCCAACATTGAGGACGGTTCTGACATCTCTCTCTATATAGGTCTGGTAATAGTTCCCTAACCACTCATAGGGAGGAAGTCTCATGTCGTGAATACGCGGATAAAATCCCCTGAACAATGTCTCCAATAAATCCAACTTGGGCGGTACGATCTTTTTGGATACCGTCCTGCCTAAAATATCAAATGAAATAGGCATCCTTCCCGTCAGCTCAGCCAAAGAGAAAGGCAGGAGATGAAGCACAGCGCATCTGCCGGCCAAGGATTGTGATATGCTCTGGAGAAGCAGGAAATTCTGGGATCCGGTTAGGATAAATTGGCCTGTTTTTTTAGGACGATTGTCTACAGCGACTTGAATGTATGAAAAAAGGTTGGGCGCCCTTTGTATTTCATCAAGGACGACATGACTTTCAAACTGATCAAGGAAACCTAGCGGATCCTCCAAGGCAAAGCTGCGTTGATCAGGAAGCTCAAGGGATACATAATCGTAATGTTTGAATACGGCTTTAACCAATGTTGTTTTTCCAGATTGCCGTGGGCCGGTTAGAGTAACAACTGGAAATTGACGAGCTGCTTGCTTCAGTTTTTTTTCCAATGTCCGTTTAATCATAAGGCTCTCTCTTCTGCAGATTGAACATTCAATATTCAAATTACATAATCCATGGACTCCTGTCAAGTTCCATAAATCAACCTTTTCCCTTTGCAAAGATACCCGGAAAACAAAGTTAATGTATATTATGTCAAAAATAATTATTAATAAGATATATAGGAGTTCAATTTAGATGGTCTGACCAACACAAGAGATGACAGACAATCATTACCCCTCATTTTTATTGTCCAAATTCTTCTGTTTAGCCAGTTCTAAACTGTCCATAAAAGTCTGCATCTCTTCCAGGGCCGTATATTTAGTGCATGATTATGTTCGCATGTATGAAGCGTTGCGCCATATCCGGAGTTTCTTTGATCACAATTTTTATCTGATCTTCTATGTCTTTATTTTGATCTTGAATTTTATCCATAAGTTCAAGATGTTTTCTTATACAATGAGCAACATGAGTTGGGAATCATTTTGTTTATCTTCCAGGAACTCCCATATTCTGGCTCCTCAAGGGATACTTCCAACGATATAGCGGATCTCATGAATCCGTTGTCCAGAAAAAAAATGCTATCAAAAATGTATTTCTAAGAACTGACTTTACATTCATTTTATAATACTAAATTTTTGTTGTTTATCATTTCCTTTATGTAAATAAAGATTTGGATGGATGTCAAGGATCATCGGAAGTCGCTCCTGGTAGGCAAAAACGCCTCACAAGCTGCGGAGACGCTCAAAAATGCCGAAAAACAGCCGGACTTCTGCCTGGTCAAGGAAAAAATCATGAAAAAAATAATCGGCCGAAGGAAACCGTACTCCTTCTCGAAGCGCTCCTCATACTCGGACAGGAATCTTTCGAAATAATGGAACAGCTCCCGGTAGAGCACGGTGCGCTCCGGATGACGGGGACGGTACACTCCTGCCACAGCAGGAACATAGATTCAGGAAACAGGCCAGAATATAGAAGCATACCTCTCAAACCCAATACTCTCTGGAATGCGTTAGCTGCAAGCCGGCCTCTCTTTCTAAAAATGTCAACAGAAGATGACATGGGGGGAGATGGCCAGTCACTCACCGTTGTCAAACATTTTCCCGGGAATATATTTAACGAAAAATGGCGCCGAGGGCCGGACTCGAATCGACACGGAAGTACGCTTCTGAAGAATTAAGCTGATAGCGGCCTAACATCGTTTCAGAGATGAGAAAAAATCCCTGGAAATGGTAAACTGAATTCCATGGACAATGGAAAACAGAAGAGAGGAAGGCTGCACTTCAGAAGATGGGTCTTTTCCGGATGACCGGCTCAGCTCAGATGTTCCAATCTGCCGTCAAGGGCAAGCTGACCTGGTATGTAGAAGGTGTAGAGCGACACTATCAGAGTCAGGATTACGGCCGCTTCGGTCACATCAGTGTGGTTGTGGATGGCCTCAAGGGACAGGGGAACTCCCTATCTTCCCATGATTGAGCTGCGTGGGAAATACCTGGAACAAGCGCGATTGGCCCATCCAGGGGCTGTGTTCGGCGATTGGAGAGATTTCTATTCATCCATCCAGTTTTTGCGTGCCGATGAGCGGAATGATAAAAAGGTCTTTGTTCTACAGATGTCAGGAAAGGAAGTTCCTCCGGTTAGAGCTGTTGTTGATGCCCAAACAGGAGATCTTCTCCTATCTCAGACATCTATCCTTCGGTTTGGTTCTGTCGTGCAGCTGCCAGAAACCACTGTGTATGAAGATTATCGAGAGGTGCACGGATTACGCATTCCTTTTCGTATCGTCACCAACAATAACTACAGCGGCCGGACTGTACTCGAAATCGAACAGATAGAAACCAACCTCAAGCGACGAGACACATACTTCCGGATTCCTGGGAATCCAATTAATAGAGAAAAATAATAAACATGAATCATTCACCTACCCTGAATTATTCATAATCGGCCGACACCTTATTGTTTCTTCTAAAAAGGGGGCCGTTGTTTATGCTCACTATTTCGGTAACACTTCTATTAATGATGCTGTAGATAAAAATGTCATTGTGAGCGACCGAAGGGAACGAGACAATCTCATAAAAAAGAGTTTATTTCCACAATGACTTCATTTCACTCTAGGAGATTGCAACGTTTCGCTCGCAATGACATCAAAAAAGAGTTACCGAATGACAGGGCGCATACTACAGTCCCTCTCTTCCTTAAAAAGGACTGAATGGGACAGATCCCTTTTTCTTAAAATCAGCATTTTTTACGCGTTGATTCTTTTCACATGAATTGACTAAATAAGTCTATCTCTCGTCACTATCATCTAATTTTTGTGCATTTCACAAATTTTTGAAATAAAAAATCTTGGTCAAACTAGTTATGACCCCCGTGCGTTTATAGAGAATGATAAACAAATAACGATTAGTACAAAAGACGATGGGAGTTATTTGTTAGAGGGAAATATAACATATATAAATGTAAAAGATAGCCTTTTCATTATTTGACAATCCTGGAATAAATCCTCAAAAAAGGCCAGAAACAATATAGGATTGCAACCGGTCACCTGGAAGGACTCGGCGGATTGGGAGACGGTCTGGATGCCGCCGCACCTGATTAGGAAAAGTGCATGATATATGATATTTTAGCCCATAATATGCTTGGTAAAACGAGATTTAAAGAGATTCAATCTCTTCTTTCCCAAAAAAACATGTCACCCCCTGACGAAAGGAAACCATCATGAGAAAAAAAATTATATTATCAGCCATATTTTCCTTGATGTTGATTTCTGCCGCGGCCCCTGCTGCATCAGTTCCGGAAGACGGGCCGAAAAGCCCACTGTTTACTTCCTGGACGCAGTATCTTCAGCACAAAGCAAGCTCGGAATTCGGGCTGCAGTGGATTCACCTGGGGCCGGTGATGAACTCGGCCCGGGTGGAGGCCGTGCAGTGTGATCCGCATCATCCGGGAACCTGGTATGCGGCTTTCGGGTCTGGAAATCTCTGGAAAACCATCAATCACGGCCTGACCTGGAAACCCATCTTCGAGAATCAATCCGCTCTGGGGATCGGAGATATCGCCCTGGCGCCCTCCAATCCCGAGATCATCTGGCTGGGATCAGGGGAAAGCTTAAAAAAAGCCCGCAACTTCACCATGCCCGGGACCGGAGTTTTCCGCTCCGATGACGGCGGCAAAACCTGGCGCAATATGGGCCTCCACGATTCCTGGCATATCGGAGAGATCGCCGTACACCCCCAAAATCCCAACCTCGCCGTGGTGGCCGTCATGGGCCATTTCTGGTCGACCAATCCCAACCGCGGGCTCTACCGTACCGAAGACGGGGGTAAAACTTGGGAGCATGTGCTTTACGTCAACAACAAGGTCGGGGCCAATGATGTGGTGATATCTCCTTCACATCCCGAGATCATGTACGCCTCCTTATGGGAAAACAATCCCACTATTTACGGTCCGGAAAGCGGGATTTACAAAAGCAGCGACAGCGGCAGGACATGGATCCGTTTGCACGGGGGTCTTCCCGATGGTCACCGGACCGGCCGTATCGGCTTAGCGGTATCTTGGTCCGATCCCGATAAAGCCTATGCCCTGATCGACAATCTGAATAAAGACAGTCGTAAAGCCGCCGAGGTATATCGCACCGACGACGGAGGCAGCTCTTGGAAGCGTACCCATGAAGAAGATTTGCTGATCTTCCCCGGTATCGGCTGGTACTTCACCGATTGTTATGTCAACCCTCAAGATGATGAAGAGATTTTCGCACTGGGTGTGCGTATGGCCGTCAGCCGCAACGGAGGAAAAAACTTTCAACTCGTCGGAGGAAACGTTTTCCATCTATTTCCCAATGATTCCCAAACCCTGCACCTCGATCACTGCGAGCTTTGGATCAATCCCCTCAATCCCGATTTTTTGGCGCTGGGCAATGACGGCGGCTTCTATGCCAGTTACGACAAAGGGGAGTCCTGGATGCACTACAACAATATTCCTGCCGGGGAATTCTATGACATCTCGCTGGACAATCAAGAGCCTTATCATATCTATGGCGGAACCCAGGATGATTCATCGGTTTACGGACCTTCCATCGAATGGAATCCATTGTTTGCCGATTTGTGGAAATATGTCTGGCTCGACTCCTGGTCCGGTGGGGACGGCTGCTACAACCTGGCCGATCCCGAAGATCCCAATATCGTTTACTTTTCTTCCCAGAACGGTGCTATCCGGCGAAAATTCATGGATAAGGACCGCTCCCTGCACATCCGCCCGCGGCTCCCCAAGGAACACCCCGGGCAGTTGAAATACAACTTTGTCGCTCCCTATATCATTTCTCCTCATAACGCCCAAACCCTCTACCATGCCGGAAATTTTTTATTTAAAAGCATCGACCGGGGCAATCATTGGGATCTGATCAGTCCCGATCTGGCAAAACCCTCCGATCCGGAGAAACAGTCAACAGCAGCCGGAGCCGTGGCCGAATCCCCCCTGGTTCCGGGCTTGCTGTATATAGGAACCGATAAAGGCGCCTTCTGGGTTACCCAAAACGACGGTCAGGCATGGAAGGAACATTCCGGCAGCCTGCCGCCTGCATACATTCGCAGCATATCTCCCTCGCGCTTCAATCAATCACGTGTATACATAACCCTGACCGGTATCAACACCGACGATTTGTCCAACCATCTCTATGTCTCTGAGAATTACGGCCAAAACTGGAAATCCATTTCCTCCAACCTTCCCGATGAAATCGCCAACTGTATCATAGAAGATCCCGTTCACGAAAATATTCTCTACGCAGGACTCTACCGCGGAGTCTATATTTCCACTGACAGGGGCGGAAGCTGGTCGCTCCTGGGGCCCGATATGGCGGCCACCTGCATCTCCGATCTGGTCATTCAAGAACGTGAAATGGACTTAGTGGCCGGCACCCACGGCCGTGGGATCTATAAGATAAATCTTCGCCCGATTCAGCAGGCCTTTTCGGAAGGCAGGCCGGATCAGCCGCTGCTGTTCGAAATCCCCACGGCCACGCTCCCCTGGGTCAACGATACCCACCGGGATTTCCGCATGAACACATTGCAAAAGGTCCCAATCACTATTTACCTTCCCGAAGCAAAAAACGTCACTCTTGTGCTGAAAAACCGCAAAGACGAAACGGTTTGGACGCATACAGTCCAAGCCCGCAAGGGTTTTAACCAAATCCGCTGGGATCTGATCGTCAGAAGAGTCGACAGTCCGGAGGCCTATTTCGTCCATTACAACGAATTTATCCGCCCCGGTACTTACACTCTGACGATAAGGGGACAAAGAATCGACTTAAGCGGGAAACTGACCGTGAGAAGCAGGAAATCTCCGAAAATAGAGTGAGAGCCGACAATATTGCCGCCCGGTTGATCTTCGTTCCCGTAGGTTATTCCAGTTCGTCAGAAGGGAAAATGGGAAATTTGAGATGATGGGATGGAGTGTTTATATGAGAAAGAGGTCCAATTCGATCTCTCAGAGAAAATCATTCTGCCACTGAGGGTGCGGTAATCTTTGTACCACAATCAGCACAGAATGTGGCAGTCTCAAACAATTTTATATGGAACCCCTACTGTTCAGCTTCCTCTCAGCATTCATTGCTCTGGTCCTGACCAGATTAGGCATGCCGTTGTTCAATCAACTGGCAGGAAAGCCCGTAATGATCGATCTCCCGGATCCCTGATTGATCATCGGACTTGCTTTTATAGCTCTCTTTACCGGTATTGCCGCCGGTTCGTACCCGGCGCTGGTTTTTTCCAAACCAGTCAGGGAATAATATTTGTTCAGTCTCAAGTGCTAGCCATTGACTTTTTAAGTTTTTCCAGTGATTCGTCTAATTCTGGCTCAAGGAATTCCGCATGCGTGTAGCCCATGAATAATGCATTTGATCTTAAGTTCAAGAACGCACCCTTAAAAGTTGAAATCGCTTTATTGAGAGCTTCTACCGCTCGCTCATCACCGGTCCAACTTAACGCCCAAGCTGTGATCTTCAATACATCGCTCATTCCCGAAAAAGATTCGAGCATCAATACTCCAAGGCCTTTTGTGGGATCAATGCCTTTCATAGAAGCAAGGCCGATCATACCGAGGTACTCATGAAGCCATTTATTAAGGGTTTCTATAAGGGCTTCCACTGCAGATCCGCCGATCTTGGCTAATGTCTTCCCTATATAAACGCGGTTAGATTGTACCCCCCAGACAAAATCATGGATCAGCGGTTCCACTGCCACATCCCCCAGTTCTATGCACTTATCCCAGTTGCATTTATTAACCCAGTAAACAGCGCCCGCAACACTGTTATCAGGCTGCCAGTCAAGTTTCTCAAGAGCTTCAGCTGCTGTTGCACGCACAGAAAACAGGTTATCATTTTCTGCCACTTCGAGAAGGGGTTCGACAGCTTGCTTATCGCCTATCTCGCCGAGAGCTTTCGCTGCATCCATCCTAATACCATAGTGTTCCACATATTCTTTATGTCCTTTGAGGCTGCCCATCACGATGTGATAGTTGGGATTGAACTTATCTCCTGACGGCGGTTTATCCCAAGCGAAAGTTTCCCCTCTCATGTATGTCAGCGCCTTAATGAGGCTTTTGACTTTGCGCTTTTTTATCAACTTCTTCATTTTCTCGCGTGTGTATTGGGCCATTTGGTTTTCTCCTTTATGTCTCTTAAGTTAAATATCGAGATTTATTTAGGAAATTTGATCACCCATCTTACCCACAAAAAAAAAGTCCAGTCAATAAAATATTTGATAAACAACTGAAGAAAGAAGCTGTCCGGAAAAGATTGGCTGAATCCTATTCAAGGGTGTTTATTATATGTTTTCTTCTCCAAGAGATATTAATACGGACTCAAAGGGAAATATCTTTGTGCTTGACTACCGGGAGTCCACCATCAAAAAGTATGATCCGAACGGAAACCACATCATCAATATCGGCAGGGAGGGGCAGGGCCCCGGAGAATTCGAGAATCCCCGAGCCATGAGCATAACTGCCCAGGATGAAATATTTGTGAGTGAACTATGGATACCTTTATGCTATTTCTTCTGTGGAGGCCGGTTATTCAAAAGCCCATAGATTTAAGGTCATTGAATTCAATTGATAAATCCTCATGAATAGGGGAGAAGTCAAAGCAATATCCTCCAAATTTCACATAAAATCATATTCAAGTTTGTCCTATGAAATCCGGTCTCTTTATAGAATAAATAAAAATATCCGTTCCTCAAGACGCCAAGTTCCCCCCTTGTCCTGTTTAGAGCTATTCACTCTCTTCATCCAAGGATATTTATCTCCTTATATAATGAATCTCAAGGAAGTGTAAATGTAAAACAATGCCGGGATTACGTATCGAACTAACCGAATCTGTTCCGTATCCCTTGATTTTTAAATAAAATTTGATAAGATGGAATGGGTCAGGGAAAGCTTATTCCCATGAGTCATTAAATCATCCCAAAAATTTATTCCCATCAAAATTAAGGAGCGTACTCATGATACGAAAATCCATCGTCCTTTTTTTGGCAATCGCCTTATCGTTTTCATTCTTTTCTTGCTCCGACACCCTGGAAGATATTCTTGAGGCGATCATCACTTCCCTAACTTCGGACTTTAGAGTATCGCCGAATGCGCCCACAAAAGCGGGGGGCAACGACACCAATGTGGGAGTTTTTGCTGACACGAACAACGGATATCTCGTCACCTGGGTCCATAATTATCTGATCGAAAATACCATATACTGGGAGAACTATGCCTGCCGCATATCAAAAACAGGAGAAGTCCTGGATCCTGCAGGGATCTATATCAATGATTCATACTGGTCCTTTTACTGCCCGAGCACTGTTTTTGCAGGGGGGAACTGGATCATCGCCACCAACCAGGGCGGTTTGGTGGAATGGGTCGGAGCAACACGAGTGACTCCGGCCGGACAGGTCCTGGACACACCTCCCGTAAATATCTGTCCTTCCACCGGAATGGCCACGATCCTCTACCCTGTTATCGCCTTCAACGGCCAGGAGATCCTCTGCGTCACGGGCATTGCGGGCAAAGGGCTCTACGGCACCATATTCGACTCTAACTTAAACATCCTGGTAGAGAAATTTCTCATCTACGAGCAAACAGTTTGCTCCTCCATGCCCCGGCTCACTGCCAACGGGAATAACTTCTTTCTCACATTTTTTAATTCAGACGACGGTTTCATCAAACTGATCCAAATAAGCCCAGCAGGGGGGATCCTGTCTGTCCAGGATATAAATGAAGAATTCGAAATAGCGCTCCAATATTGGGGGATTCCCACCATAACCACCATGAACGGCACATCCTGTATTACATATTTCGAGACCCCATATTTGTGGGGGAGAAGATATTCTTCCGATGCCAGTGCAATGGACTCCAGCCCGGTCATGATCGTCGAATCCGATAGCTTCTATTCATTGGTGGATGAATTGAGCACGGGTTTTCAGGGTCATGGATACACAGATCTCGTATGGACAGGGGAATGTTACTGCTTTTTCTGGCCACGGACCCCGGATCCCGGGATCTCGGCAGTGTGCTTCAATTCCGACCTTTCGCCAGAGGAGAAAAAGACCTATTCACTGGACAGCCAGTGCGATTGGCTGTGCAGATACGGACAACTATACGACAGGTCCTATTCACTTATCCGGGCAGCAGCTATCGGGAACAAGGTTCTCACCGCGTGGGCAGACAAGAGGGCGGGGGACGGAAGGGTCTATGCGAATCTTTTCGAAGTAACGCTAAAATAATCCGCGGCTTTCATTCGTACCTGAGGCTGTCCACCGGGTTGGAACGGGCTGCTGTGACGTTAAAAACATTCGATTCTGCTTTATCTCGTTCTTGAGGGACCTGTAGGCTTTTCTCATTTCACTGCTCATGCCCGGTATGTCGAACCACCTTGTTTCACCGCCTGCTACCGATACGACCCCCACTTTTACTGCGGATTTGATTGTACCCGCTTTGTTTCCATCAGGGGAAAATTTGGCAAACATCATGGTTGATGGTTCGGCAAATTTTCCAAGTTGCGTTAACTCTCCGGAAACCAGATCCAAAACCTAGTAATCGCCTTTGGTTTCATAACGCCATTCCCGAACGGAGTTGGTAAAAATCAACAGCTTTTTCCCATCTGCTGACCATTGATAATCTGAAATCAGCAAGGGATGCTGCTTACCATTCGGGATTAATTGACCGGCGCTGACTAGTATCGAGCGTATACCTGATTCAGGGTCATATTTTATGATATCTTTTGCCATAGGAAATGTTTCCGATTCCTCAAGAGTCGTGTAACCGGAACCATCTTCCAGCCATTTCAGACTCTCAGGTTTTTTTGTTTTTCAACATCTTCTATTGTTTTGGGCTTTGGTTTTCCGATCAGCTTGTATCCATCTGCTGTGATCACAAAATTTTCTTCGTTTCTGATGCCGCCAAAATCTTTATACGTTTCAAGCTTATTATAATTAATAAATTCACTAAAACGCTCTTCAGCTTTCCACATATCGATCAATGAAGGTATAAAATAGATTCCCGGCTCAATGGTCATGACCATGCCCGGGACTAATGGTTTTGCCATGCGCAAAGATTTCAGCCCAAACTGCTTACTCTTAGGTTTACCATCGTACCCCACATACACTTCTCCAAGGTCTTCCATATCATGGATATCGAGACCCATCTGGTGGCCCAGTCCGCATGGGAAAAACATGGCATGTGCACCCGATTGGACGGCTTCTTCGGTATCACCCATCATTAAATCCAAATCTTTCAATCCATCAACAATGATCCGGCAAGCTTCAAAATAAATATCCTTAAAGGGCATCCCGGGTTTTAATATCTCAATTGAACGGTTATGGGATTTCAGTACGATTTCATAGATCTCTTTCTGGCGTTCAGTGAACGCAGGACTTGCCGGCATCGTGCTCGACAGGTCACCCGCGTATCCCATCGCAGTTTCTGCTCCGCAATCGAGAAGAAACATATCGCCTTCTTTCAATTGATTCCCGTGGAAGTGATTATGCAGAGTTTCACCATGGATCGTGGCTATGATCGGAAAGGAAATCTTACCACCGGCTTTCACGGCAATTTCCTGTACTTTGGCTGCAATATCCGACTCCATGATGCCGGGCCGGGCCATCTGCATTGCCGCCACATGCATATCAACGGTGGTATTGACCGCCTTTTCAATTTCCAGGAGTTCTTCATCATATTTTATTTCACGTTGTGCTACAACGGCTTTGATGAACTCAACAGATGCAGCGTCCTGTGTTGCCATAGGATTTATTCCAAGCCAGTGGTACAGCTTAATTTTATTCTCACCACGATAAGGAGGTAACAGATGTATTCTTCTGTCTTTTTTGACAGCTTCTTTGAGAAATGTTTCAAGGTTTGAAATACTGCCGGTGTTCTCGATACCCACTTTTTGTCCCTGATCCTTTAATGTGGGCTGATATCCCATCCAAACAAAATCTTCAACAGTTGCGTCATTTCCGAAAATGTATTCTTTACCATCATCGAGATCGATGACACCTGTCAGCCCGGCGGTATTTAATCCAAAGTAATAAAGAAAAGAGCTGTCCTGTCTGAAATGATAGGGATTGTCCAGATAATTCATCGGGCTTTCATCATTCCCCAAAAATAAAGCGATACCTGAATCAACACGGTTTCTTAACATTTTTCTTCTTTCCAAATAAGTTTGCACATTGAACATAATATTTTCCTTTCAATTAACCTGCTTTATTTATAAATTTGGCCAACATTTTCTTGAAAACGGTCATGGAAAATGTTTCACTATAAATTCTACCGAAAACCATCATTAAATGACATATACTATTGAAATTATCTGTTTGTATCGGCAAAATTTATGAATCAGGCAGGTTATTAGAGCCAGAGCATATGAAGAAAAAAATCTTGATCTACAATGCGACAATGTGTCCAAGAAGACAATTGGATTGCAGCAATCTGCACTCTTTTCTGACAGAAAACGATTATCTCGTCGTCGATAATCCTCAAGAAGCAGAGGATATACTCCTCGTCACCTGTGCAGTCTGGGACCTGTCTGAAAAAACCTCGATCGAAGCTCTGGAGGAATTGAAAACGTACAACAAGAACCTGGTCGTCCTGGGCTGTCTTCCGGAAATCAACAAAAGTCTACTGGATCGCCATTTCGAAGGAATCACTATTCCACCGAAAAAGATCCACGCCATCAACGAGCTTTTTCCCCATGAGATCCCCTTCGAGCATTTCGACAAGAGTAATGACTGCACCCTTTATGTCTCTCATCCCCATGATATCCAAAAGAACTTCACTAGAATCGCCGATATCAGTAATGCAAGGCGCCAGATCAGACATTTCATTAAAACTTCCGTTTATTTCGGTCCTGTAAAAACATTTCTGATGGCCAAAGATCTTCTGATCAGGAAAAAAACATTTTCCCTTAAAATCTCACAAGGCTGTATTTGGAATTGCTCTTATTGTGCCATAAAAAAAGCCATAGGAAATCTCAAAAGCCGGCCGTTGAAAAAAATTATCGAAGAAGCCGAAGAAGCAATTTGTCAAAAAGGTTATCAAAGGATAAGGATCGTCGCCGATGACACTGGATCGTACGGTATTGATATCGGCGAAAATTTTGTTGACCTGCTTGACGGAATCACTCAAATCAAGAAATTCTTCACCATTTGGCTGGGAGATATGAATCCATACTGGATCATCAAGTACTTCGATAGACTCAATAGGATCCTCGAAAGGAAAAAAATCGTTTCTCTGGTGATACCCGTTCAGTCGGGCTCCCAGCGGATCATTGATCTTATGAACCGCAAGTATGATATAAAGATGGTCAAAGAGATATTTTCAGAGCTGAAAAAAAAACACAAGTATCTTCAATTGGGCACCCATATCCTAGCCGGTTTTCCGACCGAATCCTATGAAGATATCGGAGCCAATATTTCTTTCATCCGTGATGGAGGTGTCACGACGGGAACTGTGTTCATGCTTTCCTATCGACCCGGAACCAAATGTTCGAAGATGGACGGACGGTTTTCTCAGGAAGAAAAAGAAAAAAGGGTGATCGAGCACTACCACCGGCTGAAAGAGAGCGGCTATCAAGTGGAATTTAGAATTGAGGAAGGCACGCACCATGACATCTTTTTCTCAAAATAAGCAGATCATGTAGTAAATCTCTCCCCCTGATTGTACAGGGAGGGCCGGGGTAAACATCATACATACCAACCACATTCCATCCGGTTATTCGTACCTCATGCTGTCCACCGGATTTGACAAGGCTGCCTTGACGGCCTGGTAGCTTAGGGTGACCAGAGCTATGAGAAAAGCCGTGAGGGTGGAGAAAATAAACGTCCATATGTTGATTTCGACCCGGTAGGCGAAATTTTGCAGCCACATGTTCATGGCCAGATAGGCCAACGGCCAGGCTACAACATTGGCAAAAAGCACCCAGAGAATGAAGTTTTTGGACAGCAGAAAGGCGATGTTGGATCCCGATGCCCCTAAAACCTTCCTGATACCGATTTCTTTGATCCGCACCTCAGCGGAATAGACGGTCATACCGAACAATCCGAGACAGGAAACAATCAGAGCTAAAACAGAAAACGCCTTAAAAAGATCCAAGGCCCGGATTTCCTGTGCATAGTTTCGGTCGAACATCTCATCGACAAACACATAGCTGAACAGATTTCCGGGGGCGATCTCCTGGAATTTTTGCTCCAGAAATGCCAGGACATCCTGAAAGTTGTCTCCCTGGACTTTGACCAGCATATAATTCGTCCAGGACGGCCGGTACTCAAGAACGAACGGTTCAAGAGGCCTGTGAAAGGAGGCAAAGTGAAAATCCTTGATGACGCCCACGATGGGCGCTTCACCCCCATGAACATCCGAACGGCAGGAAATGCCCAGCGGCTGCTTCAGGTCCAAAACAGCGGCCACGGATTCATTGATAATATAGGCTCCTTTTTGATCCGTTCTCTTGTCGAAATTCCTGCCTTTAACAATCTTTAGCCCTGACGCATCGATAAAATCGTCGTCAACCCTTATGAACCGCAGCATAGGAAGGGTGCTTTTGTCCTGCACACTGACAGGAGTCAACCTCTCGTTGCTGTACTCCGTTCCGAACAGATTGGACGTCAAGGCGACATGAGTGATGTCCGGGTGGCGGCGAATTTCAGTTTTGATGGAATCCTTTCTATTCGCTAACTCCCTGGAAAATTCGGAATACATCCGGACCGCCACAAGACGGTCCTTGTCGAAGCCCGGATCTTGATGAAGAAAAAAATTCAGCTGTCTGTAAAGAGTGATGGTGCAAAAAATCATAAAAATGGAGATCACAAACTGGAAGGCCATCAGTCCTTTTCTCAGGAAAACCGCCGTCGAACGCGGATCCTTGACGCTCTTGATAGAACTGGCGGGCTGAAATCCGGAGATAAAAAAAGCGGGATAGAGCCCGGCCAGGACGGTCAACAAAATCATGATGAGCAACACGAGAATGATATTATCAAGGGTCAACACACCTCCGAACGTGAGGGCCTTGCCCGTCAACCGGTTGTAAAAGGGTAAGACAAGATTGAGCAAAAGCAAGGCAAACGCCGTCGAGAGTACGATGAAAAGCCAGGACTCGCCGAGATGTTGTTTGACCAACTGACCTTTTCTGGCTCCGACAACCTTACGCACTCCGATCTCCTTCATGCGCTTGAAGGACTGGGACGTGGACAGATTGACAAAATTCACTCCGGCGATGATCAAAAGGAGGAAGGCGGCAGCCGAAAAGATGTAGATATAAGCCACATCGCTGTTGTGAGAGAGTTCCTGTTCCAGCTTGGAATGGAGATGAATTTTTTGTATCGGCTGAAGCACGATCTCTTCTTCCCGGGGAGCGGCGGCGTGAAAATTGTTCATGAATTCGGCCGCTTTTTCACGAAAGGCTGCCGCGTCTTTTTCGGAACGAAACAAGACATAAGTATACATCGCTTTCCAGGTACGATGGTTGAGGGCTTCAGGCCAACCCATGTAGATTAGAAACGTCGGCATGGAGACGAGATAACTAATCCGAAGGTGGGTATTCCGGGGAAAATCGGAGATAACACCAGTGACCTTCAGAGGATGCTTTCGACTCTCATTGACAAGAGTCCGGCCGAGGGGGTCCTCGTCAACAAAAAACCGGCGAGCCAACGATTCTGTTAAAACAACGCTATGAGGTTCGGTGAGAGCCGACGTTTTATCTCCACCGAGCATCTCCAGATCGAACATCGATAAAAACGAGTTGTCGGCACAAAAACCTCCGACCTCCTCGAAGCGCCGGGGCTCTCCCTTGTCCGGGGTGAACCTGAGAATCTGGCGGCCGATGTCTCGAATCCGGGCGGACGATACGATTTCGGGGAAGGATTCCTCCAGAACCGGCCCGATAGCCGGAGCGGATGGGGCCCAGTTTCTGAAATTGGATCCGTACTTGGAATTGGTTTGTATCCGGTAGATGCGGTCGGACTTCGGAAAATGCTTCTCATAACTCAGCTCATCCTTGACATGAAAAAGGATCAAGAACGCACAGCTCAAGCTTACCGCCAGTCCGGCAATATTCAAAAAGCTGTACAGTTTCTGCCGTCGAATGACTCTGAAAACAGTTTTGATATAATTTTTTAGCATAACTCCCCTCCAATAGACATAATCATTAATAAACCGGGGCATCGACCTCAGCAGCATAAACCAAAACCAGATTAAGGCCCTGGTTTTATTCTTATTTTGGATTCTGTACCGGTACGATTCTTCAAAATCCCCTACTGCCTGATAATAATCCTCATATTCCAGAAAAAACCAGAGGACGACTTTGCCCCCTTTTGGCAGCGTTTCCTTGTCAGCAGACATCAAATCCTCATTCAAAAGCAAGCTCTGTTTCCTCCGACCAAAACGCTTTGTAGATTTTCCTGCTTCTCCTCAAGGCTTCATGGCCGGCGGGGGTCAGAGTGTAAAGAAATCGACTGCGGCCTCCCCGTTCGGACCGGGGCTCACTGCTGCTCTTTTTGACGTAACCCTTATGGAGAAGCTGTTTGAGCGGTTTATAAACAGAGCCGAACGACCATTCATGGTTCGTGAGCTTAGAGATCGTCTCCCTTAAAGAAACACCATAGGCATTGTCTTTCAACTTCCAGATGGTGAGAAGAACAATCTCCTCCGAGCGCGATAAAAGTATCATTTCCGACTCTCCCATTAATTTGTCTGAAAAACGGATACATATCATAATACGTCAATAGAATTAAAAAGGTTTAACTTCATCCCATTAAAAAAACAAATAATGCAAATTAGTGGAAAACCAAGATAATCAATATTGATATCATGGCCGGTATCAGACTGAATCCGTAAAAACCGGTTAAGATGTTATTTCTAGTTTGAGAGGTTTCACCATCATCGCTGTAATCTAAATCCCGCAACGCTTACAATGCCTCTACCAATAACTTTTTCCATGCATCCCCCTGATTTACAGGAAAGGAAATTTTTGGATTGCCGGGGCTTTAGCCATAACATAATATTTCCGCTTGACATATATCCGCAACGGATATAGGACGGGATTATGGCAATCAACAAAACCAACAAGCCTCTCACTCCGGCAGTGCTTCATATCCTTCTAGCTCTTTCCACACAGGAGCGCCACGGCTACGGAATTATGAAACAAGTCGAGTTTGACTCGCAGGGAAAAGTAAACATGGGGCCGGGTACGCTCTATGGTTCGCTGGGCCGTATGATTAAGGCCGGGTTGATACGCGAGAGCGACAAAAAAATAGACCCCGATAGGGACGATGAACGGCGCATCTATTACAAAATCACCGGTCTCGGCCAGAAAGCGCTCGCGGCGGAGTTGGAGCGATATCGCGAGGTCATGGCGGTTGCCAAACAAAAACAACTTTTGCCAAACGGAAATGCCTATGGCATATGGGCTTTTCTGTTTCGATGTGCCATCGCCACGGGATCGAAGTGAATGGAATAAGGGGTCGCACCGCATTAAGTTATTCTAATTAAATAAGTTAAATAATAATTGGCGCCAAATAATCTTCTTAAATGAGATTATAGGGGGGGGTCGGTCGTCTTTGTAATAGAAAGAAAGATATGAATGGCAAGAGCCCACCGGCATTATCTACCTGGATGTACCTGGCATATCACTCAACGCTGCCATAAGAAGGAATTTTTATTCAGGTTTAAACACTACAAAAAGAGATGGATGTATTGGCTGTATAGAGCGAAACAACAATTTCACATCTCTATCCTAGATTATATGGTTACATCAAATCATATTCACCTACTTGCTCTAAGCGATGGAAAGGAGAATGAAATTGCAAAGACAATGCACCTTGTCTCCGGAAGAACAGCCTGGGAGTTCAATCATAACAGGAACCGAAAGGGTGCTTTTTGGGAAGACCGATATCATGCAACGGCAGTTGAAACTGATAATCATCTTATTCGATGCATGATTTATATTGATATGAATATGGTTCGAGCAGGAGTTATTAAGCATCCAGAAGAGTGGCCCCACTGTGGATATCAGGAGCTTATTGGTAACAAACAAAGATATTCTCTAATCAACAAGGAACGCCTGATGCGGATGTTACAACTAAAATATGATAATTTTAAGGAAATATATAATGAATGGATTGATGAATATTTAGAACGAAAAAATTTTAATAGAGAAAGCTGTTGGACAGAAAGTATAGCTGTGGGAAATAAGATCTTTGTTGAAAGAATAAAGAAAAAATTGGGAGTTAAGGCCAGAAGGAGATGTATAGTAGAGAAACCAGGAACTTTTAAGCTGAAAGAACCAAGGACTTCTTATTTACTATTTCCCCCCATAAAAAAGGGATTTAAAGGCTGATATTCATCATTTAATTAATTTAACATATTGAAAAATTTAAAAATAGCAGAAGATAGCACGGTGCGACCCCCTAATTAGACCCCCTAATTATTCTCTTAGGTATGAGTGAAAACGAATTCTCAACAAATGCTTTCTCAAATAGAAGCGGTGATTTCGGCAATTAAACACCCACAAATCTCCCGCAAAACTATGTAACCTTAAAGGCAAACCCAGAGTCTTATTAAAGAAACTTAGAAGACAATCTTTGGGAGGAACATGTAGATGTTTCATCAACGTAAAGGTGTGCTACTTTGTTTATTTTTTTCTTCAGTCATCATCGCCTCAGGTCCATTAACATCGTGTGTCGAACCGCAGGATTTGACCATTTCCATTAATCCGGCTCAGGCCTTGTTCGGAACACCCTTTTCTATGACCATTGCCGGGCTGAAGCCCGGCGAACACGCCGTATTGAAGGCTAGGTCGATCGACGGCATGGGAACTTTCTGGGATTCCACGGCAACCTTTGAAGCCGATCGAAACGGCAAAATCGATTTGTCTTCTCAAGCTCCGATAGCCGGTGATTATGCAGAGCCTGATGTTATGGGTATGCTATGGGCCATGCAGCCGAGCAACCGCCGGGACAAAGCTCGGCCCTACGTTGCCTACGAGCACGGAATAACCGTCGAATTCACACTTAACGATGCGAAGGGCCGAACCGCTGCCGCAATTCTGGGGCGATACTATCAGATGCCTGACACGGGTCTCGTCCGAGTTCCTCTTGATGCGAATGGATGCAAGGGTTTCCTCTATTATCCCGAGAAAGGCGGTCCCTTTCCGGGCCTTATTCTCCTGGGCGGATCCGGCGGAGGAATGAGCGATATAAAAGCCCGGACGTTGGCCTCGAACGGATTCGCAACGCTTGCCCTTGCTTATTTCCGCTACCCAGGACTTCCTGGATATTTGATTGAGATTCCATTGGAATATTTCAGGCGAGCGATCGAATGGATGAAAACTTGTCAAGCCGTCCAAAAAGGCAAACTCGGCTTGGTGGGGTATTCTAAGGGCGGGGAATGCTCATTGTTATTGGCATCTCTCTACGATGAATTCTCGGCCGTCGCGGCTATGGTTCCGAGCGCCTACGTTTGGAAGGGCGTCACCCCCCTGGCGAAGTCTTCCTGGACGATGGCCGGTGAACCTCTGCCCTTCATCTCCACCAAAGAAACCGAAGAAGAAGTTCAGCAATTCATACGAAGGGAGCTGACATCCATCAGAAAATGGTATGCCGGCGGATTGGCCGCGGCTGATCCCGAACTCGTCAATAAAGCCAGGATCCCCGTTGAAAACATCAAAGCTCCTATCTTCCTTGCTTCGGACCGTGCTGATCAGACATGGCCTTCAGTGGAATTTTGCGAAACGATCGTCCAAAATCTCAAGGCTCGCCATTTCCCTTACGAGTATAAACATATCTGCGGTGAGAACGCCGGTCACCATGCTTGTTGGCCGGATTATATTCCCGGCACCGACCGGGGCGTTAATGCGGGCAACCCAAAAGATAAAGTAAAGTGGAGCCTCATCGTCTGGAAAGAAATGCTTTCTTTTCTTCATAAATATCTGGATGCCCCCTCGAAACATTAAAATTTTTCAGTGATCATTTAGGGGCAATAGTGTTGTCTCCGTCTGGCTGATTTAAATTATTGAAAAAAACTGAGCTTTAAAGTCACTTATTCCCATTCCGGATCCAATGAGCTATATCCTCGATCACAGTTTCGTCCACATGGTCCGATTTCTGGTACTCCGAAGGGGAGCTGGGGCCTTTTCCAGAAATAAAAAGATGATTGAGAGAAGGATAAAATTTAAAGGTCACATTTTCTTTAGAGCCCAGAGATTTTTTCCAGTTTTCAAAGTCTTTTTTTGTCACCTGATAATCACGTCCTCCCTGCATGATGAGCAGGGACCGCTTTATGGACTCAGCGGTTTCAGCCGGATCATACCTTTTTAGGTCAAGCCAGTACTCCGGGTAGGCTCCCAGAATCTTCTCTTTTTTTTGGGAAAGGTCGGTCTTTCTCAGGCTTTTGATTTTTTGGACTTCTGTTCTAGCTTCTTCCAGTTTTTCTTTTTCTTCCACAGACAGCTTTCCATCCAGCATGAATATGTATCGGACTTGTTCGATGTAAAGGTCTTCAAAAGGGCGGGCGGCACCGGCCAAAACAATAAATCCGGCTGTATCCGGAGCCAAAGGAGCTATTCGGGGCACCAGAGTTCCCCCCAGACTGTGACCCAGGATAAAGACTTTTTCAGGATCTATTTTTTCAGTGCGGCGGAGAAGCTTGACTGCGCACAGAGCATCTTCTATAGTTTCCTCATAAACGGTTAAGCTAAGGTCCTTTTGGGCTGCCATTTTTTTTCCGTGGATCAAGGTCCGCTTGTCGTATCTCAGAACAGCGATTTTTTTCGAAGCCAATCCCCAAGCCAGGTCTTTAAACGGCTTATTGGCCCCCACGGATTCATCTCTGTCGTTGGGTCCTGAGCCATGAACCAACACTATTGCAGGGAAAGGACTTTTTCCTTTGGGGATGGATAAAGTCCCGGGCAGTTTCCATCCTTCTACCCCGAATGTTATTTCTTTTTCAGTAAAAGAATCCGTATCCACATAAGAAGGGGGTTTGTAAGGGGATGGGGATTGGGTGAAAAACTGGCCGGCAATCTGCTTATTCTTGTTGAACACCACTTTGATGTCCAAAGCGGCTTTTTCAAACTCACAGGTGATATAAACAATATTATATTTGGGAATTGATTCTGTTCGGATTCCTGTTTGCCGTTTGAGCTTTCCTACCTGTCTGAGAACTGTTTCCCAAACTTGTTTCATTTTTTCCGGAGGAGCCGCTTTTTGCATGGTTTCATCAAAATTTTTGACCGCCGCCTCATAATCCTCTTTTTCCAGGGCTTTGACGAAACTTTTAGCCATGGAAATAAGATCATTAACAGGCAATGAGGATTTTTTTTGGCCTATTAAACTCAAAGAGGTCAGGAGTAATAGAATCAAAATTCCTACCGTTGTTTTCATTTAAATTCCTTTTTAATGGATTGATTTATCTTGCCCGATTTTTACTACGCCTTAAATCCCTATTTTATTCAATAAATATTTTATGTGAACATTAATATTCATTATAATAAATGTATCTCAAGGAATAAAGGAGGTTGAGATGAAAGCTCTAAAACGCAGGTGCTTGATTCCGTGGCTTTTCATCGCTTTGGGACTTTTTTTCCCGGCAAAGCCGATGTCGGGAGAATTGGCCGCAAAGATGCCCCGTGTAATGGAACCCTTCTTCCTAACTATAGCTGACGGACGGATATATATTGCCGAGAACTCTTCGATAGCACATCTTTATACGATTGGTTCTAATGAGGTTACTTTCGTTAAATCCTTCGGACATGAGGGCCAAGGACCGGGCGAGTTCCGATTCATGTATCGAATCCGGGTCAACAAAGATCACCTGGATATTTCCGGCAACTACAAGCTGGTCCGCTTTTCTCTGGACGGCGAATATATCGACGAAGTCAGAGTACCCGTCGGAATGTTTAAGGGGGCGATCGATCAGATCGGCGAAAATTACTTAATAAAAGATTTACAATTTTCCGTCAAGGAAATCACTATAACTATCAATTTATATGACAAAAATTTCAAATTGATAAGGGAGATCGGCACTCAAAAGGAGGTTTATGGCCTCAAAAAACTCAATCTTGTTGCGGAAGTTTTTTCATACCGGACAGCCGATGATCAAATATTCATCATCACCTCGGGAAAGGAATCCATCGTAACGGTTTATGACAGGAACGGCATCCGGCAAAAAGAAATCAAATTGCCTCTTGAGCCGATCAAGGTGACAGCAGACTTAAAAGAAGCCGTTATCAAACCTCTCCGAGAGGACCCTGAGTTGCGAGATAGATGGAGTATATTCGAAAAGCAAATCTACTTTCCCAATAAAACACCGGGGCTGGATTATTTTGACATAGTCGACGGGAAATTCATCGCCCGAACCTACAGATACCGAAATAATTCCGTAGAATTCGTAATCTTCGATGAGCAAGGCCGGGAATTGCAAAGAATATTTCTCCCTCATACAGGCCGGCTGTCCAACGGCATTCTCTTTTGTTTTTATCAGGGATGTTATTATTATCTTCTGTACAACTTCGAGGAAGAAGCCTGGGAGCTGCATTGCGAAAAAGTATGGTAGCCTGCTTTTCTCAGAATCTATAGGCCAATCGTTTGCTCGGCAAACTCGATAGCCTCATCAAGCCTATTCCAAACATTGATTTCTTTATTTTTATTACATTATATATCAATATTTTAAGATCAGTAAAGGCAGAAATGACACCAAAATATTTATTAAAATCCAAACAAAAATCAAACGGATTTATAACAATCATATGATAAATGAAAAATGTGAAATCTGAAAAAAGGGGTCAATCAATAGCTCCACTCCAGGAAGGTTTCTATCTAAACAAAGTTGAACAAATCAACCCAAACCAGAATATGAACAATTTTTAGATAAAAATGAAAATAAAAAATGAGGTAAAAAATGGAAAAGATAGTGGTTGAAGCGAAATGCCCCTATTGCAGGAAAAGCCTTATGAATTTTGAAAAGCAAATCGATGGTTATCCAAGCGATAAACTAAGATTCAACACCGTGACAAAATAGGCGAATTGTTTTTAAGCTCACTATTTGGAAGTTACAATATTATATCTGAGATATATGTGCCAGAAGAGGAAATTGTTTTATTCTTTTGCCCGGAATGCGGCGCCTCTCTCTTTTCGAAAGACTTATGTGAGGAGTGTGAAGCCCCCTTGGCCTTTCTTGAATTAATCGATGGCGGCACTGTTCAAATCTGTTCACGGCGAGGGTGCAAATATCACTTCATAGATTACAAAGATTTCGCCCAAAAGCTATCAGTATTTTACGATAAGTACAAGAAGCTTGCCGATCCATCTCGCAAAGAGTAGGGAATCCTGGGTCGATTTTCATTTAGAATGTTTTAATCGATTTCTCGATAATACCGACCAGAGTTTTTGCAAATTCAGGACCACTTCCGTGTATGGGTCGCAGTTCATCCGCAAGATCTGGATATCCTCTTCGATCCAACCAGGAAGAAAAAATGTCCCTGTCTGACCCGACTTTCGCCAATAGGTTGAGAAAAATCTTCTAAAAGTATCATAATAATAGAGTTACATGATATACGTTTGTACTACCTAACTCCGGATAATTTTATGTTAAGTGCTTTTAGGAGCTTCTTTTCGGTGCTACAAATACGGCATATTTTCTGCACGGGCCGGGATTTATTTGGATAATAGCAATGAACCAGACGAATACCGCGAAGCATATCCATGGCCCGGTCAAGAGAGATATCTGCTTCGGCATCCACCAATTTTTTATGAAGAAGAGCCAGGTAAAGAAGCGCCATCACACAGGTCAACCCGTGCACTTGAATCTTGCTGTCGGTCCAACAGAACATCGGTTCGAAGCGAATATGAAAGGGATCTTTTGTCATACGGAAGGCCGCCTCGATTTTATAGCGATCCCTGTAAGCCCGAATGATCTCTTCCGCCTCCCAGTCGAGATGGTCCGTTAAAATGATGTTTTTACCGAAACGGGACCTGTAATCTTTAATGACCTGGGGATGAGTCCGTATCGACATCTGGAATTTTCGGTACCGGCAGCTGACTTTGACATCAAAAACAGGAGCGATGTGGCTCTCAGAGAGAATCTCATTGACGTGCCTTTCCACGGACTGAACGGTGGTCCTCCCGTCAGCGTTCTTGAGTTCTTGACGCAACTCCTGAAGTTTTCTTTTTGTTTTAACCATCGTCCGGCTCAGCCAATGAATCTTTCTCTCATAGGTGCGGGGATTAAAACTCACCACCACCGATCGTTCTTTTCCATAAAGCTCCATGGTGGTTTGATAAATCCAAAGGGGCTTTCCCTCAATAGTTATTTCCTTGAATGAAGAGAGAGGAATGCGGCAGAGCCGGGGATGATGGTAGGTAGAGAGGGTGCCGATAAAATAAAATTCGCTTGCATCGATGGCAGCGAAGTTATCCGGAGAGTTACAGCCTTTGTCGAAAATCAAAGTCATGCGCTCTTTTCCTTTCTTAAAAGAGAAAAGAAGAGAGAAAAGTTCTTGTCTTATCTGGGCGAGGATCTTGGAATCATGCACATTGGCCGAATAAAGCCTGTGAAAAAGCGGGATCCCTTCCTCCCTTGTGCACAGAAGAGCCAATCCCACATGACGCAGGTGATGTTTTCCCGCCTTGGAGTGCGCATAACGGCTCAGTTTGCTGTCTGTGACCGGACTCATTTGATTGAAATAATTCGTCGTATCATAAAGGAGGCAGTCAAGCGATATGTCATAGAGCTCGACAATCCTCTTTGAGACGGCATCCCCTATGGCCTTGATATGCTTTTCCTCGACCTTATCCAAATGGTCCCACAAATTTTTCGAATCAATAAGTGAAAAATCCACTTCGCGATACTCCGTTACTGCGGTTTTCTTCAGCCACTCCCCCAGAGAGGCTTTGCTTTTCGGTTCAATGATTCTGTTCAAAAGGAGAAGATAAAGATATTGTCCTATACGCATTCCTTGGTTTCTTTTGGGTACGACGTCATCAACAATGTCTGCGAAGCGGACCACCTCCTCAATGGATTCAACAGCGGCCACGGAGCCCAGCTCAAGGGTGACGATATCCTCAATACCTTCGGATGGAGCGGCCATGAGCTTTTCTTTGATCTTGTCAGCGGTGCCGAGATACTTCTGCCAGATGATGCGTGGTTTTCCATCCACTCGTTGGGCCTCGGCCAGGTAATAATAGGCACGACCTTTTAGACGCTTTTTGAGTATGTAAGCCATATAATAAATATACACAATTAGGTACGACATGTCAAGTCTTTTTTTAAAAAATACACAATATATAGGGGTGAGATATAATGACAAGCCCAATATGCAGTTAGGTGCTACAAGGAGGGTTGTGTATCTGGCTGATTATAATAATGTTATGAGTGTATGCATTCATAATGGCGAAAGTTGGGTTAACGAAACCGCAGTCAAAGAGCTGAAGTTTGGTGGAATGCAGGAAGCTGTCGGCAGATCGCTTTTGATGAAAGACGGGCAGAGGATTCGTGTGGCCGGAGTCTTGAAAGATTTTGCCCACAAATCAATCACCCGTGACCAAGGTCCTTTCGCCCTCCGGTCCTTGCCCGAAAGATGTCAAATCGCGGTCCTTCATGTCGAACCGACCAAGATCAAGGATGTAGCCGCAAGCCTTCAGAAGATGTGGGGATCGTTCAAATCAGCCGCTCCCTTTGAATATGCACTGTTCGCGGACCAAATCAAGGAAGAACTGGGAGGCATGGAATTGATGATGAAATCGATACGTTTTGTTTCCATCCTGACTATGATTATCGTCTGTCTGGGATTTTTGGGGATTGCTGACTACAGCTCCCGCATCCGGAGGAAGGAGATCGGAATCCGGAAGGTCTGCGGAGCCGGAGAGTGGAACCTGGTAAAGCTCTTATCGCGCAATTTTATGGGAATGCTCGCGGTTGCGACGGCCCCTGCAATTCCTCTGGCCTGGTGGTTTAACGGCGTTCTTCTTTCGCTTCATGACAAACAAGTCGGAATGAAAGCTGAGATTTTTATCTTTGGAGCCGGACTCGTAATAGTCCTGGGAATGGGGATGGTTCTCTCCCAGACCATCCGTGTCGCCCGCACAGATCCCGTGGATGTCATCCGGTTTGAATAACACTTATCTTGCTGCACAGTAAAAAACCATCTTCACAATATTAATAAAAAACCGGATGTGCAGAGTAGAATTCATTTGTATGAGATTATCAAGAACCATATTCAAAAAGGATAGTCTGAACAGAAGCATCCCTCCTCTGCAAAATCAATTGATAGACATCATGTTGCTTTGCCTGGGCTAGTAAAATCGGCCTAGGTGCAAAAATGAATCATTTTTCCTATTTCAACATCAAATTTAATCGGCCAAAATAACTGCGTTAACCGAGAAAGGTATAATGAAACAATTACCATTTTCATTAAATCTAACACAAAAAAAACTTTATAAAAATAATTCTTTTGTCGTATATTCAATAATAAAGAAAAAAATATAATTTTGGGTTGTTCAAAAAGGAGGAGTCATTATGTCCAAAATAACTTTTGAGAGGCGGGAATTTATCAAATCCATACTGGCCGGGATTCCTGTGCTGTCGCTGGATTGGAACTCCTTCCCCCGAGGAGACAGCCAGCTCAAAAAGGAACCGGAATATGATGCCATCATCATCGGGGCAGGTCTGGGAGGACTGAGTTGTGCAGCAGCCTTTGCCCGCCAGGGATATAAAGTCCTGGTCATCGAACAGCATGACAACCCGGGCGGTTATGCCAGAGCCTTTAAACGGCACGATTTTACATTTGATGTGTCTCTTCATTCCACCACTGTGGGAATTCGTGATGGTGTGGCCAACCTGATATCTGGTTTTCCGGAAATTACGAACTTGAAATTTGTTCCCCATCAAATCCTCTACCGAGCTATCTATCCCGATTACGATATCCGGGTTCCGCATCGCGATCTTTCCGGGTACATCGCCTTGCTCAGAGGTCATTTCCCTGAAGAAGCCGTGAACATTGAAAATCTGTTCGCCGATATAAAGGGATTTGTCAACGACCTGGGCCGCATTCAGCAGGCTCGGGGCCAGGTGGACATGGCTAATTTTCCTAAAGAATTCCCCTTCCTGTTCAAGAACTTCAACCGCACCTGGGGGGCCATGATGGACGACAGGATCCAGTCACCCAAGTTGAAGGCCATCATCTCCGGGCTCTGGGGCTATTTCGGACTTCCCCCATCCAAACTCTCCCCCTACTATTATGCCATGCCCCTGCTGGACTATCTGGAGTCCGGTGGTTATTATCCGGTGGGCACATCCCAGGCCATTAGCAACGCCTTTGCCGGCTTGATCAAGAAAAATAAGGGCAAAATACAACTTCGCACAAGGGTGGAAAAAATTCTTACCAAAGATCACGCTGCCTATGGTGTTCAAACCGATAAAGGAGAAATGTTTCATGCCCGGGCCATCATTTCCAACGCCAACGCCATTGATACCTTAAACAATATGATTGATGAGCCGGAGTTTCTCAAAGATACCCGAACCCGCATGGATCGATATTCCATCAGTTATAGCTCTTTCCAGGTGTGGCTGGGTTTGAAAAAGGATTTGGTAAGCCGGACCGGCCTGAAAGAATCGGAAATATTTTATTATCCGGATTATGATATCGAAGCCGACTACCAAGCCATCCTGTCCGGCGATCTGACCCGAACGGGATTCGGGCTGACCATTTATGACAATTTATATAAAAACTACTCACCCCCGGGAAAGAACACCCTCAACATCATGACCACCCAGGGATTCGGTCCCTGGGAAAAGTATGAAAAAGACTATTTTTCAGGAGAAAAAACCGCCTACCGCAGGGAAAAGCTACGTATCGCCGATATGTTGATCAGCCAGGTGGAAAAAACCCTGTTGCCCGGTCTCCGGAAAGCCATCGAGGTCAAAGAGATTGCAACTCCGCTTACCAATAAACGCTATACCGGAAATCCCCGAGGTGCGATTTACGGCTGGAACCAGACCGTTGATAATTCAGGAAACCGCCGTTTCCCTCAAAAAACTCCGATCAAAAACCTGTATTTAGCCGGGGCCTGGACTCTCCCGGGTCATGGTTACAGTGCCTGTATCCCCAGCGGTCTGTTGTGCTTCTCTGCGGTAATGGAGGATATGAAAAAATCCGGTTAATTAAAGGGACAAAAAAAGAGATGGTTCGAAAAATCAGAGAGTTTTTCAAACAACCCTTTCCCTTTGATCGCGATCTCAGAAGAAAATGGAAGTACATCCTGGGAATCGGCGCTTTTATATCGGTCTTTGTCTGGATCTCAGGCATGGCCGCCAGGGAGGGTGTCTATAATCCATTGATCATAGCCGGCTTCGGGGTTATCACCAGCATGGCCCTGGCCTTTAGCTGGTTGGTTCTGCCTCTGATTGCACCGCGGTTTTTCCTTGAGGAAAACTGGTATGTGGGAAAAGAGATCGCTCTTGAGGTCTGGATCCTTTTCCTTATCGGATTCGGGAATCTGCTTTACGCCAATTGGGGAGGATATTATCCCATAAATCTACAGACATTTGTCCGGAGCCAGGTTACAACCGTGCTTGTGGGTATTTTGCCGATAACATTTACCATTCTACTGAGGCAGAAAAGGCTTTTGAAAAAATATGCGGCCGCGGCTCTTGATCTTGACCGGTCCATCCGCTCACCGGATTTTGCCAAACAAAGCGAAGATATCTTGAGCCGGTCCGTATCCCTGTCATCTGCAAGCGGGACGGACCGGGTGCGGATCCGGCTGGGCAGCCTTTTGTTTGTCAAGTCCGTGGACAATTATGTGGAAATCTTTTGGGAGGATGAAAAGGAAGTCAGAAACGTGCTGCTGCGGGGGTCGCTTAAGAGGATCGAGAAGGAGCTTAAGTCCTATCCGCCGGCCTTCCGCTGCCACCGCACCTACCTGGTAAACATCTCAAATATCGACCGGATCACGGGGAACTCCCAGGGCTACAGATTGAAAATAAAGGGATCGGATAAACCAATCCCCGTTTCCCGCCGTTATTCCAGGGAGTTCCGAAGGAAAATCGCCTGAAGAATCCGCCGCAGACAGGAAAACGACCACATCGATTTTTTACATTATCAACTCTTAATAATATGTCATTCCCCGACTCATTCGGGGAATCCACTCCTTTTATTTAATCTGCCTGGATCACCCGGGCAAGCCGGGTGAAGACTGTTATTATTTTCTAGGTAATAAAGCAGATTGACAACAAATCATTATGTCCACATACGCACAGGTTATGTTTCAGAAATGAACAGTCTCTTGTTAAAAAAAGGCTTTTTTTCCAAACCCAACCCGTTATACCTGTATTATTTAATTGGCATATAATATGCATACATAGATTACGAATGTATCTTCGAGCATGAGGCACAAATGATATCAAAAACATTGATGACCGCGTCAACCAGGCCGATCATACTGGCGCTCCTCTCCAGCAGAGAGGATTAAGGAATAAAAAGCAGGAGGAATGATGTTCGATCTGGAAAAAGAAATCAAAAAATGGAAAAAATCTTTGTATAAACATGAAGTGTTCGAGGATGGTTTGATCGCTGATCTCGAGCTTCACCTGCGTGACGTTTATAAAGAACAGAAGCTTGCAGGACTTGATGATGAGGACGCCTTTAAAAAAGCAATAAATCAGGTGGGTGATCCTGGAAGCATTGCTGGTGAATATAATAAAAACCGGGTTCTCTCTCTCAACCGACGCTCACCTTTGCGCCTGTCCCGGTTTGTTCCGGCTCTTGCCTGGAACTACATCAAGGTCATTTTGCGTAAGATCAAACACCAGAAAAGTTATTCATTCATCAATATCATGGGATTGGCCATCGGTATAGCCAGCTGCGTGCTAATCCTGTTATGGGTTCAGGATGAGCTTAGTTACGACAACTTTCATGAGAAGGCGGATCAAATTTATCGAGTCAATAAAATCTGGCGGAAAGGTGAAATCGCCCACTATGCTACGACACCCGCACCCCTTGCTCAAGCCTTGAAAGAAGAATTTCCTGAGATAATCAATTCGACCCGATTTCAACCGGCAGCACAGATGATCGTCGCTCATGAGGAGACGACCTTTTATGAAAACAACGGAGCTTATGTCGATCCATCTTATTTTGAAATGTTTGACTTCCCTTTTGCCAAAGGGGATAAAAAAACGGCTCTATCGAATCCCAGTTCTATCGTTATCACAGAAAACATGGCGGAAAAATATTTTGGAAAAGAAAACGCCATCGGAAAAACTCTAAAAATTAACAATCAGTATGACTTTGAAGTAACAGGAATTATGAAAAACTTTCCCCCTCAATCCCATATGCAGTTTGTCAATTTTCTCATTCCGTTTACACGCGTCAAGGAAATCCAGGGACGCGGTCAGGAAACCCATGTGGACTGGCATAATACAGCTTTTTATACCTATGTGCTTCTTCAAAAAAACATTCTCTATCAGGATGTTTCGAAGAAAATAGACGGGTATCTGAAAAAACATATTCCCGAGTCGACTTCTTCTTTATACTTACAGCCTCTCAAAAGGATTCACCTTCATTCAACGAACCTGAGGTTAAATATTGCGACCGGAAATATTACCAATGTCTATATATTCTCCGCAATGGCATTTTTTGTTTTGCTCATCGCCTGCATCAATTTTATGAATCTCTCAACGGCGCGCTCAGGAAGGCGCTCAAAAGAAATCGGAATGCGGAAAGTCATGGGAGCCGGCCGGGGAAATCTTGTGATACAATTTTTGGGTGAATCTTTGGTTTTATCTTTCTTTGCTTCCGTGATCGCACTAGCCGCAGTTTCTATGGTTTTGCCTTTTTTTAATACCCTATCGGGAAAAACCATTTCTTTAGAAGCGTTGTTGAATATAAATATTTTCTTAGGATTGATAGGTTTTGTGTTCCTCACGGGGATACTGGCGGGCAGCTATCCTGCATTGTTTCTTTCGTCTTTTCAACCGGTAAAATCATTGAATGATTCTTACCATACCGGAATCAAAGGTGCCCTTTTCAGAAAGGTCCTTGTTGTATTCCAATTTTCACTCATGATTATTTTAATCATAGGGACGGTTGTTATTTACAATCAACTTAACTATATCCACAATTCCAAACTTGGGTTTGATAAGGAGAATCTGATTTTTTTGCCGATGAATAACGATGTCCGGATGAAGTATGAGCCCTTTAAAAATGATTTATTAAAAAACCCTGAAATATTAAATGTTACTGCTTCATCAAGTCCGCCGTTTTGGGGTACTGATATTGCAACTGAAGACGTGAGTTGGGAAGGCAAAATTCCTGATGAAGATTTTTTGATACGGGGTGTGGGTGTTGATTACGATTTCATCAAGACGTTTAAAATAAAGATGGCTGAAGGACGAGATTTTTCACAAAAATTCTCAACCGATCGGACAAACTATATTCTTAACAGCAAGGCAGTAAAAGCTATGCAGCTGCAATCTCCTCTTGGCAAACAGCTTACTTTAATGGGCAATGCCGGTTCCATCATAGGAATTATCAATGATTATCATTTCAAACCTTTAAATACTTCATTGGAACCGCTGGTATTGAGATTATATGAAACCCAATGGCTTCGCTTTATTTATGTTAGGATCAAGCCGGGAAAGATTTCAGGAGCCCTAAAATATACGGAAAACCAATGGAAACAATTTTTCCCCAGTGTTCCCTTTCAATATGTTTTTGTGGACCAGGCTCTTGCTAGTATATACACAGCGTTAGATCGAACAGGCAGTCTGTTCAGGTATTTCACCTTTCTGGCTATCATCATTGCATGCTTCGGCCTTTTCGGACTGTCTGCATACATCGCAGAACAGCGCACAAAGGAAATCGGGATTCGAAAAGTGCTGGGGGCCACCATTTCCAGCGTGACATTCTTGATTTCCAGGCAATTCATCAAATGGGTGATTTTGGCCAACCTTGCGGCCTGGCCTGCTGCTTATTTTGTTATGAAAGGATGGCTAAACAACTTTGCCTATCGAACGAGTCTCGGATTAGATATTTTTATCCTTTCCGGATTGCTGGCACTTGTTATTGCTTTGCTGACTGTGAGTTTTCAATCCATAAAGGCGGCGTTAACCAATCCGGTAAACAACCTGAGGTATGAGTGAGCAGTATTTATCAGACACTCGCGAGCTCATTTTAATGCTCAGAAATCGCTTTTCAAAGGATAGAATATATCTGCTGGGGCACTCCTGGGGAAGCATCCTCGGATTTTACACCGCCTTCCGGCATCCGGAGTATCTCCATGCTTATATCGGAATGGGCCAGGTGGCAAACTCCCAAGAAGGCAAGACGATCTCCTATCGTTACACCTTCGAGAAGGCCAATGAAGCGGGAAATGAGCAGGGTGACGGTCCGGGACTGTCTGACCCACCGTGTAGGATGTGAGCCTCTCATCATGCCCTGGATACTAACGGATTTTAATAGAGATGAACTTATTCGGCGTTACCGGCACGCCAGGTCCTTGTATGGCTTCCGCTCGACATTTGACTACAATAACACCATGTTTATTGTGGCCGGACAGATCATCCCCGCCGTAACCGGGAAAAGCTGGGATGAGTTTGTAAGGGAGAGGATATTCGATCCTTTGGGAATGACATCCAGCAGCACAAACATCAAAGATTTTCCGGAGAGCGCCAACCTGGCCTGTCCGCATGAGATCATCGACGGCAGAATCCGGCCCATCCCCTGGCAAGATCTTGATGGAATCGGGCCCGCCGGGTCGATCAACTCGAATGTTTCGGACATGGTCCGGTGGCTGCGGTTTCAGCTGGGAAAGGGACAAATCGACGGGAAGCGCCTTTTAAGCCCTAAAACTTTCAAGGAGATGCATTCTCCGCAGCAGATCATAAAATCGATCAGCAGGTGGGGAGGAGCCAGTCCTGAAGTTTGTTTTTACGTGATTTCCCTTGCCCCGTCCCGTTTTTTAAGCTACGGACTGGCCTGGTTCGTGCAGGAGTACAGAGGGAAGATGCTCGTTCATCACGGAGGCGATGGGGAAGGAATGCGCTGTCAGGTTGGCATGATACCGGAAATGAACCTGGGTGTGGTTATTTTATCCAACCTGCACCCGGCCACCCTGGCGGAAGCGCTCCTTTACCGAATTTTTGATTCTTTTATCGGCGGGGAGGCCCGGGACTGGAGCGGGGAAGTTTTGGCTTCGGTCAAGGCATACCGGGCAAAAATGGCCACGGCTCAAAAAAATCATGCGGCCGCGCCGGTAAAAAAAGCACCCCCTTCGCTCGCCTTGGATAAATACGCCGGTGTCTATGAGAACGACCTCTACGGCCGGGCCGAGGTGACCTGTGAGCAGGGAAAGTTAATGATCCGTTTGGGCCGGATCCGGTCTCGTTTAGAGCATTTACGATCAGAGACCTTCAGAATCGCTGAGCCAATCATCTATGTCGGCAGAATGCCCGTCACTTTTTCCTGGAGCACCGAAGGAAAGCCTGAATCTTTAAATGTGCTGGGAATCCTGACCTTCACACGCAAATAATGTAGATCTGATTTCTTAATTTTGTATGAGGTCAGAACTTCGAAAACAACTCAAAAAACAGGTTAATATAAGCCGGCCAAGCTGTTTTTTTTAGAACATGTGCGGATGACCTTGTGAAATATTGAATATAATACAGGCAAAACTTTTTTTCTTGTTTAAACGTATATATAATTATACTGAATTTCAGTAAAAAAATAAGGAACACGATGAAAGAACTGACAAAAATCGAAGAAATCCTCTTATTGACCATATGGCGGCTGAAAGACGAAGCCTACGGCGTCGGCATCCGAAAGTATGTTTCCAGGATCATCGAGAAGGAATTCACATACGGAAACCTCTACAGCGCACTAAGCCAACTGACCAAAAAAAAATACGTCAAAAAAACCCTGGGGGACCCGACACCTGACAGACGAGGCCGGAGAAAGATCTATTACTCCCTCTCTCCTGCCGGATTGAATGCCTTGAAGGACGCCCGCAAGATGAATCAAAAAATGTGGGAAGGAATATCCGAATATGCATTCGATTGAAGGATAGAACAATGCCGCCACGCAAATCCCATCCACCACGCATAGCTGGATGGATCCTTAAATACACGGCCAGGTATGAGGAAAACTTTGCTCTTTTCGGAGACTTCGATGAGGAATTTCAAGAAATCGCCCGCACAAAAGGCACCTTTTTCGCCCGGCTGTGGTATTGGCGGCAGTGCATCTGTTCTCTACCGGTATTTACCAGAGATTTTTTCTATTGGAGATTCATCATGCTAAAAAATTATCTAAAAATCGCCTTGCGGAGTTTGAAAAAGCACAAAGGTTATTCTTTTATCAACATTTCCGGTCTGGCCATCGGCATGGCGGTCTGCATGCTGATCTTTCTGTGGGTTCTGAATGAGGTGAGTTATGACCGGTTTCATGAAAAAGCGGATCGTATCTGCCGGATTACGATGGATTTCAAAATCGGCTCCGCACTGCACACTCCCGTGTGCATAACCGCAGCGGGTCCCGCTCTCGTTGACGATTTTGCGGAAGTCGTCACCGCTGCAAGGATGGATCGTCCGCGCAGAGTGACCGTTAAATATGAGGATAAAACATTCCAGGAGGAAAACGTTGGGACTGCCGAAAACACCCTATTCGACATATTCAGTTTCCCTTTTGTCAGCGGCGATCCGAAAACAGCACTCGAAGCTCCCTATACGGTGGTGATCACGGAAAGCACGGCCAGGAAATACTTCGGCGACGAAAATCCTCTCGGCAAGATACTCCGCATCAACGATGAAAAAGATTTCAGCGTGACGGGCGTCATCAAGGATATTCCGCCGAATTCCCATCTCCAATTCAGCATGCTCCGTTCCTTCCAAACCTTGAAAGCGGAGAAGAGTGTCAGAGACAACCAGTGGTTCGATCTCCGGTTTTACACCTATCTCCTCCTCGACGAACATAACGATCCCGGACTTCTCGAGCAAAAACTTCCTGAATTCATCGATAAACACATTGGAAAAGCACTGAATGCCGCTGGAGGTTCTGCACAGATATTCCTTCAACCTTTAAAAAGGATTCACCTGTATTCGGATTTCGAACGCGACATATCGGCCAACAGCGATATCACCTATGTCTATCTTTTTGCAGGAATCGCCATATTTATTTTGCTTATTGCCGGAATCAATTTTATCAATCTTTCCACAGCCCGCTCAACAAAACGGGCCCAGGAAGTGGGCATGCGGAAAACCATGGGGGCCGTGCGAAGCCGTTTGATCGGGCAGTTTCTTGGGGAATCCATGATCCACAGCATACTCGCCATGGTACTGGCAGTCATGCTTATCCTGCTGCTTCTTCCGCTTTTCAACTCCATCATCGGCGGCCAACTAAGCCTGAATTTCATCCAAATCCCCTGGCTGTTTGCCGCATTTCTGGGCATGGCACTCATCGTCGGTTTGCTTGCAGGAATCTACCCCGCATTCATCCTATCTTCTTTTCTCCCGGGTCATGTCTTGAAAGGATCTTTTAAAGCCGGGGGATCGCATTCCAGGCTTCGAAAAATCCTTGTAGTCTTTCAGTTTTCCATATCCATTGCTTTGATCGCCGCCACCATCATCGTCACCAGCCAGATTCTCTTCATGAAAAACAAAGAGCTGGGTTTCAACAAGGAACACGTTGTTGTCATTCCTCAAATAAGCGAGAGCATTCGAAAATCCTACCGTCCGATCCGGAGCGAACTGCTGAGTCTCTCAGGAGTCATCGATGTCGGTGCTTCAGACATTGTGCCGAGCAGAGGGCAGCTTATCGCTCCTTTTCTTCCTGAGGGTTTTACTGATGACCAGGTAATGACCATGGATTATATTGATGTGGACGCTCATTACATTCCCACGATGGGCATGAAGATCATCGCGGGGAGGAATTTTTCCGATGATTTGGCCACCGATCCTGATGAATCTGTGCTTATTAATGAAACAGCCGCCAAAAAAATCGGCTGGGAGAATGCTGTGGGAAAAAGATTCATTTTCCGGCCGCCGCCGAACAGTGGAGGTAAAACATTCTATGTGTCCGTCATAGGCGTTGTGAAGGATTTCCACATGCAGTCTCTCCGCGAGAAGATCGAACCTCTCATCATATTCTACGATGAGGACAGCCTTTCGACCCTGTCCATCCGCATCGCTCCGGATAACATCCCCCATACCATGGGCCTCTTGAAGAAAAAATGGAAGGAGCTGGATCCCAACAGGCCTTTTCAGTTCCTGTTTCTGGATGACTCTTTCGACAGCCTCTACAGGAGTGAAGAAAGTCTGAAGACGATTACTTTCTGTTTCAGTTTCCTCGCCGTGCTGATCGGCTGTTTGGGTCTCTTCGGTATGGCATCCTTCACAGCGGAACAACGCACCAAAGAAATCGGCATCCGTAAGGTATTGGGAGCGTCCATTCCCGGAATTGTCCGCCTCCTGGCGAAAGAGTTTATGCTGCTTGTGGTTTTTGCCAACTTGATCGCATTGCCTTTGGCCTTTTTTGTCATGAATCGCTGGCTGCAGAGTTTCGCTTACCGCATGAGCATCCATGCTTTGGTATTCGTTCTACCAGCCGCGCTCTCCTTATTTATCGCCCTGATCACGGTGAGCTTCCAAGCCTTCCGGGCAGCTTTTGCCAATCCTGTGGATTCTCTCCGTTATGAATGAAAAGACTTTCGTTTTTTGGAAATAATATGATATAAAAACACGTTATGAGAGAATAAAGAGGATAAAGACCTTAACCACCCCATGGTTTAAAAACCCCTTTCATTTTTTTGGTCCCAATAACCAAATCCATGGAGAAAAAATGGTCCATCCATTTATAAAATTCAATCATGTCAGTTTTTCCTACGGTACCTCCGCAAAGCCTCTCATCGAAAATCTGACTTTACATCTCAGCCGGGGGTGGACCGGTTTGGTTGGGGCCAATGGGTGTGGCAAGACGACCTTTATAAAACTGGCTGCCGGTGAACTGACTCCCATTTTCGGCCATATCCAGATACCCGGACATTCGGTTTATTGTCCCCAAAGGACCGATGATATACCTGAAAAGGCTGCGGAATTTTTTGCCAGCAACCTGAGATCGGCAAAAATATTAAGCGAGCGTTTGAAACTTGATTTCAGTTGGTTGAACGCCTGGTCCCATATATCCCACGGTATGCGCAAACGGCTTCAGACAGCAATAGCCCTCTGGCAGGAACCGGACGTGCTGGCGCTGGATGAACCGTTCAATCACCTGGATCTCCCTTCAATCATCTGCCTTGAAAATGCCCTGATGAATTGCCTCTGCTCATTGTTCCTGGCCAGCCATGACCGGGTATTCCTTAAAAAATTGACCGCTATCAATTGGCAGATCCAATGCCAATACGACGGTTCCTTCCAACTAACTATCGCCAAATTTTTGCTCCTGTCTTCAATTTCGGTTAAAGCAACTAAAATTAACCGGTTTATCATTGGTTATATAAAAATTTTGACATCAAACAGTCCTTTATTATAAGTTTATTTAATCCTAGAGAATACATTCCACAAGCTATGGACCAAAAAAACCAAAAAAATGGAGGCAAAACATGAAAATCCTGGTTTTAGGAGCATCGGGAAAAATCGGTTCCGCAGTGGCCTATGACCTGGCCCAGGACCCCGAGGTCGAAAGGATCGGGATTGTCGGCCGGCACCGCAAAACCCTAGAAGCTGTTAAAAAGAAGGTGGGCGGCCGAAAACTTTTCATTCATGAGCTCGACATCAACCGAAAGAAAGATGTCATCGCCCTCATGAAAAAATATGATGTCGGCGTATGCGCACTCCCCGACCGGAAAACAAGTTACAAGGTTCTTCAGTACTCTATTGAAGCCGGCCTCGACAGCCTGGACGCTCTCGAGGAATTCCACCGCACACCCGATCTTTTCGAAATCGAGGGTCTGGAGCTTCCCAAGGGACTCAAGCTCCTTGAGTTCGGCGAATGGCTCCACCAAAAAGCCGTGGAAAACGGTGTCACTTTCGTCGACGGTATGGGCTTCGCACCAGGCATCAGCAACATCACCTGCGGCGAAGGCATACGCAAGCTCGATAAAACGGAAAAAGTCATAGCCCGTGTCGGCGGAATTCCTTCCAAGGAAGCCTCAGAGAGGCATCCCCTTAGGTACATGATCACCTGGGCCTTCTGGCATGTCCTCAGAGAATATATGATCAAGCTCAACGTTATCCAGAACGGCCGTGTGGTCGAGGTGGAGGCTGGAACAGGATACGAGGAATTCCGTTTCAATCAATTCGGCAAGGACGAGAAGCTTACCTGTGCCATAACACCGGGGATGCCGAGCTTTATGTTCACCAGGCCCACACTGAAGGAATTCGCAGAAAAAACGGTCCGCTGGCCGGGTCATTGGCAGGGAGTCTATACTTTAAAGGAATGCGGTTTGCTTGATATCGAACCGGTCGAGTTCAAAGGACGAAAGATTATCCCCCGGGAATTTGTGTCTTCGGTCATCACTCCCAAGCTGCTGCCTCAGAAGGGTGAAACAGATGTCTGTGTCATGTACAATACGGTTGAAGGACGTAAGAACGGAAAGAAGACAAGAATCGAATACTTCATGTGGGATGAGGCGGACAAAAAAACGGGACATTCATCGATGATGCGGGTGACCGGATATCCCATGGCCATCACGGCCAAAATGATGGCAAAAGGCATGATTCAGGGGAAGGGAATCGTGGCTCCTGAAGACGCAATTCAAAGCGAACTCTATGGTTATTTCATGAAAGAGCTGAAAAAGAGGAATATTAAAATCCTTGAGGTAGTATCTTAAATCTGATCGATTTCAAATATATAATCATGATTTTCAGGAGGGCTGAAAATGAATACCATCGAAAAGGCGCTGATGCACGCCTTGTTTGTACATCTGCATCATAACATAGAAAAAGCCATCGACTTCAAGGCGATCGAAGCTCTTAACAAGAAAGTCAGCAAGACTTTTCCAAAAGCTTTGATTGTTGGCCCGGGGGACGACGCGGCTGCATTCAAATTCCCCGGCACCAAAGAGATTTATGTAGGCAAAATGGAGAGCCACTGCTCTCCCTGTGTCCCCAGACCTTATGATGCGGCCGCCACCGGAGCAGGCGGAGCCATGCGCGACGTTGTGGCCATGGGCGCCAGGCCGCTTTTCCTGATGAATTTCATCGGAACAAAACCGCTCAAAGATAAAGTTATTGTCGGCCCCTGCGGGTTTTCCGGAAAGTGCACCTGCGGAAAATGCGTCGAGATGACCAGTGGGGATAGGGTCAACCTGATGGTCAAAGGCCTGAAGGACATGTGCAGAGCCATGGACGTTTTTATCATCGGCGGAGGATTCTCGACCTCTTTCTCCGACATTGTACCGGCTACGGTAGTTACAGTTATCGGCAAGCTGGTCACCAAAAAACCGCTAACCAAGCCGGCAAAATCCGCCGGGGATCAGATCATCTTGATCGGCAAAACGGGCAGCGACGGCAACGACACCCTTTTCCGGGCGGGCCTGGTCAAAGAGATGAAGCCGGCCGTCGCCCTCTTCAAGGAAGAACGGAAGATCATGGAAGCGACTCTGGCCGCCTTCAACACAGGCAAAATCAAGGCCTGCTCTGATTTGGGTGCAGCCGGCATCGGCGCCGCTGTCTGTGAGACTGCAAGATACGGCGGCTTCGGAGCCCTTGTGGATCTCGCCAAAGTCCCTCTTAGGGAAAAAGGCCTCACCCCCGAAGAGATCCTGATCTGCGAGTCTCAGGGCAGAATGGCTGTTCAGGTTGCGAAAAAGGACGTCGATCTTGTCCTGAAGGAGATCCGGACTAAAGGAGTAAGGGCGGAACTTATAGGAGAGATCAACAAAGACAACAAGGAAGTCTTCGAATACAAAGGCAAAACCGTGGCCATGATTCCAAATCTTCCATCCCCGGCTGATATGGAGGAACTGTAGAAGGAATCATGAAATGGACAAAACAAAAATAAAGTCAGAGTATGCCCAGGCGGGGGTAGATTACTCCAAGATCGAGCCGTTCAAGATGGCCATGGTGCGTGCCGGGAAGCGAACACTGGAGTTCCCAAACAAGCGCGAAGTGCATGTCGATGCAGACAGCGTAGGTGCCCATGGCGCCGTTTTCCAGTTCCGGGGTAGACAGCCCCACCTCTGGTGCATGACTCAGGAAGGGCTGGGCAACAAAAACTGGATTGCGGAATGGATGTACCAGCATGCCGGGACCGGAAGGACATATTATGAGGGAATCGGTATCGACACAGCCCTGATGGCGGCCAATGACGTGATCTGCCAGGGAGCCCTGCCCGTGATCTATACGGATGAGGTGGCGGCAGGCGACAGCGAGTGGTTCATGGACGAGAAACGAGGCCGTGACCTGGCTGAAAGTTTTTATCAGGCATGCCGGATGTGCGGGATGGCCCTTCCAGCCGGCGAATCTCCCGCTCTCCGTTATCTGATCAAGGCCGAACCACCTGTGCACAGCGCCCCCTCCCTGTCCGGCTGTGTAACCGGCCTCATCGCTCCTGCAGACAGGATGATCACTGGAGAAAACCTTTCTGTGGGAGACCGGATCATAGGTGCAACCTCATCAGGACTTCACTCCAACGGGATTTCACTGGTGATCAAACGGGCACTTGAACTCAAAGACAAATTTCTCCACCAGCTCCCGAACGGGAACACACTGGGCGAAGAAGCGCTCATGCCTACCCGCTCGTATGTCAGCCTCGTCGAAGCCCTGCTCGATGAAAACATCGAAATTCACTCCTTTCTCGGCGGCACGGGCGGGGGAATCTCAAAAATCGCCTATGCCAAAAAACATTTCACTTATAGGGTAAAAAAATGGATCGACGAAATCCCTCCACTCTTCCTGTTCATGCTTGAAACAGGCGTCAGTCTTATGGACTGCCTGACCACATTCAACTGGGGAATCGGATTCTATATTTTTGTTCCCGAGAAAGAGGCCGAGCGAACCATCGAGACGGGGCGGAAAGCGGGTTATGACCTGCTTGATCTAGGAGAGGTCGAACCAGGAGAGCGCCGGGTCATCTTTGAACCTGAGGGAATCATTCTCTCTGCCATCGAATAAATCTTCGCTCATTTTTGGTCTTCCCCGGGAATAAAAGCTTTGCCGCAAGATCAATGGGCCGGATATCTGCTTCATTGACTAAAATCCTGTTCTTGTCAAAAAAGCCCGTTTTCCTGCAGGTTGAAAAAAAGTTTTTAATAAACCTTTTTTATGTAAAATGCGTATAAGTAATATATGTAATTTACATAAAAGGATACAATACATGAAAGAGTTAACCCTTCTTGAACAGATTATTCTTTCAGCATTCCTGATTTTATCAAGTCAGTAAAACCATGAAAAAAACAAACTTCAAAAAAACTAATCCCTATCATCAAGGGAACCGCCCCCAAAATAAAAGCCGTCCCCCGCGGATACCGAGATGGATTCTATCTTCGCTCAATCATTATGAAAAGGAGTTCTCACTGACCGGTGACTGCAGTGAAGAATATCAGCAGGTCGCTCGGCAAAGAGGAAAAGGTAAGGCCATTCTCTGGATATGGGGACAGGTTCTCTACGCTATTCCCATAGGATTTAAGCGTTCTCTTAGATTCGGAGGAACTATGTTTTTCAATTATCTCAAAATCACACTGAGAAATATCAAAAGACACAAAGCGTTCTCTTTTATCAACATGGCAGGTTTGGGGATCGGATTGGCGGTCTCCATCTTTATCCTGATCTGGGTCAGGGATGAATTGAGCTATGATAACTTTCACGAACATTCAGAAAGGATCTACCGCATTTACGAACAATGGGTAACATCACAAGGTGCTATTAATCCCATCGCCTTCACCCCATATCCTCTGGGCCCAACCCTGCAGGATAACTATCCCGAAGTTTTGGAATCCATGCATTTTTCTATCCAGAACAGGAATCTGGTTAAATACAAAGAAAAGCGTTTTTTCGAAGACCAATTCGCTTTTGCCGATGCTAATTTTTTCACGTTCTTTTCCTTTCCTCTCATCAAAGGGAATCCGAAGACCGTGCTCAAAGAGCTCAATTCATTGGTGTTAAGCCAGTCCATGGCAAAAAAATATTTCGGAAATGAAGATCCCACTGGGAAAATCCTCACCGTAAACGCCAAGCAAAACTTTATCATCACAGGCATTATGCAGGATATTCCGCACAATTCTCATATTCGAGTCGGCTTCATCGGAAATTTTGAATGCCTTATTGCAAACGAGTCGTCAAAACGCTGGGTAGACCACCAGTACTACACCTATCTGCGTCTGAGGCCGGATACGGACGCAGAGGCCTTCGGGGTAAAAATCAAGACCTATATCAATGATAACCAGCTCGATCCCACCACAATCCATATTGCGCTGCAATCACTGAAGGATATTCACCTACGATCTCATTTCAACTACGATTTGGGGGGGACCAGCCAGGGAAAAGCTCTTTATATCTACGTATTTTCCCTCGTTGCCGTCATGGTTTTATCGATCGCCTGCATCAACTTTATGAGCCTGGCTACCGCCAAGGCAGCCAACCGGGCCAAAGAAATCGGCATCCGAAAGGTTTCCGGAGCCTCCAAGGGGCATCTCATAAATCAATTTATGGGTGAATCCTTTTTTATGTCGGTTTTGGCTTTTTTATTCTCTCTGGTTTGCGTCCTTGTTTTGCTCCCGCCGTTCAACAGCCTGACCGGAAAAAATTTCACTATCGGTTCTGTCTTCAATGCCTCCATGTTTCTTTTTTTCCTGGCGTTAACTGTGGCCACAGGAGTGTTGGCAGGTGCTTATCCCGCTCTCTATCTATCTACATTTCGACCTTCGCAAGTTCTTAAAGGAAAACTCCGGTCAGGGACAAAAACACGCTATTTCAGAAGAGTACTTGTTGTGGTCCAATTTAGTCTGTCCGTCATTTTGATGATGGGAACTATCGTGGTCCGCAATCAGCTTAGTTATATGCAGAATAAAAACCTGGGCATAAAAAAGGACAATATCGTCTATATCAGGATGCGGGGAAAACTTCTTAAAGAACAAACTTCCTTCAAAGACGAATTAGCTCGTATTCCGGGAATTTTAAACATAACCACATCATCCAACAGCCCCTTAAATATACATTGGGGTACTACCGGGGTTGATTGGGAAGGAAGAAATCCCGATCAAAGAATCCACTGGAATGTTTTGTCGGTTGACTTTGATTTTATCGATACGTTTGGGTTGGAACTGGTGGAAGGCCGCGGTTTTTCACATAAAATGGCGACCGATACACACACAGCCTATATTATCAATGAGACCGGAGCACAAGCTCTTGGTTTTGAACAGGTCACCGGGAAGATATTTAATCTTTGGGAGACGGAAGGCATCATCATCGGAATCGTTCGGGATTTCCATATAAGTTCTCTACATGAAAAGATCAGACCGCTCATTATCAAGGTCCATCCCTCTTGGGACTCCTTTTTATTCCTTACTATCAACGCAGAGCACGCACAAGATGTTTTGGCGCAGGTTGAAAGTATTCATCAAAACCTTAATCCTGAGTATCCTTTTATCTACAGCTTTTTGGATGATGATTATAAGGCCCTGTATAGCTCAGAACAAAGGACGGAAAAGCTGTTCCAAATCTTTTCCTTGGTGGCCATTTTTTTATCCTGCCTCGGCCTTTTCGGATTGTCATCCTTTATGGCAGAGCAGCGCACAAAGGAGATCGGCATTCGTAAGGTTTTTGGGGCCAATGTGCCGAATATTATCGTGCAGCTTATGAGAGATTTCACAAAGTGGGTTCTCTATGCCAATCTTATCGCCTGGCCTATCGGATATTTCGTTATGCAGCGGTGGCTCAAAAATTTTGCTTATCGGACCGATTTGGAATGGTGGATTTTTATCGTCACAGGCTTGGGAACCCTGATCATCGCGGCCGTCACTGTGGGTTACAAATCACTCAAGGCCGCCATCGCCAATCCCATCGACACTCTCAGGTATGAATAATTATAAACGGGGACGGGCCGAAGAATCTTACTGATTCTATTATAGTTAAGGCATTTTTGCACAAAATGGATGTTTGTAACATATTGATATAAAAACAGTTGCTTTTATGTGAAAATATTTTTCAGCCGAAAAATTTGATCATTTCATTTTTTCAACGATATAAAGGAAATCAACTTTTGCCGTCGCTCCCATTCCCTGTAACTTCGGTTCTATGTTGGGAATGATGGATACAATTTCGCCTTCCAGGCTGTTGAGGAATTGTTCAAGTTTATCCCGGTCCCTCTGCATGTTAATGTCAAATCGATGAACTTTATATTTCATGGTGTCCCTCATTATTTAGTATTCAATATTTATGCCGGAGAACTACGAGAAATCCCTCTTCCTCTGGATGGACGCTGATCCAGATATTGCTGAGGTAGAAGATGCCGAGACGAGGCTGACTGGGTTGAAGGGTGCTTGAACAAAACGGCGTTAAAATAATTATTTCACGCCATATTCATGTTCCCCAGGGAGAAAGCAAATATATCGCTAAATATATACATTATGTGCCATTCTGGATAGGACTGTGCATAAAATCAGTTTGACAGCAGATTTTTCCCTCTGATATAAATATTTTTAGATGATGAGAGGCTGCATGTACACAAGGATAAAATCCAAATTTCAAATACGCCAAGTCAAACTAGGGTTTATCGTTATGATTCTTTTGTTGTTTCTATCACTGCCAATCTGGAACGGAAGACAAGCGCATGCACAGCAAGATAAAACGATCGCACTCGATGGAGTATGGCGTTTGAGGGGATATGGAAAAATCTTACATATCTACCAGGGCAACTACACCAACTATGACATAACAGAGATTAGCTGCGTGCAAGAAAGCAATGGGATTTTAAAAGATTTTATGCAAAGATATGGCCGCCTTGCGATTAATGATTCAGGCCAGCTATTACTGTCTACAATAGGAGGGATAACACGCTATACCTATGATAGGCTAAACACTCTGCCTGAGTATTGTCAAAATGATCGCACTTCTAGATCAACGGATCCTGAATTTAATTTTGAAGTCTTTTACCATATATTCGAAGAAAATTATCCCTTCTTTAAACT
>JAFGMO010000027.1 GCA_016927475.1 Candidatus Aminicenantota bacterium
ATTATGTGTCATTTAATGGTGATTTTAGGTAAAAGTGGCAATGAAACATTTTCCATGACCGTTTTCAAGAAAATATCGGCCAAATTTCCCTTTCAGACAAGCCGATCTTACCGCATCTGCTTCGTTGCGTCGTGCTCGCGGTGATCTAGCACAGCTTCGCACGACGCGACAAGCTTGGCTCGTGAATAATCCAGGCAAGTTTATGCCTGAGGAGATGTTAACGGTTTTGCGGGTGGAAACACATTAAAGTCTTCCCCGAACTGCGCTAAAAATTCAAGGCTAAAAGCACGAAAAGTATACGAGACAGGGAGTGTGATAACGGACCCTATATATGGAATGATGAGGAGAATCAAACCGATACAACAGGTCATGAAGCCGGCTATGACGACAAAAAGGATGGCGAAGAACGTCAATAAACCATAAAGCAGGGCATAGAGGATAAAATGAAAAAAATGCCGGCCCAGAAGCCGGATAAAAATTCCCCAAGCCGGAACCGCTTTCACATTCCTTTTATACATGATAGGAACGACAAAACTGTCCATAAAAACATCGATAGAGCCGATGACAATCATAATCCCTATAAAAAGAAGAACCATCTGGATGATGAACAAAACGGGAATCCTCATCGAGGTTGAACGCTCGGCAATGGACGCCGCTGATGTAAAAAAAATGACTGCATACAGGAAAAAAATGAGCAGACCAATAGCCGTAAAAACAAGGCGCCATAAAAAGATAGAATCCCCCAAACGTCCGAATTTGCGCCATGGAAGGGCCACTTCGGCCTTATCGTGTGCTACATTGTAAAGAAACATAAATTTTCCCCGGGAACTCAACCAGAGAAAGAGGACCAGCAATCCCAAAAGGAAAAAAACCAAACATCCTACAAAAAAGAACCATCCCGGATGATTCACCAGCCAATTCCAGGCATATTGTGGAGCCGAAGCGATATCGCCGATCCCTATATTGACTTTTCCAACGGATGTCCCGTTGTTCCCTGCACCTTTACCGAAACCGTCTGTGAGCCCGGCCAGGAAAGCCGTAAACCCGACGATAAACCACTTCTTAAAGTCAAAAGGTTTGAAAAGAGCCCAGACCATTCGGTTCCATCCTCTGGAAAAAGGCTCAAAAAACTGGATGCGCATGGATTCCTCCCTTACGATGTCGTTTTGATCTGGCTTCAAACATCTTCTTTATTTTAGACCATTCTATATCATATACTCTTCGAACGTAAAAAACATTCAATGGTTTTTTCATTTAAAATCCTCTTGCCGTTACACCTTTATATCTCCTGTCTTATGTGATATAAAAGGAATCATTCATATGATATAAGATCAAGCCGGAGCGGATGTTTTCCATAATCGTAATGCCGTCATCCTCATTAAAGGAATTGCCTTGAAGTCCGAATCGTCCACATTCCGGTAGAGGAAAGGAAAGAAACATGAAGATCGAACCATTTCAAATGGAACGCATGCAGTCAACCTGGGAAAACCGCGTTGAATTCAATCTCTCCGAGAGCGGCGTTCATCCCCTCTCTCTACACGAACTGTTGGACGGTGATGCCGACCGTATTCTCCAGGATGTTCCATTGGGCTATATTCAATCCAACGGAACAGCGGAACTTCGTCAAAAAATATGCGGCCTGTATCCAGGTTCCACGATCAACAATATACTCGTCACCACGGGGTCGGCAGAGGCCAATTTTCTTCTGGCCTGGAGTTTCATCGAACCCGGTGACCGGATTGTATACATGCTTCCCAACTACATGCAAACCTGGGGGCTTTACAGGGCCTTCGGGGCAGAAATGCATCCATTTTACCTCAAGGAAGAACACGGCTGGAATCCCGATCCCGAAGAGCTCAAGCGCCTGATCAGCAAAAAAACAAAAATAATCTTGGTCACAAACCCCAACAACCCGACAGGAGCCGTCCTCAGTAAGGACATCATGGACCTTATCGTTAAGCTGGCTGGTTCCACCGGGGCCTGGATATTTTCTGACGAAGTCTACCAGGGTGCGGAAAAAGACGGAAAAACAACTCCCAGTTTCTGGGGACGCTATGACAAAGTCATTGTATCCAATGGATTATCTAAAGCCTACGGTCTTCCCGGCCTAAGAACAGGATGGATTGCCGCTCCTTCCGATATCATCGATAGGACCTGGAGCTACCATGATTACACGACAATCTCGTTGAGTACCGTCAGCGACCGGCTGGCCCGGATCGCCTTAACTCCGGATAAAAGAAATAAAATCCTGGCTCGGACACGCGCCATCATCAATCAAAATCTACCTGTTCTGACATCTTGGCTCGACAAACGCAAAACCATTTTCAAATACATACCCCCTCAGGCCGGGGCCATTCTGTATACAAGATATAACCTGGAAATTCCTTCCATTAAATTCGTCGAAAGATTGAGACAGGATAAAAGTGTTCTTCTCGTCCCCGGTGACCATTTTGAGATGGGTAAATTTTTACGAATCGGTTTCGGAGAAAAACCTGGTACCCTTCAAGCCGCTCTGGACCGTGTCGAAAATTTCCTGGCCACTATTGCTGAATAACGCATGATAAATTTTTATGCTGTATTATTCAGTATTAGTATTTTCAGTATTTTCAGTATTTTCAGTATTTTCTTGACAAACATTCCGATTTACTGTATAAATCCGCACTCATGGATATTATCAACAGACGCACAACAAAAATTTCCATTCTTCTTTTCTGCATGATAATGTCCAGCCCGGACACGGGCCTAATCGTCTGATTCCGTGTTCGGGAGTCTTCCACCAATCACCACCTGATAATTCTCAAGATTGACCATTATCTTTTTAAGGAGATTTCTCTATGAGCAAAACTGTAGAAGAAATAAACCACAAAATCCAAAATAAGAAAGCTGTTGTTTTAACGGCGGATGAGATGACCAAACTGGTCCAAAACATAGGCCCGGAAAAAGCAGCCCAGGAAGTGGATGTTGTAACGACGGGAACCTTCGGAGCTATGTGCTCTTCAGGTGCCTGGTTAAATTTTGGCCACGCTGATCCCCCCATCAAAATGGCAAACGTCTGGCTTAATGATGTATCGGCCTATTCAGGAGTCGCAGCGGTTGATGCTTACCTAGGAGCCACACAACCTTCCGACAAACAGGGAATTTTTTATGGAGGAGCCCATGTTATCGAGGACCTTGTTAAAGGAAATACCGTTGTTCTCAAAGCCTTTGCCCATGGGACAGACTGTTATCCGAGAAAAGAAGTTCTTTCAGCAATCTCACTCGATGACTTAAACCAGGCGACCATGTGCAATCCGAGGAACGCATATCAGAAGTATTGCGCAGCCGTCAACTCTTCAGAAAAAACGCTTCAAACTTATATGGGCAAGCTTCTTCCCCGTTGCGCGAACATAACTTATTCCGGAGCGGGAGAACTTTCTCCTCTGAACAACGATCCACACGGCCGTACTTTCGGTGTGGGAACACGGATTTTTCTTGGAGGAGGTTTTGGTTTTATTACAGGAAGCGGAACCCAAACCGATCCCGATCACGGCTTCAGCACCTTAATGGTCCAAGGAGACCTAAAGCGGATGTCTCCGGAATTTTTAAAGGCGGCCGTATTTAATGGATACGGACCAACCCTCTATGTCGGAATCGGTTTGCCCATTCCCGTTCTGGATGCGGATATCGCCGCCTGTACGGGTATCAGCGATGCCGAGATCAATGTCCCTGTTCTCGACTACGGGATCGCTTCCAGAGACAGGCCAGTACTTAAAGAAGTCAGCTACGGAAACCTCAAATCAGGCTGGGTCGAAGCTCAGGGAAAAAGGATAAAAACTTCTCCCCTATCCAGCTTCGCCTGGGCAAAAAAAGTCGCCCTCGAACTGAAACAATGGATTGAAGCCGGCCGTTTCTTTTTAACGATACCGGTCGAGGCACTTCCATCCAGGGGCTCGGTTAAAACTCTATCCGTACGAATACCCAAAACAGATGAACTTCCTTCGGCTTCCCGTTTTTCCTCCATTACGGAAGACCGTATCCAAAGAGAGGAAAGCCTTTGCATTCACTGCGGCCATTGTATTTCCTTGTGTGAAGAGGATGTTTTTCACTTGGACAACAAATGGCATGTCATTGTTGATGCCGAAAAATGCACATCCTGCGGAACGTGTTGTGACGCTTGCCCCACGGGTGCGCTTTTTTTGGTTTCTTAAAAAGGAGGCCCGGGATGAAACGATGCCGGCTAAAAATCAAGGAAACCTGCATGACGATTATCGCCGAAGAACAATTCATTCCCGTGGCCGTAAAGGAGATAAATAAACAACGTTTTCTGCTCGAAGAATACATTAAAAACAACCCCGTCTTTAAAGCCAGCCTTCTCCCCTGCCGAGTGAGACCTGACGCACCGGATATTGTCAGGAGGATGGCCGAAGCGGGGAAAAAGGTGGGAGTCGGCCCTATGGCAGCGGTTGCCGGTGCCATTGCCGAATATACGGCCCGGGCCATGGTCGGTGCCGGAGCAAGACACATCATCGTCGATAACGGCGGAGATATCGCTCTGTACATCGACCATCCGGTGACCGTAGGTATTTATACCGGCCATGCAAAAATCTCAGATCTCGGTCTCAGATTGGAACCCCGCGGAAAGATCTTCGGAATCTGCACTTCATCGGGATCGATCGGACATTCGCTGAATCTGGGAATCTCTGATGCGGCAGTCGTTATAGCAGATGATGTCCTCCTCGCTGACGCCGTTGCAACATCTGTTGGAAACCGTCTTGATAAAAAAGAAAAAAAATCAGTACAAACGGCATTAGAACAGTTCATGTTTCAAAAAATAAATGGTATAATCGCAGTGATCGATGACATTATGGGAATATGCGGTGATATCCCCCATATTGTCGAACTAAAACCAAATCGAAATATCGACTGTCAACGATAAAGGAAATGGGAGTACAAGCACACAAGGTTGCCGTTTTAGGCAGTACGGGTATTGTGGGCCAGCAGTTTGTCCGCATGCTGGATTCCCACCCTTATTTTGAGCTGGAAGCCCTTTGCGGATCCCAGAAATCAAGAGGCGTAACCTATGAAGAATCCGTCAAATGGGCGGTTGAAGAAAACCTGCCTGATAAATCAAAAGACATTGTCATTTCCGAAGTCAAAGCCGCCGATTTTATCAAAAAAGGCATCTCCATTGTTTTCAGTGCCGTTCCTGCTGCCATAGCCATGAATTTTGAACACGAACTTTCCCAGAAAGGCCTATGGGTTTTTTCCAATTCAAGTGCATACAGAATGGAACCGGACGTTCCTATTATCATCCCTGAAGTGAATCCTGACCATATCAAGCTTGTTGAACGTCAAATATTCGAGAACAAGGGACTGATCATAACCAACGCCAACTGCACAACAACAGGCTTGAGCCTTGCTCTTAAGCCCCTCCAAAAATTTGGACTGCAGTCTGTAAATGTCACAACTTACCAGGCCCTTTCCGGAGCCGGTCGAAACGGACTTCCTTCCCTGGATATCATGGGAAACATCATTCCTTTCATCAAAGAAGAAGAAGAAAAGGTTGAAAGGGAAACTCAAAAAATATTGGGCACCATGAAAAATGGCCAAATCGAAAATCCTGAAACTGAAATATTTGCCACCTGCAGCCGCGTCCCTGTACGAAACGGCCATCTTTTGAGTATCGTCGCCACGCTAAAAAAAGATGTCGATCTTGAAGAAATCGCCAAAACGTTCCAGAATTTCAAAGGTATACCCCAGGCCATGAAACTTCCCACCGCTCCCGAAATTCCGATCATTATCCGGAATGAATCAGACAGGCCCCAACCTCTGATGGATGTAATGGCCGGCTCTCCCGATCGGGCCAGAGGTATGGCCGTATCCTTGGGCAGAATGCGAAAGAAGGGGAACAAAATACGCTTTTTCGCTCTGGTTCACAACACGATCCGCGGCGCTGCGGGAACATGCATTTTGAACGCAGAGCTGGCCTGCACCATGCGGAGCCATCTCAACGAAGCTTAAGACCGAATCCCCCAAGGAGAACGACCATGAAAATCCTGAAATTTGGAGGCAGTTGTCTAAAAAACGGCGAAGATTTTCGCCAGGCTGCTCTTATCATAAACAATTCCCATCCTTTCCCTGTTGTCATTCTATCCGCTGCCTACGGAGTAACGGATGACCTCCACCTCAGTCTGGATAAAGCCCTCCAGTCTGAAAAAAGTATCTCAGGTATCATTCAGAGCCTAAAAAACAGACATGAAAAGATTGCGGAATCCGCTATACAAAAGAACAAAAAGAGAACCCGTCTTAACGAAGAAATGGAAGGCCAAATCAAACGACTGGAAAAGGTACTCCGCGGCATATCCTATACCGGAGAAATCACTCCTTCACTTAGAGCATTCGTCCTTAGTTTTGGGGAAAGATTGGCGGTTCAGATTTTGGCGGCATATATCAATGCATCCGGAAGAAAGGCTGTGGCTTTGGAGGCCGATACCATCGGTATCGTAACGGACGAGTGCTTTGAACAGGCGACAGCCCGTCAAGCAGATATTAGGAACAACTTGAAATATTCCGTAAAACCATTGATCGATAAGGAATTCATACCTGTCATTACCGGGTATTTTGGACGGTCCATTCATGGAAAAATCACCACGTTCGGCCGGAACGGAACGGATTACAGCGCCGCCGTTATCGCTTCGGCCCTTGATGCATCAGCCCTGGAAATATGGAAGGATGTTCGAGGTTTCATGAGTGCTGACCCCCAATCAATCCCTGACTCAAAACCCATTGAGAACCTTTCTTATGAAGAAGCAGCCGAACTATCCTACTTCGGGGCACAGATTCTTCACCCGCGAACGGTGGAGCCTTTGGCCCAAAATAATATCCCCGTTTTTATCAAAGATTTTTGGAACCCGAGTGCATCCGGAACAAAAATCGAATCCTCAGCATACAAATCAGGTCAAACGGTAAAGAGCGTTACATGCAACAAGAATATTTCCGTCCTGAAAATCCAGGGAGCCGGAGTCGGTTGCAAACCCGGCATTATCGCCATAGTCGGGTCCGCCCTATCTGAATCCGGAATTAATATCTATTCCATCATCACGTCACAAACATGTATCAACCTTATCGTCGATAAAAAGGATGCTTCCCAAGGATACAATAAGCTGAGCAGCCTCTGTGAAGGAGTTATCGAAAAAGTCGGGCGTATCAACGACCTTTCCCTCATTGCGGTTGTTGGAGAAGGTCTGCGCAGCCGCTATGGTGTGGCCGCCAGAGTTCTTTCCGCTGTTGCCGGCCGCAAGATTAATGTCGAGATGATATCCTCAGGGGCTTCCGAAGTGGCTCATTATATCCTTGTCAAGACAAAAAACGCTGACGCTGCGGTGAAGGCCATCCATGAACAATTTTTTCAATCTCCCGATACCTTTTATTCTTCTGAATCGATGATGAGACCGGGATAATCCGTTACAAACTATTGAAAAAAAGGATTTCCTTCATCTCCTTCCTCTTCCTCTCCCGTGAGGGTTTTCTGTTATAATATCCCATGGAGATAAGCGACACAATTTTATACTTAGAGGGAATTTTTAAGAATTTCCGGGCTTTCCTCACATGAAACCAACCGATCCAGCAAGTACCTAAACCCAGTTCTTCCGCTTGAAGAATGATGTGTTCTCCGGCTATGCCTATATCGATCAGGTAGTATTGGACTCCTTGAATCTGTTTTCCTAAGCGATTGGCCACAAAATCGGGGCGCGCCAGAATAACAATAAGCACAGGAGCCTTGGTTGCAAACTTTGAGACAGAATAAATTCCTGAAAAAACTTCTTTGGCGAAATTATTTTTAATGACAGGATCATCAAGGATGACAAACCTCCAGGGCTGTACATTCTCCGCAGAAGGGGCCAAACGAGCCGCCTCGATACAGGTATAAATTTGCTCCCGTTCCACCGGATCGGGAAGATATCTTCGTACGCTTTTTCTCTTCCATACGAGTTCAAGAAATGACGCTTTTTGGCTTGCATTTTTCATGGTTCACGTTCTTCCTTCTTAATAATACTACACCCTTAACAGCATTTTATTCATGATCTCGTGAATAATTCAGGTTATCAAATGGAAAAGTACAGGTAAAGCCATTTATCTGTTGCTTCTTTAAAATTTCAAAGATACTTGGAACACATTTTTATTGACTCACCCTCAGTCCTTTGATATACATTTAGAAAACAAGGACATTTGGTCATTTCAAGCCTTTATATCTGACTGGAATGTCTGAAAAAGGAGGTTTTTATGAAAAAAGTAACGGGAATTGGAATCTCCGTTCTGCTCGTTTTGTTTTCTTTGATATCTTGTCAGAAAGCGGAAAAAGGAGCCGCCCCTGGAAAAACTGAAGACATTCTGAAGCTTCTCCCCGCCGAGGTTAACGCTGTCATTTTTCTGGATATGACTCGGGTGATGAAAGCGGAAATCGTCAACAAATCCATCGCCGACAGCAAAGACTATCAAAAATACCAGGAGTTTATGGAAAAAACGGGAATTGACCCCCAACAGGACCTTTATGCCATCGCTGTGGGAATGAAAGACATGCAGAATTCTGAAAACGCCATGGTTGTCGTCAACTTAAAATATGAGATTGAGAAAATAAAAGCTTATATGATGGAAAAAGCCGAAGAAGAAGGAAAAACAGTTCAGGAGGAAGACTACAACGGCGTTCCTATTCTTTTTGAAGATTCTGAAGATATGGCCATGGCTCCCTTGGACAGCGCCCACATAGCTCTCGGCAACGGCCCTGAAGGCGTCAAAGCCATCATCGATGTCTTTCAAAAAAAAGCTGACAACTGTCTAAGCAACAAAGCCATCACAGATCTTCTGGACAAGACGAACAAATCGGCAATGGCATGGGGAGGTGTGGCCATTCCCCCCGAAGAAAAAGAAAAAATGCTCAGCGGCAATCCTATGCTGCAGGGTTTGGAAAGCATGACCGCCATGGCCTTTTATTTCGATTACAAAAATGCCAACATAGAGGCCGAAATAAAGGTCCTAAGCGACGATGCCAGCAAGAACAAACAGATCGCAGACTTTTTGAACGGATTAAAATCATTCGGATCCATGGCTGCAGCTGAAAAACCAGAGATCGGAGAACTCGTTGATAAGATCAGCATTACCTCATCTGAAGACTACGTCAAAGTATATGCCAACATTCCTGAAGCACTTATCCAAAAATTGAGCGCGGAAGAAAAACCGGAGGAAGACATTCATTAAAAGCTCAGGCAAACGATTTGATTCTATTCCTCTGCCTTAAATATCTTTAAGGATCAGAAGCAAAACGCTTCCGTTCCATTCGGGTTCAAAGCCGTAGGTTTTAATCCCGGAAAGCAACAAGGAGCGGAAGCGTTTTTTTTGCACTTGCAGGGAAAGATCAACGTTCCATCATCTCATGAACCCTGTCCAGCCTGTCGGATATTTCTATTTTGCGTCCCTTATCATCAACCACCCAAACACCTCCGTCAATCTGGCGGGTATCCCAGGAGACAGCCCGGGAAAGATCTTTTCGTCCCTCCCACAGATAAGGAACGGGAAAATATCCATTTCGAAAAACCTGGAAAAGTCCTTCCGGTGAAAAAAGGTTCTGAACACTGCCTTCCATGTCCTTAACCATCCGCTTGGCTCCCTCGTACAGTTCCTCCGACGCATCGGCCAGTTCCCGGCTTGTAATGATATCATGGATAAAACGGGATCGCCGGAATTCCGGGTAATTCCGCAGGGCGGCCCTGGTTATTCGAATGCTCTCATCGATGATGTCGGGATCAGCAAGGAAAAAAGCTTCGGAATAGCTGACCACATGAATGATCTCGGGACTGGCCGGATCATGGGGTTCTACATCCATCATCAAAGCCGTTACGGCGGCTAACTGTATTTTAGCCTTTTCCATATCCGGAGAAAAATAGTCCAGGCCAGCTCTCGGCTGATAGATCACCTTAAAATTGTCGTTTTCCAGCTCACGGACCAAACGAAGCATGGCCCTTGCCTTGGCCAGATCCCTCACTCCCCAGGTTGACTTGGGCGTATTAAGCATATTCTGAAGAACGAGATACTTGATACCCATTTTTTTTGCGGTCTTTGCCGCCAAATAAGCGGAAACGATATACGTGAAGTCATCCGCCCCTCTAAAAGCAAAGTGATGCGGGATATTGGGTTCAAAGGGTTTGCCGATATCGGCGATATATTCCAGGGCTTGCAGATGTTCGTTCAATCCCTGCCGGACACTTAACGGCCCCCTTCCGTCGATCTTGTTGAACCACCAGAATGAAAGAGCATGCCAGGCATTATTCAAATTATCGTCAAGAATCTTTGCATAATCGGCAACATTTTTGGTGCCCGAATAAGCTCGCACAAGCATGGGAGCCGCATCTTCCCTTATGGCCCTCAACTCAAACTCATTATTGAAGGGAACTCCTCCTCCGTTGGGAAGGTCTCCCCAATCCTCCCCGAAATGGGACTGGCTGAGCTGGGATGATCCGACGGATACGATGTCCAGATAGCGGCTTTGAGCCAGCTTTTTAAGCCAAACGGAAAACAAAGTAAGGGCCTTCTCACGGTCCGGATCATAAGGTCCTACATGAGCTCTAAAAAGGGGGAGTATACCTGCCTCACGGGTGGATTTCAGCCTCGTGATAAGATTGTCCTTCGTTGTTCCGAAATCATCGTATTCGTATCTCTCATAGGGATAAATGTTGTACTGCATCTCATTGTTGATCATTTTTTTTCCGAAATCCAGCCTTAGATCATCATAAACAGAATTTTCCTGAATCGCCCGGGGAATACGCTCCAGCGGAATTCCCAGTTTTTTCAAGGTTTCACCCGGCGTTTCATCTCCCTGAAAAGTGATGAATTGATTGTTGAACTCTCTTTCTACTAGCTGGCAAGCATCCGGAAGTCCCGCGAAATAGATGTTCCTCAGATTTCCCCCTTTTTTATAAAAAAGATCGGGATCATTTTTGATATTTCGGACAAGCCTCCCGAAGATTTCCAATCCTTGAGCAGGATCCAGTCTATAGCTGAATCCCAGGTCTGTGATGCCGTTCTTTTGGATCCATGATTTAATCCTTCCAAACGGCCCACCTCCTCTGATCCTGTCGACCTCATCACAGACATGAACACCGGCCATAAAGGTGCGGTACCGGCATTGCTCAAGAATCTGTGCCAAGCTGCTCAAACCCAGCATGTGGGCATCCAGGCTGGACTTTAGCAGTCCAAATACTCGTCCGGATGAGTGTGAACCTTTGGGGCTCAATGTTCTCCTCCTAGGGGGAAATTTTTCTTCCTAATATCAGCTTAAACTTAAATTTAAGAGAATGTTTTGTCAAGTAAAGATGAAATTATCTGTTGGTGCCGGCCGAATTTATGAATTTTTCATGCGCATGCGCACCCGCGAACAATGAAAATTATTGCCTGTAATCCTGGATCACCCGGATGAACCGGGTGATGACTGGTGTTATTTTCTAGG
>JAFGMO010000028.1 GCA_016927475.1 Candidatus Aminicenantota bacterium
TGAGGGGTCTTACAGATAAAATGTTGATAAATCCAGTCATTTCAATATATTATGGCGAAAAAAAATGATTATCTCTGAAACTCCTGTCAAATAAATGGTGATTTTTGTAAAAATTGATAATGAAACATTTTCCATGACCGTTTTCAAGAAAATGTCGGCCATATTTACCCTTTATGCGAGCCGATCTCACCGCATCTGTTTTGTTGCAGCCTGTTCGCGGTGCCTACGAGCACAGCTTCACAGGCTGTCGCCTCACATCTACGGCAAGCTTGGCTCGTGAATAAGGCAGGTTAACCTGCCTTATTTTCAAAACGAACCTGCACCGTAAAAAACTAAAAAAATGACCAAACGTATATATAAACAGATGTATACAACATTCATCACCCGGCTTGTCTGGATGACCCGAGAAAATTATTCCCTAGTTATCCCATCTGAATGCAACAAAACAGACGCATTGTGCGTTATATATATCGGGAGAATAAAATGAAAGGCAACTGGTTGAGTCCCCCGTCTTTGAAGAATGGAGAGGACGAAGAAAATGAATTAAACATTCAGGCTGAAACCGACTCTCAGGAAATGATGGAAGACCTTCTCGATGATCATCCCGGACCATCCCGAGACGCGGATACTCAGCTGATTCAAGAATTAAAAGCCGGCCGTAACCATTTTTCAGACTCTTCACATATTTCACTCGCCGGAGATCCCGTACGGCTCTATCTCCGGGAAATCGGCCGTGTTCCCCTATTAACCCGGAAGCAAGAAATCGGCCTGGCCAAACAGATGGAAAAGGGCCGGAAAAAAATCACCAAGGCGGTATTCAAGACGGAAACCGGTCTTCGTTATCTTTATAAAATCGAAGAAATAATCAAAAAAAATCCTTATCTCATCGGAAAATATTTTGATGTTTCGGAAGATAAAACGGACAAGATATTTCATCTTTTCAAAAAAATTCATGTGCTCCACCGGAATATCCATTCTCTTTCCCGTTTTGAAAAATATTCATTCCGTCGAGGTAGATACATTCAGCAAATCATTCACCTTGTCGAGGAGATGAATCTTCATCCCGAACAATGGGATAATATGATCACGCGGTTCTGCCGCAAGATTAAAAGAAAAAATTTTCTTACAAATGCCATAAATAAAACCGTATCCAAACAGCGAAAAAAAATTCAAAACAAAATCCAGGACATTAATGAAGAAATCGGTCCCGATACCCAGGCTGTATATTCTCTTCTGCATGAAATATACGCGGGGAAAATGATGTACGACCAGGCTAAAAGCGAGATGGTCCGCGCCAACCTTCGTCTGGTCGTATCGATCGCCAAGAAATATATTAACCGTGGTGTCAGCTTTATCGACCTCATCCAGGAAGGAAACATGGGATTGATGCGTGCGGTCGAAAAATTTGAATACCGGCGCGGCCACAAGTTGTCTACCTACGCCACCTGGTGGATAAGGCAGGCCATCACCCGCTCTTTGGCCGACCAATCCCGGACAGTCCGTCTTCCCGTGCACATGGTAGAAACCATACAAAAGTTCCGCCGGATCACGAACACACTCATCCATGATAAAGGAAGGGATCCCACTCCCTTGGAAACGGCCAAAATCATGAATCTTCCTGAAGAAAGAATCCGGGATATTGCTGAAATCACACAGGAAATGGTTTATCTCGACAGTCCGGTAGGGACTGGATTTGATACGTCTTACAGCGATTTTATTCGAGATGAAGATATAGATCCTCCTGAGGAAACCGCTATCAGGTCCCTGCTCAAAGAACGACTCAAAGAAGCTTTCGATGTTTTGTCAGAACGGGAGGCGGAAATACTCCGCCTTCGTTTCGGACTTGAAGGAAGACGTGAGCATACCCTGGAAGAGGTGGGACACAAATTTCATGTAACCCGGGAGCGTATTCGACAGATTGAAGCCAAAGCGCTGAGAAAACTAAAAAGATCTTCTAAGAGTCAGACGTTGAGGTCTTTTGCCGCCAAAAACTAATATATTGGCAAGACAAACTTACAGCTTCGTCCATGATAAAGGCTTTTATCAGATTTTGAACTCTTTAATCTCGCCGGATTTCAAAAGGCAGATTTTTTCTCCGCATCCCAGCTTGATGGGCACGGCTTTTGTCCGAAGAGATTCTATCCTTAGTTTGTTATGAGAAATTTCGATGTAAAGCGACTGGCCCCTGTACCGAATGAAAAAATTTTCTTTTTTGATATTATCCGGCAGATAGGGATTGAACAAAAGCATATCTTCACGTGTTTCGATTCCAGGGTAACACCGCTGTAAAATATCCAGGGTTCCGGCCATCGCCCCTAGATGGATACCCTCTGGTGTCGTTCCCCCTTGAATATCGGCCACATCGCTTTTTAGAGCTTCATTGAACAGATCCCAGGAGCGGGTTCTTTCCGAACGTGCCAAAACCCATGAATGAACCACACGGCTCAGCGTCGACCCATGAGAAGTTCTCTTTATATAATATGAAATATTTTTAGGGATTATTTCCCGGTCAAATTCATATTTCAATTGGCGAAAAATATCTTCCAATTCTTCCGCTGAAAAAAGATAAAAAAGCATAAGAACATCGGCCTGCTTTGAAACCTGATATATGTTCGGAGAGTCCCCTTCTGCCTCAAGAATCCGATCAAGCCGTTGGATATCGCCGTATTTTTTTTCATAACCCTCCCAGTCAAATTCTTTGAGCTTTTCATATCCCTCGAACTGGCTTATGATGCCGTTTTTTTGGATTGGAACATACATCTTCTTTCTGATATCATCCCACCTGTTGAGTTCATCGCTGCTCAGGCAAATCGATTCACAGAGCTCTTCCATCCTATTCTCATCCAAAATATCAAAAAGCTCCAAGGCTTTGTTCAGAACCCATACGGCCAGAATGTTGGTATAGGCGTTGTTATTCAATCCGGGTTGGGAGCTTTCAGGGTAAGCATCATGATACTCGTCCGGCCCCATGACCTTTCTCATCTCGTACCGTTTCCGCTTTGGATTGTATTCGGCCAGACTCGACCACATTCGAGCGACTTCCAGGATCACTTCCGCTCCATAAAAGGCAAGAAATTCCAGGTCGCGGGTTACCTGGTAATATTTCCAGATATTATAGACAATAGCGGCATTGACATGGCGCTGCAGGCGAGAATTATCCGGAATCCACCTTCCCGATTTCGGGTTGAGGTGAATACGCTGGCTTTCTTCCCTGCCGTTGCTGCCGCTTTGCCAGGGAAATAAAGCTCCTTTGAGATTTTCCTCCTTCGCCGCCGCCCTGGCTTCTTCAAGCCTCCTGTACCTGTACATAAGAAGAGAACGGGTGATCTCAGGAACCCTGAGATTATAAAAAGGAAAGATGAAAAGCTCGTCCCAAAATATGTGTCCGCGGTAAGCCTCGCCGTGCCAGCCCCGAGCCGGCACTCCGGTATCCTGATGCATAGTATGAAAAGATGTTGTCTGCAAAATATGGAACGCATAGAGGTCTACAATAATATTTTGTTGGATGTGGTGATGGTCATCCTCAATTTCCATTTCAATATCAAAACGCTTCCATAAATTTTTCCAGCAGAGAATGTGAGATTTTAAAAGAACGCTGAAACCGGGGGCTCTTTGAATGCTTTTTCGTGCCTCGAGGCCGCAATCCGAGATAGCCCGGTCCCGGGATGTGTACAGGCTAACAATCTTATCAACCCTCAATTTTTGTCCTTTTTCCAACGCCATCTTAAAATATCGAGCGACATAACCCTTTTTTTCGACCGAATATCTTTCCAGGGAAGGAGTAACTCCTTCCAGAAAAACATCTATCCTGGCGGATTGAGCGATCTCGATCCGGGATTGATTGGTCCGGACCTTGAGATGAATAGCCGTTTTTTCATATCCGGTTTCCAATGGTTCCAGATGGCGGCGCCGGAGCTTCCTGTATCTTTTGACGCCGTTGTTGATGACCCTTCCATCCAGAGCGGAAATGATCTCCACGGTTCCCGACCAGTTTTCAGGGACAAGAGTAAATCTCTGTCCGGCCAGATGGGGATTTTCCATATGGACAAAGCGCACATTGGTCAGGATAGACGTCCTCCCTTTTTTATCTTCGAAATGAATCCTCCTTCTTAAAACCCCCTCGCGCATGTGAATTTCCTGCCTGAAATCCAGAATATTCACCTTCGCGAGGTCGAACCATTCTTCGTTCTCAATCCTGAAATTCAAAGGAAGCCAATTTGGTATGTTGACCAGATCTTCGTTCTCGATTATTCTGCCTTTGATCTTGGTAGCCAGGCGGTTATATCCCCCGGCCAAGTATGTTCCCGGATAGTGAATTCCGTCATCAACGGTTTCAGAGCCGGCGCCCCTTGTAGCGAAATAACCATTTCCCAAAGTACAAAGGGCTTCACGCAAACTTTCTTCCTCGGGATTATAATGACCATAAGCAAACATCCATACATGCATGCTTTATTACCTCATATTTCCATAATCCAGCCTAAGACATGATTTTTGTTATCGTTTCTAAAAATGCCTGAACCTCATCGGGATTATTCAACCTGTAATCCGCTGCCGTCGGCCGGTTTTCTTCCCCGACGACGATTCCCAGTCCCCTTCCCTGCAGACTCTGAAAAGCATCCTCATCCGTAAGGTCATCGCCGATGTATAACGGAAGAACACATGGAATATCCAGTCTCATCGAAGATAGAATCCAGAGAAGGGCTTTTCCTTTATTCCAGTCAAGGTCAGGCTGAACCTCAAATACTTTTTTTCCGTAGGATTTACGCATCTGGGGATACTTGCCTATGACTTTATTGACGCAGTCTTCGACATATTTGTAATCTTTCTTATCCACCAAACGGAAATGGACCGCGATGGAAAATTTTTTTTTCTCGACCAATGCTCCTTCTACATTGTTAAGCTTGTCACGAAGAAAATGTTCCGCTTTCTGCAATTGGGAATAAAATTCTTTTCCTTTTTGATATCCCATTCTTTCGCCTTGAGGCCCCATTATATCGAAACCATGGCTTCCCGAGTATAAGATATGATCAAGTCCTACAAGATTCCGGACATCTTCCAAGTCTCTCCCGCTGACCACGGCTACGAAACACCTCTTCGTCAATTCTTGGACTGTTTTTTTCATTTTGCTGCCGATGATGGCCAATTCCGGACGGGAAACAATAGGAGTTAATGTCCCGTCATAATCAAGGAATACAGCCGCCTTTTTCTCAACGAACAGGCTTCGAATTTTCTCTCCTTTCTCCAGGGCGGAACCTAACTCGGGGATGGGTCTTTTTTTTTGTTCTTTTTCTTTGACGATTTCAACTCTGCTAAGGTGGTCAATCAAACAACCGGCTCCATGTTTTATAAGTTCTTCCGGTTGTCCTTTCCGGTCAACACCGATAACACCGCCGAAATTCCCCCTTCTTCCGGCTTCGACACCGGCCTGGGCATCCTCGAATATGACAGCCCTGCCGGGCTTGACACCGCACCTCGCGGAAGCTTCCAAGAAGATGTCCGGATTGGGTTTCCCTTTAAGATTTAATCTGGCTGCATCCACACCGTCGACCTTTACATCAAAAAACCCATCAATGCCGGCCGACTTGAGCACCTCCCGGCTGTTTTTACTGGAAGAGATAATAGCCTTCTTATACCCGTATTTTTTTAATGTTTGGAGCAGATTCTCCACGTTTGGAAAGACCTTTACCTTGTGTTTTTTCAGGTATTCTCTGAACATTTTGTTCTTGGCGTTTCCCAGGCCGCAGACGGTCTCCCTGCCGGGATCATCTTCAGGTTTACCCCATGGGATTTTTATCCCCCTGGATTGCAAAAAACTCTCAACTCCTTTATAACGGGGTTTGCCGTCGACATATCTGTTGTAATCCTCATTTTCGTCAAATGGTAAAAAATCCTTTCCCATTTTATCTTTCAGGTAACCATCGAACATTTTTTTCCAAACCGAGGCATGTACGACGGCTGTCTGAGTGATAACACCGTCAAGGTCAAAAAGTACGGCGTCAAAAGATGCTCTGGACAGGGATACTTTTTGGTATATTTTTTGCTTTTTTTTCATGGAACCACTATAAATTCTTTTTATTTAAACAATCGAATGTATGAATAGTGTAAAACAAAAAAGGCCCGGACGCAAAAACCGGGCCTTTTTTCCCGAACTCTATTTGTGTTTGTGAATACTGCAGGCTCGCCTGCTTTATTCACTATGAATATTGCAGGCTTGCCTGCGTTATGCACGAGCCAAGCTTGCTGCAGCCGCGAGGCGACGGCGTGCGAAGCTGTGCTCCGCACCGCGAGTACGCCGCAACGAAGCAGATGCGGTGAGATCGGCTCGCCCGTAGGGTAAATTCGGACGACTATTTTTGATGATGTTTGTGGAAGTTGTGACATTTTTGATATTGATTGTAAATATCACTAGAAGCCAGATTTTAATATAAATGTATGTTGTCGTCGTCCGAATTTATGAATACTGCGGGCTAGTACCAGTGATCCTTAAGTATCGACGCCTTTTTGACCATCTTTTTTCCGTCCACTTCGAGAATAAAGGTGTATTCCCCTAAAGGAGCCGGTGTGAAAACGAAGTTTATCCGGTCTTCGGTCAAACGGATACCATAGGCGGCATATCGTTCGGCCATAGCCCGCATCCTTTTTTTCTGAGCTTCGTTTCTTTCCTCACGCTTATCCATATTCCAGAGTATTTTGTGAAGGCCGGAATCATTTTTTCCCTCCAGTTCCGCGAAAAGAACAGTTCCCTGGTATACGGAAAGTTTTACCTCGGAGGCTTTATTTTTGAGATAGTAATAAATAACGAGCGCTTCCGGTTCACTCTCACCTTCAAAATTGGATGAACTCGAAGCCATATCCCGGGGGCTTATCCAGCGAACCTTGGACTCGATGTCGAACATATAGGCGGAGCTCTCAAGGACTTCAGGTGTCATCTGCTGCAGAGGCGTGATGTCGGCGATGAAAATTCCCCGTCCGTGCGTGGCCGCGACGAGATCGCTTTCTCGAGGATGGATGCAGAGGTCCTGAACCGGCTGAGTGGGCATGTTGTTTTTCATGGATGTCCAGTGGGCGCCACCATCGATCGAAACGTATATTCCAAATTCCGTGCCGACGAAAAGAAGATGGGGATTTTTGGGGTCTTCCCTGATGACGTTCACCGGTTCGTCGGGAAGGCTGCCGGCGATGGATGTCCAGGTTTCGCCGTAGTCTTCGGTTTTATAAACAAAAGCACGAAAGTCATCTCTCCGGTAGCCGGTGTAAGAGACATAGGCCCGGGCCGGATTATGGGGTGAAGCGGCCACACGGCTTACCCAGTAGCCTGGATTTTCCTTAATATTGTCATTAAGCTTTTTCCATTTTTTTCCGCCGTTTTGCGTGACCCAAACATTTCCGTCGTCCGTTCCTACCCAGAGAAGCCCTTCCACAAGCGGTGATTCATCGATGGTGGTGATGGTGCAGTACTGAATGTTTCCGTCACCGCCTTTTCCCGTGGTCAGCTTGGAAGAATCGTTGGTCGTCAGGTCTTCGGATACTTCTTCCCAGTATTCGCCCCTGTAAGGGGATTTGACGAGGATATTTCCCCCATGGTAGATGACATCGCTGTTGTGCGGAGAGACGAGAATGGGAGCATTCCAGTTCCAGCGCAGGGCGGGTTTTTTCCGGCCATAGGCGATGGTCTTTCTCTCTCCCGTTTTCAAATCGACCCTCTGCAGGGGGCCGAACTGGGACTCATTATATAGGAAACGGTTGGTTTCGGTATCAAAAACGTTGTACATCCCGTCTCCGCCTCCGACGCTCTGCCAATCTTCGAGGCGGATGGGGCCGTAATCTCGTCTGGTGCTGGGACCGAGCCAGGAACCGTTATCCTGAAGGCCTCCGGCAACGTTATAGGGATAGGACATGTCCACCCCCACGGCATAAAACTGGGCCAGGGAAAGAAAATCGGGGTGATACCAGTTTTTTCCGCCGTCGTAGGTGACACCCATGCCGTGGTCGTATCCTAAAAGCATATGGAGCGAGTTTTCAGGATCGATCCACAGGGCATGGTCATCCCCTCCAAAGCGAAGAGGACGTCTCTGCCAGGTTTTTCCTCCGTCCCTTGTTCCCCATGAAGCAGCACTCAGAACATGAACGACTTTGTCGTCGTTGGGGTCGATATATATTCTTCCGTAATAATAACCCGGAGCTCCCCCGATGCTTTGGTCTTCGGGGCTTACTTTTTTCCAGGTTTCCCCGGCATCATCGGAACGGTAAACCTCACCATCGATCATTCCCCGGCTTGACTTTCCTTCACGCAGCTCTTTAAGCCGCTCTTCATCCGTTTTTCCTTTCTTATTGGCGTTTTCTATGCAGGCATAAAGAATATTCGGGTTGCGAAGGTATACGTCGATGCCGATCCGGCCGAGCATTCCTTCCGGAAGTCCGCCTCCCAGTTTTTTCCATGTTTTACCGCCGTCCGTCGTTTTATAGATTCGGCTTCCCGGCCCCCCCAGGTTGAAGGTCCAGGGTTTACGCTCTTTATCATAAGTGGCGGCATAAATAACATCAGGATTTTCGGGACTCATGGCCGCATCGACGACACCGATATTTTTCCCCTCAACAACAACATCCAGGATTTTCGTCCAAGTTTTTCCGCCGTCCGTCGTTTTGTAAAGGCCTCTTTCCGGATTTTCAGAATAAAGATGTCCCAGGGCTGCCACATAGACGATGTTCGGGTCCTCAAAATGAATGAGAATCCGGTCGATATGGTGGCTTTCCTTCAATCCCATGTTCTTCCATGTTTTTCCGGCGTCCGTCGATATATACATGCCGTCTCCCCAGTAAGCGCTTCGGGAGTTGTTGGCTTCACCTGTGCCGACCCAGATGATATTGGGATCGGAAGGAGCGACGGCGATATCCCCGATGGAAAATACATTCTCATGGTCGAAAACCGGCTCAAAAGATTGTCCGTTGTTTGTCGTTTTCCATAATCCGCCCGAAGCGGTGGCGGCATAAAATGTATACGGCTGCTGCCAGGGTACGGCAAAATCGACGAAACGTCCGCCTTGCCGTGTCGGGCCAATGTTCCGGTAGTTCATGCTTTTAAGCAGATTCTCCTTAATCTGCTGCCCGGATAATATGGAAGGGACAAGCATCAGAAAACAGAGAACCAGGCTGGTTAAGACCTCTTTTTTCAAAACATACCCTTTTTGTTTCAATGCAGACTCCTTCGTGTGATTTTTTTTGCGGGATGATGTAAACATGAATATTTATCTTAACGCAAAGGATTTCTCATGGCAATAAAACTCTAATCTTTCATGGTGTATGCAATACGAGAGTTTTACTGCGCTTGTTATTCATATATTAGATAGGATAGCCGCCGCCTTTTCCAGGGTCTCCTCCGTTTTGGCGAAGCAGAACCTGAGGACTTTAAAATCGACAGGCCGCGGATAAAAAACCGAGACGGGAATGGAAGCCACGCCGTATTCTTTGGTTAACCGCTCGGCAAATTGCGTGTCCTTTTCCCGGGTGATGTCGCCGTACTCGAGAAGCTGAAAATAAGAGCCGGATGCCGGTTTGAACCGAAATCGTGAATTTTTGATAAGTTTGAGAAAAAGGTCTCTTTTTTTCTGATAAAAATCCCCTATCCCTTCATAATTTTCTTTTTGTTTTAAAAAATCAGCAAAGGCATATTGAATCGGTGTGTTGCAGGCATACACCATAAACTGGTGAACCTGCCGGAATTCTTTCATCAGGTTGGCCGGAGCCAGGCAGTAGCCCATTTTCCAGCCCGTGACATGAAAGGTTTTTCCAAAGGAAAAAACGACGAAACTCCGCTGAATGAGGCCTGAATACCGGAGAATGCTCTGGTGTACTTTTCCGTCGAATATGATATGTTCATAGACCTCGTCGCTCAGCACCAATATGTCCGTCCCCCGGGTAATATCGTCCAACTGTTCCATGTCTTCCTGAGACAATGTGCTTCCCGTGGGATTGTGCGGAGTGTTGATAATGATCATCCGTGTCCGCGGACCGACCTTTTTTCGAACCGCATCCCAATCAATGGAGTAATCCGGCCGTTTGAGGGGAATATCAATGGAAATTCCTCCGTTTATCTCCACAGCCGGAGCATAAGAATCATAGACGGGCGTAAACAAAATGACCTCATCCCCGGGGTGAACGGCGCAGGAAATGACGGTGTAAAGGGCCTGAGTGGCCCCGGCGGTAATATTGATCTCTTCTTCGGGATTATAACGGACACCGTATATAGACTCTACCTTGTCGGCGATGGCCCTCCGCAGTTCCGGTATGCCCTGCATGGGAGCGTACTGGTTGCACCCCTTTTTCATGTAGTGGTTAACGCGGTCGATAAGCTCATTTGAAACGGGGAAGTCCGGAAATCCCTGGGAAAGATTGATGGCGCCGTGCTGCCCGGCCAGACGCGACATGACGGCAAAAATCGTTGTTCCGAAGCGTGGAATTTTGGGTATGTATTTCCCTTCAAAACGGGGCATAATATCTTCCTTTGCGACTATTCTTAATGAATTCATGAAGTCATGTCAATAATTGTTGATCCGTGCGTACCCCTCCCCTTTTCCTAGCCCTAATAAAGACTATTTTTCACTGACATTTTATTGTTGGATATTCAAAGACGGCTTCGCCAATCATATAATCAAAACGCCACTGGAATAAAAAAATGGATTATAATTCAATATCAAGAACGATCAATAATTCGATCACCCATCATGTCTTTCACAAAATCGACCGGGCTTTTGATCAATCCGATTAACGGCAATTTCAAAAACTGTCCTTCTGGTTTCATCCCATCATATGCTGATTGGCACCTCCAGTTATCTGATATAAAAAGATACCACTTGATCGGTTGTTTTTTATAATAGGGACCGGAAAGAGAATCCGTTTGGTTCTTCTTGTCAAAATATTCTTCACACCAGATTTTTTCTTTAACAATGCCGATGTCTGTCAATCCATTGCCATCAATATCGCCGATGAAAAAATTATTGAAAGTGGCATAAAAACATCCCCGGTCTCTCATCCGTTCTTTTGTAATACCCAATTTGAAATTCCCCGGATAGATTTTTTTTCTTTCTGTATCAAGAATAAGAAACACATCACGTCCTGAAGCATTCATCGCACTTCCCTGTTTTTTTATTGAATAAGAAGAGATATGGACCCCGGCAGTGTATTCACTGATAGTGAATACGGTTACATCACGGTTGTAATCAAAGGATGTGACATGCAAACTCTCGTCCGTTTCAACATCCTCCGGAGGAAATAACCATCTTTTTTCAACCTCTATTCTGTCACCATCGGGTAGTTTCAAAAAGAAGCGCCTCCCGCCATCATGTTCAAGCTTGTAAGATTTTGTTTCAATGGTTAACGTTGTGTCTGCTGACGTAATACATACAAAATACGTTAAAACCATTAAAACAATTGATGAGACGAAAATATCCTTTTTCATCCGTACTTTTCCTTTTTTGATCTGACTATTAATCCCGTATATTTGTAAATGAATGAATGAACTCCGGGGTTCGTTGCCGTTACTTCAAAAAAACATTTTACTGTTTTGTTCACTAAATCACCCATTAGAAACATCAATGTTCTATACTGACAATTTCAATCCCAGCCCAATTATTTCTTCATGCAGGGAATATGAAGAATAAGCGTGTGTTTGCATGAGGTCATCTCATCAGACGGCACCCAGGTTAAGATATCGCCATCTTTAAATTTCATCCGAAACTCAGCGTAACTACAATGATTGGTGCCTTTTTTCCCAGTTTCAGAAAACAAAACGATAGACTCGGCTATAAAATGGGTAGATGTAGTGAGGGGTTTATGAGTTTTCTTAGCCTTAATTATCAGCAGTCTTTGATCCTTTTCCTTGCCTTCCAGCGTCCCGCTCAATTCCCAATCCTCGGAGCCAATACCCTCATATTTATAATCAATCTTAATATTAGTTTCTGTCCTTTGTATATTGCTTTCCTTAACCGTAACGGAACCTTTGCCTTTGATTGTGGGAGGATCCTGGCTAAGATCAATGGTAAAAGGTATCTTACCGCTTACTGTAAGACTAAATTGGAGATCCACCCCCCCACTCATCGGCACGCCCCACGATGTCGGTAAACCTTTCTGAATACCTTCATAAGCATATTCCAGTTCTCCGTCAATTTTTTTCGGTTCGATCTTAAACGTCTCCCTTCCGATTTCATTCATTGGAACAGGTGTACATTCACTTTCCTTGTTGCAGGTATTGTAGACATAAACCTTTTCCTCATCAGGCTCACATGTATCAGGGGCCTCATATTGAACAGCAACAGATCCTCCCTTAACCTGAAAGGCTCGAAAATCATCTCTTGCGCATCCATTGGTAATTTTACCTTTATCTACTTTTACCAGTATCCACTGCCATTCGGCTGACGTTCTGGATTGTTGATCAACAATATTACCAATGTTGATATTCATGGTCTTCTTGGGCTCAATAGGATCTTCTTCAGGTTCAATATCGCATCTTTCCGGAATCCGTTCGTAATCGTAAATGATCTCATCCAAAGGACTGAAAGACTGGGACAGCTCCTTGACAGCCGCCAGACCCTTTGGCCCAAGGGGAGATTCATCATTGGCAGCTACGGTCCAGGAAACGGAACCCTCTTTTACAACTTCGTTGTGATCAGGGTCAAAGAGTTGCATATCAAGCGTATAGGTCCTGGCCGACTCATTATGGGAAAGACTTCCCCGGAATTGATAATCAAGATCACTATGGACACCTGTTTTGCGCCTGTCCGGATCCGGTTTCTGGCCCGTTGATTTTTCAATCATAAGGTCGATTAAATCATTGAGATTCTGGGCACCCTGCATATATATAAAATCAACAACGATCGGACAATCCGCTTCCCCGGCATCCATGAAAATACTGGCCCAGGCCCCGTCAATGGCTGCACTATCCGATGTTTCCGCTCCGGAAATAGGAAGGACCGCTACTGTGCGGACACAGCAAGTTCCTTCGGCCAATCCCTTCTGTAACGGAAAGCATAGTAAGACACAAACAATACACTTAATCAACTTATGCATAACAACCTCCAAACAATATATTCTCACACTTTTTATAAAATTGGGAATTATCTTCGATTCCGTTCATCATTTTATCCCTGACTCAATACACATGACGTATTGATCTACGACTCCTCATCTCAGATCAGCCAGTCTCTGCTTCGCATCGTCTAATTCAGGGAGGCCGGGATCAGCATCCTTCCACAGCGTGAGGAATTTCTCATAATGCTCGACAGCTCCGGCTGTGTCGCCTTTAAGCTCACAGATCTGGGCTATATAATATACAAGCTTTGGTTGTTCGAGAAAAAAGTAGAAGTTATCACCCATGCCGTAAGTACGGGTATCAATAGCATTATTAAATTTTGTGTAGGCATCAATTGCCTTCTCTAATTCCCCTATCAGCATATAACCGGCGGCATTCAGAATTCTACAGCGAGGTGAAAAAAACGAAGTCACCGAGGATAATTGTCGAATTTTGTTAACTGCAGCCTGCCCGTTACGTTGAGAAACAAAAACTTCTGCGTTGAGAAGGTTACTAAAATCTAAATAAAAATCATTATAGTCATTACTTTTAATTATTCCTATGATCTTATCAGCACATGCTTGGGCTGAAGCGTAATCTTCTTTCTTTACCATGACTATACCGACAAGGTAATTCGTAATGATTTGAATAGGATTAAATGTCGAACTGTAAATCTGTAACGAGAGTTTTTCTCCTTTCATAAACTCTTCCACAGCCTTTGAATATTGTCTTAACTCTGCATTCATCTTCCCTAAATCTAAATGAGTACACATTTCCAAAGCTACATTATTATTGTCGCGCGCCAACTTCAAAACTCTTTGAAATTCAGCATATGCGTCTCTGTATCTACCGCCGTAAAGGTAGATATATCCCATGTACGATGTTTCTAAATTAGAAAGCCATCCGGATTGAACTGTCATTTCCGTAGGGTTGAAGGCTCTCAATTGGTGAATCTTTTCATATGCCTTCTGTTTTTCCCCTTTGAAAAGATAGGCATATGCTTGGTGCGTGTAAAATTTCAACCAGTTTGGATTTATCCGTAACGCATCCTCGCAGGCTTTCAAGGCATCATCGAACAGGCCTGCCCGCATATAAATCTCCCATGCTGAATCATAAGCATTCGACTCCTTTGGAAGAAGTGCAATATGTTTTTTTATTGCCGAAATTGCCTTTTGGTGATTGTTGATTCTAGAATTCCAATACGCTTGGACAAGATAAGCTTCACTAAAAGTCGGATCGATTTCCAGAGTCCTTTCTAAAGCTTTAATACTTAGTTCATATCTATTAGCATACCAAGCCGTATCACCGAGAAGAAAATTACTGTCCTTATCATCCGGATAATGTTTATTGAGATCTTCTGCCAAACGGTAAGCAGTCTCAAATTTTCGATTGAAGAAGGCATCGTAAATATCAATCATTCGGCGTTCCTTGTCGGTAGCCTTCGAAGCGTATTTTTTTGCAAGGTCAATCGATTTTTGGATTGGAGTAAAATCCGTAAAAGGATCCCTTATAGATAGGCCATATCTACTCTTAGCAACAGCCCAATAAAGATGAGCTAAAGCAAATGTTGAATCAAGGGCTACGGCTTGCTCAAATCTTTTCATCGCCTCATCAAAATTCCACTTCCAGACAGCTTCCATTCCCTTCTGATAATGCCTGTAAGCTTCAAAGGAATTGGTAGTCACATCGGCTATCTTTAATCTCTTGTCTTGTTCTTCAGGTAAAATACCTAACACGGTACTGACTTTCTCTGTAAGCTGATCCACCATCTCAAAAACGTCCCTAATTTCAGATCCCTCAGCCTGCTGCGATCCGATAATAGCTCCGCTTTGAACATCTATAAGCTGTGAAATTATTCGGATTTTATTTCCCATTTTTATGATACTTCCCATCATCATTGTTTTCACACCGGCGCGATATGCGACTTCTGTTGCCATACTCTTGTCCACTTTCTCTGAATCTTCCTTCCCTATTTGTTTCAGGATATCGAATAAACGTTGACTGCTGATAACTTTAACTTCTTTGTTACGGCTTAAGTTCGTAGTCAACATGTCTACTATGATTTTATCCAAATCTTGTTCGTTTGACCTGTTTTCAAAATACATTACAGCAAGAGAAGGTTCACCTGAACTTATAGGAATTATTGGTTTTTTCAAAAGCAGCTGCCAGATAAGGACGGTAACAGCAATAATAGAAAAAACTATCAGGGCAGGAAGAAATAACTTCTTAATTTCAAATGCGACCGTTATTTCTTTCGATATAATCGGCTTTCTTTTAGAAATTTCTCTTTCGTTTTCAGGGAAACCTTTCTCAATATTATTTAATTCAGCATATAGCTCCTTTGCTGACTGATATCTTTTCTCCCTTTTCTTTTCCAGACATCGTAGAATCACATCACAAAGATCAACCGGTATTTGAGGATTCAGTTTTTTGGGGTCTTTTGGAGTTTTATCCTTCTGCATCAGAGCCACAGCAAGGGGCGTGTCTCCGTCAAAGGGTAATCGGCCGGTGACCATCTCATAAAAAATGATACCCAGAGAATAAATATCAGACCTTTGATCTATATCCTTGGCTTCAACCTGTTCCGGACTCATATACTCAGGCGTACCAATCAATATTCCGGAACCTGTAATGCCCTTTTCTTTAACTGATCTGGCAATGCCGAAGTCCATAATCCGGGCATTACCGTTATCATCTATCATTATGTTATTGGGCTTGAGATCACGGTGGACGATTCCTAAACCATGGGCTTCTTCCAGTCCCTCACATATCTGTTTAACGATTGAGATTGCGGTCCCAGCATCTAGACGTTTTGCTCTTCGGATTAACTTTTTTAAATCTCCACCGCTTACATACTCCATGGTAATGTAATATCTATTTTTATCTTTGTTCAGGTCGTACATTCGGCAGACATTTTTCTGGACGATCTTGCGGGCTGTAGTTAGTTCGTTCCGGAAGCGTTCTATGGTCTTTTTATCGGATGCAATTTCCGGTTTTATCAGTTTTAAGGCAATCCTTTCGTTTGTCTCCTTATCGAGGACCTTATAAACGTTCCCCATTCCCCCCTTTCCCAGCTCCTCGATGATCTGGTAGCGTCCGGCAAAGGTAGAGCCTGTGGCGAGCTCTTCTTTCGGAGTTTCTATGGTTTTTGTGACTTCGACCTTTTCTGGGGAAGAAAACCGAGTTCCGCATTTTCCGCAGAAAAGGGTATCGTCGGGATTCTCATGCTGACATTTGGGGCATCGAACACTCATTGGTTTCCCTTTTAACTAACGAATGTGAAGAAAGAATAACAATTTCAGAAAAAAGAGTCAATTTGATGAGTTGAAATATTCCGTTGAATGAAATATTCCACGAAATTTCTTGTAAAATCAAACGTCACCAAGCAGAAATTATTTTTTTTTGAATAAACCATTTTAAAAAAGTTGCAAAATCAACGCAGATATTGAAATATATTGAATCTTGATGCCCTTTGATAAACCTGTATTATTCACGGTCCAATGCAGGTTATCAATATGGCGGTGATTAAGGAGGCATTTATGAAAAACAAACGACGGGCACTATCTCTTACATTATCGGTATTTTTTCTTGTTGTTTTAGCTTTTCCCTTATTTTCCCAGGTTCGGGGGAAGGAACTCTATGAACTGCTGAGCAAAAACCGGGCTCTTATTTCTTTTGAAGGTATTTCCCGGATCGACTGGACGCCTGATGGAAAAGCGTATTATCTCTACAAAGACAAAACATTTCAGCGCATAGACGCCGCAACCGGAGAATCGTCTCCCCTTCTCGATGATGAAAAAATCATCGCAGCCTTCAACCGTCTTTCCGGGAAGAATCTTACAGTGCTCCCTTTCAACAATTTTGATTTTCTCGAGGGAGGACAAAAAATATGCTTTTCCTTTTCCCACCGGGCATATATATATGACCTTTCGACCGGTCAGATGCTTTTTTACTTCCCTCAGGGGGAATACGGTGGTGTCCGGGGCAGAATGTACAGCGAAGTCCTGTCCCCTGACCTGACCAAAAGGGCCTACATCGAAGACTACAACCTATACGTCAAAGACCTGAACGAAAATGAAAAAGCCCTGACGACTGACGGCCACAAAGACCTGAGGAACGGTTATCCCGACTGGGTATACCCCGAAGAGCTAAGCCAATACGAAGCTTTCTGGTGGTCCCCCGATTCTCAAAAGATCGCCTACATGCAGTTTGATGAAAATCCGGTAAAGCTCTACCCCCTCGTTCACGATATCTCCCCGGTCCCGGAACTTGAGATGCAGCGCTACCCCAAAGCGGGAGCTAATAATCCCATTGTTCGTTTGTTTATCGTCGATGTCAAAACCAGAAAAACAGTCCAATTGGAAACGGGACTGGATACGAATGTTTATCTCTTCCGCGGCCAGTGGACGCCTGACGGTAAAATTTTTACCTACCAGCGGATGAACCGTCTTCAGAACCTGATCGAGCTCTGGGCCGCCGACCCTACGACGGGAAAAACGCGCCTCATTATCGCCGATGAAGATCCCTGCTATGTAGAGGCCGACTTTGACCTGACCTTTTTAAAAGACAGTGACCGCTTTTTATGGACTTCCGAAAAAAGCGGATGGAATGAGATTTATCTCTATGACCTTTCCGGAATGCTTATCAAACAGCTTACCGACGCCAAACTGCCCGTCATGCGGATCGAAGCGGTCGACGAAGCTAACGGTTGGGTATATTTCACCGGATTGGAAAACAGGGGCCTTGAGTCTCACTTATACCGGGTAAAACTGGACGGAACGGGTTTCACCCGCCTGACAAAAGAGCCCGGATCACACCGCATCAATCTTTCGCCCGAAGCCCTCTTTTATACGGACACCTTCTCTTCTTTCGAGAAGCCGCGCCGGGTTGCTCTTCATACCGCCGACGGAACATTTGTCCGGGAGCTGGGAAATTCGACGGTCACTCAAAAGTTCAAGGACCTGGAACTCATCCCTCCCGAACATTTTACCTTCAAATCGGCCGACAATAAGTTTGACTTGGATGCCGTTCTTTACAAACCCGCCCACTTTGATAAGAACGAAAAATACCCTCTTATCATGACCGTTTACGGGGGACCTGGGGCTAAAATGATTCACAACCGCTATCTGATGAATGACCGGAACCAGGCTTTGGCCCAACTGGGATTTATCGTTTTGGCCATCGACCATCGCGGTGTATCAGGGCGAGGAAAAAATTTCCAGAATTTGATGTATATGAACCTCGGCCAGATCGAGCTTGAAGACCATGTCGCTGCGGCCAAGCATGTCGGGAACCTGCCTTATGTCGATGAAACACGTGTCGGGATTACAGGCGGCTCTTATGGGGGGTACATGACCTGTATCGCCCTTCTTAAGGAGCCGGATGTTTTTCATGTCGGGGTGGCGGGAGCTCCGGTCACCGACTGGCGGAATTATGACTCGATCTACACCGAGAGGTACATGAGACGTCCTCAGGATAATCCCGAAGGATATAAGGAGGGATCCTGCTTAATCTACGCCCGCAATCTCAAGGGGCACCTGTTTATCAACCACGGGGCTGTTGATAATAACGTCCATCCGGGAAACACCGTCCAGCTGGTTCAGGAACTGCTCAAGCTCAATAAAAAATTCGACTTGATGATCTATCCGGAGCAGCGGCATGGTATCCGTTTTCTCCGGTACGGTGAGGCCAGGATCGAATATTTCATCGAACATCTTAAGCCGGATATCCATGAATAACTCAGGTTACACCTGAAATATTCATTAATCCGGACAAAACAAAAAAAATTTTTTGTTGCTATTTTTTTATCTCCTCCACGCTGTCCTGGTGGATATAGCCCGTCACGACAAATCCGTTTTCATCTTCGGGAAGTTCAACGGAATACCATTCTCCTTTTTTTCCAATAGATTTGAGCACGGCTCCAGGGGAGACTTCTGATATGACCAAACTTTCCGGGTCGGGCTTCAAACGCACCACGGCATTGGCAACGCTTACCTTGATTTCCAACATTTCTTGTATGGGTTGTTCCTGTTCTTCAACAACAGGCTGTTGCTCCTCAACTTGTTCTTGATAAATCTCCCGTTGGCGGGGCTGCTGAAAAAATTCCTCACGGGCCAGGTCATAATAAAAATTTTTCAGCATATTTTTTATGACCTTGAAGGGAACTTTCTGTGTGGAGCCTATCATGGGAATAAAGACGAGATGAAAGACCGTGGTCATATGGTCCTCATATTTATAAACCTGCAGTTCATTCCCCTGTTCATCATAAACTATCGATTCCAACCTGTATCTATCCTTAACCCAGGTGGGAATGATTCCAAATGTAATGCCCGAAATGACTCCGGCGATAACAGCTCCCACATAATTGCCGTAGTTTGTGAAATCGAGCTGGATGATATAATCCATCTCCTGGCCACGTAACTTGTCGGTAGTAAATGTGCTGAATAATTGTGACTCTTCCGTGACTTCTCTCACCAATGATATTATTTTGTCTCTGACTTCGAAATTTTCTATAGGTTGTGAATGTTTCCCTTTAAGGTAGGTAAAAAATTTTACATCCAGATAGGCTGAAGGTTTGTTTTGTATGGCAGGATACTGTGAAGCCGAAATTTCAGGTAGTTTGTTGGCCGGAAAACTGGCGCATCCGCTGTTCATGAAAAGGGCTGCCGCCATCAAAAAAATAACCCCGGCGGCTAACACGGGTTTTGTTTTCATAATAACCTCCTTTAATCTGCAGATTTACTCAGGGATTATAATCGCCATGTTTGGTTGACGGTATCACAGAAAAAACGGCCGTGTCAATTGTTAAGGTGTTTGAGGACTAAGAGAAAGCACCCATGCTTTTTTGATCAATCCACCCCTTTGGCAAACATCCCCTTATTCATATCGAAGGGAGTCGGCCGGATTGGCCGTAGCAGCCTTGATGGTTTGATAACTGACTGTAAACAAAGCGATGAGTAAGGCCAAAACCGCGGCCGACAAAAAAGACCAAACCGCGATGTTTATCCTGTAGGCATATCCTTGAAGCCACTTGTTCATGGCATAAAAAGCAACGGGCCAGGCGATGATATTCGCCAGAATAATCCACTTTGTGAATTCTTTCGAAAGCAAAAGAAGAATATTCGGTACCGTAGCGCCAAGAACCTTACGAATTCCGATTTCTTTCGTTCGTTGCTCGGCCATAAATGAGGCCAAACCGAATAAGCCTAAACAAGATATGAAGACAGCCAGGACGGCGGAATACCGGAAGATCGTTCCTATCCGCTGCTCGGAGCGGTAAAGACTATCCAGGGCATCATCCATAAAACTGTAGGAAAAGGGATAGCCCGGGGCGAACGTATTCCAAACCTTTTCCATATATTCCAGAGATTGGGAGATGTTTTCCGATTTTAAGCAGGCGAATAAAGCCCAGCAGTTGCGGGGGGATAAGATAAGGATCAAAGGATCGATATTTTGTTTTAAAGATCGAAAATGGTAGTTTTTGACCACACCGATAATCCTGGTCTTACCACCGACTCTTCCCAAATGTTTACCCAGAGGGGATTCCATGCCCATGACCTTGACGGCTTCCTCATTGACGATCAGGGCTTCGGTGGGGTCTGTTGAGTACTCCCGGGAGAAAGTTCTGCCTTCCAGAATTTCTATGCCCATGGTTTTACAATAATCATAATCGACAAAAGCGGCCCGCATGAGGATCTCTTCATCCGGATTTTGTCCCTCCCATCGCCAGAGGCTGTTTGAAAAATTATAGCCGTAGGTGGGAATGGTTCCGCTTGACGTGACGTGGACAATATTCGGATTTTTCAGCAGTTCCTCTTTGACGGCGTCGAACTGCCGGCGCATGTTTCCACGTAAAATCCCATAAACCAGATGTTCTTTGTCGTAGCCCAGTTTATGGTTACGCATGAAGGAAAGCTGATTTGAAACGACCAGTGTGCAGACGATAAGAAGAATTGTTAGAGAGAACTGAAAAACAACGAGCACCCGGCGAAAACCGGAGCCTTTGCCTCCGGAATACAAGGTTCCCTTTAAAACTTGAACCGGTTGAAAACCGGATAAAAAAAGCGCGGGATAGATTCCCGCCAAAATCCCGGTGAATACGGCTATTGCCAACAAAAACAAAACGGTTTGCAGGCTGCCTTGTGACCACAGCGACAGTTCTTTGGCCGCAAGGTCGTTAAAAGCCGGAAGAAGCAAAAGAACAAGACCTATGGCGACAAGCAGGGCGACAAGTGCCATGAAGATGGATTCCCCGAAAAACTGTCTGAGAAGATTTCCGCGAACGGCGCCGGCAACCTTTCGTATTCCGACCTCTCGGGCCCGGTTGGCGGAACGGGCCGTAGTCAGGTTCATAAAATTGATGCAGGCGATCAGCAGGATAAAAAAGGCGATAAGGGAAAATATGGTCACATAGGTTATGTCTCCATGGGCGTCATCGAACTCATAGTCCGAATAAAGATGGATACGTGTCAGGGGTTGAAGATTAAGCCTGGCGTCTTTTTCGAGGGTGGGTTTTTTAAAAAGGTATCCCGATATTTTTTTTACGACTTCCTGATAGGGCATCCCTTCCGGAATCTGAACATAGGTCCTGAATTGGCTGTTGCGCCAATTATCTACGGTGTAATTCAGCTCCCTTCCGAAAATAAAAGGGATCAGAAAATCGTAGCGAAAATGAGAATTTTGAGGGAATTTTTTGATGATTCCCGTCACTATAAAATCATACTGGTTATCCGCTTTAAGAGTTTGTCCGATGGGATCTCTGTCACCGAAATATTTTTCGGCCATCTCTTCGGTTAAAACAATGGAGAAGGGATCGGATAGCGCTGTTTGAGGATCGCCCTTAAACAGAGGAAATGTAAACATCTCAAAGATCGATCCGTCTGCCATGCCCAGGACTTCATCAAAACTTTTTTCTTCAAAAGTCAGACGGAATCTTCTTCCGGTGACCCGCATAAAATTAACGATTTCAGGGAAATCTGCTTTGAGCGAGGGGCCCAGAGGTCCCTGTGTTATGGCCCATGTCGTGCTGTGATCGGAAAAATTGATATCCTGAATGACACGGCAGATGGAATCGGCATTCTCATGGAATCTGTCGTAACTCAATTCATCCTGAACCCAGAGCAGGATGAGAATGCAGCAGGCCATTCCGACAGCCAGTCCGGCGATATTGATGAAGGAATACCCCTTATGTTTTTTAAAATTTCTCAAAGCCATTTTCAAGTAGTTTTTAATCATAGGTTTCACCCTTGATGTTGGCTCATCATTTTATTAAACGCAAAAAATGACGAAAACGATTACCTTAGATTGAAGGTAATTTTCGAGCTTAACGTTCCATTGATAAAAAGAACAGTTATATATTCTCCTGGAGGAGTTTTTTCGAGACTTACCCCTATCCTGTCGTAGGCGGTTACGGCTTCCAGATATCTGGTTCCATCGCTGACCGGAACCTCTCCCGTATCTCGGATTTCATTGCCCTGCGGTCCGTACCACTTCCATCGAAGGGATAATTTTTCCGAAACGTCCTTTAGTCGAACAAAAGCCAGAACAAATGTCTCTTCCGTGCTGAAAACATCATCCGTTCCTACGGGTTCGAGCAGACTTTCTATTTCCTTGACATCCCGGCAGAAAAGGAACGCATCAACGTTTTTGTCAGGCCAATCAGGCGGAGCGATGCGGAAGGAAATACAACCGCTCAAGAAAACCGCCATGATGATGAACAGGAAACGCAATCTCAAATTTTTCATCGCGGCACCAGCTCAACCAGGAATTGTTTGGAAAGGCTTCGGTAAATGAAACGAAGCTGGAAACGGCCGGCTTCCCTGATGAGATAAACGTCGATGTTATTGAGTTTGTTTAAAAGAAAGTCATAATTAACAAGGGTGTGAAATTTCCATTTTCTTATAAATTCCAGGGAAAGATTGAGATACGACTGGCGGAATTGATTGTTTTTGGGATCATAGGAGACGGATGTCCAACCGCTCAGCCTGTCGAAAGGGTTGACTTTTAGAATGAGGCTCACGTCTTCCGACATCGTTCCCTCGATCAGCCAGCCCCGTGTTCTCCTTCGTGACTGGTAGCTGTAAAACCCTTCCAGTTGAAATCCTTTGAACAGGGACTGCTGGAAACGCGTTATAATTCCTCCTGAGGTAAAATTTCTTCCTTCTTTCTCCAAGAATTGCTCAAGTGAAAGGTTGACGTTCAGTTCCATTCCTTTCCAAAGATGAAATGCCTTGGTACCCAGGCTGAAACTTGTGTTGTTGCTGTATGCGTCCTCGCTTTCAACATCTTTTTTGAGCTTGTTGTAGATAAAATTGTTGGACAAAGAAGCCGTCAACAGCCCTCCGTAAAAGGTCACCGGATTCAAGCTCAAACGAAGCTGCGGCTGCGACAGCACCTGTTCACCGGCGAGGTCGATATTGAGACTGTAGGCCGTGCTCAGGTTGAACAGCTTGGAACCGTAAGAGAGGCCGCCGGTACCGGTAAAAAGCTTGGAATAACTTTCGCTTTGCCCGATCTTTATCCTGGCATAGGAGCCCGTCAGCACCAAGTTGACGTTTTTGAGAAGCTGGGCCGCATAGGATAATCCGGCCATAACCTGATTCTTGAGCTCAACCTTTCCGGAGACGGCAACTGTTCCATATTTTCCTCCGTTTATCGAAGAAGAAAGACCGAACCAGGCCTCGCCATCAATATTGACGGGCTTATTGTAGGAAAAATTCAACTGGGTTTGGACCCGCTCCTTCCAGCTTTTATCGATCAGAAATCCGGCATTCCAGAGACTGCTGGAATTGTAGTTGCCGGTCAGGCTTAAACGCATATCGTCACGGAGGCTAAAGGTTGTCGACGACATCACCAGGAACTGCCTGTCAAGACCCGTATTATCCTTGAGAAGGGAACGTTCTTCATATCGGAGTTGCGTCGTGCTATTTAATTTTTGGCTTTTTTCATAACGGAACCCCGCCTTGGTCACTAAACCTTCGGACTTCGAAAACCAGATCTTGTCCAGGGTAAAACCGGCGATTCCAAGTTTGGGGCCTTCCGTCAGGGTGTGTTTTTTAAAACCGAGGGAACGAAGCCCTGCCATAAAAAGGGTGATATCGTATCCGATAAGGCTGAGGTCTGCCTTGAGGTCCATATGACGTCCTGTGAAAGACACAAACGATTTTTTGATGTTCTCAACGGTTATCTTCTCCAGGTCTTTTCGCTTTGCCGTATAAATCCGGTCGCCCTTCCCTACATTGTAGGAGATTATCGTTTGGTCATAAATAAAAACCGTTCCTGATTTTTCTTTCGGATCGAAGACGAGTTCATCGGCAGGAATTTTTCCTCCCTCCCATTCAACAACCACATCCCCGCCGGCATAATAGATATTTGACGAAATATTTATCTTGAGCGTTTTTGCCGTAATAAAATACCCAGGAATATCAATGGAGACCATTTCACCGTATACCACGTTGAGATCATAACTGTAAGCCAGGAATTCCCCCTTTATCCGCACCAGGTATTTATCTTCGGCCTGCAGTATCAGAACCCCTACCGCACATATTCCTATCAACAACAAAAAAAGCTTGCGCATCAATCCTCGAACTTCAATTGATATAATTTGAGTCCTCCGTCGACATTCCACAGGTAATAACCGTCGAAGGTCAATCCCCGCGGCGCCTGCCCCGGCGCCAGATAAGACTGGATCACATCACCGGCACTTGTCATGCGGTAGATAGTCAGGGTTGAAGAATCGGAAATCCAAAAATGTGTACCGTCAAAAGCCAGCCCGTCCACCCGGAAACCCGGATTTTCGAAAGATGTGAGAATCTCTCCCGTTTCAGGATTTACCTGAATGACACTGTTGGTCAGCATATCGGCCAGCCATAGTGAATCTAAAGCATATTCGACTGCCGAAAAAAATCCTTTTTGCAAGTCCAGCACTTTCTGTATGTCTCCATTGAGGATGTTCAGGCGGTAAACAAGAGAACTTGTCTCACTGCAGACCCAGAGTTCCTGTCCGTCATAGGCGATTCCCGACGTACCCGGAAGGGGCGACGTCAACGCCCGGATCTGGACACCGCTGAGCCTGTCAAGGCTGTAGGCGATACCGTAGGCACCGTCCACATTCCAGAGCATGGCACCGTCCCAGGCCAGTCCCTGGGGATACGAAGCGGGAGTCAGAATGGTGTTTGTAACTTCAAAAAAAACATCTTCGGCGTTGGGATCAAAAGGATTATCGAAAACTCTGTCCCGGCATCCTTCAAAAAGCATACTAAAAACGATAAGAAAAACGCAGGGAAATATCTTTTTGACCCCCATGAAAAAAACGGATCGAAAACTCTTTTTCATCTCCTTCACGGCTTTTCACAATAAGAAATATATCGACCAGGTTGAGAACCCAAATCCCGGCCGCAGCTAAAAGAAACTTGTTTCTCAGGGTATCGTGTTTCTCCGTTAGCTCCCTGAATCGGACGGCCTCTTCAAGCCCGGCCGCATTTTTATATTTTTCATAATAATAGTTTCCCTTGTGGTTTTGATTAAAAAATTTATAAAAACAGAAAATCTCGCTTCCCAAAAAAAACACACCCTCAAAGATTCTTTTTTCCGCCAACTGTCCCCAACCCGGAACAAGGAGTGATTTTTGAAGGGATGATAATGATTTTTCCATGGATGGATCCGGCTTTTCTTCCCCTGCAGACGTCAAACAAAGTATCGTCAACAACAACGGCAGCAACAGGAAAAAATTAATTCGTCGAACGATTGGATTCCGGTCTATTCCGATCATGTTTGACCCTGATTATTCAGGGAGTATAACACAGCAAGTTGGGTTTGACGAGGCTGCCTTTCAACCATGGATTTTTTCACTTTTTTCATTTTATGTCTTGCATTACGCATCCAAACGAATAGAATAATCCACAAGGAGGGAACATGGACCAAGCAAAAAAAACCAAAACCAAACAACCCAAGGCACCGGCTCCATCCAAAAAAAAGGCCGGTTTTGACCATCTTTTCGGGGTAGACATCCTGGAAAAATTTGTCACGTTTTCCAAAGATACGCTTTCCCCGAAGGTCCTTGATTTTTCCATCAAATGGCTCCTTAAAATCGGTCATTATGCCCTGATCGCCGCTGCGGCCCTTGGTTTTCTTTTCACCTTCATCTACGCCGTCCGGGTGAATTCTTTTTTCGCTTTTCTTTACGGGATCGCCTGGATTGTCCTTGTTTTTGTCATCCAGTATACGGCTCACCGTTTCTCTACAGCCGGGGAAAAATTGATCAATAACAATCCATCGTCTATGTCCTCAAAGGCATTCCTCGACTGTTTTGGTTTTCTGGCCGTTATTGGCGGCCTGATCGTTCTCGTTGTCGGTATTCTCCAAACCATACGGGGTGCCGGATTCAACAACCTGTTCATGGGGATCGGTTTTTTTGTCCTTCTTGAATTTTTGGCACTCGTCGCTTTTCATCCTCAAACCGTAACGACCAATATCATCAAAGAAACGACGGCCGGGCAGGAAGCGATTGGTATTATTGTCTTTTTTCTAAAGGGACTGATGAAGCTTGTTCCCATCGTTTTCGGAGTAGGAATCGCCGTAGGATTCGTCCTGCTCTTTATCGATTTTATTGGGATATTCGGCAACGAATTTAGAGTGGCCTCATCCTGGCTCAGCGGGCAAAACTCGGCCCGGACCATTCTGTATGTCGGCTTGATTCCTTTTCTGAGCTACCTTTTCTTCGTCCTCTCCTACCTCGCCGTTGATGTCATCCGTTCCATCCTGGCCACACCGATCAAGATTGAAGAGCTCAAGAAGAAATAATTAGCCTGCTTTATCGCAGGAGATCCTGAACTCTCCGCCAGACGCGGCCCGGTGAAAATACCGTCTTTCGCGGTATCGGTTTGTTTTCCGTTATTGAGAGAAAATATGAAGATGAAATATATCCTGGGTTGTTTTTTCCTTTGTTTCCTTGTTTTGTCTTTACCCTTTTTTCCATACGCCTCTTCACCTTCACAAAAGATTACCTACAGTACCGGAGACTGGGATGCTTCAACCTTCGGCAATCACCGCGCTGTTTTGAAGGTGGAGAAAATTTCCGACGCCGTACTGGTTCGTTTACCCTGGCGCAGAAGGGATAGCTCCCCTGAGAACAAAAACATTATTTTTATCGATGCAAAAACCGGTGAGCGCATTCAAAATGTTTTCCTCGTCAGCATCAACTGCGAATTTGGAGATATTGTTTTTCAACCCCGGACTACTCCGGGTTTGATTTACGCTTATTATATGCCCTACACGTTATCGGGAAGGAAAAATTACCCCACGGTTACTTACCCGCCCTTTAAAAACACAGCCGATCCTCTATGGTTGAGAAAAAACAATCTATCCCAAACTGCTGTTTTACACAAGAAGATCAAAAACCTTCCCCGGGCGCGGGTTCTCAGCTTTCAATCCATCGATGACTTCAACAGTTTTTATCCCATGGAAATCATTGCCACATCTGAAGAAACAAAACATGTGGAACGGGAATTCGGAAAAAACGGCTACATCGTTTTCCCGGAGGACCGAAAATATCCCATCCGTATGAGCAAAAATCTTCCCCTTCGCTGGGTGGTGATAGGACCCCTTCCTTCCTTTTCCGGCCATACCCTCCGCGGGGAATTTTATGCATTCCAGTTGGGCATTTACGCGCTGGAAGATATAGAGGACATAAAAATTGAATGCTCCGATCTTTGGACAGAATCAGGCATATCGTCTCTTCCATCAGCGCTTTTTTCTTGTTTCAACACGGAAGGAATCGGCTGGAATGGATGCCCTTTCACCAAAAAATGTTTTATCCCCGCCGGAAAAATTCAGGCGCTTTGGTGCGGTATTCAAGTTCCTCAAAAAACCAAGCCAGGAATCTACAGCGGTGATATTATTGTCAAGCCAACCGGCAAAAAAAGCACAAAAATATCTTTACAGCTGACCGTCTTGGAAAAAATCATTCATGATGCGGGAGATAATGAACCCTGGCGGCATTCCCGCCTACGCTGGCTTAACAGCCGGATAGCCATGGACGACGATCCGGTGTCTCCTTTTTCCGACCTTAAAATTCAAGGGCCTGTTGTTGAATGTCTGGGAAGACGGGTAACCTTAGGGCCGAACGGTTTCCCGGAGCGCATTCAAAGTTTTTTCAATCCGGAAAACACCGGTTTATGGGAAAAAAGCAAAGAAGTCCTCCATGGCCCCATCCGCCTGGTTGTTGAGACCTCCGTTAAACCCGTAGCATGGGAAAACGACGGAATCACCATTCTTCCCAAAGGGAGAGGTGCCGCCGTATGGGAAACAGTCAGCCGGAGCAGTCCACTCGAGATGAAAATTCATGGTCGTATGGAATATGACGGCTTTGTTTCTTTTCAAGTGGAACTTTATACATCCTCTCCCCTGTCAGTAGAGGACATACGGTTGGAAATTCCTTTCGCGCCGGAATCGTCGAAATACATGATGGGCTTGGGTTTTAAAGGCGGAACGAGACCTGCGGAGTTCACCTGGAAATGGGACGTGTCCAAAAATCAGGATGCTCTCTGGATTGGGGATGTCAACGGGGGGCTTCAATGCTCCCTTCGTGCGGAGAATTATGTCCGGCCGCTTAACACCAATTTTTACCGGTCCCAACCTTTGAATATGCCGCCTTCCTGGGATAACCAGGGAAAGGGCGGATGCCGGGTTTTGGAACAACCTGGAAAAGTGCTTTTTCAGGCTTTCAGCCGCGACGGTATTCTTAAGCCGGGAAAAAGTCTCTTTTTTCATTTTTGCCTTCTTATAACCCCTTTCAAGCCCATCGATGCACCGTCACACTGGAAAAACCGCTATTATCACGCATACGAACCCATCACAGAAATATTGAAATCAGGGGCCAATGTCATCAACAATCACCACGCCAACGACGTCAACCCATATATAAACTACCCCTTTATTCATACCCGTCAGATGAAAGCCTATCTGGACGAAGCCCACCGTCATGGTCTCAAGGTTAAGATCTACTATACCATCAGAGAGCTGTCCAACCGGGCGGCGGAACTTTTCGCTTTGCGCAGTCTGGGTCATGAAATTTTCTCATCCGGGCCGGGAGGCGGCTGGACCTGGCTTCAGGAACATCTAAACGGAGACTACATCGCGGCCTGGTTCGTTCCCCGGCTCAAAGACGCTGCCATCATCAACAGCGGCATGTCCCGCTGGCTCAATTATTACCTCGAAGGATTAAACTGGCTGGTGCGGAATATAGGGATAGACGGGCTTTACATCGATGACGTGGCATACGACCGGACTACCATGAAACGTGTCCGCAAAATCCTCGATAGAGGATGTCCGGAAGCGCTTATCGACCTTCACTCGGCCAACCAGTACAACGAACGGGACGGATTCGCCAGCAACGCCAACCTTTATATGGAACATTTTCCCTATCTGAACCGCCTCTGGTTCGGAGAATATTTCGATTACGATGCTTCTCCGGATTACTGGCTGGTCGAGATGTCCGGAATCCCGTTCGGACTCATGGGAGAAATGCTTCAGGATGGCGGAAATCCCTGGCGCGGTATGCTGTTCGGAATGACGGCCCGGCTTCCCTGGTCGGGAAATCCCAGGCCTATATGGAAAATCTGGGATACATTCGGGATTCAAAACGCTGAAATGATCGGTTTCTGGTCGGAGCGCTGTCCCGTCAAAACGGACACTATAGACGTTCTGGCAACAACATATGTTCAAAAAAACAAGATTTTGATCGCTTTAGCCAGTTGGGCCAATAAACAAACAAACGTCCGCCTTACCATCGATTGGCAAAAACTCGGATTTAACCCGGCAAAGGTTCGTCTGGAAGCCTCTTATATCGAAAACTTCCAGCCGGAGCGGGTTTTTGATATTGACCAAGCCATTCCGATAGAACCTGGCAAAGGCTGGCTCTTCATTCTAAAACATTAATAAAAATGCTGATAATAATTTAGAATATCTCGATATTCTAAATTATTACAGGCTTGAGCACAGCCTGTTTTTCTGCTATATCATTAAATGCAGAAAATAAGAACCTTTCAAAAGCGTAAAGCATGAAACTGAACGTGAAGGACTCCGATATCTATGTACCGGACGGTATTTCCCTGGAAAAAGCCCTAGATCGAACGACACATCTCGGTGTCGGAGCGCATCCGGATGACCTTGAAGTTCTCGCTTTCCACGGTATCATAGCGTGTTACGTCAATCCCGACTTTTGGTTCACGGGCGTTACCTGCACCAACGGAAGCGGCAGCCCCCGTCAAGGAGCCTATGCCGGTGTTTCGGACAAAGAAATGATAAAAATAAGAAGAGAGGAACAGCGGGAAGCCTCACGCTTGGGCAAATATTCGTCCATGCTGCAGCTGGGATATCAAAGCTCCGCCATTAAAAGTTCAAATGCGAATTCTCTCGTTAATGACCTCGAAAAAATCCTTGCCGAAGCCCGTCCCCAAATTCTCTACACCCATAATCCTCTCGACAAGCACGCCACCCATACTGCAGTTTGTCTGGCCGTCCTCAAAGCTGTCCGCCTATTGCCGGTTTCCCTGCGGCCGGAAAAGATACTGGGCTGTGAAGTCTGGAGGGACCTCGATTGGCTGCCTGAAAAGCATAAGGTTGTGCTTGATGTCGGAGGGCACAGGGAACTCGAATCTTCGCTTCTCTCTGCTTTTAAATCCCAGATAGCGGGAGGAAAACGTTATGACCTGGCAGTATCCGGACGGCGGTTGGCCCAGGCAACTTTTCTTGACACCCATCGTCCCGACCGTCTCGAATCCGCCATCTATGCCCTTGACCTGACTCCCCTCGTTGCGGAAAAGGCGTTTGAATTAAAAACCTTTATCGAGAATATCCTGGAAGAATTCCGGAAATCCGTTGAAAAACAGCTTGAAAACCTCACCGGTCTTTTATCTTCACCACAAAAAAAAGGAAATAATGTTAAAGGATAATCAGGAGGAAATATGGAAGTTATCATACAACCCGATATCACATCGGCCAGCCGATTGGCCGCAAAATTCGCCCTGAATGTTCTGAACAAAAAAAAGGATGCCGTTTTGGGACTTGCATCCGGTCAATCCCCTCTTTTTTTCTACAAGGAGCTTATTCGACTCAATAAGGAAAACAAAATCGACTTCAGTCATGTAATTACCTTTAACCTTGATGAGTACGTCGGCCTGCCCGGAGACCATCCCTGTTCCTACCGGTACAGCATGCAGGAAAACCTTTTTAACCATATAAACATCAAGCCTGAAAATATTCATATACCGAACGGAACAGCGGAAGACATCCCCGCAGAATGCCGCTCCTATGAACAAGCCATCGAAAAGAAAGGCGGTATCGACCTTCAAATCTTAGGAGTCGGCGTGGACGGGCATATAGGATTCAACGAACCCTCCTCTTCCCTGGGCTCGCCAACGCGGATTAAAACCCTGACCGACCAGACGCGATGGGACAATGCCCGGTTTTTCGATAATCTTGACGAAGTGCCCCGGCACTGCATCACCATGGGGGTCGGGACCATTATGAAAAGCCGTAAAGTTTTTCTCTTTGCCTTTGGAGCAAACAAAGCTGATGTCATCGCCAAAACGATCGAGGGCCCGATAACGGCCATGGTTCCGGCGACAATTCTCCAAACCCATCCCAAGGTCAAGATATTCATCGATGAAGCTGCGGCCGAGAAACTAAAGCGAAAAAATTACTACGAGTGGGTTTTTAATAATAAGCCTAGTTGGCAGAAATACGACTAGCTTATATCATTCATAAAAAATGCCGATACTTTATAAATATCCTTAATGTTGGGGCCAGTTGGATGTTATCGAGCATAAAGCAATATATGACGGCATTTTTGGATGGTCTTTTGATATCTTACAAATATCGGCATTTTTTACCTTTCAGGCGAGCCGATCTGGCCGGTTCTTTTCTTGCCCTTACCACCCCCGGCCAAATTTATGAATAACGCAGGTTATTGGTCTCCGCATACCTTATTAAAAACCCTCAGAAAATTCCCGCCGAGGATTTTGTGAATGTCGCTCTCGTTATATCCCCTCCTGACGAGTTCTTCCGTGATGTGAACCAATTTACCGATATGTTCCAGGTTCTCCGGAGTGCTGGATATTCCGTCAAAATCCGATCCAAGGCCCACATGGTTGGCGTTTCCCGTAACCTTGATGACATGCTCGATATGATCGACGACCGTAGCCGCATCGACCTTTTTTCCCTTTTCGTTATCGAGAAATTCCGGAAGAAAATTGATGCCGATAACTCCGCCGTTTTTGGCCAGTGCTTTGAGCATATCATCGGACAGATTGCGGCGATGATCTGACAGGGCCCGGCAGCAGGAATGGGAAGCCACCACCGGATGTTTGGAACAACGTATAACATCCCAGAATGTCTCATCGTGAACATGGGAAACATCGATTATCATTCCCAACCGGTTCATCTCTTCGACAACTTTCTCCCCGAATTCGGTCAGCCCGCCCAATTCGGCCTTTTCGTCCCCGGAAGCATCGGCCCAATCCGTATCGAGCCAGTGGGTCAATGTCATCAATCTGACGCCGCTTCTGTAGAATGAACGCAAAAGACTCAATTCATTCTCGATGGCGTAGCCGCCTTCAATGCCGATTAAAATCGCGGTTTTTCTCGTCCCCCGAAGCTGCCGCAGGTCATTGGGCGACATCGCCAAAATCAGACTTTCAGGATTTTCTTCGACCAGCTTATGGACTGCGTCGATCTGGGCGAAAGCTTTATTCGCGGCCTGGTGTTTCTCAAGCTCGTCCTGCGGGGGACCGACAAAACATGCGAAAACCTGAAGGTCGACCGCTCCCTGCTTCAGCTTGGGAATGTCGATATGTCCGTTCTTATGATCCTGGCTGAGGTCAATTCCATGAAGAGCCCGTCCGATGGTATCACAGTGAAGGTCGACGACGGTCGCACTTTTGTGAAGATAATGCGCCCACATAAGGGAATCCATCAGGTTGAGGGGCGTGTTGGCCAGTGTTCTGACGATATCCAGCGTATATCCGGCTGCTTGCTGAAGGAGTTCAGCTTGAATAATGGCCGAAGTGTCCCCGGGTTTATGATACTCGGGATGCTCATCGTCCAGTTCCCTTGTCCGGTCCTCTCCCGAACGCAGGCTTATCGCTTTAACGCCTTTTCTTAGAAAAGCGCTGTGGTCAGAACCCCGGTAATCGAAACGGAATTTTAATCTGTCTTGGAATTCTTTTCTTAAACCTTTTTTGCCGATATCGAACAGCTCTTCGAACTCCCACATCCCTCCGACGACAAGGTCTTTATCGCCGCATCCGACCATGTCGCTGTTGATATAGACGGCGGTTTGTTCCAATGGAAAAACCGGATGATTTGTGTAATAGCGGGATCCGATAAGCCCGATTTCTTCCGCTGCCCACGCCGCAAAAACAAGGCTGCGGTCCGGCCGGAAATTTTGTTCCTGCAAAACCCGAATGACCTCGAGAAGAGCACCTATAGTCGAGGCGTTGTCATCGGCGCCGTTATAAACACTCCCGTCCAGCCCGATACCCAGATGATCCAGATGCCCTCCGATGATGATGTATTCATCTTTAAGGCCCTCATGTTTGCCAGGAATAAGACCAAGGACATTCGGCGCCTGCCTATCTTCTTCAACAAAATGGGCTTCTATCTCAACGGAAACATCCAGAGGGGCGGTTTTCGATATTTTCTCGCGAAGGGTCCGGCTGATAAGCGTCCGCCAGCTCTGTTCAGAGGCGTAAAAAATTTCATCCAGAGTTTGAGGGAAAGCCGTAAGAACGATAAAATTTTCAGGGCATGTTCCCGGTTTTACCCGAAGAGAATACCGGAAGCGCCGCGAAGTATCATCTATGTACATAAAGATGACTCCGGCCGCTCCCTTCTCGACGGCTGTTTCAATTTTTGTTTGAGGAGATTTCTGCCTGGTTTTAACTTTCAAAAAATCCGGCGCTTCAGGAGCTAAAATGACGATTTTTCCCTTGACGTCCAGATTATTAAAGTCATCCCAATCCTTGTCGGGAAGACAAAGCCCATATCCTGCAAAAACCAATGGAGCCCTGACGATTCCCGAACCCGTACCATTGTTGGGAAAAAAATCCCTGTCCGTTCCCGGTACAAAACTTTTATGAATGGGCGCGGTAATCTCCAAGCGGCAGGGAGGGGAAAAATGCCTCCATTTTTTCAGGGAAACTTGTTGAAAAAAACTCCCGTTTTCACCACCGGGTTTCAGGCCGTACTCTTTCATTTTTTCGGCCACATATTCGGCAGCTTTGACGTATTCGGGGGTTCCGGATTTCCGGCCTTTCATGGCGTCTGAAGCCAGATAACGGACATGATCCAGAGCTTTTTGCCCGTCCGGATTTTCCTGAGCCTTCACGCCAATAAATAACCAGAAAATGATAAGGACAAAAATCAGCGTTTTTTTAATCATTTGTTCCTCCGGATGGGGAAAATCATTTCCTGAATTTTCGAATAAACTCTTCGACCTCGGGAACCCCACCCTGGTAGACGAGGTATCCGTTGTACGGTTCCCTCTCGGTAATATCATCGTTTATGGGTGCCAGCATGATCTCTTTGACTTTTTTAAGATCGTCGGTTTGTCCCAGAGCCCATCCCAACTTGATGTAGGCCACCTCGGGAAGCATATTAGCGGCGGGAATGACTCCCTTGGCCAGAAGGTCCCTTCCCGTGTCATAGACATACATGTGGACATACCCCCATAAAGTTTGAACAGTCATGTAAACGGCCACATTTTTGGCCACGGCCCTTTCAATAGCCGGGTAGAGCGGTTTATTGACATGACCCAAGCCCGTTCCCGCAATAACAATCCCACGATAACCGTTTTCGACCAAGGAATCGATGATATCGGGCTGCATATTGGGGTAATAATAAACGATGGAGACTTTTTCTTCGAAATACGGCAGGATGGTCACCTTTCTATCCCGGCGGCGCTGGTTATAGGATTTTTTGAGCAGGGTGACGCTGTTTTTTGTCACTTTGGCCAGGGGGATATCACCCAGTGTACGGAATGTGGACCGGTAGGAGGAATGCATCTTACGGACGCGGGTTCCTCGGTGTAAAAAACCGTATTCATCTGAGGTTGGACCAAACATACAGACAAGAACCTCGGCAATGTCCGAATGCCCTGCGGCATAGGCGGCGTGCATCAGATTCAGAGCGGCATCCGAACTGGGGCGGTCGGAGGAACGTTGGGATCCCACCAACACGATGGGAACCGGCAGGTCCTGAACCATAAAAGTCAGAGCGGCGGCTGTATGATGAAGGGTATCCGTACCGTGTCCGATGATGATGCCGTCTATTCCCTTTTCGATCTCTTTTCCAATGGCTCTAGACAGGGCGATGTACTGAGCGGGTCCCATGTTTTCGCTGAAAACAGCGAATAGTTTTTCGGTGGTAATGTTGCAGATATCGGCAAGCTCCGGAACAGCCCCGTATAGTTCCCCTGGAGAAAAAGCCGGAATAACCGCTCCTGTCCGGTAATCCAGCCGGGAAGCGATCGTACCGCCCGTACCTAAAAGCTTGACATTGGGTTTGTCGTCCGAATAGGGAAATTCCTTTTCCGGAATCTGGTATTTGGCTTTTTTGTAGCCCAGCTCTTTGATGTTTTTCACCGTATCTATGTCGATACCGATGTTGTATCCTGTTTTTATTTTGAGAACGATGTGCCTGTCGTCATCGTTCTCCGCCCGGGGAAGAATGGTTCCGTGAAACAAGCCCCGTGTCGTGTCGATCTCCACCTGACCCCAGACCCGGGCATTGAATTTTTTCAGCACCTCTAAGGCTTTTCCTTTGTATCCTTGAAAAATATCTTCACTCATTGTCGGCTCGATGGAGAGGTTTCCTTTTTCCTTTTCCGGGAATAATCCTCGACGGTTTGACGCAGTTCCGCAAGCGGCATGTTTCCCAGGGCAAAGCGCCGAAGCTCACCCATGATCCAACCGGCCCTCGCTTCAGGGTCGGATGATATGCCGATTTCCTCGAATTTTTTCAAAAGAAAAGGAATCCTGTTGATAATATCATCCCGGCTTACTTTTTTGAATTTGATGGTCGTCAGAACCGAGGCCATATCCATACGTGGATGGGAAACAATAACGGGGAGCATTTTTTTCGCCAGATCCGGTTCGATATGGTTATTTTTAAGATAGGCCAAAAGTTCGAATATTTTTTCATACCTGAATTCTTCAAGAGACTTTTCCTGCCCTTCGATGTGTTTTAAATGGTGACCGAGCAGCGTTCCGGCAAAGCGGGTATCGATTCCCAACTCTTTATTGATTCGTTCTATCAGGGGAACAAGATTGTTTTTAAGCAAATAAACATAAGTGTCTTCAGGAACATGCCAGTCCCGAAGCTGGGTATATCGCTCGCAGACATCTATAGGGAGGTTTTTTCGCAATTTTTCGATATAATCATCATCGAGAGGGATGGGTTCCGAATCCGTATCCGGATACATTCTGTCCGGTCCGGGCAGGACACGCTCGAAGACGGTCGTTCCATCCTCAAAAGATTTGCGGCTTTCATTGGGCACTCCTTCGAAAGCCCATTTGCAGCGTTCTTCCACGGTTTCCAGGGCTGTAGGAATATCCTCCTCTTTTCCCCATAAAATAATTTGAGCGTCGTCTTCTTCCGCTTTAAGAAACCTTCCTATCCGTTCCCAGTGATCCCGGGAGACTTCCGGTTCCCACGTTTCCGTATGCGTCATGTTCGGTTTTTCGATACAGGCGATGACCTTCAGCCTGCCGGAAACCTCGTCGGCGAACATCTTTCCCGGCTGGGTAAAATGAGACAAAATCCCTTTGAATCCGGGAAGGTTGACGGCCATCACTTTGTCCCCTTCGCTTCGCGCCCTGACTAAAGGTTCGTGCGTAAAACCAAATCCCCGGCCGAGCTCCTGATGACTTATCTTCCATTTTCCCGCATGGATTCCTTTTTTCTGCAGCAAATCCCTGATACGAAGCAAGGACCACTGACGGAAAACTTCATTGTGGGTCAGTTCCGGAATCCATTTGTTATGAGCAACGCCCTTGATTTCAACACGCGTTCCGCCCCGGCAGCTGACGTTGACGTCTTCCCTGCCGGATCCGATGCCGGTAAAAACTTTTCCCGTGCTCCTGTTGAGAAAACGGATGTATTCGGCTCCTTCCCTGACCTCCTCGGGATTGACGAAATCGGGATACGTGACCGTCTCGATAAGCGGCATTCCCAGGCGGTCCGTCTGGTATGTACGTACGTGCCCGATATCTGAAACTTCGCGGCAGGAGTCCTCTTCGATGCTCAACTGGATTAGCCGTATTGTTTTGTTCCTGAGAGGAATTTCCCCTTCCACGCCCAGAATGGCCGTCCTTTGAAATCCGGTAGGAATGCTTCCGTCCAGGTACTGCTTGCGAGTTATATGGACCTCTCCGACGATGTTCAACCGGCAAAGAAGGGATATCTCAAGGGCAATCTCCAGGGCCTCACGGTTCATGGGAAAGGGAGGCGTATCGTCGATGTCATAGGTACAGGCGGTCTCGTTTTTGATCCTGTAGATGATTGTTTTTCTGGTTTTAAACTCCATCAAGGCGGTCCCGTCATACTCACCCAGCTCGCTGAGGGTGGGACGCATATGACGGATGATCTCGGCGTCGAAGTCATCATGCTGGTTGTACAAACCTGCCGGGCAGTTGCAGAACAGTTTTTTTTTGGTCTTGAGCTGCTGGTGAACTTCAAGTCCCGCTCTAAAACCTACCCTGTCGTAATCGGCCTGAACGGCCTTTTCGCGTGTGACATACCCGACGGCTTTTTTGGTTTTTTCCCAATTATTATAAGGATCGTTATTGTCGGACATCATATCTCTATAAACCGTCTGATGACGGACTTTCAAAAGGGAAAAATTTACCCTTTTGCAAAGACTTTTGCAAGTAAGATTTTCGCAGCAGGTAATTCTTGCTGATGACATCTCTCTTGTTATCTACTACAATAACGCATCATGGTGAAAAAAAAGCACACCCTAACCCTGACATCGCATAAAAAAACCATAAAAGCCGGATATCAAGAGCGGTTGAGTGATGCCCTGCTCCGGGCTGGGTTACCAATGAACCTTTTCTGCGGAGGACGGGGCGTCTGCGGCAAATGCCGGGTACGTGTTGTGGAAGGCCGTCTTTCTCCAACCACGGAAAACGAAAAAACCTTTCAGGCGGTTAAACATTGGGACACACGGTCCCGGCTGTCCTGCCAGGCGAACGTCACCGGCGACCTTAAAATAAGCATTCCTCCTGAGTCACTTGTCTCATCCGTTCTCGATCCCGGCCGGGCTGGAATCCCGGAATTTCCCCTTAATCCGGCGGTCAAAACTTACCTTATTTCCTTTCACCCCCCTACTCTGGCTTCTCCTCTATCCCTTGAAGAAATATGCAAAAAATCACTGAGAAAAAAATCCATCCGCTTTGTTCCAGATGTCCTTGGCAAAGCCTCTTCTCACCTTAAGGATGAGGCTGAAGCCGTCTACGCCGTTCTCTATAAAGACCGCCATGTCCTTGACATAGGCTTTTATGAAACCGTTTATGGATTCGCCGTCGACTTGGGAACAACGACCATTGTCCTTGAACTAGTCGATCTGGTCACGGGTAAGACGGTTGCCGCTGACGCTTTTTTGAACCCCCAAACCCGCTACGGGGCCGATGTCCTGTCTCGAATTACGTATGCCTCATCCCCTGAAAAAAACAAGGAACTCCAGGACATGGTCATTCAAGAGGTCAACAGGAAGGTTTCATCCCTGATCAAAAAGTACGGAATCAGACAAGAAGCGGTCTTTGAGTTTTGTATCTCCGGCAATACGGCCATGAACCATCTTTTTCTCGGCCTTCCCGTTCAGACATTGGCTTCCGCTCCTTATCACGCCCTTTTTTCTACTATGTCTGATCTCTCCGCTTCTTCAATTGGGCTAAACGGAAATCCCCAGGCCCGGGTGTATATTGTACCCAATATCAAAAGTTTTGTCGGTGGTGACATTACCTCGGGTCTTACAGCCGTGGAACTTCTTAAAGAAAAAGGACGTTTTCTTTTTATCGACCTTGGCACTAACGGTGAAATTGTCCTAAAAAAGGGAGTCCGGTTTACGGCTTCCTCGACGGCGGCTGGTCCCGCTTTCGAAGGGATGAATCTCAGCTGCGGCACACTTGCCGTGCCTGGTGCCATCACCAAAATCTGGCATGACGGAAAAATACGTTTTGAGACACTTGACGGGAAAAAGCCAAGCGGTATCTGCGGTTCCGGTTACATCGATCTCCTGGCTGTTCTTATGGAAAACGGGCTTCTGGATAAGGATGGGAAACTTCTGACAGAATCCAAGCGTATCGAACTTGCCGAGAAGGTTTTTCTTACCCAAAAAGATATCAGGGAACTTCAACTGGCCGCCGCTGCCGTTAAAACCGGCATCGGAATCCTTCTCTATGAAAACCGGCTCTCCCCGAAGGACCTGGACGCCGTCCACATTGGTGGAGCTTTCGGCAGCTATCTCAACATCAGAAACGCACAGAAAATCGGTCTTATTCCCGGTCTCCCCATTTCAAAAATCCATTTTAGAGGAAACACATCGCTTGAGGGCTGCCGTCTTTTTCTTCTCTCTTATAAAACACGGAATAAGGTTTCAGAGGCTGTTTCCCGTATCCGCTACCTTTCTCTGGCTTCGCATGAAGGATTTCAAGACCGTTTCATCCGGGCGCTTGAGCTGGGCTGATTTTTTTTAATTGAAGAAAAATCAACGATTCTTCTTCTTGCGAATATCTACGCTAATTTGATATATTAACTCCCATCTTGTGGCATACATATTTATCCTGTTTGAACACAGGATGACCACCTGTAGATGTGATGTCCTGGATACTCCAGGCGAGGAGGAAAAATGGATAGAGATACACTGCTGGAAAACATGAAAACCGCTGTTATTGAGGGAAATAAACAACAGGCAGAGGAATTGGCCCGGAAAGCCGTAGAACAGAAAGAAGACCTTCTTGACATGATCGAGAACGGATTTGTTCCCGGTATTCAAAAGGTCGGCGACATGTGGGAAAAGGGTGACTATTTCCTGCCTGAACTCATTGCCAGCGCTGAAGCCATGAAAGCAGCTATGAACATTCTTCAACCCGAGATGGAAAAGATAGGCGTTAAAGCCCGGTCGACGGGACGGGTAGTTATCGGGACCGTTGAAGGAGACATTCATGATATCGGGAAAAGTCTTGTCTCTTCGCTCCTCTCAGCGAACGGATTCGACGTCATCGACCTGGGTGCCGATGTCAAACTCACCCTTTTCATCGAAAAGGCCGAAGAGGTAAAAGCCGACCTTATATGCCTTTCCTCATTGTTGACTACAACGATGCTGGGGCAAAAAAGATTGCTAAACATGCTCAGCGAAAAAAATATTCGTGATAAATACAAAATTTTGGTGGGAGGAGCCCCAGTTACCCGGCAATGGTCCGAAAATATCGGCGCTGATGGATATGCCGAAAACGCCATGTCCGCTGTCGTCGAAGCGAAAAAACTTGTTGACCGGAAAGGATAACCCATGATTCCAAAAGTTCGTCCCAAGATCGAGCTTCTCGGAAAATCCTTCATCGAAAAAATCATCCAGGAAGCCCTACTTCTCCTGGAAAAAGAAGGCGTTTTTATTGAGAACGAAGAAGCTTCCCGTCTCCTTCAAGATGCGGGAATGAACTGCGACAAGGGAAAAAAACGTTTTTTCATCACCCGGGGCCTTGTTCAAAAATGTTTGGACTCCACCCCCTCTTCCGTATCCCTTTTTGACAGATCAGGTGAAAAGGAATTTGTTCTCGGCAGAGATAACGTCCATTTTGACCCCGGGTCGGCCGCAGTATCCGTTCTCGATCATAAAACCCGGCGTCAGAGAATCCCCGTCACCCGGGATTTGGTCCGTTTTTCAAGGCTGACAGACTCCCTGGAGCATTTCCATTTTCAAAGCACGGGCATCATCAGCTCTGATGTCCCGGACCTCATCGCCGACAGCTACAGACTTTACATCGCTCTCCAATTCTCAGCCAAACCGGTCATTACCGGAACATTCCGGATAGAAGGATTCCGTCCCATGCTCGATATGCTTCTCGCCGTACGAGGGAACGCAAAAAACCTGGCCCAAAAACCGCTGGCTATCTTCGATGCCTGTCCTTCTCCTCCGCTGAAATGGAGCAATCTGACAACCCAGAGTCTTATCGATTGTGCTAAGAACGGTATTCCTTCAGAATTGATCTCCATGGGTCTTACGGGAGCCACATCCCCTGTTACCATCGGCGGCACCCTTGTTCAGCATACCGCTGAAAACCTCAGCGGACTGGTCATCTGCCAGTTGGCCCAAAAAGGGGCCCCGGTAATTTTCGGAGGTTCTCCTTCCAGCTTCGATATGCGGCGGGGAACAACGCCCATGGGAGCCATTGAGACAATGATGATCGACTGCGCCTATTCCCAGATAGGCAAATACCTCGGGCTTCCCACCCATGCCTACATGGGACTGAGCGATACCAAGGTCAATGATTCCCAGGCAGGTCTTGAATCAGGAATGGGAGTCCTTCTTGCGGCCCTGGCCGGTATAAACGTCGTTAGCGGCGCTGGAATGATGGACTTTGAAAGCTGCCAGTCCCTGGAGAAACTCGTCATCGATCATGAGATATGCGGCATGGCTTACCGGCTCATTCAGGGGATAGAACAGCGGGACGAGCCCCTGGCCTTGAACCTTTTTCAAGGATTCACCCCAGAGACACAGTTCCTCTCCATGCCTCACACACGGCAGTGGTACCGTCAAGAACAGTTTTTTCCCGATATCATCGACAGGGATACCTATGACACATGGGTGGGCAAGGGAGAAAAAGATGCTTCGGAACGTGCCCGCGACCGTGTCGAGGATATTCTCAATAACAAACCGCCCAACCGCATCAAAGAAGATATTCAAAAAAAATTGCACGGTATCATGCAAACAGACGCCAGCCGGAATGGGCTCGATTCCCTTCCACCGGCGGATTTATGAATACCCTGCCGGAATTCGAAAAAATGTTTTCCGGCAAAAAAAAGCAAATATGCCCCGCATAAAGGTCATAAGCGGCTTTGATATTAAGATTGACAGGAAAAAAGTTCTTTACAGAATAGGCTATAAATCAAAAGATCTTCAAAAAAAAACACCCCTTTTTGAGTCCTTCGAGTACGCCGATAGACGTTTTCCATCCCTAATTTATCCGGCCGCCGTTACATCACTACTGGAGGCTCATGAAACAAACGGCCACCCGATATTCACCGATGCAAAAAAAGTCGCTCTCTGCGTCTGCACCATCGGTCCAAATTTGGAAAGCGCTGTGGAAACTCATGTAAAAAATAATGAGCTGCTTTATTCTCTTGTTTTGGACGGATTCGGGTCTGAAGCCGTCGAAACATTGGCTCGACAGTGTGCCGCAAAAATATCGAAGGAAGCCGAATCCTTGGGATACAGATCCAGTAAACGTTTCAGTCCCGGGTATAAGAAATGGCCGCTTGAACAGCAGGCATTTGTATTTGAAAAAGTCCCCGCTAACCGGATCGGGGTTCATCTCACACCAAGATTTATGATGATCCCTCGAAAATCTATCTCGTTCAGAATAAACTTTTACGATTCATGAATTTGGCCGACAACAATATTTTGTCTATATATTGTGTGTAATAAACTGATGCCCTCGAAAACGAAAACAATGAAACATCTTCCATGATTGTTTTTAAGAAAAAGTCGGCCATATTCACCCTTCGGGCGAGCCGATCTTGCCTCATCTGCTTCGTTGCGATGGACTCGCGGTGAACAAGCACACCTTCGTCCATCGACGCCTCACATCTGCGGCAAGCTTGACTCGTGAATCGCAAAAGTTACATTTTACGATTCATGAATTTGGCCGGCAACATTCATGAATAATGATTATTTGATGGGTTCGGGAACACCTATAGGTTTCATGCCGTTATCCTCCAGAATGACATTCAGCTTCGGCAGATTTTCCTGAATCAAAATGTTCAGCTTGTTTGACAAATCGTCAACAATTTTTCCCACCTCGCTCAACATCAACTTTTCCGTTTCTGTCGGTTTGCCCGGATATTCAATGAGGTTCATGGTCAGTATGACAGCCATCTGAGAAGGTTTGCTTCCCAAAACTCCCCTGAGAGCGGAGGTGTAATCGGAGCCTAAGAGAGCTTTTTTGGGGACCAGCTCTTCTTCAAGCGGGATGAATTTTTTGTTCACCTCTTCCAGGGATTGCAAAACCTCGTTCGGCAGATCTTTTTTCGCTTTGAGCTTGTCCAGTTCCCGGCGGATTTTTCGTGCCGCTGTTATGGCCAACCCCGTTTTACGGGACAGCATCATGGCGTGAAGCTGGGCCTCTTTTAAAAGCTCCATTTCCTTCGGGTCTATGGAGATACGGGGATCGGGAAGAACAACTCCTTTGCTCTCATATTTTTTATCACCAACATGAAGCGACACGGAATAATTACCAGGTTCTGCGCTCAGGGCGGAATCCAATAAAGAACTTCCGGTGATTTCCTCCCCGTCCGATGTCCGGGGGATTTTTTGAAAATTCCAGACCATCCTGTGAAGACCTTTTTTGAATACATGCCTGACCTTTGAAACTACTTGGCCTTCTTTGTCTAAAATCCGGATCTCGGGTCTCGTTTCCGGTTTTTCTTTAAAATACGTTGTGATTATCAGTCCGTTGGGAGAATTAGCCCCGCTGAACTCAGGAGGTGCATAACCTTCCCCCCGGGTAGAGAAAAACCTTCTCACGGAAGGTCTTATTGAAAACAGATGTTCATTAGATGCTAAAACGTTTGGAGACATTTCCTGAAGGGGCGCCAGGTCATCCAGTATCCAAACACCTCGTCCGTGTGTTCCGATGATAAGGTCGTTTTCTTTGGGATGGACGGCAATATCTCTAATGGCCACCGTCGGGAGGTTGTTCTTGAGGGAGAACCATGAATTTCCGCTGTCAAGGGAGGCAAATATGCCGAATTCTGTGCCAACATAAAGCAAGTTTTTGTTTTTCGGGTCTTCCCGGATGACATGGATCCAGCCGAAAGGCAGGTTTCCTTTTAGAGAGGTCCACGTTTTTCCAAAATCCTTTGTTTTATAGAGATAGGTTCCGTAATCGTCATGGCGGTGCCCGTCAAAAGAGGCATACGCTGTTCCGGTTTCAAAAAAAGATGCCTCAATCCGGGAACACCAGGTGTTTTTTGGAAGCCCCTTGATATTGCCGACAACATTTTCCCAGGTTTTCCCTCCATCCTGCGTGACCTGAACATTTCCGTCATCCGTACCGCACCAGACAACCCCCTGCTTCACAGGCGACTCGGAGATGGTAAAAATGGTGCAGTGGAACTCGGCGCTGGTGTTATCACGAGTGATGGGCCCTCCTGAATCGATCTGCTTGGAGGGATCGTTGGTCGTCAGGTCAGGACTTATTTTTTCCCAGGAATATCCCATGTCGGTTGTTTTAAAAAGAAAATTCCCACCCGTGTAGACAATTTTGGGATCATGCGGTGAAATATGAACCGGGGAGTTCCAATTACATCTGTAAGGCGATTCACTCAGAGAAGCTTCCGGCCGAATACTTTTGGCTAAACCAATACGCCGGTCGAAACGGGAAAGGTTATTTCCCTGAAAATTCCTGTATACAAAATGGGAATCTTGAGGATCGACCTGGACATAAAAACCATCTCCCCCCCCGATACTATACCAGTCGCAGTTCCCGATGCCCGCCGTATCACAGGTTGCACTGGGCGCCCCCCAGCTTCCATTGTCCTGAAGTCCACAAAAAACATGATAGGGTTTCTGCCTGTCAAAACCCACCTGGTAAACCTCAGCCGCGGCAATGCTTCTCACAGGCCGCCAATGGGCTCCTCCGTCATAGGATATGTCGATTCCGCCATCGTTTCCATCAATGAGATGAAGGGAATTTGCCGGATCGATCCAGAGGGCATGATGATCGGGATGCGTTCCCCGGGAAATAAGCTTGAACTTTTCCCCCATATTCTTGGAAACATAAGTTCCCCCTGAAAAAACGTAAATCACCTTATCGTCCGTAGGATCTACTCTGATCTGGCTGTAATAAAAAGGTCGGTTGTTGACCTGGTCATAAGTTGACTTGCTGCAGGTTCTTTTCCATGTTTTCCCTTTATCTTCGGACCGCCATATTCCCCCTTCTTCATGTTCGATCAAGGCATAAACAACATCGGGATTGCTTGGGGCAACAGCAAGCCCTATTCTTCCTAATATTCCCTCGGGGAGGTCCTGGCTCAATTTTTTCCAGGATTTTCCTCCGTCTATCGTTTTATAGATTCCGCTTCCCGGCCCGCCGCTTCGATAATGATAAGGAAGTCTTCGGTGATCATAAGCGGCGGCATAGAGGATGAGGCTGTTCGACGGGTCCGCGGCCAGATCGGCAATGCCCGTGTTTTCATCGATATACAGTACCTTTTCCCAGGATTTTCCTCCGTCTCCCGTTTTATAGACTCCCCTTTCTTCATTGGAACCCCAGAGATGTCCCATGGCGGCGACATAAACGATATGTGGGTCTCCAGGATTGATGACAATCCGGCTGATATGCCGCGTTTCCTTCAAGCCCATATGCTTCCAGGTTTTTCCCCCATCTTCAGACTTATAAACACCATCCCCGATAGTAACACTATTCCGGCAGGTGGCTTCACCTGTTCCCACCCAAACAATCTCAGGATGGGATAAAGAAACCGTAACATCTCCCACGGAAACCGTGTTTTCTTTATCAAAAACCGGCTCCCAGGTTATGCCGTTATCGCTCGATTTCCAGACGCCGCTCGGTCCCATAGCGGCATATAAAATCCACGGCGTTTTTGCTGCAACATCGATATCGACTGTTCTTCCTCCCATAAGGGCCGGGCCAACAGAACGCCACTCAAGATTCTCATACAAAACACCGATTTCGTCCGCTTTTTGTGCCCAAGATACAGGTTGAATAAGGGCCACTGTCAATATGAAATAAAACAAAAAAGTGATATGACGATTCATTTTACCTCCTCACATCATTAAAGCATATTATAAAAAAACACAGGATGTTTCATAAAAGCAGGTCTCGACCCAAATTATTCATCCTGTTTTTTAATGGCAAATATATCATACGTTATCCACTCCCTAAAGTTTTATAACTTTAAACCTTCAACCTTAAACTTTAATCTAAATTCCCAGAATTGATTGTTCCACTGAATTAGACTATAATGCGCGCTGTTTAAAGGTGTTGATTTACGAGTAATGAAACGCAGGGAATTTCTTAAAACGGCCGCAGTTCCTATTTTGCTCGGCAGCGGCATTAATGTGAAACACGGTTTCTGCGAGGGAAAATCCTTAGCGCTTGATAACGAATACCCATTTCCATACGACGATGCCCACTTTGAAGCCGGGGAACGGGTGGTTTATACATCCCCCCTTCGTCTCCATCTGAACATTCTTCCAAAGGAAGGAAAAAAGCTGGATATAAAAATCTCCTTTTCCGGAGGAAACCCTTTTGATTCAACAACCACAAACGGAACCCGCACCTTTTACGGAGTAGAGGACAATCTTGATCTGTGTTTTGTCCCCGATCCTTCCGTCTCCCTTTTCAAATACCGCCTCGAATACAAGGAAATCCAGAACACCCGCTGGCTGTCCACGCCAGAACGCCGGGTCAAATCCATGTTGTCTTTTAACGATGAAAAAGAATTCAATGCGATTCTTATAGGAGATGACCACACTCCGGATGATGCCGATTCCGATACCAGTATTCTCGAAGACCAGAAGTTGAGAGAACTCAGGCTTAACGGAGATTATGTCGGTATGTTCATGAAAAAACTTCTCGCTGATCCCCAGTATTTCCCTGATCCATCCGGAGAAGAGTGGAAGTTGTTAAATGGATTTACCTTGGCCTCAACACTTTTACAGATACATAATATCGAAAAACCCGATCTGATCATTCATTTAGGCGACCATAGAGGCGGATTCGGGCACAAATGGCCCGGACTGGGATTAAAAAACCAGCACAATGTGACCGATGACGAATTGGCTGAATACATGAAGATTTTTCGCATCGGGACACGCAAGATTTTTTCTATCCTCAGCCCTGAAATTCCCATCTACTGGGCGCTGGGAAACCACGACGGGGAGGCCGGCTACCATCACTTTCTAAACTGGGCAACCTTTTACAGAAAAAAATATTTTAAGCTTCCCGGTTTCGGAACAGGAAACTCTCCCGAAGAGAACTATTACAGCCTCATCTGGGGCTGTCCGGATACAACAGCTCAAGAGGGACGGGAAGGAACAGGGATAAAACTTGTTTTTTGCGACTCTGAGCGATACAACCTCAGTCTACCCAGAAAACCCAAAGACTGGACACTGGGTGAAACACAACGAAGGTGGTTGGAAAAAATACTAGATAACCCTACAGCCTATACATTCATTTTTTTTCATCATGTTTTGGGCGGATGGCCCGCGGGAACACATGAATCCATAACAGATACTGCTTACGGCCGGGGACCTCTTTTTACCAGTTTGGACTATAAGGGCCTGGTCAGCAATCCTGAAAGCATCGAACAGGTAGGGCTGACCCGTCTATTCAAAAACAAAAACGTCGATGCCGTTATCTACGGCCATGACCACATTTTTAATGTTCACGCCATCGGAAACATCGGCAACGGAAAGACCTTATACGGAATATGCTCTGGTTCCCCGAAATACAATGGAGAAATTCAGTGGTACAAAGGCGATCTCTGGAAATCTTTTTATGGAGAGTATGGAGATTACGGGGGAAATTCTTCAGAAGCTGATTTTTGGGGTCCGGCCGGTTATACCCGTCTTACTATCGGAAAAAACGGCGCAAGAGTTGATTATGTCCGCAGCGCCCACAACCACCCGAAAACAAATATCCCCTACGACCTTCAACCGGGGGACATCATCGCTTCTTTTATTTTATGAATAAGGCCAACGCCCCCTGCTATTCATCCATCCGGCCTCATTTGTGAATAGTACGGGAAATCCTGATATTTTTATTTTCCGCCGATTTGCAATAACTTTATACGGAATGTGGGAGCCGTGAATGCCCTGTTTAAATCCAGGTCTGTCCCGACCATATCGATGCCGTTGAGCATTTCATCCGCTGTACCGGCGATGGTCAAACCCTTAACGGGAAAGGATAGTTTTCCGTTCTCGATCCAGAATCCTGATGCGCCGCCGCTGAAATTACCGTTGACGGGATTGATTCCGTATCCCGTGACACCCTTGAGATAAAGGCCTGTTTTCGTCGCGTTAATGATGTTTTCCGGAGGTGTTTTTCCCGCTTCCATGAAAAAATTATGAGCTCCTATTCCCGGCAAACTGGTGAATCCCCTTCTGGAAGCATTTCCCGTACTTTTGACTCCCGCCCGCTTGGCGACAATGGTATTGTACATGAATCCCTTGAGAATGCCGTTCTGAATAATCGTTCTTTTCTGGGTAGGAACGCCCTCCCCGTCAAAAGGAGTGGTACCCAGACCTTTAGGACGTGTTCCATCGTCGATCAATGTTAAAAGTTCGGATCCGATTTGCTGTTCACTCTTTTTACCGAGAAAGCTGGCCCCTTGGAGAACTCTCTCTCCGTTGACGGCGGCCAGGATTCCTCCCAACAAAGCGCGGGCGACATCCGGATCAAATACGACCGGGACTTTCTGTGTTTTTACCATCCTTGGATCGAGCATTTCATAGGCGTCCTTAGCCGCCTTGGCTGCCACCTCTTCGATAGGTTTCAGATCGTCAAAAAACCTTCGCGAACAATATTCTCCACCGCTAGACTTCTGGTCCACTTTTTCAGCAACGACGGAAACACCAAAATAACAGCTCGAAATCTTACAGCTCTTCAAAAGTCCGTTGGAATTAGCCAAGGTGATTTCGTTTTCACCTTCTCCGTAGGCGGCACCGGCACTTTTTGTGATACGCGCATCCTTCATGGCTTCTTTTTCCGCTTCGACGGCCATCCTGATTTTTTGATCCAAGGAAACTCCGGCAATTTTTGGGTCATAGAGAGCTCCGACATCCGTAATTCCCTTTTCATCGGGCAGGACATTATTCTCATCCGCCGTCGTTATCCTGGCGAAGCCGACGGCGCTCTTTATGGTATTCTCCAGGGCCTCATCCGAAAAGTCATTGCAGTGGGAAAAGGCCATCTTCCCTCCGACAAAAACTCGGAAGCCGCACCCGTTGGAAGTTGACTCCTGGACCGTTTCCACTTCCCCGTTGCGAATCTCTACGTTGAGGTTTCGCTCGGATTCAATATAAATTTCAGCCGCATCGGCACCGTTTTTTTGGCATTTTTTTACCAGGTTCTCGGCAAGTTCCTTGTAATTCATGATTATCTCCTTTTTTCAGCCGTCAGCGCCGGGCCCGGCTTCCTCCAACATTGATTCCCCGGATTCGAACCGTCGGCTGTCCGGCTGACACCTCTGCCATCTGGCCTTTACCGCAAATCCCCGGGCCAAAATCAAGGTCATCCCCCACCGCATCCGTATTCGAAATGATGTCGATGCAGTTTCCGATGAGGGTCGCCCCCTTGACGGGAATCGTTTTCTTGCCATCCTCAATAAGATAAGATTCCCGGCAGGTAAAATTAAAAACACCGGTGATCGGATTGACGCTTCCACCGCTCAGGCTCTGAACATAAAGCCCCTTCTTGGTCGCGGCAATAATATCTTCGGGTTTATCCGTACCTTTATCGATAAAAGTGTTTGTCATCCGAGGAATGGGAAAATATCGAAAACTCTCCCGCCTTCCGTTTCCCGTTCGTTCCATGCCGAGCTGTTTGGCGGAAAGAATATCCGACATATATTTTTCGAGTACGCCCTTTCTGATAAGGACATTCCTTTGCATCTGTGTTCCTTCATCATCGAAATTTGTGGTTCCACGCCTATTGGGAAGGGATCCATCATCGACCATGGTAAAAACATCGTTGGCAACCTTTTGTCCTAATTTTCCCGTGAAGGCCCCGATTTTTTTGGCGATATTGTCGGCTTCCAGCGGATGGCCGACAGCTTCATGAACGAGCACGCCTCCCCATCCGTTTTGAATGACAACATCCATGATCCCGGCAGGCGCATCTTTGGCTTCCAGCATGGCGACGGACTCCCGGGCGGCCCTTCGGGCCACTTCTTCAGGAGATTCCTCATCAAACATTTCGAAGCCCGAATGCCGGCTGAGGCGCTCACGTCCCATATGCCGGGTTTTCTCTCCCACACCCAATGTTTGAACGATAAAAAATAAAAGGGGAAGTTCATCTTCAAGGAACAGGTTCTCGCTGTTGGCGATTGTCCGTCCCCGGACTTCATCGTAGTATGAAATCGAGGCCATTTTAATCCGCTTGTCATATCCCAGGGCCGCATCATCAGCACGCTTCATCACCTCGATTCGTTTTTCATCGACGACATCCTGAAGAGGAATTTTTACAGTGATGAATGACTTCCGGTTTCCCTGTTCGACACCAATGGGAGGGACCGTTCTGTTCTCATGGGCAATGGCGGAAGCCGTCTCGGCCGCAGCCAGGAGTTTTGTCTCGGAAACATCATCAGTATACGCATATCCGGTTTTATCACCCGAAATAACCCTCACCCCGGCACCCTGGCTGATACCGAATACGGCACTCTTGAATTTTGATTCTTCCATCAAAATTTGACGGGTTAGGCGGTTCTCGATGTAAACATCCGCAAATTCTCCGCCTTTTTCAAGAGCTTTTTGAATCGTCCGGTTGATAACGGTCTTATCGACAGCCATTTTAGGCGCCCGGCCTTCCCGGCAAGATAAAAGCTGGCTCAAAAGGGCTGGTGTAGCTGCAGCAGCGATTCCGCCTTTGAAACCGAGTTCAAGGAATTTCCTTCTTGGAATTTCCCCGACAAAATAACGTTTGATTTTCATGTTTTCCCTCTTTTATAAAATTATTTTTACATTTTACCTGTATCTTTAAAAAGAAAAAATCGGTAGGAACATTGTGGAAAACCTTTGATAAAAAAAGACACCATGAGTTCTATATTATAGATTTTCTGAATTGAAAAAACAAAAAAGTTGAAGGAAAAATTTAAAAATATTGCTTAGCCTGCTTTATTCACGAGCCAAGGGGTTAGGCCGGGTCGGTTGCCGTAGCTGCAAGGTGTCAGCCTGTGAAGCTGTGCTCGGCTCCGAGAACAGACTGCAACAAAGCAGATGCAGCAAGATCGGCGGGTTAGGTTGGGTCGGCGCCTGAAAGGGTAATTTGGCCGACATTTTCTTGGAAAAGGTCATGGAAAATGTTTCATTCCCAATTTTACCGAAGATCACCATTAATGACACATAGTATTAAAATTATCTGTTGGTGTTGGCCAAATTTATGAATAATACAGTCTAGTGGTAAATGGCCGGGACAATATTCTTCTGCTTCAAGCTGATGCCCATTGCCTGGTTCAGAGCAGCCAAGGCCAGGTTATAGTCGATGACGGCCCTGATCTCGGCACTTCGGGCCGCAGCCAGGTCCCTCTGCAGGAGCAGGACCTGATAGTTGGTCGTCAATCCTACCTTCCACCTCTTTTCCTCGTTTCGGTAATTGATTTCAGCCAGTTCCCGGGCTTTTTTGTAGGCAATAACTTTTTTGTATTCGGTATCCACGGCCCGGACGGCACTTTTGATTTCCTGAAGAATGGTTTTTTCTTGGCTTCGAACCTGCAATTCTGCCTGTTTGAGACTGAGGCGGGCCCGGGAATATTCGGCATGGGAAAATATCGAATTCAAGGGAATGTCCAGAGTAAAGGCCACCGACCAATTTTGGTATAAAAAATTGAATGCGTCTTTAAAGGCATCCGCCCTCCCACCGGGAAGCGTTCCCACAATCTCACCGGTCAAAGGATTTCCATCCCTGAAGAGGATTTGCGTTCCAGATACGCCGGGACTCCAGTATCGCGCTTCCAAATTCAGGTTAGGCAGCAGCTGATTCCGGGCATAGGAAACATCCAATTTCCTGCTCTTGACATCCGTTTTTAAGGAATTGAGGTCGGGCCTGTAGACATAAGCTGTTTCAAGTGCCTCTTCCGCGCTGATCGTTACTTTTTCATAAGATGGCTTGTCCTTGGGGATAATTCTTAAACGAATTTCCCCTTCTTTTTGAGGAAGGTTGAGAAGTGTGAGGAGAACATCCGTGTTGTCATGGATATCCGCTTCAGCCTGAAGGATATCCGCTTCACGAGTGGCCACTTCAGCTTCGGCTATGGAAATCTCGATGGGGGCCATCATACCCACTTCCACTTCCTTCAGGTTCATCTCCAGCAGGTCTCTGGCTAGATCGAGAGACCACTGCTGAGCCTTGAGATTTTCCATGCTGTAGACCAAATTCCAGTAAGCCGTCTCGACGTTGTAAATGGTAGTCATGAGAAAAGTTTTCAGGTTTTCTTCGGATATATCACGGCTGTACTTGGCAGCAATGATTTCCCGGCGGGTGGTTCTAAGCCCGAAGTCCCTCAATAACGGTTGGGTAAGAGTGAACCGGAGGTTGCTGTAAAAGAGGGGATTGATGGTCTGAAATCTATCATTGTTCTCGTTCCTGTAGTTTAAAAGAGTGACTTGAAGTCTTCCTCCGATGGGTAACAATTGGGATAAAACCGCTTGATATGTACTTGTATCTTCCGTGTAAGTTCCTTCTGATTCGATCCAGGAAAAAGAAGCCGAATTCGTGCTCTCCTGATTATAATAAAGTTGCAGCTGGGGAAAAAAGATTTCACCCGCACTGATGACAGTTTCATCAGAGATCTCGGTGTTCAAGACCTGCACGGCGACATCAAGATTATTTTCCAGCGTTGTGATGATACACTCCTCCAGGGATAAGGTACGTTCATTGTTCGTATCCGACCAAACAAGTGTCAAAAATAGAATGAGTAAGAAGATAACGAGTAAAATCTTTTTATTCATGTTAACCTCCAGATACAACAAGCACTTTTTTAAACTCGATTATTCACGAGTCGAGGGGTTAGGCCGGGTCTCGTTTGCCGCAGATGCGAGGCGTCGGTGTACGAAGCTGTGCTTGTCACCGCGAGTACACCGCAACGAAGCATATGCGAAAAGATTCGGCTCGCCCGCAGGGTAAAAAATGCCGATATAAGTTTTAAATTTATCCATTTTCCGAGAGCAATATTTTTGTACATTAAATTGCTCACCCTTGTACAAACGACCTCAAAACAAGACAAAATTTCTGTTATCGTCATTTTTTATGAATAATCTAATCTTGTATCCATCCATCCAATAGATTGATAATACGTCTGCCATAAGCGGCGTTTTTTTCCGAGTGGGTCACCTGGACAATGGTTGTCCCTTTTTCATTGAGTTCTTTGAACAAATCCATGATGACCTTACCTTCTTTAGAATTCAGGTTTCCCGTTGGTTCATCGGCCAGAATGAGTTTGGGTTTGGTGATGATGGCCCTGGCGATAGCCACCCTCTGCTGTTGGCCTCCGGATAACTGATTGGGGAAAAGGTCTTTTTTGGCCACGATATTGAATTGATCCAGCGTGTCGCAAACCAGGCTTTTGCGTTCAGAACCCTTGACCTTTTTGTAAAGAAGAGGGGTTTCCAGATTTTCATAGACTGTCAGGTCATCGATGAGATGGTAACTCTGAAAAACAAATCCGATGTGGTATTTATGAATCTCGGAACGCTTTCGCTCATTCAACCGGTGGATTTCCGTATCATAAAAATAATATTTTCCGCTTGAAGGGACATCGAGCATCCCCATGATATGAAGGAGTGTGGATTTTCCCGCTCCGGAAGGCCCCATGATCGTAAGAAACTCCCCTTCTTTGATCTCCAGATTAATATCCCGCAGTACAAAAGTTTTGATATAACCCGTGGAATAAAATTTCGTGATGTTTTCAAGTCTAATCATATATTCTCTCCTCATGGAATTGGCCGAAATGTTTTCCGTTTTCATAATCTTGAAAACTTCGGTTGAGATTATGATATAACAGAATATGAATCATTCATACCTCAAAGCTTTGAGTGGATTGGTGCGGGCGGATTTCACAGCCTGCATGCCCACAATGAGTCCGCTTCCCGTAAAAGCCAACAAAGCTGCAGCCACAAAAGAGAACAAACCAATGTCTACACGGTAAGAAAAATTTTGCAGCCACCTGTTCATAAAAAAATAAGCCGCCGGCCAGGCAAACAGATTGGCCCACAGAACCCATTTCAAAAAACTGCGTCCAAACAAATATAAAATCGATGAATAAGACGCACCCAAAACCTTGCGTACGCCGATTTCCTTAGTCCGCTGAAGGGCACTGAAAGAAACCAATCCAAAAAGCCCCAGACAGGCGACAAAAACAGAAAGTCCTGAAGAATAAGCTATCACTCTGCCCAATTTTTCTTCCTGTTGGTACATACCGTTCAGATTTTCTTCAAAGAAAAAAAACTCAAATGGCATTTCCGGACAAATACGAGCCCAGGTTTCTTGAAGGAAATCTAGGGTATGACCTGGATAACCGGGCATTATTCTGACAGCGATATATCTCAGCCGCTCGTTGGAAAGTTTCATGGCTACGGGTTCGATTTTCGTATGAAGAGACTGCATATGAAAATCTTTGATGACACCGACAACACGACCTGGAACATAGGAAGCTTTTTGAAGTCCTTCATTGGAAAACTGTATTCTTTTTCCTACTGAGGAATGCCAGCCAAAAGCTTTAGCCGCACTTTCGTTGATAAGATAATGGCCATGAGTTCCTCCTTCAAAATTTTGGGAAAAACTCCGGCCCTCAACCAATTCCATGCCGTACGTTTTCAAAAAACCGACGTCAACATTGTTCCATAGAACCTGTGTTTTTTCCCCAGCCGGTTCTCCTTGCCATTCAATCCGGTGTTTAGCCTTCATCTCTGAAGGAAGATGTTCCGAAGCAGAGACACTGATCACCTGAGGGGCTGAACCGAATGCCTGTTTCAAGGCGGGATACTTTTTTTGTGACTCATAATCCTTCATGGGAACAATAACAATATTCCGTTTGGAAAAGCCGAGATCTTCTTTTTGGACAAAAGACATCTGCCTGAACACAATAATAGTAGCTATAATCAGAATGATGGATACCGTGCTTTGAATCAGAACAAGAAGATTTCTAAAACAGGAACGAGAAGCTCCATTTCCTCCAGTTGTTTTTTTAAAAATGTCAACGGGATTCTTCGCTGATATCAAAAAGGCCGGATACAAACCTGATGCGAGTCCAACCAGGAGTACCGCTCCCAGCAAGCCGGCCGTGAAGGAAAGGTTTGTTCCTATTGGAAACACCAGTTTCTGCCCCACAATCTTGGAAAATACAGGCAGGAAAATTTCTCCCAAAACCAGGGCCAAAGGCAAAGCAATAAAAGCCTGTAAAATGGATTCTCCCAAAAGCTGAATAACGAGATGGCGCTTTCCGGCTCCGACAACTTTGCGCATGCCGATTTCCTTGGTCCGGTCGGCGGAGCGGGCTGTTGCCAGATTGACATAATTGATGCAGGCAATAACAAGAACAAGCAGTCCCAGGATGGAAAAAAAGGTGATATTCCGGGTGTCGCTGTTGGGCTCGATCTCATTGGAAAGATGAGATTTCAGGTGAATGGAAGTCAATGGCTGGAGAAAAAGGGTAATTTCTCCCTTTGTGCTGCCTGAATATTTTTCCAAGAAAAGGGGCAATTTTTCTTCCAATCCAGCTGCGGCTTTTTTTTCCGAAAGAAGGATATAGGTATAAAAGTTATGGGAAGCCCAATCGTTCATATAATTTTCCCAGTATAATTCTCCTGTAGCCGTAATCGAAGCAAGAAAATCGAAGTGAAAATGGGAAAATTCCGGAATATCCTTGATGACGCATTGAACCTCAAAGGCGACCGTGTTGATCTGCTTTACCGTTACCGTTTGACCTAAGGGATTTTTTTCACCGAAATATTTATCCGCGGCGGACTCGGTGAGAATAAGTCCCCGTGGGGATTCGAGGGCTGCCCGGGGATCACCTTGAAGGGCTATCAAACTGAAAATGTCCACGAAAGAAGGATCGGCCAAAAAAAACCGTTTTTCATAAAAATGCTTCTTCGAACTGGAAATAAGAGCGGTTTCCCTCCATGAATAGCTCGTCACACGGGCCGCGGTAATCACCTCGGGGAATTCCCGCTCCAAGTCCTTGCTGAAAGAAGGTACAACGGCCGATTCAAAGGTCCTTTCCCCCCTCTCAAATTTTGATGCGATCCTGTAGATATTTTCGGCGTTTTTATGGTATCTGTCATATTGAAGCTCAAACCTGACATAAAGAAACATGAGGATACAAAAAGCCATGCCCACCGTCAGGCCTAATATATTCAACAGGGAATGCCCTTTTTGCTTTTGAATCGTTCTCCAGGACATCTTCAAATAATTTTTTAGCATTTTATTCGAGACCGTCGGATTTTTGCTTTTCCACGAAATCTTGACAAAGGGGTCCCTCCTTTTTTTCCCTTGAATAGAAAAGAGAATGAAGTTCCCGATTACAGCCTGAATTCCTCCCTGATATTTTCAGAAACGATATGGCCGTCAAAAAGATGGATGATCCTCTGGCTGTACTCGGCGTATGCCGGGGAGTGTGTTACCATGACGATTGTTGTACCATTTTCATGAAGCTCAGACATAAGCTTCATCACTTCTTCTCCATGGGAAGAATCCAGATTACCGGTCGGCTCATCGGCTAGGATGAGCTTCGGTCTGGCGACAACAGCCCTCGCAACAGCCACTCTCTGCTGTTGTCCTCCGGAAAGCTGCTGGGGAAAATGGTTCTTTCGCGGCATGATGTGCATATTTTCCAAAACCTCGCTAACGCGTCTTTTTCTTTCTGAAGAAGAATAACCAAGATAAAGCAGAGGAAGTTCGATGTTCTCATATACCGTCAGCTCGTCGATCAGATTGAAGCTCTGGAAAACGAAACCGATGTTTGATTTCCGCAACTGAGCCCGCTGCCTTTCGGAATATCTTGAAACTTCTTCTTCGAAAAAGAAATATTCGCCTTCGGTCGGCTTGTCTAGCATTCCAAGGATATTCAACAGCGTTGATTTTCCACAGCCGGAAGGTCCCATGACGGAAACATATTCACCTTCTTTAACATCAAGGTTGATACTGTCAAGAGCTGTGGTTTCAACCTCTTCCGTTCTGTACAACTTTTTAAGTCCTTGTGTACGAATCATTTTTGTCCTCCTTTGATTTTTTTCAAATCGTTGTTTTTTTTATCACAGAACATGATATGTTCTTTATTTAAGGATCAGTTGATCCATATCTCCAAAACTTTCATAAGACGAGGTGATGACTTTTTCTCCCGGTTCCAGACCCGACTCAACTTCAAAAACCTGTGGATTTTGACGTCTTATTTTGATACTTCTCTTTATGGCAAATCCTCCGGATTCATCCACAACATAAACCCAGTTTCCGCCCGTAGTCTGGTAAAATCCTCCCCTGGGCAGAAGGATAGCTTCGGAGACATCTCCCAATTCCAAACGAATATGAAGAGTCAATCCCCTTCTGATGCCTTCAGGCTCCTTGCCGGTAAAGGTCAGGTCAATTTCAAATCTTTGATCGCGAACCTCCGGATAAATCTTTTTGACAACCATATGATGCGTTTCCCCGGCAAAAGGAAATGTTGCCTGACGGCCTACCTCAATCCTGGGAAGGTAGAGATCGTCGATCTGGGATTTCACCTTAAACCCTGTCAACACGTCGATTTGACCAATCTGGTCACCCGGATTTTTGGTTTGCCCGATTTCGGCATCCAGTGAGGTCAGGTGCCCCGATACCTTGGCCCTGATGGTCAGGTTTTCCAGTTTTTGCCTGGCGATCGCCAGGTTTCTCTGCATCCTCTCAAGGGATTCTTCCAGGGATATTACTTGGGCTTTTCGAAAAGCCATTTCTATTTTCTGGCTCTCCGCCACCAGTTCTTTCCGGTGGACCAGGTATTCATACTGGTCTTTGGCAAGTTCATATTCATGCTGCGAGATGAGGTCGTCCTTGATCAATTCCTGGTACCGTTCATAGGTTCTTTTCTGCTGCTGAAGCTGGTTCTCGATGTTGGCCATCTCCTGGCTCAATGTGAGCTGGTACTGTTCCATGGAGAGTCGGGTGTTTCGCAGGTTGTTGCTCTGCTGAAAAAGTTCCGCTTCCCTCCACATGATGGTCAAGTGAAGGTTTGAATTGTCGAGTTTGAGGATGGGATCTCCTATTTTAACCATTGTCCCGGCTTCCATGTATATCTCATCTACCCTTCCGCCTTCCTCGGCTGTCAGAAAATATTGTTCCCTGGGAACAACTTCACCCTGAATGGGGATAAATTCCTGAAAGGGCCCCCTAGTTACCGTGGAAATCGTCAACCTCTCCTTTTGAACGTTTAAGGTCGATTTATTCAATTTGAATAAGAAGAGATAAAGAACCACCGCAACAAAGATTACAATACTGGCCAGCCCTGCGATTTTACGCGGAGGCCATTTCTTCTTTTTTATCTGCCGATCCATGCCCATTTATTTCAAGTCTCCTTTCATCCTTTTTCGTGCTTCTCTTCGTGAGGTTTTTATATCTGCAATAATCATGCCATGAAAGTCAACGAATCGGTTCAAACCGGATTTTCCGGCCTTACGAACCGTTTTCTTTTTGATCCTTACCATCATTCACCCTGAATATACATAATTTATTTTTAAAGAATCTCTATTTTTATCGTTTTAGCCCCAAAAACCGTTTGTTTTTTACTCCCTCTCATATTCTTGCGGAAGAGTGTACGCTGGCAAAACATAAAGTGTCCGTTATCGAACAGTTGTTCTATCAGAAAACATACTTTCTCACAAAACAAACTTTTTTTTCTTTTAAATTGCATATTTAATAAGACGAAAAAAACCGTTAAAAAGTTGATATTCCGGAAGAAATTCGACATATTCTTTTCCTGAATTTAAGCTGCTTTTAAAAATTTTTCTTATCCATCCTTTCCCTCCAGGGTTTGAATAACTCTCCGGAATTTTATACAGAAGATACCGGCAAGGCACATATTTTGCATAAGACAATAAGGTGTTGAATCCAAGAAAGTCTTAGAAGTTAATTTTTGATATAATAAGTAATGCGGGTAATCAAACCTTATTCGGGCTTCTTCTTTGTGCCTTGTCTCTACAGGTGAGGATAACCGCAGAAAGGGAGAATGGTCTATGGATAAAACCTCAGAAAAAGTTTTGATCGTCGATGATGACGTTGACATTCTGAATGCAGCCAGGTTGTTTCTTAAACAATATGTTTCTCTCGTAACCACGGAAAACAATCCCAACAAAATTCCGGCACTTCTTAAAAATGAAAACTATGATGTTCTTCTTTTGGATATGAATTTCGCCAAAGGTGCGACTTCAGGTAAAGAAGGTTTTGAGTGGCTGGACCGCATTCACGAAATCGATCCCTCTCTTGTTGTCATTCTGATAACCGCGTATGGTGATGTTGAAATGGCGGTGCGTGCCATTAAGGAAGGCGCAATGGATTTTGTCCTGAAACCATGGCAGAATGAAAAACTCCTGGCCACCTTAACAGCCGCCCTCAGCCTGCGCCGGTCCAAAAAGGAAGCCGACAATCTTCGGCTTCGGCAAAAACAGCTTATCGCCGACCTCGACCAGCCCTTTCATGACTTTATCGGAAACAGCCCCGCTATGACCAAAGTTTACGATTCAACCCGGAAAGTCGCTCAAACGGAGGCTAATGTTCTTATTCTGGGGGAAAACGGCACCGGCAAAGAATTGGTGGCCCGAGAACTCCACAGGCAGTCCCCACGATCGGATGAAGTATTTATCAGTGTCGATATGGGAGCGTTGAGTGAATCTCTATTCGAAAGTGAACTTTTCGGTCATGTTAAAGGCGCTTTCACGGACGCAAAAGGGGATCGGGCGGGGCGGTTCGAAATCGCCTCCGGAGGCACCCTTTTCCTGGATGAGATCGGTAACCTCTCCCTTCCTCTTCAGGCCAAGCTTCTTTCCGTACTGGAAACCAGAAAAGTCACAAGGTTGGGGTCCAACAAATCCATTGATGTGGATGTCCGTTTGATCTGCGCTACAAATCTTCCTATCACGGAAATGGTCCTGGAGAACAAATTCCGTCAAGACCTTCTTTATCGAATAAACACGGTTGAAATACATATGCCTCCTCTGAGAGACAGGCCCGAGGACATCCCTCTTCTGGTTGATCATTTCCTGAAAATATACTGCAAAAAATACAATAAACCGCAAAAAAAATGGAGTGCCGCAACCCTTAATAAACTTCAAAAATACCGATGGCCCGGAAATGTACGGGAACTCCAGCATGCTATAGAGAGGGCCGTTATCATGAGTGACTCAAAGGTCCTCCAGCCGATGGATTTTTTCTTATCTGTTCAGGAAACCAAAGAAAATAATCTTATCTTCGAGGATTTCAACCTGGAAGAAGTGGAAAAAATCGTCATTCGCAAAGCGATCAGCAAACATGGAGGAAATATCAGCCACGCCGCCCGCGAGCTGGGTCTGTCACGGACATCTCTCTACCGCAGAATGGAGAAATATGGTCTTTAAAAAATTCAGGATCCAGTGCATTTTTCGCATTCTTTTCCTAACGGCCACAATTTTTCTTTTTATTTTCCTCATCTTCCGGTCTTCACTCTATTCCGCTATTTTTATCCTTGGGTTGGCTATTATCTATCAGTGTTATTCATTAATTCATTATATTGAAAAAACCAACCGGGAGCTGAGCCGTTTTTTTGAATCCATCAAATACGAAGATTTTTCCCAAACCTTCAAGAATAAAAGCTTGGGCTCGTCTTTTTCAGCACTGGAGAACGCATTTAAAGATGTTCTCGACGTTTTCCGAAAAACACGCACGGAAAAAGAAGAACACTATCAATATCTGCAAACCATCGTTCAGCATGTGGCTATCGGACTTATCGCTTTTTTCCCTGATGGAGAGGTTGAACTAATAAACACCGCCGCAAAACGTTTGCTTGATATATCTCAATTAAAAAACATCAAAAATCTGGAAGGTTTTTCCAAACCACTGGTAAAAACCCTGATGAATCTCAAACCAAAGGAAAATGCCCTGGTTAAAGTTGAAGACAAATCCGAGGTTCTTCATCTGGCTTTATACGCCACAGAATTCAAGCTTCGCAGCAATACCTATAAGCTTGTTTCCCTCCAGAATATTCAGAGCGAATTGGAAGAAACGGAGATTGAAGCCTGGCAAAAGCTCATACGGGTTTTGACCCATGAAATTATGAATTCGATCACGCCGATATCATCTCTCGCTTCGACGATTTCCGGCTTGATCAAAACCAATATTTACACCCGCTCGAAAACACCGAATACAGAATTCCTGAATGATATCGAACAGGCCCTCCACACGATCAAAAAGCGCAGCCAAGGACTTCTTCACTTCGTAAACGCATACAGAAATCTAACAATAATCCCCAAACCCAATTTTCAGATGTTCCCTGTTCGGGAAATCTTCGGGCAGGTATGCTCCTTGATGAAAACACATATCGGCAGAAAAAACATCCGTCTTGAGACTTCTATAGAACCTGAAAACATGGAACTTATCGCCGACTCTGAACTCATCGAACAGGTTCTCATCAATCTTCTGTTGAATGCCCTTCAGGCCATCGATAAAAAGAAAGGAAGTGAGATTCGGCTTCAAGGACGTCTTTCCCCCCGGGGGAGGGTCCTCCTTCAGGTCTATGACAACGGCCCCGGTATCACCAAAGAAAACATGGAGAAAATTTTCATTCCCTTTTTTTCTACAAAAGAAGGAGGTTCCGGAATCGGCTTGAGCCTTTCCCGTCAGATCATGCGGCTCCACCGGGGAACCATATCCGTAATGAGCAAGCCAGGAAAAGAAACCGTCTTTACGCTCAGGTTTTAAGCTTTTCCAAAAACAAGCAGCCTGTCGAGGCTCCTCTCAACGCCCAATCTCTAGGAAGAAATACCGTCGAATTATTTTCCTGTATAACCGCAGGCCCCTTGACCTTACCGGTTTTTGGAAGATCATCTCTGTTCAAGAAAGGACAAAGGACTTTTTCAAGTCTCCCCTCCCCTTTTTTTTTCGACGGCAGCCAAAGAAATCTTTTTTTTTGTTTTTCCTTTTTTGTTTCCGATGGCCGGAACATGGATGAAAAAGACAGTTTTTCAGCTTTTTTGATAATCCGGAGCCTGATATTCACTACCTGAACAAGCGCATTTAAATCTGCATACCCATATGCTCTTTTATGGCAGCAATGGAAATTTTCCTCAATATTGTTTATGTCAAAATGACCGGATTTTTCCTTCCTAAAAGGAATATTCAGTTCATAGTTCTGCCTTTTATACCGGACATCCGCACTAAACATGAATTTCCAACCAACTGAATTTTCCCCTGCTGACAGGCACCATTTTTTTGCCTTTTCCCTGAGTTTCATCATATCGTGCTTCAACCTTTTTTTTGTTTCGCTATCCATGACATGCAGGACGGTTTGAACAAAATCAACGGCCTTATCCGCAAGAATAAGTCCGCATGCCGAGAACAATCCTGGAAAAAGTGGAATCACAACACGGCAAATTCCCAATTCTTCCGCCAAATAAGCAGCAACAAGAGGCCCCGCTCCCCCGTAAGCCATCATGGAAAAAAAACGCGGATCAAAACCACGGGATATGGATATCAACCGGAGAATTTTAAGGGTATTGGCCAGGGTTGTCTTAAGGATTCCTTGGGCGGCGGACCTGACATCGATACTTAAAGGGCGTCCGATCTTTTCCCCGATACTTTTTTTTGAGGCATCGACGTCCAGTTTCATCGCCCCTCCGAGAAAAGAATCCTCATCAAGATACCCGAGAACAACAAAAGCGTCTGTAACTGTGGGAAATTCTCCCCCTCTGCCATAACATGCCGGGCCGGGATTAGATCCCGCACTTTCCGGCCCTACCTTGAGATGGCCGCCTGAATCGATCCGGGCAATACTCCCTGCACCTGCTCCACACTCTGCAATATCGATCATGGGGAACTGAACCGGGTATCCACTTCCTCTAGCGCCGGCGGTATGAAGACCTCCTCCCACCTCATAACTTTGTGTAAATTGGGGCACCCCTTCTAAAACGATTCCAGCTTTGGCCGATGTTCCCCCCATATCAAAAGCAATAACTTTTTCGATGTTCAGCTCATTTGCTAAAGATGCCGCAGCAAGAATTCCTGCAGCCGGCCCTGATTCGACTAAACAATGGGGACGGGCAGCGGCTTGAACGGCAGAAAGGATTCCACCACCCGAATGCATAATATCCAATCCTGCCCGAATCGCTCCCTCGTCTTTAATCTTACTCTGTATTTTTTTAAGATAGGCGATAACAACCGGGGCCACAGCCGCCGATATAACGGTTGTGCTGGCCCGTTCATATTCCCTGAACTCCGGAGAAACCTTGCTTGAAAGGAAGACATCTTCTTCGGAATAATATGCCCCGGCTGTATGCAAAACCTCTTCCTCATGTTCGGGATTCAGGAACGAAAATAAAAAAACAACGGCCAGTGTTTTCGCTCCCTTACGTCTGAGCTTCCGCACGACATGCAGTACCTTACTGCGGTCGGGAGATTTAAGAACTTTACCGTCGGCATCCATTCTCTCATCGATGGAAACAATCATATCCCTGGGAACAAGAGGAGGAAGCCTGTCTTTACCCAGGTCATAAAGAGAGGGACGAACCTGTCTTCCAATTTCCAGGATATCAGCGAATCCTTCGGTAACAAGTAAACCCACGGCGGCTGTTCGTCCTTCCAAAAGCGCATTGGTCACGATTGTCGTTGCATGGACAACTCTTTGAACATCCTGTGCTTTCCTTTTTGTCAAATCCATCACCCTTTTAAATCCTTCTAAAAAGGCAACCGATGGATCTTTCGAATTCGAAGAAACCTTCACCATGCTTATCAATCCCGTTTTTGGCTCGTAGAGGAAAACATCAGTGAATGTTCCCCCGATATCAACGGCTAATTGCATTAATTTTTCCCGGCCCTTTTTTGTGCCCGCTCTTTTTTTGTTGCCGTCCTGTCGATTTTTCCGTTTTTTCTGATTACAATCCCGTATTCCGCATGCGCCTTTTGACGGCTTACCCGGCCTTGAATAACATCCCTTATTACCTTGTCCTCATCTCGTTCCAGCGGATTTCCGAATCCTCCACCTCCCGCTGTTCCTGCGCTTAAAACATCTCCTTTTTTTATCAGATACCCGTTTATTTTAGAGGGAATCTTTTTTTTAAAACGCCCCTGAAGAAATATGTGGAAAAATCCTTTTTCTCCCGGTTTTCCTCCTTTAAATCCCCATGGAACGAAAACATGCCTGTCCGAATGGGAGGAAAAAAGAAGGGGTTTTAGAGCGAGAATATCCTTCCTTATGGCCATACCTCCTCTGAATTTTCCCGGTCCTCCCGAATCAGGGATGAGGCCATATCTAAGAACACGAAGAGGGTATTCCATTTCCATCGATTCGATCGGAAGATTGGATGTATTCGTGATATGCACCTGGACTCCGTCTGCTCCGTCTTTTCCATAGCGGGCACCCATTCCTCCGCCGAGGGCCTCGACATAGACAAAATCATAACCTGATATATCTTTTGTTCCGCCAAAAATGACTGCTGTGGTTGCTCCGTTTGATGCGGCGACAACCTTTTCCGGAATGACACGAAACATGGCGCCCAAAACCGCATCGACCACCCGCTGACAGGTATCGGTCCTTCCTCCGACGGCGGCCGGTTCCACTGCGTTAACCAGGCTTCCTTTTTCCGCATGTATATATATCGGCCTAGCAAACCCCTGATTTAAAAACACTTCGGGTGCTGCGAGAACTTTAACGGTATATAAGACCGTCGCCATAAGCGCCGAATAAACCATGTTGATTCCTCCGGAAGACTGTAGATCGGTCCCCCGGAAATCAAAATGAATACTCGGTTTTGATCCATGTCTGATCGTAACAGCAACACGTATTCGCAGAGGTTTCTTCCCGACACCGTCATCATCCATCACATCGGAAAACGCGAAGGTTCCCTCAGGAATTTCCCTCAAAGAATTCCTCAACATTCTCTCGCTGTAGTCGTATTCTTCCTGAATTCCCCTATAAACAAGGGAAAAACCATGACGTTGAAAGAGGCTTTTGACACGCTTTTCTCCCAATTCCAAAGAAGCCGTTTGTGCTCTGAAATCTCCCTCTCTTTCTTCCCTGTTACGCATGTTGAGTAATAAAATTTCGAAGACGTCCTCCCTCAGCTTACCTTTTTTTATTACGAATGTGGGTGGTATCCTCAGTCCCTCCTGATATATTTCCCGGGAAGAACCGGCTGTTCCTCCTCCCGGCGACTGCCCTCCCACATCGGACCAATGGGCGATATCAGCCACAAAAGCCGCTAATCGGCCTTTATAAAAAACGGGTTTGATAAGAGTCACATCTGGAAGATGTGATCCTCCTCCGTGAAAAGGATCATTGGCCGCCAGTACATCTCCCTCTTCAAAAAGCAGATCCGGCTTCTTCTTGAGGACATGGCACATCAACCCCTGCATGGATCCCAGGTGAATGGGAATATGCTCGGCTAAAGCGATCAATCCTCCATCCGGATCAAAGACCGCACAAGAACAATCCCTTCTCTCTTTGATGTTGGTTGAATAAGCGGAACGGATAAGAGCAAAGCCCATTTCCTCGACAATGGATCTGAAAACGCTGGATATTATTTCAGCCGTAATGGGGTCCATATCAATACATAATATGAAAAAAGCTTAATCGAGTGTCCACTCTTCCTGATATCCGGGTACTACCGCATCCCAGCCCCATTCTTCATTCATAAGACGAGCAAAGGATTCAGCTTCATCTTCTTCACCATGAGTAAGAAAAATCTTACGTGGAGAGTTTTTAAAAGATTTAAGCCATTCTTGCAGGCCGTTCCTGTCGGCATGAGCGGAAAAGCCGTGTATCTGCTCTATCCTAGCCCGGACATCGTAATGCTGCCCGTGAATCCTGACAGGAGAAAATCCGCTTACAATTTTTCGTCCGAGGGTTCCTTGAGCCTGATACCCGACAAAAAGGATCGTTGATTCCTCCCTACCAATGTTTTGGATGAGATGATGTTTGATGCGTCCACCCGTACACATTCCCGATCCAGCCATAATGATACATGATCCCTTAATCTGATTGATGGCTTTTGACTGCTCTACGGAATGAACCAGCTTAAGTCCGGGGAAGCGAAATGGTCTTTGGTTTTTGACGATAAGCTCCACAGTCTCATCGTCAAGGCACTCCCGGTGCCTTTGAAAAACGGCAGTGGCATCAACAGCCATGGGACTGTCAAGAAAAATCATCAAATAGGGAATTTTATCCTTCCTAACAAGCCGGCTTAAATGAAACATTATTTCCTGAGCTCGTTCGATGGCAAAAGTCGGAATGACGATATTTCCCCCGGCCTCAATGGTCTCGTTGATGATCTTTATCAGGAGAGTCTCGACATCTTCGGTGTCACCGTGAATCCGGCTTCCATACGTTGTTTCCATGACAACGTAATCGGCTTGTGTAAATTGGGTAGGATCTTTAACGATAGGCTTGTCTTTTTGTCCGATATCCCCGGAAAAAATAATCTTCCTGGATTCTTCTCCCTCCGTGACATCCAATTCCAGCATGGAGGATCCGAGAATGTGTCCTGCATCCCGAAATCGTACCGTAACCCGGTTGTTGAGTGATATTGGCTCGTCATAGGCAACACCTTGAACCAGAGGAAGTGCTTTTTCAGCATCATCGACCGTATAGAGGGGAATTTCAGGATAGGGACCTTTTCGCTTTTCTTTTTTATGCCGCTTCTTTTTATAGGCGGCATCCTCTTCCTGTATCCTGGCGGAATCCAAGAGTAAAATAGGCAGCAGGTCACTTGTTGCGTATGTTGTAAGAATTTTCCTTTGATATCCTTCACGGACAAATTTTGGGATTAATCCGCAATGATCGAGATGGACATGGGTCAGGAGAAGGACGTCGATTCTGTCCGGGTTCACCGGACAATCTTTCCAATTTCTTTCCCGGAATTCCCTTTCCTGGAACATTCCGCATTCAATCAGAATTCCCAACCCACTTGCCTGAAGAAAATATCGTGATCCTGTTACCTGACGGTTGGCGCCTAAAAACTGCAGCTTCACTTTAAACTCCTTGATGAATGCGGGTTAATACGCGTTAGTTTAACAATTTGTCTGAAAAATATCCAATAAGGGGTTGTATTGACATTAAGGACATCCTCTGATATAAGCAGTATATACTTTAGTGAAAATGTTTTTTTATGTACGGACATTTTTTCAAAAGCCTCATACAAACATAACGACCAGAAAATAATTGTGCAAGGGAAATCCTCATGTCTAAGATGACAAATTTTTTTAGCGGGGTATTTTTTTCTTTATCTAATTGGGCGAAGACAAATCCCCTTCAGGCCTATATCATTCTCGCTATCATTTTTTTACTCTTGATTGTTGTTTGGATAAGAATCCGGCATCCACAATTTTTTCATAAAAAAAGCGCCAAAAAGAAAAAAACCTCAGATTTTGATATTCTCTCCCGCTCTCCTCTTGAAAAAGCAGAAGAAAAACCTGCCGCACACAAGGAGGAAATTCCCACCACATCATACGCCGAAGCCACTTCCGAAAAACCGCATCATCTTGAAGAAACGATAACCGAAGCCGATCTTGAGGTCACAGAAGAAATTTCATTCGAAGATGATAAAACCAGGCCCGATGAGGCGGCCAAGCCTCTTCAGGATCCATTCTATGACGAAACGGAGGAAAAACAATCCGTTCCTCCCTTTGAGCCCCATGAAAAAGAGCAGATAGAAAAGGAAAAACCTCCTTCAATTGAAGAAGTCTATTTGTCAGAGGAACCTTCTCCCGGTAAAGAGACAGAGTGGCCCTCTCCTCCTCCTGATGAAGACGAACAAGCCGTCCTTCAAAAGGATGAATATTATAAAAAGGAAACATCGGTCCTCTCTGAAGAAAAAGAAATTCTCTCCGGCACCGGTTCCGAAATAGATGAAGAATTTCTTGTTCCTCAAAAAAGAAAACCTACGATCGATGAAATTTACCCGCCTGATGAAGACGAAAAAGTTCAAACACCTCCCGAACTGGAAGCTACAGAAGAGATTTTTATCGATGAGGAAAAAATATTTGAGTCCGGAAGAACTCCTTCCATAGAAAAAACGGAACCTGAAACGATGGATAAGGCCGGAATCCCTCCTGAAGCTCAACCCACTGAAACCATTTTTTATGAGGATAAATCCACCCAGGAAAAAATTCCCCTTTTTCCATCACGTGAAGAAAAGAAAGAAATTCCTTCCGAACTGGAACCTACGGAGGAAATTTTTCTGGATGAGGAACTTCCCCCTGACCTTAAGGATTCCTTGTCCGACATGAAAGAAAAATTTGAAGAGCTAACCAAACATGAACCCCCTGGTGAAGAGACCGGGCTGGCCAAAGAATCTCTAGAAACCGAAGTATCCGAGGCCGAATCCGAAATTCCACCAGAACCTCAAGAAGAAAAAAGTGGTATTCCTCCATTCGATTTCCCGGAACCATCGGAACCTTCAGAAGAGAAAGAAGAAGTCCCCATCATTCCAGAAGAAAAAGATGAACAAACCGAGATAGCCGAACAGCTTGAAATATCCAAGCAACCCGAAATTACTCCCCCTCCCGAAGCCCCAGCAGAGCCTGAGCCGAAGAAAACGGATGACTCTATGTCCTCCATTCTTGAAAGAGCCGACGAGCTTTTTCCCTCACCAACACCGGCAGAAAAAACCGAGGAAATTACTCCCGAACAAATCGAGGAAGCCACATCGGATGATGAAAAGCAGCACCTGGCCAACAGACTGCATCTTCAAGGACGAATTCATTTTGACCAGGGAGATTATAAAAAATCTATGGAGCTATACAGCAAGAGTTTGAAGATCAAAGAAGAACTCGATGATAAAAAAGGAATTGCCATCAATATCAGCCATATGGGAAAAGTTTTAGAAAAGGAACATAAAATCGAAGAGGCTGTCTTCAGTTATCTTCTAGCCTTGAAAATCATGGAAGAAGTAAATAAAACTCCCGGTCCCTATGAAGAACAAATTCTAGAAAATATATCCCGGTTGAAAAAACAGATTGGAAAAGACAAGCTGAACAATATCATGGATGCCATCGAAAAAAAGATCAGCGATTGATTCCGGGCATCATTTATCCTGCATTAGTCTTCTGATTTTTCATCCTTATGTTTTTTCCAGTAATCGAGGCAGGCCGTATTGCAAAAATGCAGGACGTACTCCTTTCCTTCAGCATGGATAGCCGCAGACTTCGGAATCATCTTTTTGCAAACATGACACGCAATTTTTTCTTCATCTTCTTTCATGAATCATCCTCTTTTTGTTTTTTTTTATCATACCTGCGTTATTCACGAGTCGAGGTTGCTGCAGATACGAGGCGTCGATGGACGAAGCTGTGCTCGTTCACCGCGAGTCCATCGCACCGAAGCAAATGCTGCAAAATCGGCTCGACCAAAGGGTAAATTTGGCCGATATTTTCTTGAAAACGGCCATGGAAAATGGTTTATTATCAATTTTACCTAAAATCATCATTAAATGAAACATAATTTTGAAATAATCTGTCGGTGTCGGCCAAATTTATGAATTATGTAGGTCATATATCAACACGGTGCTATTATCAAGATTTGACTATAAATGCAGATGAAATGTTCTATTGATATCGGCATTTTTTATTCATATGCATCATATTTTTCTTTAGCAAGTCGTTGTCATAATAAGTGACTTTTTAAATTCTTATTTGAGCGATAATTCCGGAAGGTCTTTCCAGAAAGCTTGATAAATTTTCCTGATTTCCTCAAGCTGCTTCAGACCCTCTTTGGTAAATTCATAATAACCGTTTGCTTTTTCCTCCCCGTTCAGAAGTCGGCTCAGCAAGACGGGAAGAAAGAAAACCTTTATTCTCAAGCCTGTCAAGAGGAACATAAATGGCCCCTATCGACCAGTATTTTCCCGTCATGTTCATGATGTATTTTCGAATATTGACGCCATAAGGTTCCTCTTTCATTTTCTAAATGGTCAGAAGCACCTATTTCTCCTTATAAATATTTTCTATATTATAGAATTAGACAAAAAAGTCAATATAAAACGGAAATTTTAGCTGATTTTTTAGTCGTAACAGGGAATAAACCGGAATTTATTGTTTTTTTTCTCCAATCTTCCAAATAAATGAACGGGATCATGGACAAAGGCCACAATCATATCCTCTTCAAGAACCTTGGCGTATATCTTTTTCTTGGTCTCCAGCGTTTTAATAGGATAGAGGTCGTAGCTCATGATATAGGGAAGACCGATATGCGTCGACATCGGAACCAGATCTCCCAGGAACAACAAACTTTTTTTTTCATAAAAAATCCTGACACACTGGTGATGGGCCGTATGGCCGGGAGTAAGCAGGGTTTCCACGCCCTCCGAAATACAAACATTCCCTTCGATGAGTTCAAGACAACCTGCCGACTGCAGGGGAAGATAATTTTCTTCCAGATAACTGGCTTTATCTCTTTCGTTGGGTTGAATTGCGTGCTCCCACTCTCCTTTTTGAATAAAATACCTTGCTTTAGGAAATGCGGGTACGACCTTTCCCGAATGGTCCATGACGGTGTTTCCTCCGCAGTGATCAAAATGTAGGTGGGTGTTGACGACAATGGTGATATCCTCGGGCAAAATGCCGAGTTCATTCAGCGCAAAAAAAAGATCCGGTTTGTCTTCCACACCGTACATATCGAGGTATTTTTGCTTTAATGTCGTCCCGATCCCCGTCTCGACAAGGATGACATCTTTTCCGTTTTCGATCACAAGAGAGTTTAAGGCCATCTTGATCCGGTTCGAAGAATCGGATGGACTCAGCTTCTCCCAGAGAACCTTTGGAACGACGCCAAACATCGCTCCTCCATCAAGATGCATGAATCCTTGGCAAAAGGCGGTAATGGAGAATGGCGGGAAGGCCAGCTTTTTGAAAATCATTCAAGAAGCCTGTCGATATCAAAAACAAGCTTTTTCCTGTCGTAAGAGGCAAGCTCGATTTGTTCCGTATCCATACGGATGGCGTCTTCAGGACAGGCTTCGACACAAAACCCGCAGAAACAGCAGCGGTTAAGGTCAATAATAAAAACGGCGGGATATTTCTGGATATCGGGATCATCTTCTTCCGCGGCTTCGATGTATATACATTCTGAAGGACAAACCGTCGCACACAGCATACAGGCAACACACCGGGGTTTTCCATCTTCTCTTTTCATCATACGGTGAAGGCTGCGGTGTCTTGAGGCCAGCGCTGCCCGTTGTTCGGGATACTGGATGGTCACGGCTCCGCGGCGTTTTGTTTTAATGCCGAACAGATTCAGGATGTGGAAAAAAATATTGACAAAAAAATGGCGAGCCGTGATACAAAAACCCCTTATGATCTCGAAAAAATATCTTATGAGTCTCATTTTATCCTAATATTTTTAATATAACCGCCGTCGCAATGATGTTGAATAGGCTCAGAGGGATGAGAAGTTTCCATCCGAAATCCATCAACTGATCATACCTGAACCTTGGATATGTCCAGCGTATAAGAATCTGCATCCAGCAGAAGAAAAAAACCTTCAAATTAAAGGCCAAAACCTGGAAAAGTACGACAATTCCGTGGGGTAAAAGCCAGGTCCCTCCCCATGGGAAATGAAAACCGTCGGCATAAAGCCAGGGAAGATGATATCCTCCGAAAAAGAAGGTTGTCAGCAAACAGGAAATGAGGAGCAGCTTCATAAAATCCGTAAACATATAAAGGCCCCACTTTAATCCGCCGTATTCGGTAAAAAATCCGACGATTTCCGATTCCCCTTCCGGCAGGTCAAAAGGAACCCGTTCCGACTCCGCCATAGCGGCGATAAAAAATATCAAAAATCCCAGCGGCTGCAAAAAAATCCCCCACTTGGGCAACCATCCAAAAAGGAGCCCTCCCTGATATTCAACAAAAGCGGAAAATTTCAGCGTCGGAAAAACCATAACCAGTCCGATGAGTGAAAGGCCTAAAGCAACCTCATAAGATATAAGCTGTGCGGCTCCCCTGAGGCCCCCTAATAGGGTCCAGCGGCTGTTCGAAGCCCACCCGCTAATAACAACTCCGTAGATGGTCAGTGAGAGCATGGCAAAAACAAATAGTATGGCGATATTAAGATCCAGTATCTGAAGCCGGATGGTTTTTCCTCCTATTCGGAGAACGTCACCAAATGGAATGGTGGCTACTGTTACCAAACTGAAGAAAAAGGAAATAAAAGGCGCCAGGTTGTGCAGGAACCGCTTGGAAAAAGGCGGAGTGAAATCCTCTTTAAAAAACATTTTGATTGCATCGGCCAAAGGCTGAAAGAGCCCCAGAATTCGCACTCCCATGATATTAGCCCGGTTGGCTCCGACCCGATCCTGCATGACAGCGCTTTCCTTGCGTTCCGCCCAAGTCAAATAAAGGGTCAAAACAAGAAACCACATCATAGCAAATATAATCTTTACGAGGACGATGATTATTTCAGTCACTCTTTTTCCCTGAAAAATAGAATATCTTCCGCCATCTTTTTACGGACGGCGTCACCAGAAGACAGACGTTTATAAAAAGAAAAATTTTCTTCTATTCCTTTTCCCAGTCCGGATAAAAATTCCAGTTCCGAATGGCAACTTCCGGGGGGCACTAAAGCAGGACTGAATTTCTGAACGATGCCATCCGTGTTGGTCAATGACCCCTCCTTCTCGGCTATGTGGGCCGAAGGAATAACAAGGTCCATCAGCGGATTCAACTCACTCTCCTGGGGGGTAATAAGAATCTTAACTGGAATATGGGTCAATGCTTCACGTATATCAGCCGGATTGAAGTTTTCTATTAAAAAGGCTCCAAAAACAATAAGAATATCTATGGTATCCTCAACATTTTTCAAAGCGAAGGGCTTTACATCAAAACCCAATTCAAGCGCCCCCTTTCTGTTCGGACTTCTTTCAGAAGTTAATAGAAAGTCGTCCCCTTCTTCGCTGGGAAGATCGGAAAAATAGATGTGTTTCGCCTGAAGGTCATCGAGGAAAATCTTCTTGGCCAAAAATAATTCTTCATTGGAAAGCCATGAATGAAGAACAACTGCTATGCGTGACGTTTTGTTTTTATAGATTAGTTTTTTGATCTCGGTTGCGCAATGGTCGAGGGCTTGCTCCCAATCCATGGGTACCGGCTGACCGTTCTTAACGGCATGGATCGTGGTCTGTCTGTTCTTATCAAGATAGGAATATTCGTATCTTCCCTTGTCACAAATCCAGTAAGAATTGATTTGGGGATTATATTCTGAACGAACGCGGTAGACACGTTTGGGAAGGGAAAACCTCGCAAAACCTTTGTGATGCTCTATGGAAATATTACATCCCCGGCTGCATAGCGGACAAACGGATTTACCTTTGTCCAGAAACCAGGTTCGCGTTTTAAACCTGAAATCTTTATCCGTTATAGCCCCTACCGGGCACAGTTCGGCCAGGTTCCCGGAATAATTATTACCGATCAACATGCCGTCGTAAACATCCACGACACATTCATGACCCCTTTCAAAAATACCCAGCTCCGAAGTTCTTGTGATCTCGTCCATAAAGCGTACGCATCGAGCGCATAAGATGCACCGTTCTTGATCGTGTATGAGATTTTTCCCTATGTCTCTTTTTTTCTCACGGCGTGTTTTTGACTCGGCGAAACTGCTTTCGAATAGGCCGTATTCCTCATAATAATCCTGAAGCTTGCACTCACCAGCTTTATCGCATATGGGACAGTCCATCGGATGTTCGGCCAGCAGGAATTCCAAGACACCCTTTCTGGCTTCCCGGACACGATCCGTTTGCGTTCTAACTTTCATTCCCTCTTTGACGGTTGTTGAACAAGAAAGCTCCAGCTTGGGAATTCCTTCGATTTCGACCAGACAAAGCCTGCAGGTTCCCCTTGGTTCAAAGGCATCATGGTAGCATAAATGGGGAATGGCAATTCCCGCTGCTTCTGCTGCCTGAAGGATGGTTTTTCCTTCTTCTGCTTCAACAAGCTTTTCGTCGATAAATATCTTCACCATGGGTTTTTCTTTCATTGCTCCAGATGGGATTCGATCTCCGTACGGAATTTTTTCATGATTGCCAATATGGGCATGGCCGCCGCATCGCCGAGAGGGCAAAGAGTTTTTCCCAGCATGTTGTTTGCCAGACGACAGATTGTATCAAGGTCCCTCTTTCCTGCCTCTCGGGCTGCAACACGCTTGACAATCCGGTATATCCACGCATTGCCTATTCTGCAGGGTGTACATTGCCCGCAGGATTCATGGGCATAAAATTTGGTCACAACTTTTAGGACATCCACCATGGATGTTTCCTGATCGATAACAATGATCCCGGCTGAACCCAGCATGGATTTCTTTTCCATGAGAGATTCAAAATCCATAGGAACATCAATCTCGTCCGCCGTCAAGACGGGAGCGGACATTCCGCCTGGAATGACGGCTTTAAGCCGCCGGCTCCCTTTCATGCCGCCAGCATGTTTGAAGATAATGTCTCTAAGCGTTGTTCCAACCGGCAACTCGTAAACACCGGGTTTCTTAACCATGCCGCTGACGCCAAAAATGCGTGTACCTCCGTCACCTTTTTGTCCCGTCTTTTGAAAGGCGTCTGCACCAACATTGATAATCACGGGAACATTGGCCAGTGTTTCAACGTTGTTGATCACCGTTGGGCAGTTGAACAATCCCACCGACGCCGGAAAGGGAGGCTTCAAACGGGGATTCCCACGCTTCCCTTCAAGGGATTCCAGTAAGGCTGTTTCCTCTCCGCAGATATAGGCTCCGGCTCCCCTGTGGACATAAACATCCAAGTTAAAACCGCTGCCTTGAATATTTTTTCCTAAAAATCCCTCGGCCCGTGCTTCATCGAGCGCCTCCTCCAGTCTTTGGGCGATGTTTTCATATTCTCCCCGAATGTAAATGAAGGCCGTGTTGATTCCCACAGCATAGGAGGCGATGATAATTCCTTCAAAAAGCTGATGGGGATTATGCGTCATGATATAACGGTCCTTGACCGTACCCGGTTCACCTTCATCCGCATTAACACAAAGATATTTAGGTTTATCGGTCTTTTTAGGAACAAATCCCCACTTCACTCCCGCCGGAAAACCCGCTCCTCCCCGGCCCCGCAGTCCGGCCTTTTTGATTTCCTCAATAATGTTTTCCGGCTTTATTTTCAGGGCGTTCCGGACCGCTGAATATCCGTTTCCTTTCAAGTAAACTTCAATTTTATGGCTGTCCGTGACACCAAAATTGCGGGATAAATATTTTTCGCTCAATTTTATTCCATTTTATCCAGAATTTTATCTATCTTTTTTTTGTCCAGGTTTCCGTAATAGTGTTCATTGACCATCATGCAGGGTGCCATTTCACAAGCGCCGAGACATTCAACCGTCGAAAGGGAAAATTTTCCATCTTCCGTTGTTTGTCCCGGTTCTATACCAATTTTTTTTCTGATGTGATCGAGCAGGGTTTCCGCTCCCATCACCGTACAGCTGATATTCGAACAAACCTGTATGTGATATTTGCCAATTTTTTCCCGGTTGAGCATCGAATAAAACGTCACCACTTCCCGGACCTTGATCGGTTTTATCCCGAGAATCGCTGCAACCAGCTTTTCCTCTTCCTCGGCAATGCGTCCGAATTCACGGCGAGCCAGAACAAGCACGGGAAGAAGGGCCGCTTCTTTATGGGGGTAGCGGGCCACAATTTTTTCCACTTGTTTTAAGGCTTTCTCTGAAAACTGCGGGCTCATCGGTCCATCTCTCCCCCGATCATGTTCGTGGAACCGAAAGTCGGAATAATATCGGCAACGTAATGTCCTTTGATCATTTCCTCCAAGGCCGCCACAATGTGAAAACAAGGGGCTCTCAGGTGAAGGCGGTAAGGCTTGTCGGTTCCATCGGAAACAATATAATAACCGAGCTCCCCGCTTCCCCCTTCAACAGAAAAATAGACCTCTCCCTTAGGCGGCCGGATGCCGTGTCCCTTCATGAAAAATTTGAAGTGGTTGATCAATCCCTCAATATTGGTATAGGTGTCTTCTTTGGGAGGGACCACCGCATTTGCTTCCCGAGATAAAATATTCGGGTACCGCTCCTTCTCCGATCCTTCCAGATTGGGAGACAACTGAATTTTACGCATTTCCCTTTTCCCGCGGGAAGCTTTTATGGCATCCACCGGTTCGATACCCTTCTCAGGGGAAGATACCGAAGACCTGCTTTTGGGCATTTTTTTCGCCGCCTGCTCAACGATTCTCAGGCTCTGTTCCATCTCTTTCATCCGCACCATATACCTGTCATAATTATCCCCTTTTTCACCCAGGGGAATTTCAAATTCCAACCGGTCATAAACGAGATAAGGATGAGCTTTTCTAACATCATATTTCACACCGGAAGCCCTGAGGCATGGCCCGGTGAAGCCATAATTGATGGCCATTTCCGGCGGCACAACGGCCACGCCGCGCGTCCTATCAATCCATATCTTGTTTTTATCCAGAAGCCCGCTGACATCCTTAAGGACCTTTCGTGTCACCATAATGGCTTTTTGAACCTGTTGGTCGAAATCGGGATGCAAGTCCGCCCTGACACCCCCGATTCTGATGTAAGACGTGGTCATTCGGGCACCCGTTGTTTGTTCAATCACGTTCCATATTTCCTCACGGGCCTGGATATAATAAAGAAAAACAGTGAAAGCGCCGCACTCCATGGTCATGGCCGCCAGAGCGGTCAGGTGATCGGCGATCCGGGATAATTCGCACATGATGACGCGGATATATTGGGCTTTTTCGGGAACTTCGATACCCAGCATTTTTTCCATGGTCATCACATAGCCGCAGTTATTGATTAAAGGGGAAACATAATTGAGACGGTCGGTGTAGGGAAGAAGATTGAAATATGTCTTGTGCTCACATGTTTTTTCGAATCCCCGGTGAAGATAGCCCACTTCCACTTCTGAATTTAAAACATTCTCTCCATCCAGCTCGAGCATAATCCTGATGGTTCCATGCATAGCCGGGTGTGAGGGCCCCATGTTTATCATGAGGTTTTCTTTGCGAGCTTCTTTTTGGATTCGTGTTTTGGTCGTCATTCTTCGTTTCTCATATGAAAAATCGGCTGCCTTTTCCGAAGAGGATAATCCTTTCTAAGGGGATATCCTTCAAACTCATCGTACATAAAAAGCCTTCGCAGGTCCGGATGTCCTTCAAAATGAACGCCGAACATGTCATAAACTTCCCTTTCCAGCCAGTTTGCGTTTTTCCAAAGGGGAGTCAGGGAAGAGATGGTCAGCTTGGACTCCGAAAGAGGCACTTTGATCCGCAAACGTTTGTTTTGTGAAAGGGAAAAGAAATGATAGACCATCTCAAAACGGGGATCCCTTCCTTGATAGTCCACACAGGTCAAGTCCAGAAGCATGGCAAAATCATAGGGTTTTTCTTTTAAAAATCGGGCTATTCCCAGAAGGGCATCTTTGTTAATGACAATAATGTCATCGCCGAATTGTTCGGTCACTTCGACAATCTTATTCTCAAAGTTCAGTTTCAGATCGTCTGTCAGCTTTTTGGTTTCCATCGCCAATCTTGTTTCTGGTGTTGAATTTTATCCTGCAGCTTATCGATGGCATCAAGAATCGTCTCGGGACGCGGCGGGCACCCGGGAATATAAACATCGACAGGAATAATCTTGTCAATTCCCTGAACAACTGCGTAGTTATCATAAATACCGCCGCTTACCGCACATGCTCCACAGGCAATAACCCATTTTGGTTCGACAAGCTGGTCATAAACGGTTTTAAGCACGGGGGCTTCTTTTTGGGTAATAGTCCCAACGACAAACAGCATATCCGCCTGCCGGGGTGAAAAGGTGGTCATCCCCACTCCGAACCGGTCAAAATCCCAGTGTCCGCAGGCCGCCGACATGTATTCCATACCGCAACAGGCCGTAATAAACGGATAGTGAAAGAGAGAATACCGTCTTCCCCATCCGATAAGAGCATTGAGATTGGTTGTAAAAAAATTTCCCCGGTATCTTTCTTCGTAATGTCGGCGCTGCTTTATCCTTCCCACTGAAAAGCTCCTTTTTTCCAGGCATAAACAAACCCTAAGGCCAGAAGAGCAACATAAACCGACATAAAGACAACGCCCGCCGTTCCAAGTTCCCTAAAAACAAGGGCCCAGGGAAAAAAGTAAACCACTTCCACATCAAAAAGAAGAAACAGGAAGGCTACAAGATAATATTTTATAGGAACGGGATAGATGCGGTCCTGCAAATAGGGACTTCCGCATTCAAATGGCTTAAGCTTAACCGGATTGGTTTTCTTAGGGCCGAGGATCTTGTTGACCAAGACCATAATGACCCCAAGGAGTCCATAAATAAGGAATACTAAAAAGATCTCTGTCATCTTGTTTCCTGCACAAGGGCCACAATTTTATAAAAATCTTTTCCCATTTGCAAACATTTTGACAATTTTTTTTTTATTATCCATAATACCCTATAATTTCGACATATGAGATTAGGTCCGGACCACTATCATGAGAGGATTTGAAGTGATGTTTACCCGAAGATTAAAGCAAGCAAGAATATTTTATCCTTTGGTAGTAATCAGCGTGCTTATTTTTCATCCCTGCTGTTCCCGTAAGATTTCCCAAGACAACTTTATCCTGATCACCCTCGATACCCAAAGAGAAGACCATATCAGTGCTTATAATCCTGGACGCGCCTCAACACCGAATATAGACGGCCTTGCCGAGCAAGGAATTCTTTTTGATAATTGCTACAGTTTGATCCCCATCACTCTTCCTTCTCATGCTTCCATTTTTTATTCACAACCGCCCCATATGATAAAAAATTATAACAACGGACAGCCTGTTCATCCCAAACGGAAGCGCCCCTCCTTTATCAATGCATTCAAAAAAAATGGATTTATAACGGCGGCCTTCGTTTCCCTCGGTGTATTAAAATCGAACTTCAATCTAAACGAAGGCTTTGATACCTACGTTGACTCCTTCCCTTCACAACGATGGTATTTAACCGCGGAAGAAGTCAACGAGAAAGCGATCCCCTGGCTTGAATCCAACCAAAACAACAAATTTTTTCTCTGGCTTCATTATTCCGATCCCCATGATCCCTACTCACCGCCCGACCATCTCCCGGATTGCACACTCTATCTTAACGAAGAAGTAATTGGAAAATTCAATCTCGGCCAGTATGAAAAACACGAGATAACATTTGACCTGAAAGAAGGCCATAATGAATTCACTTTTCATGTGGAAAACTCTTTCGATCCAGGACCTTTCAAAGCCCGTCTGGATATTCTTGATTTCAACCTGACTCCGGAAATGAACAAGGTGCTGAATATTAATCTTTTTTGGGGATGGTTTATCCGGCAAGATCCCAGGGTTTATTTTATGAAGGAACACGGGATTATCCATATCGACAACTCAGGAGAACCCTGTTCCATGACCTTAACCTTCCGCGGCAAGCTCAACCTACCGCTTGAAGGAGTACAAAGCCTTTATCGTCAAGAAGTCGAATATATGGACAAAGAGTTGGGCCGTCTTTTCCAAAAATTAAAAGAACTCGGCCTTATGGAAAAAACACATATCCTCCTTGTGGGCGATCACGGCGAAGGGCTTGGGGAATACATAAATCCCCTTGGCGACCCTCATATCGGCCACATTCATTACCTTGAAAACATCTATATGAAAGTTCCCCTAATTATTTATAATCCTCACAAGAAAAAAGCGGAGCGATTTTCGCAATCTGTCACCCTGATCGATCTTGCTCCTACCATATTTCAGATTATGGGACTGAAGAAATTCTCCCATTTTAAAGGAAGGGATATTTTCAGCAGGAAAAAAAAATCCCGGGACATCTTCCAGGAGACCTATGCACCCGAAGCTATCCGAGACCGGTTTGCGCTCCTTCGATATCCCCATCATCTTATTTTTTGCCCGGCTGAAAACCAATATACACTGTACCATCTGGAAAATGATCCCTATGAAAAACAGAACATTTTCAGCACTGAATCACTCTCCCCGGAAATAGCCAAGCTCAAGAACGACCTCGATGATTTTGCCAGGAACGTAATCAAGAGCAAGGAAGAGATCAAGATCGACAAAGAAACCGAGGACATGTTGCGGTCTTTGGGATACATCAAATAGAGGAAATTTTTTGTCAAAAGACACAAAAATAAAGCTGGGTGCCCTGGCCTTATTCACCATTTTTACCCTTATTCAACTTTATCCCCTCAGCCTCCACCCGTGGAATTCTCTCAATGATACGGGTGACTGTACGCTCAATACCTGGATCTTGTCCTGGGTTCAGCATACGGTTTTTAATGACCCTCTCCACCTATTCAATGCCAACTGCTTTTATCCCCATCCCAACTCTCTGAGTTTTTCCGAACATCTTTTTCCCCAGGCCATGCTGTCCCTGCCTGTTCGTATCATATTTCAGAATCCCGTCCTTTGCTATAATATCCTTTTTTTACTTGCCCATATTCTCAATGCTTACGGCATGTTCCTTTTGGTTCGCCACCTGACGAAAAATAACCTGGCTGCCCTGGTCAGCGGGACGATGTTTGGATTCACCACTTTCCTCCTCAATCACATCACCCATTTACAGATGGTTAGCTGCTGGATGATTCCGTTCGCCCTTTTATATCTACATAAGTTTTTCGAAGAAAAAAACACAAAAAATTCACTTTTTTTTGCCATATTTTTTACACTTCAGGGACTGGCCTGCATTTACCACGGATTGTTTTTCATCTCCGTCCTTATGGTTTTTATCCCTTGTTTTTTTCTATCAACCTGGCGAAAAACCAAATTGGTCCATTTTGTCAAGTTGGGTGTCCCATTGGTATTTTCCGGTGCTGTTCTTTTTCTTTTTTCTTTGCCTTATCTTTCCCTTTTTGAAACTTTTGGCTTCAAAAGAACGCTATCACACGGAGCAGACCTCATCCACTACCTTGGAGCCACACCCCGAAGCGTTTTTTTCGGAAAAATTTTGACTCCTCTTGGTGCCAGCGAGCGCTACCTTTTTCCGGGTTTTTGCGTTTTAATCCTGACCGGACTTTTTTTTGTCCTGAAAAGGAAATTGTACCGTCCTATTCCCCGCTTTCTGCGTTGGACCCTCTGGGGAATTGTTTTTCTTCAGATCTTCTTTTTGATCATGACTCTCGCCAATGGGGGTTTTTCTTTAAAAGCCGGACCTATCAGCGTTTCTTCACATAATATCGCCAAACAGGCCCTTTTCATCATGACGATTTTTATCCTGGCTACCCTGGCCGCCTTTATCTTTTTCTTCTTTAGAAAAAATGATCCTGAAGAGCGTGAAAACAGCCATTTTTTTCTCTATGCGTTTCTCACTTTCTGGGCCCTTCTTCTTTCTTTCGGACGTGATTTCACATTCATGGGAAATAAAGCCACCCTTCTTCCCATGCCTTTCCGTTTTTTCTTCAACCATGTTCCCGGATTCAAGGGTATCCGTGTTCCATCCCGTTACGGAATCCTTGTTGCCTTCGGACTTGTCGTTCTGGCCGGATACGGTGCCAAATATCTTTTTGATCGAATACGTCCCCTGAAATTTCGTCCGGTTGTTGCCGTTATCCTGGTCCTGCTGGTGAATATGGAATTCCTTTCCATCCCACAAAGAATGCGCATCATCCCTGTAGGCAAAAAAATCCCTCCCACTTATAACTGGATAGCTAAGCAGGAAGGAGATTTTGCCGTAGCCGATCTTCCTTTTCTTCATCCACTGGGAAAAGAATCAGTTTTTATGTACTTCTCCATTTTTCACCGCAAAAAACTGGTTAACGGATATTCGGGTTATATTCCCCCCGCCACTGATTACATCAGGAGTACTTTCGCCGGCTTCCCTTCAAATGCCAGTATAGATATCCTTCGTGCTATTGACGTAAAATACATCATCATCCACCCAAAATTTTGGAATCCTGATTCTGCTGACCGAAAGATGCTGAGATTGAAAGAGAGATTTTCCGAGGATCTCAAATTTGTGAAACGGTTTACGTATGATATTAAAAATCCTGAAAATATCTTCTCAGGATTTGGAGACGACTGGATTTATGAGGTTTTGCCCCGGGAGCCTTATGCCCAAAAAATGGAAATAGAACACGCTGAAGAAATTCCCTCTTCACAATGGAAGGTTGAAGCCAGCCTAAATGAAAACCTCCTTCACAAGATCAATGATGGAGACCTTGAAACACGCTGGGACACAGGCCGCGCCAAAAATAGAGGTGATTTTCTGGTCGTTCATTTTGATGAGCCTGTTGAATTGGCCAAAATTTCTTTGTTTTTGGGTCGATACAATAAAGATTTTGCCGTAGACCTGAAAGTGGAAGCTTCTCTTGATGGCCGTGAATGGATAAGGATTAACGAGAATTATTCCCACGGCGACTTTACTCTGGAGCTCATCCATACCCCCCGATCCCCCGTCCAGAGCCTTTATCTCAGGAGGGGAACATTCAAATCTTTTAAAATTATTCAGCTCGGTAATGTCAAAGGATTCTGGTGGTCTGTAGCTGAGCTGAAGCTTTACAAATATCCAAGCAAATAATGCAGGCACGCCCGTATTATTTGCTATTCATTTAATACATGAAAAGCCCGATTTTTTGCCTTGAGACCGGCCTCCATTATCGCCTCGGATAACGTGGGGTGGATATGGACGGCCGAGGACAGGTCATCAATAGTCAAATTTTTTTCCATGGCCAAGGTAATCTCCGGAATCAATTCGCTGGCATTAGGCGCTAAAATGTGCCCTCCGACAATCATATCATCTTCATTGATCAAAATTTTGACTATACCGTCAACTTTTCCCATGCTTAAAGCACGGCCGCTTGCTTGAAGAGAAAACCTTCCCACTCGAAGTTTTATCCCCTGCTCTTCGGCTTCTTTCTCCGTCAAGCCGATGCTGGCGAATTCCGGCTCCGTAAAAACCGCCATGGGTAAGGCCCGATAAGACATTTTTCGTTCAAATCCGGCCGCGTTTTCCGCTGCGACAATCCCCTCATGGGATGCTTTGTGGGCCAATAATTTTCCCCCGATCAAATCTCCTATGGCATACACACCGGGTTTTCCCGTCTCAAGTTTTTCGTTCACGGAAACAAATCCCTGGCGGTCCGTCTTTATTCCCGGCAACCCAGAGACAATCCATTCTGAATTCGGCTTGCGTCCGGCGGCCAGCAACAGTTTCTCCGCTTCAAAAGAAAATGGCTCTTCCGTCTTTAGAGAAAAACCCTTCATCAAAACACCGTCCTTTTCTACCCGGACATCCTCAACCTTCATTTGCGTACAAATGTTAAGCCCTTGCTTTTTAAGCATACGAGTCAACCGGGTGACCATTTCTTCATCACTTTCAGGAAGGATGGTCGGCATAATCTCTACGATAGCAACTTCCGTACCCATCCGTTGATAAATCGTGCCCATTTCCAATCCAATAGCACCGGCTCCGATGATCAGAAGGCTTTTTGGGATGTTTTCAAGAGCCAGGGCTTCTTTGTTGGTTATTACCCGCTCTCCATCCGCCTTTACAAACGGAAGGTCCGCCGAACGGCTGCCTGTTGCAAGAATGATTTTGTCAGCTTCAATTTTATGGCTGTTGCCATTTTCCTGAATAATTATGTCCTTCTGTCCTTCCCAGACGGCCTTTCCGTGAAAGATATGTATTCCATTCTTCTCGATGACAAATTTTATTCCCTTGACCAAACGCTCGACCACATGCGAACGTTTCTCCTGCACACTTTCCCAATCGAGACTGATCCGGTCCTTATCTCCTAACATATGGCTGTTTTTCTTGAATTCACAAAAATGTTTCGTTTCCGTCAAAAGGAACTTTGCGGGAATACAACCATAATTCATGCAGGTCCCACCGATTTTATGCTCCTCAATAAGGGCAACTTTTTTCCCCAGCTGAGCAGCCCTCAATGCCGCAATATAACCTCCGGGCCCGGCTCCAACCACGGCGATGTCACATTGATCTTCCATACTTTCACTCCCTATCTTCAAATGAAAAAATTGATTATAACCGGATAGTGGTTTCTTTGCCAGAATATATCAACATCATAGGCTAATTTATGAACAACACAGGCGTTCCTGTGTTGTTCACGAGCCAAGCTTGCCGCAGATGTGAGGCGTCGTCGTGCGAAGCTGTGCTTGCTCACCGCGAACACGACGCAACGAAGCATATGCGGTAAGATCGGCTCGCCCGTAGGGTATAAAATGCCGATATTTTTTTCAAAAACAACTCATCATAAAAAGATATTGTCATTCATGAAGTTATGGTATTTAACATTCAAATTCATACCATACAAAAAAATATATTTGGTATCGGCATTTTTTATGAATAACACAGGCTTGACAAAGGTATGCCTAATCACCGATAAATAACAGGAAATTTTCTCAGAAAGGACTGGCTGTTGAAACAAGTAAAACGATCTAAGATACCGGCACTTATTCCTGCCGTTGTTTTTGTTCTTTTTTTTCTCAATATTGGAACAGCATATGGACAAAATTTCTGTCATTTAAGGGGAACAATCACAAATGAACAAAACCTACCCCTTCCCGGTGTTTTGATTACTCTGAAAACGGAATCCGGTTCCTTTGCAACAAGCACGGTTGGAAATGAACATGGAATTTTTGCTTTTTCAGGAATTCCCCTGGAAAAAATAACCCTGGCGTTTGAAAAAAAAGGCTACACAACATGTTCGACAGTCATTCCCCGGCCCGACCCGGGCCAAGCTGTTTTCGTCCGGGTTTTCCTTGTTCCCCCCGAAGGCAAATCATCATCCCGCATAAATTTCACTATGCTGGATTCCACCCAAAACCTTGTTCAGACCGTATTGACGGAATCGAATATTAACCACTACCCAGCGGCCCATAACATCTGGTCTCTTGTTGAAAACCAGGACCTCTCAGCCACCACCAACCGCATCGACGTGGGCGGGCTCTGGGGCAATATCCCCGGCATTTTCAGTGTCCGTGGAGGTATGTCCTGGACCCAAAACATTTTTCTGCTTAACGGAATGGACATCACTGACCCTTACTGGACCGGATTTCCGCTTTTCCAACCTGATATCTATTCTCTTTATCTCATCCAGTCCGTTAGCGGCGGATATCCGTCTCAAGCGTATGCACCCGGAGCATTTTTCAACCTGATCACCAAGGAGGGGGTTAACAAACACCACGGAGGCCTTTCTTTTTTTGCCATCGATCATTCCCTACAAAGTTCGAATATCATACCCGCTCTTCAGGATGAAGGAATTCATGAAAGCAACCAGTTTAATAACATGCGGGAAGGAAACCTCCATCTCTCAGGACCGCTTGTTCCGGGAAAAATGTTTTTTTTCACGTCTCTGTCTTCATCCCGAATCTCCCGGGATATTGCCGACTTTGAGGAAGACAGCATATCAACGCTTAATTCCGGTTTGTTCGGGATCGACTATTATTTTTCCCGAAGCCGGTTAAAAATTCTCTGGACGGGCCAGATTGCCGAACATTCGGCCGACGGCGCTGACAGGAATGTCCCTTTTTCTGCGACCAACCAAACCAAAAATACCGCCAATATCCTCCAGGCAATTTGGGATAAGCACTTTCAAGACCGTCACTATATACGCGCCGGACTGTCAATAGCTCAGGCAAGGCAAAAAAGCGATTTTCAGGAAGGAGCCGATCAACCTTACGGACTTAATCTTTTTTCCAACCTTCAATACGGATCCGCTCCTATGGCCTTCGACGACAACCGTCTAACCTTTTCGCTGTCCCTGCACGGAGAATCCCTGTTTGGAGATTCTCCGAAAATCTCCCACAGGCTTAGTTACGGAATGCAGGCTCAGTATGCTTCTTCATCGTCACACAAGGAAATCAAGGAAAACCTTCACCTCCATTATTTTAACGGTCTGCCTCTTGAAATCATCCGATACAACACGCCGGTCGAACATAAAGAGGCCGCTCTCCATCTCAATGTATACGCCCAGGACACGCTCACTTTTTCCCAATTTTTATCTCTTTACGCGGGACTTCATATCCTAGTCAGCAATGGTTGGAATCCGGGAGCCGATTCCGGAACTCCTCCAGAAACCTACGGTCTGGACCTTGAGGAATACAACAAGGAAAACGTCATTTCCTGGCTGAATATATCACCGAGGCTGGGAATCATTATTCCCCTTTCAAAGAAAAAAACAGCAGCGGTCAAGATATCGGTCTCCCGTTTTTACTATACCCTTCCTCTCAACTATATGACCGTCGGCAACACGTTAGCCCTGGGAGGATGGGTCTACCGCTGGAACGACAACAACCATGACGGCTTGTTTCAGGATGATGAAGAAGGAATTCTTTTAAGACGTGAAGGCCCCTACTTCGGTAGAATCGACCACGACCTCAAACGCCCCTACACCGACTCCTTCGCCGCATCCCTGGAAAAAATCTTTAACAACACACTTCACATATCCCTTTGCGGATTCTACCGGGAAAGCCGCAATCTGCCCGCCACTGTGAACATCGGCATTCCTGCATCCGCTTACGACCCCGCTCTTCTTTTTGATATAGGAGATGACCGTATTCCCTATTCTCATGATGACCTTGAATTTATTGTCTACAATCAAGATCCGGAAAGTTTCGGCCACGACTTTTTTCTCTTGACTACACCGGATGCCGAAAAAAGGATGACCAAATATCGCGGCCTTGACCTGACTCTGGTTAAAAAACACGGAGAGCGTCTTTTACTTTATTTTTCATTGACGGCAACTGAAGCGGAAGGAACAACGAATCCCGGAAATTCTGAATGGGAAAACGACGATGCCATATTAGGCAGTCTTTACGACAATCCCAACACAATGATCAACGCCAGAGGACGGGTTCGCTTTGACCGGGCTTATACGCTCCGTTTCGGTTTCAGTTACCTGGCTCCTTTTGACATTCGAATAAGCGGTATCCTCAAGTATTACGACGGACAGCCTTTCAGCCGCATGATCATCGTGCCGGACTTCAACCAGGGTCCCTTTACCATCCAGGCTAATCCCAGGGGACTTTCACGGTACGAGTACAACAGAACGATCAATGTCCGGATCGAAAAAATTTTTAAGCTTGGAGGGTCAAACCTTCGTTTCATTCTCGACGGGTTTAACCTTACAAACAGAAACCTTGCTACGGAAGAAAACGAATGGACTTCCGACCTTTATCCCCGTCGATACGCAACGGAAATTCAATCACCAAGGGTTTTCCGCTTAGGTGTCGCCTATGATTTTTAAGTTTTGTGTTTTCTTTGGGGTATCCATTTATTTTGTTTATTCCGCATGGGTCACACGGATGAACCGGGTGATGACAAATTTCATCTAGATTTACCCTGCGGCCAAGCCGACAAACTTGACAAGCTCTGACTGTTATGTTACGAAATTTCATCCGTAGTCAAAAAGATGTTTTGTAAAAAAAGTGGACGGATTTTTCTATTCTTATTATTGACCGTCCCACTTTTTTATCCCTTCTCTTCCTATGGTTTCGAAGATGAGGACTGTCTGGCCTGCCACGGGAAGAAAAACATTTCACAGGTAATGCCCGACGGCAAGATTCGCTCAATTTATGTCGATCCCATTCTCTGGGAAGAGGATGTCCATAAAGTGGCGGGGAAGGCCTGTGTCGACTGCCACACGTGGGCTGTCCCCATTCTTCACTTCCGGGAAGGAAATATCAATGTCAACTGCGCCCGCTGCCATCCTGAAGAAGAAGAAGAATATGCCAAGAACATCCATTTAACCTTTACCCCCAGCACCATTACTCCCGGTAAAGAGCTTCCTCTTTGCTACCACTGCCACACACGTCATCATGTTCTCCGCCTTGACCATCCGAATTCTTCCGTCCATGAAAATAATATCGGCGCAACCTGCACTGCCTGCCACGCTGAAACCATGATCACGAATATTCTCAAAGGATCTACAATCTGGAAGGTTTCAGGTCACCGCAAAGGGGACCTCAGGGATAAATTCGACATGAAGCTCTGCCTTAACTGTCATTATGAAGACTCAGCTCACGGGAATAAAAGCTCCCACAAAGATTTCTGTTCCCGGTGTCATGCTGTTCGCACCCCGGGTGGTCCCCTCCTGGGTCCGACGCATGTCGACTCCGGCAGGTGGGGCACTTTTACCACTATAGGAAACAGCCTGATTGTTTTTCTCGTTTTTGGAACAGCCGTTTTTTTAGGCATCAGATCCTCGGGCAGAATCAAAAAAATAATAACCTCTTGGTTGGCTGTTCCGTCCGAAAAAAACGGCCCAAATCAAGCCCAAAAGACAAACACTGAGGGAAAAATCAACCATGAAGAATAACGGCAAAAGATCTTCTGACCGTTCCGGAAAACGGTACGCCATGCTTATTGACCTCAGAAAATGCATCGGATGCAATGCCTGCAGCCTCGCCTGCAAGAGCGAGTATGATGTCCCTCTCAGTGTTTTTCGCACTTGGGTTAAAAGAGTAGAAAAAGGAAAATATCCTTATGCCCGAGAATTTTTTCTGCCCATTGTTTGCAACCATTGTGAAAATCCGATCTGTGTGACGGTCTGTCCCGTCGGGGCTTCCATTCAAAGAGAGGACGGCATCGTTTATATAGATCCTCACCGGTGTATCGGCTGCCGGTACTGCATGGCGTCATGCCCTTACGGAGTAAGATATATTAATCCAAATCTTGGGATTGCTGAAAAATGTACCTGGTGTTTCCACCGTGTGGACGCCGGGCTCGACCCGGCCTGCATTGAGGCCTGCCCGACTCAGGCGATGTTGTTCGGCGATCTACACGACCCCAAAAGCCCTATCGCCCGGGCCGTCGCTGAAAACGCCGTCCAGGTCATCAAGCCCGAGATAGGCACCGACCCTCACGCTTTTTACATCGGCCTGGATAAAGCCGCCGTTGAAACCGTATCCTTCGAAGAAGAGGAACCATGAAGCTGAAAAGGAGAGAACGTGGATAGTCAGGTCCTTTACAACATTATCCCACAGGAAGCTTTCGGCCTGTTTATCGCGACCTATTTTTACCTGACCGGATTGAGTGCGGGTTCCTTCATCCTTTCAACCCTTTCCTATGGATTCGGTTTCGAAAAATTCAAGCCGTTGGGCCGAGTCGGGATCGTACTGGCCACGTTCCTTCTTGTCTTAGCTCCCCTTTTTCTGCTTTTTCACGTCGGGGCCCCCCTCAGGTCCTGGCACCTTTTCGTTTATTTGAATTTCTCCTCCCCCATCACCTGGGGATCGTTCCTCCTGATACTCTATCCCATAAACTGCATCATATACGGGACCTTCATGTTTTTGGAAAAAAAGAAACCCACACGCATCTTCGGTCTTATCGGAATACCCCTTGCCATCGCCGTTCATGGTTATACGGGCTTCATTGTTGCGTTCGGAAAAGCAAGGGCTTTATGGAATACGGCTCTCATGCCCATCCTTTTTCTCGTTTCGGCTATCGTTTCCGGAATCGCTCTCATGATCCTGGTCGAAATGGTAAGATCCCGCTTTTTCTCAAAAGAAAAAAAGATCAACAAAGACCTTATCAACAGCTTGTCCAAAATTCTCGCCTGGTCGATCGTTGTTGACCTGTTTCTCGTCTTCAGCGATCTTGCCGTCCTGTCCATTTCCCATGCCGATGCCCAGGCCGCGGCGCAGCTCATTCTGCATGGGAAATTTTTTCCCATGTTTGTCCTATTGGAAAATATTCTGGGTAAGATAGTGCCCTTTATCATTCTTGTCGTTCCCCGCTTCCGAAAAACCATTCCCGTGATCGTGGCCGCCCTTCTCGTTATTATCGGTATCTTTTTTATGCGATACGTGGTTGTCGTCGGAGGGGAATTTATACCGCTCATATGAAGGAGAAAAAAATTTATAAAACCGGATTGTCCAGAAGACGATTTATGAAATGGGGTGTTACCGTTACGGCGGGAACCGCCTTCTCCGGGAGGATTGGGCATTCCGGACCTCCCCCTCAAAGAACAGCCGCCGTCTCCCGAACGTCTCTCAAAAAATTACAGGCTGTAACGACAACCTGCGGTATGTGCCCGGCCGGTTGCGGGCTCGTCGCTTTCCTGAACGGCAACCGGTTGGTCCGGCTTTATGGAAACAACCTTCATCCCGTCAACGCCGGAGGAATCTGTGCTAAAGGAATCGCGGGCATCAACCTGGTCAATGATCCGGAACGTATTCTTTATCCCATGAAAAGAAATGGAAAACGCGGCAGCGGCGAGTGGACTACAATAACCTGGGACGAAGCCATGATGATCCTTCAAGAACGGCTTCGGCTTCTGATGAACGAAGGGCGCACTTCCGAAATCCTCGTGGATATGGGCACGGAAGACCCCCTTCTCACTCAATTTTTTAGCTTGATCGGCACCTCCCGTCTCCTTAACAGGTATTTTTGGAACCATTTCAATGAATTCTCCGCGGCGAACGTCCTGACGGGATATTCCAAGCTTACACCGGACGTCACCAACGCCCGGACCATTCTGAACTTTGGGGCTAATCCCATGGCCGGCGGCGAATTTTTTATCGGACTGGCTCGACGGCTTGTTCAAACCCGTCTGGAAAATGGGGCAAAGCTTATCACTTTTGATGTTCGCTTATCAAAGACCGCGGCCTGCAGTGACGCCTGGTATCCCCTTAAAGCCGGTACGGACGGCTTTCTGGCACTGGCTTTGGCCCATGTGATTTTCAAACAAAACCTGGCTGATAAAGAATTTATCTCGCGCTATACAAAACTCAGCATAAACGACCTTTCCCAACATCTTAACCCATATTCACCGTCCGCCGCTTCCCTTATATGCGGCATACCAGCAAAAGACATTGAGAAAATTGCCATAGATTTTGCTAAAAACAGGCCCTCTATCGCTATTTTCGGAGGGGGCGCCAGCGACCATGCCAACGGCAGGGAAAACGCGAAGTCTATTCTCTTGCTGAACATCATTTTAGGAAATATTGGAACGAAGGGGGGAATGAACCCGGCCCCCATTATTGAGGGATTCCAGGAAAATAATCTTCATCCGGATGAAACTTCACGGACAGCGGAATGGCTCTGGAATCAGGCATCCTCGAATCCTCCCAGCGGTATCGATACCTATTTTTCTTTTTTTTCAAATCCCGTCTTCGACGACTGCGACGGCTCATCAACCGGACAATGGATGAAATCCGAAGAGAAGCTTCCATTTTTGGCCGTTATAGACACTCATATGACCGAAACGGCTCGTTTGGCCGACCTTTTCCTCCCGGCTGCAACATTCCTGGAAAGCTGGAAACTGAGCTTTGCCAATACATTAGACGGATATGCCGTTGTCAACCTTACCCAGCCCGCTGTTTCTCTAATCAGCAGTTCACGTACTCTGCGCTCTCCGGAATACAGCGAAGGGAAATGGCTGGAACATGAATTCAAGCCGCTGGGAGAAGCCAGGGAACCGGGAAACGTATGTCTTGAGCTGGCCAGGAGGCTTGGAGGGCCGACAGGCCGTCATCTTCCCTTCAAAAACACAAGGGAATACGTCCAAAAAAAGAGTCGTCAATTGAAGACGCTGGCCGGAGAAAAAAGCTATCAACTGCTCAAAGACAAGGGATTTTGTGTTCTGGAACCCCCTGCTTCGATTCAGGGAAAAATGACGGGCCGGTTGCTTCCCGTAACAACCAAAGATCTTCCCCGCTATTCACCCATTTCCGCCCATCAATCTCTCAAAAAAGAGGAATTTATCCTAACGCCCTTTTATTCGAACCTCTCTGCATACGGAACCTCCAACAGCAAATGGTGCCGGGAAATCCGGCACGCCAACCGGCTCTGGATCAACACCACAGCAGCCCTTCATTTAGGGCTTAAAAATGGTGATAAAGTCAAAGTCGTATCCCCGGTGGGAAGTTTAACCGCACGGATTCTTTTGACCGGCCGAATCCAACCCCAATCCGTCGCCCTGGAGCACGGCTTGGGACATCATGCCGTAGGACGCACGGCAATGGGAAAAAAATTCAAAAGCAAAGACATGGACACCCTTCTTGTCTGGTGGGAAAAACAGGGAAACGGAGTTAATCCCATGCAGATCATCGACAAAAAAGCCGAAAAAACGGGATCCGGACCGGCTGATAAAGACACCGTTATCAGGATTGAAAAAATATGAGCTTATCAAAATTCGTTTGTTCACACGGCGCCGGCCCGGCCAGCCCCTTAAGGAAATCATGGGGGAAGTCCATCCTTCCAACGGAGAAGGGAGGCAAAAAAACATGAAAAAGCTTATCCTTATCCCAGCAGTTTTTCTTATTCTAATGATTCCGGCCCGGCTCCTCTCCATTCAGGCTGGAATTGAACGGGAAATTTCTCGTCTTACCTTTACCAAAGAAATTGCCGTCCTCTATCCGGGGATGACCGGTGACGGCACCCGCATTATTTATATGGGGGAAAAAACACGGGACGATAAAGTTATCCGAAGCGTAAGGTTATGGGATACCCGTTCGGGAAAAGAGACGGTTCTTTTTGAGGATGGAAGCACAAAAATTCCAGAGTCTTTTTCCGATATTAACCTTGTGGTTGGTTCAAAGCCTCCTCTCTTAAGCCAGGACGGCCGGACTGCTGTTTTTTCCCTTTCTTCTTCCGGCCCCGAAATGACCCTTGACCATTATTTGGCTGTTGTATCTACCGATAATATCAAATATGACATTTATTCCTTCTCCATTCCGGCTCTCGAGGAAATTGAATGGAAAAAGCTGGAGTTTCAAAATACGCAATGGGACCGGATAGCAGCTTACGGCATAAGCGGAGACGGAAAAACAGTCGCCTGTGTCTTGAAAGGACATATCGGTCCAACCCGTTATGGAACACCCAGCGCCATTGTTTTCCTTGATACAGCGAACAAAACAAAACGTTTTCTCCTTGCTCCACAATTTGATAAAAACTCATGGGTATGGAAAACATTTCCCGGATATCCCCTCACCGGGGGCGGCTGGTCATTTTGCCTCAGCGGGAACGGACAAAAAGTTGTCTTCGGTGCGCGGTCATCGGAGGATCCCCTGGATTACGATTTATACATTGCCGACACCTCAAACGGAAAGGTTGCCAGGCTGACGGATTTTCATGACAGGTGGTTTAGCCTGGCCGACATCAGTTTCGACGCCGGGCGGGTTGTTTTTTACTATTCCGGCGGCAAAAAAATGGGACAAGGAACATATGTTTTAAACGGAGACGGCTCAGACCTCCGTTACCTGACAACAAAAGCCGGTACCCCCATAGAGTTTTATGATATGTCCGTGGACGGACAATATATTCTTTTTAAGGATGTTTATGCCGGGATTTTGATGAATCTGGAAACAGGTGAAAAGATAACAGCTTTTGATGAAAACACGCAAGGATACGTTTCGGGAATAATTCCCATGGATTTTCCCAAAATTCCTTCGTTTTGGACTCCCGTTATCTGCAGCCGGAACGCCGGCCGGATTCTTCTTTCCGGAACCCCTACGGAAAACAGCCATTCGGAAGTTTATATACTTTTACTAACGAGAAGAGGCCATGCCGGAAAATAATAACTCAGCCTCCCCTAAATTTAAAATCAGAGGACGGGCTGTAACTTTTCTCATTTTGATTGTCATAATTATTGGAGCCGGAGCCGTGGCCATTCTAGCCCGGTATTCCGCTACCAGCAATGCCGTATGCGCCTCATGCCATCCCGAACATATCGATCTCTGGAAAGAATCAAACGGCCATCCGGCGAACCTCACCGACTGCCATCAATGCCATTCCAAAAAATTTGAGGCCCTCCCCAACAGCGCCAATATATTCCGTCACTACCGCGACCAGCTGGCTCCTCCCGAATACCTGGCTGACGACGACCTCACCAACCAGCGCTGCCTCGACTGCCATGAGAATGTCCTTTCCTGGGGATATGAAATCCAAAAAAAGATCGTTACTTTCAGTCACCGCATCCATTATCTAGAAGACTGCACCTGCATCTCATGCCACCGTACGGCGGGCCACATCACCATGAAGGACAGTACAAACCGGCCGACAATCTGGGAGTGTGTCGATTGCCACCGGAAAGAATTCCAAGGACCGCCGGCGGCCCAAAAATGCCTGAACTGCCACGATGTCCTTCTGGTCCCGGGAAAGTTTATCCAGAACAAGATGAAATAAAATGCTGAAATTTATGGACCTTTTTTTAGTCGTTTTAACTGCCGGTTTTTTCTTTTGGGGACTGAGCAAACGCATCAGAAACTGGAGTATTGGAATCCCTGAAGATCGAAACCAAAATTTGAAAGAGGGAATCCGCTCCCTGCTCATCGATGGTATCCTCCACAAAAAAATTCTTGAGGATCGCTATGCGGGCCTCATTCATCTTTTTATCTTTTTCGGATTCATTGTTCCTTTCTGCGTCGTTTTGCTCACTCAGATTGTTTTTACCCTGCCGGCCTTCCCGGCTAAACTTTTATCCCTTTTCCTGGATATTCTCGCCGCTGCCGCTATAACCACGGTTTTCCTGGCCTTTATCCGCCGATATATCTTTCGAAATCCCAGGCTCGACAATCGCCCTCAAGATATAACAGCCCTTCTGCTAATTTTTTTCATTCTTGTTTCCGGTCTTTTTGTCGAGGGAATTAGACTGTCCGTCATCGGAGGCGAATCCCAAGCCTGGGCGCCTCTTGGTAAAGCCGTCGCCTCTATAATCAACGGAACTGGAATGAGTCTTAATACTAAGCAGACTCTTGCTTTTATTTTTTTTCGAATCCATTTTTTCCTCGTATTGGGCACCATTGCCTCAATTCCCTTCTCCAAACTTTTTCATGCCGTAAGTTCTCCCATGAACATCCTTTTCCGCTCTCAAAAACCTAAAGGCATTTTGACTCATATTAACCTGGAGGATGAGGATGCCGAAACCTTCGGCATCTCCAAGATCGAGGAGTTTACCTGGAAACATTTGATGGATCTTGATTCCTGCATGCGATGCGGACGGTGCCAGGAACACTGCCCCGCTTTCCAAACCCAGAAACCTTTATCCCCAAAAGAAGTTATCGACAAACTGGGAAACCATATGCGCAGGCGGTCTCCGGTCCTTCTCAAGGCCCGTTCGTCCGGAAAAACAGCAGAAGAAACTCCACCCCTGGTCGATGCCGTTATACCTGGAGATGTTCTCTGGGCCTGTACCACCTGCCGCTCCTGCATGGAACACTGTCCCGTTTATATCGAACACGTAGACAAGATCGTCGATATGAGGCGCTACCAGGTGCTTATGGAAGGAAAATTTCCGAATGAACTGACCCTGGCCTTCAAAGGGCTTGAAACAAATTCCAATCCCTGGGGAATGAGCCGGGAGTCCCGGGGCGACTGGATGGAAGACATGAATGTTCCCCTCATGTCGGATACATCCTTCAGTGAAATCGACTTTCTCTTTTTTGTCGGCTGCATCCGTTCTTATGACGACCGGAACAAAAAGGTCACCCAGGCCATGATGCGTATTTTTAAGCATCTGGGAGTGAAATTCGCTGTTTTAGGAAATGAGGAAGGATGCTGCGGCGATCCGGCCCGACGGGTCGGGAATGAATATCTCTACCAAATATTAGCCCAGACAAACATCGAGACCTTCCGCCGGTACGGGATCAAAAAAATCATGACCACTTGCCCCCATTGTTACAACACATTAAAAAATGAATACGCCCAGCTTGGTTTTACCTGCGAGGTCCTCCATCATTCCCAGTGGCTCCAACGGGAGCTTGAATCAGGGAAAATTCAATTTAAGGAACCTTTTGCGAAGTCGGTAACCTATCATGACCCTTGTTATCTGGGCCGTTACAGCGGAATATACGATCCGCCGCGCCATGTTCTGAAGGCTGTTCCTTCGCTTTGTTTGAAAGAGATGACGCTCTCCCGTCGCGATTCCTTCTGCTGCGGAGCCGGCGGCGGTTGGATGTGGATGGATGAGAAGATCGGACAACGAATCAATCTCAAGCGTCTGGATGACGCGCTGGAAACAAACGCAGGCGCCATCACCACGGCCTGTCCTTTCTGCATAACCATGTTTAGCGACGCGGTAAAAGACAGGGAAATTGAGGAAAAAGTAAAAGTCTGGGACATCGCCGAAATCGCAGAACGGGCACTCTTGGGAAAAGAAGAAAATCCATCAGAGCCGGTTTTGAAACCATCCTCCGACAGCGAATCCGAAATCTCCTGAATCTTGGCTTATTCAAAAAGTTTTAGCTTAACATATCCCTAAAAACGCTGATCGCCCTGTCGACATCTTCGTCATCGATATCTTTATGTGTGACAAAACGTATGCCTCCAGTTGTCGCTAAGGCCCATACTCCCCTTTCTGCCAACTCATGAAGGAAATGTGGGACCGTGTATTTTTTGTGTTCCAAATCAAAAATGATGATATTGGTTTTGATGTGGTCGGGATTACATTTAATTCCCGGTAAAGGAGCGATGGCTTCAGCCAGCCTGCGGGCTCTATCGTGGTCTTCTTTCAAACGTTCCCGCATCTCCGTCAAGGCAATGATTCCCGGTGCGGCCAGCACACCGACCTGGCGCATGCCGCCTCCCAGGACCTTCCTCAAACGCCGGCATTTTTCAATGAACGACGCATCCCCGGCTAGCATGGATCCGATAGGTGCCGATAAGCCCTTGGAAAGACAGAACATGACGGAATCGGCACAGGCTGCATATCTATCGGCCGGAGTCTCCGAGGCTAAACTCGCATTAAAAATACGTGCGCCGTCCAAGTGAATCCGAACACCGTGTTTATCAGCGACATCGCGAAGTGCTTTTATATTGTTCAGTGGGACGACCGCACCGCTCCAATTATTATGTGAGTTTTCAACACAAATGAGTGATGTCCGAGGTGTATGGACAGTGGGTTTCCGTATATTTCGCTCGACCTCCTCCGGATCCATACATCCTCTTTTCGAGGGAATCGGCCGCGGGGTTACACCGGAAATAAAGGTTATATGGGTGGACTCCATGTTGTATATATGAGAACGCGCCTCAACAATGATTTCTTCCAGTTCCTTTGTCCAGCATTTAACGGCAATAGAATTTCCCATGGTTCCCGTGGGCACAAAAAGGGCAGCCTCTTTTCCTGCTATCTCAGCTGCCAAAGACTCCAATTTTTGTACCGTTGGGTCATCCCCTAAAACATCGTCCCCGACAACAGCTTCGGCCATGGCCTTGCGCATCTTTTCCGTAGGTCGGGTGACCGTATCGCTTCTGAAATCTGAAATTTTCTCATGCATGTTCTCTCTCCTTTGGAATAGTATCCAGGGAATATTACAGACGAAAATGCCATTATAATGAATTCGGAAAGAGCGGGCAAATGAAACGATTTCGCCGTTTACTTGATTATGAATATATGGTATTTATGAAACGTTCAGGTTTATTCGGCTCAACAAGATGAAGTTAGAAAAAATAAATAAAATTGTCTTTTATGGCCTCCTTTTGCTCAATATTTTTCTGCTGAGTTCACTTCTGTCTTTCCACTTTGTTCTTCATGGGGAAACGGTAAAAATACCTGATTTGGAGGGAAAAACGTTTGAGGAGGCACGAGAAATGTTAGGGCCAAATGACATTTCCGTAGCCAAACTCGGAGAAATTTACCATCTCAGCCTGGAACGTGGAAAAATTGTACAGCAAAATCCTAGGCCTGGTTCCCGCATCCGCATTCACAAAACCGTGGGAGTTATCCTTTCAGCCGGAAGCGAAAAAGTAACGGTGCCCCGTTTGGTCGGAAGAAATATTCAGGATGCTGATTCAATTCTTTCCCAGGCCGGTCTTCTTTCAGGAGATACTTCCCAGGCACATACACCCAAGTACGCTGCCAGCCGGATTATCGGACAATATCCTGCCGCCGGTTCCGATGTTCCCAGGAACAGTCATATCAACCTTCTTGTCAGCCAAGGTGAAAATGAAAGACAATACCTCATGCCGGATCTCCTCGGAAGGACGCTGGATTCCACCCTTCGCGAGTTAAGGGGACTTGGTTTTCGGATCGGAGACATCCGGTACTCCTACTACCCAGGCCTGGATTCCGGAATCATCATCAAACAAACACCCCGGCAGGGTTACAGAATCCAAAAACGAACCCTGATTTCCCTGGAAGTAAGCAAGTGATTTTCTTTTTAAAAAACCTAGTATTCACCAAAGAGGCGAAAAGCATATGAAGTGTCTGGTGACAGGATCAGCAGGATTTATCGCATCCCATCTTTGCCGGATGCTTCTCGATGCCGGACATAAAGTAACCGGCATCGATGTTTTTACCGATTTTTATCCAAAATGGATCAAGGAAAATAACCTGAAACCTCTTCTTTCCAGATCTTATTTCAACTTCCTTTCTGAAGACATCATGTCGGCAAATCTGGAGGTCATCCTGAAAAATTGTGACTATGTTTTTCATCTTGCCGCCCAAGCAGGAGTCAGATCAAGTTGGGGCGAAAGTTTTTCCGTATACACGCGCAACAATATCGAAACCACCCAAAAACTTCTCGAGATTTCAAGAAATTCATCGTTAAAACGCTTCATTTATGCATCTTCTTCTTCTGTCTACGGAGACTGCCGGGAACTTCCCATGACCGAAGAAAGCCTTCTCCTCCCCTATTCTCCTTATGGCGTAACAAAGCTTGCCGGCGAAAATTTGTGTGGGCTTTACCATAAAAATTACGGTGTCCCAACGATCTCATTGAGATTTTTTACGGTTTATGGTCCCGGACAGCGACCAGATATGGCTTTTCATAAATTTTGTAAAGCCTCTTTGGAAAATAAGGAAATCACTGTATTTGGAGACGGGACTCAGACACGGGATTTCACATATATCGACGACATCGTCCGGGCTTGTATTTCCTGTATGGATAAAGGCCGGGAAGGTGAAATCTACAACATCGGAGGGGGGGTACGAAGGAAACTGTGCGATATTTTTCCGATCTTGGAATCCTTGACCGGAAAAAAAGTGAAGATAAAAAACATTGCGAAACAAAAAGGCGACGTTCCAGACACCTATGCTCTTATCGAAAAAGCAAAAAAGGACCTTGAATTCACTCCTGAAACCAAACTTCAAGATGGATTGCTTAAAGAATGGAATTGGATCCAACAGCTCTATTCCTGATGGAGATTTTAAACGGACGATTCCAGTGAAAGGATGAAATGATGAAAATAAAGGAATTGATTATCATATTTTTCCTTGGTTTTGGTCTTATATTCGTTCCCTCGTGTAAAAATAAAAAAACGGAAATAACTCCGGAAATCGCTTCGTCGGATGAAGCCCTATTTAACCTCGGGGAAAAGTATTTGAAAAAAGATCCTGAAAAGGCTCGTCTATACTTACGGCAGCTTATTGACTCATTTCCCAAGAGTTTTTATGCACAACGGGCGAAATTGGCCATCGCGGATTCATTTTTTAAAAAAGGAGATGAAGGCAATTTAATACTCGCCGCCTCGGAATACAGGGAATTTATATCACTCTATCCTTTCAGCCCGTCCGCTCCTTACGCCCAGTATCAAATCGCCATGACTTACTTTAAAAAAAAGTTAAAGCCGGGAAGAGACCAGACAAAAACAATAGAAGCACTGAATGAATTTAAAAAAGTCATCAACAATTATCCTCTCAGTGAAGAAGCCAAAGATTCCCGCAACAAGATAAAAGAATGTGAAGAAAGCCTGGCAGAACATACCTTTTCCATTGGGGAATATTATTATAAGGCCAAGGCATATAAAGCCGCTGTTAATCGATTGACCGAAATCCTGACTAACTATCCGGAATATGCAAAAATGGAATCCGTTTATTTCCTGCTGGGCGATTCATATTATCGTTGGGGCAAGAGTGAGGAGGGTATTCCTTATTTTCGTAAGCTTATATCTGACTATCCCAGAACGAAACTGGCACGGGAAGCCCAAGAAATCCTCGAGGAAATCGAAAAACAGGAAAAAGATAAAAAGTGAAAACTTTTGTGAACAATCCAGCCGGGAAAGAGAGGTGCTTATGAATAAAAAATTATCCCTGAGCCTAATGCTTCTACTTTTGTTTTTCTCATTCACCAACGCTTCTGTCCAAGATAATGAAAGCAGCTCCCCACCAAAAAAAATATTCACGTTCATACCTCATATCTCAGCGGAATTTTTATCCCAAAAAATCCGTTGGGATGAGGAAAGCCTTATTAATCCCGTCCGGGAAGAAGACATAACACGATTAAAATCGTTCTTGCTCACATTGAGCATAACCATAAAATTTTCTGAGTCATTATCTGTCTCTCCCTTCGTCGGTTACTCTCTTTCCAATTTTGATGCCCTGACATTCCGAGAGCTGCCTTTTTCGGTCGAACTGGATACGGGCTATAAAAACGGTTTACTTTTTGGAACCGAGCTCCGGGGAGATTTTTTCTCGTTGAATCATTTTACACTGAGTGGACAGGGATTGTTTCACTACTGCCTGGGATTGAACAAAACATGGGAAATTCCCACAGTGAACACACCAGGAACATTGGAAGGAAAACCGGACTGGATGCGTATCAATATAGGCCCCATCCTGACATATAAAGGGATTCAATATCTCTATCCTTATGCAGGAATCAGTTTCAACAGAGTCTGGGGTAAATACAAAGCAAGCCAAATCGTCGGTCTTTTAAGTTCTGAAGAAGAAAGAAAATTCAAAAGCAGAAGTGTCTTATGTGCGGCTATAGGCGTTCTTTATGAAATGACCGATTTTTTTCACGTCACGGGAGAGGTTAAAATTCTGCCCCATGGCGGAGGATTAGATTTCAGCTTTTTGCTAAAAGCTTCTTATATTCACTAAGGGAGAACCGTTATGAAGCGTATTCCACTCTTGATATTATCTTTTTTGATCTTCCTTTTATCTGTAATGATCCCCGGTAACATTTCCGCTATTCCGGGCCAAAAATACGACAAAATCCTTTCTTATAAGCCAACCCTTTATCACTCCGATCCCCTGCCTTTTTCTGAAAATAAGATACTCGTCAGGTTCAAACAGGGATCAAATGAGGCAAGGATACAAGGAATAATACAAGCAGCAAGCACGCGTTCCCTTAAAAGGATTTCTGCATTAGATCTATTCGTCCTCGAGCTTGATCCGGGAACCGATGTAAACTGGGCTCTTACAAAATTCCGCCATAATCCACAGGTCCTCTATGCGGAACCAAATTATCGAATCCGGCTTGCAGAGACACCTAATGACACTCTTTTCAATCTTCAATACTCCCTTTACAACACGAATACCATTCCCGGCAGCACTCCACCTGAGGACCGGGCGGATATCCATGCCCCTGAAGCTTGGGAAGAGACAAAAGGAGACCAAGCCGTTCTTATCGGCATTCTGGATACAGGTGTTGATCTTCTTCATCCCGACCTTAATGATAAAATTATTGATAGCGGCAGGGATTATGTCAATGACGATTTTGACGCCACGGACGACCACGGCCACGGCACCCATGCCGCCGGAATAGCCGCCGCCGAAACAAATAACGCCGAGGGAATCGCGGGCGTCGCCTGGAATTGTAAGATCCTGCCGGTAAAAGTACTGGATAACACGGGAGTCGGTGAATATGACATGCTCATACAGGGCATCATTTATGCCGCCGACCAAGGAGTTCATGTCATCAACATGAGCCTGGGAGGAGATTTTCCTTCGCAGGGCCTTGCAGACGCCTTGCAATATGCCTATGACAAAGGTATCGTCTGTGTCGCCAGTACGGGAAACGACGGCGGAGGCGTACTCTATCCGGCCGCCTATGATGACACCTGTTTGGCTGTAGCGGCTACAAACGCAAATGACGAGCGCCCGGACTGGTCGAATTTCGGCCCTGAAGTTGATGTCGCTGCGCCGGGTGTCAATATTTGGAGTTGTGTGCCGACCTGGCTTCTCGGTTCGGAATATCTCCCCTACCAACAGAAATCCGGAACTTCCATGTCCAGTCCTCATGTGGCGGGGTTGGCGGCCCTCATAAAAAGTCTGAAACCCTGGCTGAGCGCCTCTGATATTATGAACATCATCTGCTATTCGGCCGAAGACATCAATAGTGATGAACTGCCCGGAAAAGACCAGTTTTTAGGCTATGGCCGTATCAATATGGAAAACGCACTTGTTCCCATCATCATAACCATGCTATTAAGGGAGGAAAATATTTAGCCGGCGCCCCTTTCCGGCAATAAATGGAAGGACGCGAATAGAGCGTTTAAAAGCCACTCCGAGAAAGGGCAAACCGGCCCTTTGATCGCCGTACAATGATAAAATCGCTTCGTATAAAAAATCTTGCTACCATCGAAGATCTTGAATTTGAACTTCGGGAAGGATTTTCTATTCTAACCGGGGAAACCGGTGCCGGAAAATCTATCATTATCGACGGGATCCGTCTTGTCCTGGGAGAAAAAAGTTCGGTGGATATGATCCGGAGCGGAAACACGGAGCTGTCTGTCGAAGTGGTCTTTTACAGCAAAAAAGGCGATCAGATCTCGCAATCTTTCGATATAGAATCTGAAGACGGTATCCTCATCCAGAGAAAAATTTACCAAAACGGATCAGGAAAAGTATATATGAACGGAGTTCTTATTCCCGTACGCAAATTGAAGGAAAAGAGCGAGGACCTCGCCGATATTTATGGACAGAATGATCATTCCTTCCTTCGTAATGTAGAAAATCAATTGAACTATCTCGATCATTTTTCCGAAACAATTCATCTTCGTCGTGAAATTTCCCAAAAAGCCCAAAAACTGCGTTTTTTACTCAAAGAAAAGAACGATCTGGAAACCCGGGACAAAGAAAGAATTCAGCGGCTTGAATTCCTTGATTACCAGATCAAAGAAATCAAAAACGTTGAACTTCAACCGGGAGAAGAAGAAAGATTGCGGGAAAAACGGCATATATTAAAAAATTATGAAAAAATCAGCGGTCTTATCAATGAGGCCATCAACCTCTCTTATACCGATGAAGAATCCGTGCTTTCCCTTCTTTCCCGCCTTCAAACAATCGTTAAAGACCTTGCCGCCGTTGATCCCAAGCGTTTCTCTGAAATGCTTGAATATCTGGATCAGTTTTCCATCCAGCTTCAGGAATTTTCAAAAATTTTGATGTCCTATATAGAAGGGCAGGAATCATCACCTGAAGAATTGGAAAAAATCGAGGAAAGGCTGAGTTTGATCGAAGGTTTGAAGCGAAAATATGGAGAAAATATAAACGAGATCCTCATTTTTCTCGAAAACGCCGAGAAGGAATACAATGAGCTGAATCAATTCCATATCAAGCGAAAAGAAATCCATGAAGAAATCCAAAAGATTTTCACTGAATATGAACACGGGGCTGCAGAACTTACGGAAAGCCGGAAAAGAGGGGCTGCTGAGTTGGAAAAGCGAATCGTCCAAGAAATCCATCAACTGGGGATGAAAAAAGCACGTTTTCATATCAATATGTCTTCTCATCCCGTTTCATTAGATCATCCTGAAAAGATAAGAAACAGCGGGCTGGATGAAGTGGAGTTTCTTATCAATCCCAATCCAGGCGATGAATTTAAGCCTCTACGAAAAATCGCTTCAGGAGGCGAGCTTTCAAGAATTATGCTGGCCTTAAAGTCGGCCGGGAAAGAAAGCTCAAGTTTGCGAACCATGATCTTTGACGAAATCGACTCAGGCATAGGCGGAAAAACCGCCGAGTATGTCGCCCAAAAACTCAAAAACCTTGCCCTCAATCAACAGGTCATATGCATAACCCATTTACCCCAGATTGCCTCTTTTGCCGCGCATCATTATAGGATTGACAAATACGTTGAAAAAGGAAAAACATTTACACGTATCAAAAAACTCCGATATGAAGAAAGAGTTCAGGAAATTGCCCGGCTTTTGACAGGAAGCCGGATCACGGAAAGCTCACTTCAAAATGCCCGTGAGCTCTTAGCTCACAACGCGGCGGAAGCTGGCCCAAACAGCGAATAAAAATGGGGACGTCACACTGCTATTAATGTTCGGTCATATCACATGAAAATATCCAGCTCACAACCCCTGCGTGGCAAATATTATCACATAAAAACATTCGGCTGCCAGATGAATGAAAATGACTCAGAACGTATGGCCGGCCTTCTTGAAGAGTCCGGTGCTGAACGGGTTTCATCCCCGGAAAAAAGTGATATTATAATCGTCAACACCTGTGCCGTCCGTGAAAAATCGGAAGACAAACTTTTTTCCTATCTCGGCCGCCTCTCTCACCTGGGAAAAAAACGGGATAAAGTAGTCGGAGTCACGGGATGTGTGGCTCAACTCTACCGCAACAGCCTTTTCACAAAAAACGAATCCATCGACTTCATCGCCGGCCCGGACAATTACCGTCAGATCGTGAATATCATTCTGGAAGTACGTAAGGAAAAGAGAGCAGCGACACAGTGGAGCCGGAACTGGCAGAACATTCCCTATGAATCAACCGTACATGAAAATCCGGTCAGCTCCTATGTGACCATAATGGAAGGCTGCAACAATTTTTGCACTTATTGTGTCGTTCCCTTTACACGGGGCAGGGAAAAATACAGGCCCGTGAAACTTGTCCTGGATGAAGTTAAATTCCTCAGCAGCCTGGGATATAAGGAAATCATTCTTCTTGGACAAAATGTCAATTGCTATCAAGATCCTGATACAGGCGAGGAGTTTTTTTTACTCCTCCGCCGCGTCACCGAAATAGACGGGATCGAATGGATACGATTCATCACCTCCCATCCCAAAAATTTCAATAAAAACCTGGCAAACACCATGAACGAAAACCAGAAGATCTGCCGCCAGCTTCACCTTCCCGTCCAGGCCGGATCCAACTCTGTTTTGAAACGTATGAAGAGAGGCTACACCCTGGAGGAATATTTAGAATGGATTCGTCTTCTCAAATCCCTGATGCCTGACATTTGTCTCAGCACGGATATCATCGTCGGATTTCCGGGAGAAAGCGAAAAAGACTTCCATAAAACCTGCGATCTGTTGGAGGAAGTCGGTTACACGAACATTTTTTCTTTCCGGTATTCTCCCCGTCCTCTTTCCGCCGCCGGACGATATCAGGATTCCGTCCCCCTGGAAACAAAGAAAAAAAGACTGATCGAACTCCAGGAGCTTCAAAAAAAGATTCAGCTCCGACAGAACAAACAAAAAGTGGGACGGGTAATGAAAGTTCTTTGTCTTGGGCACAGTAAAAAAGATCCGAAGATTTATTCCGGCAGAAATGAAGGATACCAGGTTGTCAATTTTAAGGCCGACCGGGATTTTACCGGGAATTTTGTTATGGTGCGGATCACCTCCTGTGGCCCCTACAGCCTGAGAGGAGAAGCCGTGAACAATGCCCTTTTTTCTCTGTCGCGGATTAACCACACAACGGAATCATCTTATCGAAAAGACTGATATTCTTCACCAGCCACTTTCCAATACTCCTCATATAAAACACTGCTGAAAAACCGGCGGGAGACAATCGTTCCCCTTATCGGATCGATGCAAATGAGAGCGGCATTAATCGTATTTTCCTTAAAAGGAAAAGACATATGCTCCTCCACCGAAACCTTCCAAACCCATCCTTTTTTTCCTTTTGAAAACCACTTGCGGGTGAATATTCTTGGATTTTTTTCAGGAAGAGCAAAACGGCACTTCATAAAATAAGACAATTCCGGATCTTCCAAAGCGATCTTAAACGCTTTAAGGGAATCGATCATCATCACCATCATCCATTCAAACCCTTCACAAGACATCTCAGGCTTCCTCCATAAAAAAGGACGAACAAAAACGTCTATTTTTCACACAGAAGTGACACACGGAGGTGACGGAGGTGACATCGGAGGTGACATCGTTGCATTTTTTTTCCTTTTATGCTATACATCCTCCGAATTATTGAAACCTGGATTATTCAGGGGGAAACGGATTTTTGATCTTTTGATTTTTTTTAATCTCTTCCGTAAAAATCTGAATAACCGGTTGTGATGTGGAGGCATTTATCCATGAATATTCTTGAGTTTGTCCCCTATTCGTTCATCATCGGGTTTATCGGACTTGCCTTTGCCCTGCTGCTGTATATTTTCATCCTCAGGTATCCCAAAGGAAATGAGCTGATGCAGGAGATATCCGAAGCCGTCCATTCCGGTGCCATGATATTTTTGAAACGCGAATATTTTTCGATTTCACTCTTTGTCCTGGCCATGTTTTTTATTCTCTGGCATTTTTTCTCCATATACACAAGCCTTGCTTTTATATCCGGTGCTTTGTGTTCCATGCTCGCCGGCTTTATCGGCATGAAAGGAGCGACACGTTCCGCTGTTCGAAGCACTCAAGGGGCCATACAGGGAGGAACTCCCCTCGCTTTGACCATCGCTTTTCAAGGGGGAGCCATCATGGGAATGACCGTTGCCGCCTTAGGTGTCGTCGGCATCGGTCTTTTTTATTATTTCACTAAAGATACACAGATTATTAACGGATTCGCCATGGGTGCCAGTTCCGTCGCCCTATTCGCTAGGGTCGGGGGAGGAATTTATACCAAAAGCGCCGATATCGGCGCCGATCTTGTTGGAAAAGTTGAAGCCGGGATACCTGAAGACGATCCACGAAATCCCGGGGTCATTGCCGATAACGTCGGCGATAATGTTGGCGATACGGCCGGTATGGGAGCCGACCTGTTTGAATCTTATGTGGGATCGGTCATCGCCTCAATAGCCCTCGGTGCCACGCAAACTCCTTCACTGAACCACATGGGATTACCGCTTTTATTAATCGCTCTCGGTCTTCTCTGTTCCATTCTGGGTGTTTTTTCAATCTATATTTTCAAAAACATCAGCCCGCAGTCGGCATTACGCAATGCTTACTATTTGAGCGGATTTCTCTTTCTTTTAGGTGCTTTTTTCGCCGTACGTTTCCTTTTGGGTTCCATTGATAACCACATAAATGTTTTCTGGGCTGTTTTGACCGGGATGGTATCCGGCGTTTTTATCGGACTTGAAAGCGAATTTTTTACTTCCGGGCCTCCTGTTAAATCCATCGCCCGCTCCGCTCAGTCAGGAAGCGCTCCCACCATTATTTCAGGACTTGCTGTTGGATTCCAGAGCACTATTCTTCCTCTTCTAACTATCGGGGCGGCCATCTATATTTCCTTTCGCCTTTACGGACTCTATGGAATCGCTATCTCAGCGGTAGGCATGCTGGCCACCATTGGAATCGTCATGTCCACCGACTCCTATGGCCCCATCGCAGATAACGCCGGGGGAATGGCTGAAATGACGAATGCCGGACCCGGAATACGGAAGATCACGGACCAATTGGATTCGCTAGGCAATACGACCGCAGCCATCGGAAAAGGATTTGCCATCGGCTCAGCAGCCCTGACCGCTCTCGCTTTGTTTTCCGCTTACCAGGAAACAATAAACACCAACCTGAAAAACGCCGGAAAAGCCGTCATTTCCATCAGTTTGACCAATGTGGAAACCGTTCTTGGACTCCTTTTAGGTGCACTCATGCCCTTTATCATAGCATCTTTGACCATACAGGCGGTCAGCCGGACCGGCAACAAGATGGTAGCGGAGATTCGAAGGCAGTTTAAAGAAATTGCCGGTCTCATGGAAGGCAAGGCAAAACCCGATTCCGACCGCTGCATCGATATCGTCACAAGAGGAGCCCTCATGGAGATGGTTTTTCCAGGTCTATTGGCCGTTTTGGCTCCTTTAAGTATCGGCTTTCTTATGGGACCTGAAGCTTTAGGCGGATTTTTGGCCGGAGCTACGGCTTCCGGGGTACTATTGGGTCTTTTTATGTCCAATGCCGGAGCCGCATGGGATAACGCGAAAAAATGGATTGAAGAAGGTAACCTAGGTGGAAAGGGAACGGCAGTTCATGCTTCCTCTGTCATCGGAGATACCGTCGGGGATCCCCTTAAGGATACGGCGGGACCGGCAATGAACATTCTGATAAAACTCATGGCCGTAGTAAGCCTTGTTTTCGCCCCCCTCATCATGTAGCACCGTGCAAAGCTGTGCTCCGCACCGCAAGTCCATCGCAACGAAGCAGATGCAGTAAGATCGGCTTGCCTGAAAGGTAAATTCGGCCGGTTCTTTTCTTGTCTTTATCACCCCCGGCCGAATTTATGAATAATACAGGCGGTTGATATTATCCCCTAATTTAGATATAATTCACGCCTCTTTGATTCCCCTATAACAACTGAGGGAAACATATGAAAGTAAATGTGTGGAATACTATTGTTCAACTCAGCAAAGAACGTGGTGTGGGCACGTCTGTCGTTGTTAATGCCATCGAAGAATCCCTCAGGGTAGCATCCACCAAATACTTTTCCCATAATGAAAAGATACATATCAATTTCAAACCGGAAAAAGGCGAGCTGAGAGTATATACCATCAAACAGGTGACAAAAACGCCAAAAAATCTATCAACGGAAATTTCTTTGGAAGAAGCAAAAAAAATCGACGCAGGGGCCAAAACAGGCAATTTCATTGAGATAGACCTTCCTTCAGAGACACTGGGAAGAATTGCCGCCCAAGCGGCCAAACAGGTTATTTTCCAAAAAGTTAGGGATGCTGAACAGGAAAAAATTTATGCCCGCTTTTTCCCCTTGATGGGTAAAATCGTATCCGGAATTTTGAGACGTGAAGAATCCAACAATAATATGATCCTTGAAGTCAACAAGACAGATATCCTTCTTCCTTACAGGGAGAAACTAAAGAATGAAAAGTTCAACAGGGGAGATAGAATACGGGCCCTTATCATCCAGGTTCTGAAAGAATCCGTCGGTCCCCAAGTGATTGTTTCCCGTTCCGACCCGAAATTCCTTGTCCGCTTGCTTCATCTGGAAATCCCTGAAATTGCTAACGGGAATATCGAGATAAAAGATATTGTGCGCCAACCGGGGGAAAGATCTAAAGTCGCCGTCGTTTCAAAGGAAAAGGATATCGACCCGATAGGTGCCTGTATCGGCGTTAAAGGGAACAGAATTCTGTCGATCAGCAAGGAGCTCAGCGGAGAAAAAATAGATGTTATCGAATGGTCCGCCAATCCACTGACTTATGCAAAGTCAGCCTTAAGCCCGGCTAAAGTTGACAACGTCATTCTTCTGAACAAAAATGAAAAAATCCTGCGGGCTGTCGTTTCTCCGGATCATCTTTCGCTTGCTATCGGGAAAAAAGGGCTCAATGTACGTTTAGCATCCAGGTTGGTAGGATGGAAAATCGTCATCAATCAGGATTGAAATTACAATATATTTGGAGATAAGGGAAAGAATGAAATCACAAGACAAACAAAAGAATCCCAAGATCGATACCAACAAAAAGAAAGCAGCTCCTCAAAAAATGCAAATTCGCGAGGGTACGACCTTAAAAGAATTTTCAGAAAAACTTGGTATCAAAGGAAAAAATCTTATTGAAAAACTGAAAGAAAAAAAATTTACTGTCAACCTGAATGATGTTATCACGCAACGTCTTATGGACCCGATCTCCAAAATCACACAACAATCCATAGAAATTATTTCCCTTGAAAAAGAAAAACAGCAAAAAGCCGACAAAAAGGATGAGGTGTCTTCCCCTCCCGTTGTAACGATTATGGGTCATGTCGACCACGGAAAAACAACCCTTCTCGATGCGATTCGAAAATCAAACCTTGTAGGAAAAGAATCGGGCGGAATTACTCAACATATCGGTGCTTACAAAATATTGTACAAGGACCGGCCTATCACATTTATCGACACACCGGGTCATGAGGCATTCACCCGTCTTCGAGCCCGAGGAGCTCAAGTCACCGACATCGTCATTCTTATCGTCGCGGCTGATGACGGTGTTATGCCTCAAACACGCGAAGCCATCCACCACGCCAAATCAGCCAATGTTCCCATTATTGTTGCCATCAATAAAATCGATAAGGATAATATCGATATCGATAAAGTCAAGCAGCAGCTTTCCAAGGAAGGGCTGCTTGTAGAGGATTGGGGAGGAGATGTCATCAGTGTCGAAATTTCTGCGAAAAAGAACAAAAATATAGATGAACTTCTTGAAATGATCCTTCTTCTAAGCGAAGTTATCGAGCTCAAAGGAAATCCCGAAACCCAAGCCCAGGGAGTCATACTTGAAGCACGTCTTGACTCCAAAAAGGGGCCCATCGCCACCGTTATTATTCGTCAGGGGGTATTACAACGCGGAGATTATTTCATTTCCGGATATTGTCATGGAAAAGCGCGGGCCCTATTCGATGAAAAGGGAAAACCTTTAAAATCCGCAGGCTTATCAACTCCCGTTGAAGTCCTTGGTTTCTGCTCGGTACCGTCTGCGGGCGACCTTTTCCAGGTTGTTTCACATCCGGAGGATGCCAGACACATCGCTTCCTTACGTGAGGAACAGAGCAAAAAAAAGGAACAACCTCAGCGGCGTGAACATCTTTCCCTTGACGAGCTTTTCAAGAAGATCGAAGAAGGAGAAGTCAAGGAACTTCCCTTGATCATTAAGGCTGATGTTCAGGGATCCGTAGAAGTACTCAGCGATATCCTTCCCGGATTAGCCAGCAAGGAGGTTAAAATCAATATTGTCCATGCGGCTACGGGAAATATAACGGAGACTGATGTCCTCCTTGCCTCCGCTTCCAATGCTATTATCCTGGGTTACAATATCAAACCCAATACTAAAATCATAGATATAGCCAGAGAAGAAAATGTTGAGATTCGATATTATAATGTTATCTATAATCTAACGGATGATATCAAAAAAGCCCTGAAAGGCATGCTCGAACCAAAAATCAAAGAAGTTTATCTTGGACGTGCGGAAGTAAGAAGACTATTTCACATTCCTAAGGTTGGTGTTATCGCAGGTTGTTATGTTACAGATGGAAAAATCAGGCGAAATGCAGAGATAAAAATCATCCGCAGTGGAGAAACGGTTTACCGGGGTAAAATTTCATCCTTAAAACATGTGAAGGAAAATGTTAACGAAGTAAAAAAGGAATACGAATGCGGTATCGGTGTGGACAAATTTAAGGATATCCAAGAAGGTGACATTATTGAAGCATACACTCTGGAGAAAGAATAGACACCCACGGAAATTCTCGGGTTAGCCTGTTGTATATTCACGAGCCAAACTTGCCGCAGGGGTAGGTTAATATGATTATCGGTGTCATGCTCCTGGAAATCTACCTTCCCTATTCCCATTCTCTCAAAGACAAAAGAAGCAGAATGAGCAGCTTTAAAGACAGATTAAAGAAAAAATATAATATTGCTTTTTCAGAGCTTGATTACCAGGATAAATGGCAGCGTACACTTATCGGCATCGTCACCCTCAACAATCATAAGCGACCTATTGAAAACCTTTTTAACAGGATTATTAAAGATGCCGAAGAAAACATTGACGGTGAGATCACACACAAGGAAATTCACTATCAATAAATTTTCATATTGAACTTTTAAAGGGGAAACGGATGAATACCAGCCGCAGACAAAAAAAAGTCGCCAGCCTTCTTCATCAAACATTGAGCCGACTTCTTATAGAAGAATTTCAAGATTCCGCCTCCGGTTTGGTTACAATCACCCGGGTTGAACTCAATCCGGATCTTAAAGTTGCCAGAATTTTCGTTCGCTTTACAGGAAAAATCCAGAATGAATCTCTGCAGATTCTTGAAAAAAAAGCCGCTTTTTTTCGGAAAGCTATTGCGTCACGAGTCAATTTAAAGTATAATCCCAAGCTTAATTTTTTGGTGGATCCCCTTCCCGACTATGAGGAAAAACTGGAGCAGTTGTTTAAAAAAATAAATGGAGATGAAAAAAAAATCCGTTGAAAACATAGCTGAGGTTTTCAAAAAAAGCAAGCGTATTGCCATTACTTCTCACCTTCGCCCCGACGGTGATTCCATCTGCTCCAGCTTAGCCCTGGCTTTGATGGCGAAAAGCCTGGGAATTGAAGCCGAAATCATCAATAAGGATAATACCCCTTTTCCTTTTATCAATATGCCGGATGTTAAACGCATCAAAATTGGACAGATTTCCCCCCAAGGCTTTGACATGGTGATCCTTCTTGAATGCGCCAATGTATCCCGCTCAGGACAAAAAAATCTGGACGCATACTTTAAAATCAACATCGACCACCATCACTCCAATGATTATTATGCCGACATTAACTGGGTTGACCCGCACCGATCAGCCGTAGCGGAACTGATCTTCATTTTGGGAGAAACCCTCGGTATTCGTTTCACTCCACAAATGGCCGATCATTTATACTGTGCTATCGTCTCTGATACCGGTTCCTTTCAGTTTTCCAACACCAATGCCAAAGCATTCGAAATTTGTCACAAGCTCATCCTGCTTGGAGCCAGCCCCATCAAAACATCGGAATTCCTTTTTAATAATAATTCACCAGAAAAGATCAAACTTCTCGGCCTTGTCCTCTCCACCCTGGTTATCAATAAAAAAGGAAATATTGCATCGATTACAATGTTTAAAAAATTTCTGGAATCCCTGAATTTGAAGGAAATCGACACAGAGGACATTACGACACTCGCCCGGTCCATCAGCGGTATCGAGATTGTACTCTTCTTTAAAGAAATGCAAAAGGACACATTCAGGGTTAGCTTAAGGTCCAAGGGTAATGCCTGCTCCGCCTGTATCGCTGAGCGTTTCGGAGGAGGAGGCCACATGAATGCAGCCGGTTTTACAGCAAAAGGCAAATATGAAATACTCAAAAAGGAAATTCCCGCAAAAATTGAAAAGCTTTTGACAAAACCCCTGCATCTCAATTACAGCAAAGAATAAAACGCGGGACTACGGTTTGTCTATGAACGGAATGATTCTTGTCGATAAACCAAAATCCTACACCTCCCATGATATCGTTGCCAAAATACGACAAACAATCGGATTCCAAAAAGTAGGACATTTCGGTACATTAGATCCTTTAGCGACAGGCTTGCTGATCATTGGGACAGGGAAAGCGACCCGTTTTTTTCCCTTCTTTTCCAAGCTGGACAAAACATATAAGGGCCGTCTGAGGTTCGGATACGCGACAGACACATACGACTCAGAAGGACGCCCTATCTCGCCGGAAATAAACAATTTTCCAGACAAAAATATATTGCTTCGTGAGATAAAAACGTTTACAGGTGATTTTTTTCAAAAACCTCCCCCCTTTTCCGCAAAAAAAATAGAAGGTCAGAGGTTGTATATGCTGGCCCGTAAAAAAAAACCTATAAAGCTTGCTCCTTCATCAGTCACCGTAAAAGCTTTTGAAGTCACAGATTATTCCCCGCCTTTCCTCGATTTTATCGTAGATTGCTCATCAGGAACGTATATAAGATCTCTGGCACACGATTTAGGCCAACATCTCAACTGCGGAGCCCATCTGACCGAGCTGAGACGCATCAACGTAGGTTCTTTCCATATAAACGATGCTTACAGTCCGGATGAAATTGAGGCTTTCCATCAAAAAGGACACGTTGAACGTTTTTTAAAACCTATCGAATCCCTTCTCACAGAATACCCTAAAATCATTCTTAAAGAATCCAGTCTGAATCTCGCTCGGAACGGGAATAAAATTTCACCTGGCGACATTTCAAGCTTGGACAAACACTCGCAATCATCCGGAGAGAATATCCAAAACCCCAACAATATTTTCAGAATTTTCAGCCCCGGCGGAGAATTTATCGCCCTTGCCAGAAATGATTATACGAAAACTTTTCTCCATCCTTTTCTCGTTATAAATAATAAAAAACCGGAGTCCAATATTGAAACAAAAAGAAAAAAGTGAATTTTTTGCCTCCCGGTGGGGAATCATTCTCGCCGGATTGGGAATGGCCATAGGAACGGGCAACATCTGGCGTTTCCCAAGGATTGTCTCTCAACAAGGTGGCGGAGCATTTATCATCGCCTGGATTTTTTTTCTTTTTCTCTGGTCAATCCCTCTGTTGATTATTGAAATTTCCATAGGGAAAAAAACACGATTGGGGGTTATCGGGTCCTTCAGCCGGATCATGGGGCAAAAATTCGCCTGGATGGGAACATTCGTCACCTTTGTCACCACTGCTATTATGTTCTATTATTCTGTCGTAACCGGCTGGTGTTTGAAATATTTATTCGCTTCCGTATTCCAAGGGCTGACAAAAAAATCATCCACTAGTTTCTGGAATGGATTCGCCTCGTCATGGGAACCCGTCTTTTTTCATCTGGCCGCTATGGCCATTGGAGGATTCATCATCTATTCCGGTGTGGTCAAGGGTATCGAGAGAGCCAATAAAATACTCATTCCTTCCCTTTTCCTGCTTCTGGGTATCGCCTGCATAAGATCTCTGACCCTTCCCGGTGCTGTACACGGTCTGAATTTTCTCTTTTCGCCGAATCTATCGAGGCTTGGGGATTATAAAATGTGGCTGAACGCTTTGAGCCAATCCGCCTGGTCCACGGGAGCAGGATGGGGTCTTATTCTGACCTATGCGGTTTATACAAATCGAAAGGAAAATGCCACCATCACAGCAACAACCCTGGGCTTCGGCAATAATCTCGCCTCTCTTCTGGCAGCAATGGCTGTTATCCCCACTGTTTTTTCTTATTTCGCTTCTCAGGGATTCTCAGTTGAAAGAGTCCTCGATGTAATGAAAACCGACAACCAGGGACTGACATTCATCTGGATTCCCAACCTGTTTTCAAATATTCCCGGTGGACCCGTTTTCCTTGCTTTGTTTTTTCTCGCTTTATCCTTCGCTGCTTTTTCTTCACTGATATCTATGATCGAACTGGATACCCGCATCCTGATGGATTCCGGCTTTTCCAGAAAAAAAGCCGTTTCTATTATAGTAATTTGTGGATTTATATTCGGTCTTCCTTCCGCCTTAAGCATGGGATTCTTTAACAATCAAGACTGGGTTTGGGGGCTGGGTCTTATGGTCAGCGGTTTCTTTTACACAATCGCCGTTATTAAATTCGGACCTGGAAAGTTCAGAAAAGAGATTATTTCCAGTCCTGAAAACCCTGTTAAGATAGGCCGATGGTTCGATATATTGGTCGCTGTTCTTCTTCCGCTTCAGTTTGTCGCCATGCTTGGCTGGTGGCTCTGGCAGAGTTATGCGGGAGATCCGGGAAACTGGCTTAAAATTTTTTCGCCCTTTTCGGTGGGAACGGTTCTCTTTCAATGGGGCATCGCCGCGGCACTGTTTATTTTTCTTAATAAAATCATCACCCGCAATATTTTAGGCAAAAACTATGAAACTTAGCGCTTTAATCTTTATGATCGTCATTTGTATCGTCTGTCTCGGGGGATTTATTTGGAGCCTTTGCATGAGCGTTCGAAAAAAGTAAGGGAAATCTCCCGCCCATTATAAAGGGAGCTATTCCGTCATGCGGAGTTGCTGAGAGCCGCTAGAAATGTGAAAAAAAGGCGTTAAAAATCCGACTAAAGTGACGTTACCTCACCTTTCACCCTTTTTTAGTTAACCATTCTTGCGAAGAACCCTCAATTCTATAAACAAACCTTGAATTTTAGACCGATGTATTGTATTTTATGGAAGAAATGAGGCTAAATAAAAACCAAATCGAGCATATGGCATATATCGTTATTCGAAAATTGCTCAAAGAAAAAAAAGTCATCGTTGAAAACAAATCATCCTTGCTGGAAGATCTCATCAATCTTATCACCGAGGAATTCCAGAGAGAGGACAAGCTGGACCAGGAAGTTCGTGATATTCTCAGCCAACATATGGAAAAAATACGTAATGAAAACATCGAATACCAGACAATGTTTCGTATGATAAAAACAAAGCTTGCAAAAGAAAGGAACATCGTCCTGTGAGCAGCCGTTTGTCCCGCGAAAAGATAAATTTTCTGGCACGCCGGATTCTTGATTCTTTGTTCGAAAATGACCAGATCGAATTCCTTGACGAACCCAACGAAATACGCTTAAACATCGTTCGAAGCATCGAAGACGAGCTCAAACTCTATGAAAGCCTGGAAAAGAAAGCCATCGAAAAAATCCACTCTCAGAAAAAAGCTGTTGAAGAGGGAAGCCGCGAGTGGGAAATTTTATTTCGAAAATATTACAATGAAGAGCTCACCAAACTTGGAAAAATCTTCGAATAAATATCCTCCTTTCCAAATAACCAAGCTCCCCTTTGAATGGGAGGAACGTGTACGATACTCGGAAACGGACAAGATGGGTATCGCCCATAACAAAAACTACTTCGAATGGTTTGAAATCGGACGCACAGAGTACTGCCGGAATCACAAAATCCCATACAAAAAAATTGAAGAAAGAGGATATTTTCTTGTCGTTGTCGAGTCTTATTGCCGGTATAAAAAACCTCTTAAGTACGACCAGGCTTTTATTATCCGTGTCTCTCTGGAAGACTTCAGCCCAAAAAAGTTTGTCTTTGCCTATGAACTTCGGGATAAAAAAACCTGCCATTTGATCGCTTCAGGCTACACCATCCACATCACCGTTAATCATAAGGCAGAAGTAACTCCCCTTCCCCAAGACATTATGGACAAAATCACCGGCTGAAGGTCTTTCCGGATACCTTTTTTTCTTTTGATGGAAGACCAGGGGGTCCGTATTTTTGGCCAAGATATTTTTTTAAAGCATCTTTCCAAAAAGAAAAGCCTTTAAGCCCTACGGATTTTGCGTTTTTATTCTCAAGAACAGAGTAGAACGGCCGTCTTGCCTTAACAGGATATTCTTTTGTCTTGACCGGATTTATGCTTGTTCTCAATCCCCTTATCTCTAGGATTGACCCGGCAAACTCATACCATGAACACTCCCCTTCATTTGTTAGGTGGTAAAGTCCGTATTTATTTGTTTCTATTAACTCTGCGATAACTCCGGCCAGTTCAGATGTAGATGTCGGTGTGACATACTGGTCATCCACAACCCGGATCTCACGGCTTTCTGAGGCCATTTTATAAATCTTGTCAACAAAATTTGTTCCTTTTTCTTTGCATCCGGCTTTCCCATAAAGGCCGCATGTTCGAATGAGAAAATATTTTTTCATGATATTCTTAACAAAATATTCACCGGCCAATTTTGAAGCGGCATAAACATTCAAGGGATTGGGAACATCATCTTCGACATAAGGAGTTCTTTTTTCCCCGTCAAAGACATAATCCGTACTGAAATGGACGAGAACGGCATCTGTATCCCGGCAAATAAAACTCAGCTCTCTTACGGCAACAGCATTGACGAGAAAAGATTGTTCGGGATCGTCTTCACACTCATCCACCCTATGGAATGCCGCCGTATTGATGACAACATCAGGGCGGATTGCTTTAAGGATTTCTCCCATTTTTTTGTGCCGGGTCACATCAAACTCAGGATAATAAAGGGGAACGAGAGAATATTTACCTAAAACAGGCAGTAAATCCGAACCCAACTGCCCATCAGCACCGATAACGACAATTTTCATGATTATTCTTCGTATCTCGGGAATTTTTTAAAACAAAAAAAAAGGCCAAGGACATGACATCCTTGGCCTTTTCATCTACACGGTTATTAGAAAATCAGGCGGAATCCGAGCAGGAGCTTATGGGTATCAGCAATTTCTCTATTCTCGCCTCCAACAGGAAAACGGCCTTCGAAGAAAATGGATCCTTTTGGAAAGAGATCAACTCCGATATTCGCCACGAGGTCGAGTCCGGAGCCTCTTTCATCCTGTTCAGCCGTGCTGTATCCGATACCGGCACCGATAAAGGCAGGACGAAAATGTAAGTTAAACAGAGCGTTAGCCATGAAGAATGGTTTCCAAAGGTCTCCTCCTACCAGAGGATATGCTCCACCGGCGGATAGGATGAAACTGACACTGTCGGGTTTGATCATGTACATGAAGCCAAGGCGTCCAAAGGCATAACTGGTATACGTTCCTTTAGCAATCAAACCTCCGGCTTCAACCAGGAAGAAAAACCTCTTGGAGATTCCTTCGAACATGGCATCGCAAGGACCGGATAAAGCACCAAAATCATCCGTTACGATGACCTTTGCAGTATACTTTCCTTCATGTTCAACGACATAACTCCAGACATAAGGTTTATCAGTGACCGTCTGTTGGGCAAGGATATTCCCCTCTTCATCCATAATTTCAAAATCAGCCTGATTGATTTCACCGTCCGGGTCCTCTGATCCCGTAGCATCCAGAGTAACGGTTTTTCCGAATTGTACTTTCTCAGGATAAACTTTCAACAAGCAGTTGGGCGGATGGTTGATATAGCAGGTGGCTTCACAAGGATTGGTAGAAGCTTCTTCATTAAGATTGTAAACAACAGGTTTAAAATCATATTTTCCGGGTTTGCTGAAGCTTGTCTGCCATTTGGGATTGGCCATCGTCAGCTCTTTGGAGGTGACTTTTTGTCCCTGGGCATCGAAGACATCGACAACCATCCTCGTTGCTGCTTTGGAATTGCTCATATCAACGGTAATGACATCATTGACATTGGCTTTTTCGGGATAAACATCAATATCACAGACTGGTACCCCTACAATGTCCTTAACTGAAACAAGAGCGATATTTCCGCAGGGTTTGGGCATGACAAATTCATAAAGTTTATTGTTTTTCTTCACATGAAATACGTATACGGGAAGCGGAGCTGTGCCGGCCCATTCCAAGTCCTCAACAACCTTCACTTTTCCGTGGGAGCGGAAGAACATCCACATGAACTTCGTGCCAATGGGAAGGTTCTCCTCTTCGATTTCAGCGGACTTGATCTGATCCATAAAAGGAAGATATAAATCTCCGTATCCGACCAGGTCAAAACCATACTTGATGTCTCCTGCATACTTATCGAGCAGGACTTTCATGATCTCGGATGTCGGAACCTCTCCCTTTATTCTCACAAGAGTGTACTGTCCGATTTGTTTGAGTTTTTTGGTCTCAGCTAATGAACTTACTGAGAAAAGGATCATCAATCCGATAACGAAAAGGACGACTTTCTTATTTTTCATCCCTGCCTCCTTTGTTAATTTTGGTGTTTGTTTACCCACATAATAAGCAGTGTTTTATAATTAAATATAAATTTACCCTTTTGTCAAGGGAAAAGAGGAAAAAGTTAGTGAAAATATTATATTTCAACATCCTTTATCCCCCAGCCTGCTTCATTCACGAGCCAAGCTTGCCGTAGCTGCGAGGCGTCAGCCTGTGAAGCTGTGCTCGGCACCGCGAACAGGCTGCAACAAAGCAGATACGGTAAGATCGGCTCGCCTGAAAGGTAAATTTTGCCAAAATTATCTTGAAAACAGTCATAGAAATTTCACTATCCAATTTTACCGAAAACCATCATTAAATGACACATAATATTAAAATTATCTGTTGGTGTTGGCAAAATTTATGAATAAGGTAGGCTAGCCTCGGAATCAGCCGAATTTATGAATAATGCAGATTGCCTGCATGATTCACGATGAATCATGCAGGAGAAATGTTTTTATGATTTGATTGATAATCCCGGAATCAAGGGGATTCATGGCTAAAGCCCTGGTATAGAGGTCATTTTGCCCGGTCTGCCTTTCGCTCAAAAACTGAAGAATTTCCCTGGCTTGAACAGGGTTGATCTCGGGGTGTATCTGCAATCCCCATACAGGTTTGCCCGTAAGTTGAAATGCCTGGATGCGGCACTTCTCTGTTTCTGCAAGGATTTGAAAAGAATCATCCAAGGATACGACTTCATCAAAATGAATAGAAAAAGAGTAAAGCACTCCTTTTTCACCGAGAAGTGTGTTATTTTCCTTTACTGTCACAAGGTACCAGCCTATCTCGGGCTCAAGGCATCTTCCGATCGAATCAGGGCCTTTTAGGGCAAGAGCCAAAAGCTGATGTCCGTAACAGCTTCCCAATACGGCCATTCCCCTGTTGACAGCTTCACGAACGAGCGATACTTCTTCTTCAACCCATTTATCCCTCTCTAAAATCGAGGCCTCCGAACCCGTCAATAGAAGATGCGTATATTTCTCCAATACAGGCAGCTTACCATATTTTGCCCTGAATGAATGCCAAGAAACATCCTCAAGATAAGCTCCCCAGTGTTCGGTAGGTCTGTACAGGGATTCATCTATACTATTGTCGATGATGGCAATTTTTCGGTTGTTTTTTTTCAGCATTTTAAATCATGAGATATTATAATATGAGAAAATATCCTCAGCAAGAAATCTTTTGCCTGCAGGTTGGATAAACAGACCTCTTTTGATATAATTCCGCCATTGGCCTGTTGGCTCATGAATTTTTAGTCATCAGGCAAATACGGAGGAGTTTCATTGTTGAACGTCAAAGAAGAAATCGAACTGTTGGTTAAGGCCCCCAATGAACCTGGAATTTTGGGCAGAGTTCTCGGAACATTGGCCAACGTTGGTGTAAATCTGAAAGGACTGCAGGCCATGTCTCTGAATAAAACAGGCCTGTTCCGTCTTATTACTTCCGATCCCCAAAAAGCGGAAAAAGCGTTAAAATCCATGGGATATGATGTCACAAAAAATAAAGTTATCACCGTCCTTATCGAAGACCGAATCGGAGCCGGAGCTGAGATCGGCGCTCTTCTCGGCAATGCCGTTATCGATATCCTGTACTGTTACGGAACATCAGCCGGCAAAGGAAACGTTCTCATCGTGCTCAAAACAACGGACAACAAAAAAGCCTTAAAAACCCTCAAATAAATTCGGCTGCTTTTTGATAAAATGGTATATAGCTCGCGGCCGAATTTATGAATAGCACAGGCTCGCCTGTTCTATTCACGAGCCAAGCTTGCCGCAGCTGCGCGGCGTCGGTGCACGAAGCTGTGCTTCGCACCGCGAGTGCGCCGCAACAAAGCAGATGCGGTAAGATCGGCTCGCCTGTAAGGTAAATTCGGATGACTTTTTCTTGAAAACGGTCATGAAAAATGATTCATTATCAATATTACCGGGAATACTGTTTGGTGACATATCATCATGAAATTATATTTTGTCGTCATCCGAATTTATGAATAGAACAGGATTTTATAGCGGCGCCATACTCCACGCCGACGGCTGGAAACTACTTTTTATCTTTCAATCCCTCCTGGCCGCTTGCGGGGTGAAGGTCATCCATGTTCTTGAAAAAAATCCAACCCAATCTCCCCATCCTTCTCTATTTTCATACTTCCTTCCCGGATTAATGTTTGATATATCCTCCTCCCGTCTTCAAGGCCAACTGGAGAGGACGGGTACAGCCGCCGTTGCCGGTCCAAAAAGCCCGGCTTTCATCCTGGAGAAACACCTACGCTATTTTATGCCTGACCAACCCGTTTCCTGGACAAAATTAACAGAAGATTTGCGGCATCTTTTTCCGGAAGGGCTCAAAGGTTTGGCTTCCCTTTTTCCTTTCCCTCACCTGTTATCACCACTCGTTCACGAAAAAATTCCCATCAGGGATTTCACAAAAAAAGGACTGCCATCATGGGATATGTTCCCCGTCCTTTTTACGGATGACATTCACCAGCCCTTGGGCCGTTTTTTTGGTTTGGCATGTGAACTCCGGGAAATCCGGAAAACCCTTACGGCTGAGGGTGCCCTAGAGCTGCTGAAACTTTCCTTTGAACTGGCTGTTGAAATTCTTCTTATGTCGGGAAAAGCGCAAGACAGAAACGGGGCTAAAAACAAATTGAAAAACGCCCTTACTTCGGGAAAAGCTTTGGATTCCTTTGACCAGCTTTTTTTGGACCAAGGAGCGGATCCCGTTTATTTTCAAAACTTATTTTTTTCCGAGAACCGGCCGGTGAAAATTCTCCGTTCAAAAAAACAAGGATTCCTCCAATCTATCAGAAACGACATCCTTCTTGAAGTGAGAAAAAAAATGTACGAAAGAGCATCCCTTCCCTCAAATTTTGATGGTGTCGGCCTTTTGAAAAAAACAGGAGACTGGATCTCTGAAGGAGACCCTATGCTCCAAATTCACGGACAATTTTTAACAATATCCGGTTTTTCCGAAAAAAATCTCAAAGATATGTTTCGTATCGGTCCCAAATGTCCGGCATTCAAACCATTGATCGTCCAAAAAACCGTCTTCGGGCCCGCCAAAAATCCTGAAATTCTTTGAAAAAATATTTGAAACTTTTTCCCCGACAATGTAAATATAAATGGTTCCATTCTAAATGTGAAAGACATGCCGGTCTTACGTGTCGCCGTTGTTACATCCGACGTTCCTTTCGTCGAGGGGGGACATCTGACTATTGCCCGGAGCACGGTTCATGCTCTCAGGAAATATGGTTATGAAGCCGACCTGGTTCTCACACCCCAAAACCCGTTTGGAAAACAACTCCAGGCCTATATGGCCACCCGTTTAACGGATATTCGGGAAGACGGATTGGGAAGAAAAATCGATCGAGTTATCTCTTTCCGCTTCCCCAGTTATGCCGTCAAACACCCCTTTCATATCTGCTGGCTCAACCACCGCATGCGTGAATATTATGACTTATGGGAAGAATTACGCAGCCAATTGGGATTCAAAGGAAAAATAAAGGAAACCTTCCGCCGAAAGGTTTTTCATCAAATTGATACCTACCTTTTGAAACACAACGTGAGACACCTTTTCGCCCAGTCGATAACTATTCAAGGCCGTCTTAAAAAATGGGGGAATATTCCGTCCTCACTCCTTTATCCGCCGCCTCCGCCCCGGAATTATTTCACCGATTCCTATCAGCCTTTCGTCTTCACGGTCTCACGGCTGCAAAAGCTGAAGAGAATCCATCTCCTGGTCGAAGCCTTTCGGCATATGAAAAATCAAAATCTGAAAGCGTTTATCATCGGCCGGGGGCCCGAAGAATCTCATCTGGCGGATATCATCAAAGCCTATAATCTCGAAAAAAGAATCCTGCTTCTCGGGGAAACAGACGAAAAGACGGTACTCGAGCATTACGCCCGATGCCTTTGTGTTTATTTCGCTCCTCTCAGAGAGGATTACGGATTTGTTACCGGGGAGGCCTTTGCCAGTCGAAAATCCGTGTTGACGACAACAGACAGCGGCGGTCCGTCTGAACTTGTCCAAAACGGGCAAACGGGTTACATCGTTCCTGCTCAGCCGAAGGCCATCGCCGCCAAGCTGGACGAACTTGTTGAAAACAGGGCTCTGGCTGAAAAAATGGGAAATCAAGCCTATTCCTTTATTTCCACATTCAGTTGGGAAAATACCGTCCGGACACTGCTCATACATGACAAAATACCGCAATGATCTTTTTAAAATAACGAGTGAAATATGATAAACTGGGTTGAATTTATAAGCCGGCGTCTCGGTTTCACAAACCTTCATGATTCACGTCAAATTTATGAATAACCCAGGTTAACCAGGAAAAGGAGGCTGCATGAAAACAGACAGCGTTACGGGATCATCTTTTAAACCTTACATTCCCGCTGAAAAAGTTATTCCGGAATTTACACTGAGAGCTGTTCTTGTCGGTGCGATTTTTGGTTTGATTTTCAGTGCGGTTACGGTTTATCTCGGGCTCAAGGTCGGACTAACCGTCAGCGTGGCCATCCCCATCGCCGTTATGGCCATGGCGCTCTTCAAATTCCTCGATAAGATGAATCCCGGAAGACGGGTAACGATTCTCGAATTAAACACCGTTCAGATAACGGGAGCGGCAGGAGAATCCATCGCCGCGGGCGTCATCTTTACGCTGCCGGCTATGGTTTTTCTGGGATTTTCATTAAAGTTTTTTAATATATTCGTTGTCGCCCTGGCCGGAGGTTTTCTCGGAACGCTCTTCCTGATCGTTCTTCGAAATTATTTAATAGAAAAACAACACGGAAAACTGATGTACCCCGAAGGCGTAGCCTGTGCCGAGGTACTTATCGCCGGCGAGAAAGGCGGAAAGCTGGCCGCCAAAGTTTTTTCAGGAACGATCCTCGGTTTTGTTTATAAATTTCTGATGGGTATCATGCATTTCTGGAAGGAAAAACCATATATCCGTTTCAAACCCTATCCGGGCTCTTTTGTCAATGCCGAGATATCTCCCGAGCTTCTGGGTGTCGGTTATCTCATCGGGATTCGCACGGCCTCCATCATGGTTGGAGGCGGACTTTTGGCCTGGGTGGTTCTCATTCCCCTGGCAACTTTTTTCGGTGACCTTCTGGCCATCAATATCCCCACCTTTCCCGAAGCACACACCATCGGCGAGCTTTACCGCAGCGTCAATATCGTGGATTTTACCAAGCAAATCCATACCAATTTCATCCGCTACATCGGAGCGGGCGCGGTGGTCGCTGGCGGTTTCATCAATCTAGCCAAAGCTTTTCCGACCATTATTCGCTCTTTCAAATCCGGCCTCAAATCCGTAAAGAAAAGCTCCGACGGCCAAACGGCCGCCGTCAGCCGGATATCCAAAGACCTGTCCTTTACCTGGGTGGGAATCGGAACAATTGTCATGTTTTTCGTCATCTGGGCCCTTCTCAATTTTTACATCAATCCCGGTCTTATTCTGGCCAATGTTGTTTCCTCTCTCCTGATTATCATCTTCGGATTTTTCTTTGCCACCGTTTCAGCCAGGCTTGTCGGCGATATAGGGGTGTCATCCAATCCCACATCCGGAATGACCATTGCTACCTTGATGGGAACCTGCTTGATTTTCCTGGCCGTCGGATGGACCGGGGGCGCCTACGCCGCCGTTGCCTTGAGCATAGGAGCCGTCGTGGCCATTACGGCCTCCAATGCGGGAAATGTAGCCCAAAGCCTGAAGACCGGATACCTCCTTGGAGGGACTCCCTACAAACAGGAATACGGGTATATCATCGGCGCCGTCTCATCCATCCTTGTCGTCGGAGCGACCGTGCTGCTGGTAAACTCCGCATTCACAAAAATCAACCCCGTCGGTATCACCGATATGAAAGTAACAGGAGATATGGTTGTCGAATCAAGACAGGAGGTTGAAGGCACGAAATACCGGGTTGTCAATCCGAAAAATCCGAGCATTCCGCCCAATATCCGCTATCTGGCCAAGGAAGATTCGGACATCATCGAAAAACAGCTCGAATATGGCATCGGGTCCGAATCACTGGCCGCTCCCCAGGCAACGCTTATGGCCACGGTCATTCAGGGCCTTCTCGACCAGAAACTGCCGTGGAATCTCGTTCTTTTCGGCATTTTCATCACCATCATCATCGAGCTCTGCGGAGTGAAAGGATTGCCTTTCGCTGTCGGCCTTTATCTTCCTGTTTCCATTTCAACCCCGATCTTTATGGGAGGACTTCTTCGCTGGATCATCGATTCCCGGTTTCGAAAACCGCCTAAAGGTGAGGACCCGGAAGCCGCTCCGGGTATGCTTTTCAGCTCCGGCCTCATCGCCGGCGGAGCCATCGGAGGCCTCCTCATCGCCATTCTGACGGGAATGGATCTTGACAAAATCCTAAACAAAATCGGGCCTTCCTTTTTGGGCAGATTGACAGACAACAGCCTTTTTGCTCTCGTCATTTTTGGATTTATGGTGGCCACATTGTTCGCTATCGCCAGAGAACGCAAAAAAAGAACAAAAAGTAATATTTGAGGTATAAATGAACTCCTTGTTTCTCGGCGTTTTGCTCATTCTGTGGCTGGTCCTCGGGTATAAAATTTACGGCTCTTTCATCGAAAAAAAAGTGGTAAAAATCGATGAAAACCGCACCACACCTGCCCAAACGCTCAATGACGGGGTCGACTATTCGCCCGCCAAAAATCCTCTGCTTTTCGGCCATCATTTTTCGTCCATCGCAGGAGCCGGTCCCATCCTCGGACCTCTTTTGGGAGTTTTGTATTTCGGCTGGCTGGGCGCCCTTCTTTGGGTGGCCCTTGGCAGCGTTTTTCTCGGGGCTGTCCACGACTTCACCTCGCTTATGACCTCCGTCCAAAATAAAGGCACCTCACTGGCCGACATATCCGAGAAAACGTTGGGGACACGAACACGTTTCATTTTTTCCGTCTTTCTCTGGCTGTCATTGGCATTGGTTATCGCGGTTTTCGCCGTCGTTGCCGCTCAAACTCTGGTCTCCCAACCCGAAATTGTCATCCCGACCTTCGGCCTTATTTTTGCGGCCATGATCTTCGGCTGGCTTATTTATAAAAAAGGAGTCAATACCGTTGCGGCTACCCTAGCCGCCCTTGTTTTCCTGTTTCTGCTGATTTTCCTGGGAAAACTTTATCCCTTGGCGCTTCCCAGCACCATTTTCGGAATGTCCAGCCAGACTTTCTGGTTTTTCATTCTGATTATCTATAGTTTTTTCGCAGCCTGCCTTCCCGTCTGGTTTCTCCTTCAACCTCGTGACTATATCAGCACATGGATTCTTTTTATCGGCCTCGGCATAGGTTATCTCGGCCTGGTCGTAGCCCATCCACGCCTGAACGCGCCCGCATTCATCTCATTCGGCAGCAAGGGTGGCCCCCTGTGGCCGATGCTCTTCGTCATCATTGCCTGCGGGGCCATTTCCGGGTTCCATTCGGTCGTCGCCGGAGGAACCACCGCCAAACAGCTTTCCAACGAAAAAAGCGGAAAGCTGATAGGATTCGGCGGTATGCTGACTGAAGCCGCCCTGGCGGGTCTGGTTATATTCATCGCAGCGGGCGCCCTTATCTGGGATCCATCGGCCGCCAAAGAATTAAGCTTTCAGTACTTAATGACCGCAACCGGCGATCCCATCAAGGCGTTTTCGATGGGTTACGGAAAGCTAGTTTCCTCGCTTCCTTCGATTACGGTGGTTTTTGGATCCTTTTTCGGAATGGTCATGCTCAATGCATTTGTCCTGACGACACTGGATACGGGAACACGTCTGGGAAGATTCATTTTCTCCGAACTTTTGGGAAGAAAGGTCCAGATTTTCAAGAACCGTTGGTTCTCATCGGTGTTTATACTCATCTTCGCCGCCATTTTAGGAGCAACGGAAGGTTACAAAGCCATCTGGCCGGTTTTCGGCGCTTCCAACCAGCTTGTCGCCGCTCTGGCCTTGATCATCATCACTTCCTATCTCGTCGGCATCAAAAGCCCCAAAAGGTATACCCTTATTCCCGCAATGTTCATGCTTGTCACCACATTAGCTGCCCTGTTTTACCTGGGTTATCACTTTTTTATAGAGAAAAATATCCTTCTTGGGATTGTTTCCGTTATATTGATTTTACTGGCTCTTGTTATTGTCTATGACGCCCGAAAAATATTGTTTACAAAATATAAACGTTCCTAATCTCTAAAGAGCCGTGATTTTAAACTCCACTCCCTTCGGGTCGGGGCAGCAAAGGACATCTGTCTCGGCAATCCAGTCGTCATGGGGCAGCTCATCTTCCCGCTGTTTGGCTGTTAAAAAGGGAATCAGGCTGTTTAAGGCATAAAGGCAGACTTTTTTCCCGTCAGGAACTTCCAGAGTTCCCTCCCCTCTGATGAAAAATACATCCCCGACTTTATGCTTCGCCCCGCAACGCTCTTTTATACCGCAAACTTCCACTTTTAATTCACGCATAAATCCTCCATTTTTGTTTTTGCTTTTATCAGTATTTAATATATTCCAAAAAAAATCAATCAAACACATTGACAACCTTCAGGGGTTATCGTAAAATTTTTATCTGAACCATGGAGAGATAGGAGGTTATTATGTCAAAAGCTGAACCTAATGTTGTTCCGCTGTGCGATGTGCTTCTCGTTTTATTAATCATTTTTATGGTTATTACTCCCGTCGTTCAAAAAGGAATCGACGTAAAACTCCCTGAAACAAGCAGCGAAGCAGGCGCCAATCCCAACGTTGTCGTTTTAACCATCCACAACAATATGAAGGTGGACATCAACAACACTTTTTATGAATTTAATCTCGTACAGGATGAACTTATCCGCCTTTTCGCCAGCCGTCACGAAAAAACCTTGCTCATCAGAGCTGATGCCCGCGTTCCTTACGAAAAGGTCGTCGAGGCCATGGATATGGCAAGGGCTGCCGGTGTTGAAACACTGGGATTGGTTCCCGATTATTTCGAAGAAGCTGATATGAGACCTTAATCTTCAAACGGGAATGTTCATTCCCTTTCATGAAAAAAAGGCTGATATTCCTTTTTTGCCTCTTATCTATCTTTACTTTTTCTCTAACTGAAAAAACGGATATCGTCGGACCAACATCCAAAGAACAAATCCTTAAACATTTCCCGGAATGGGCGGATTTTGTAAAGGCTTACTCTCCTGATCCGGAAATCATCAACCAACTCAAAAACATCAACCGCAGTGTAACCATAGAAGTTTTCCTGGGAACATGGTGCCCGGATAGCAAATCCCATGTCAGTGAATATTTCAAAATTATGGAATCCGTCGATAATCCCCTTTTTTTTTCGAACTACATCGGCCTTCCCAGGGATAAACAGGCAAGAATTCCCTTTATCAAGGGTAAAGATATTGTCCGTATCCCTACGTTTATCATCCTTATCGACGGCTTAGAAAAGGGAAGGATCGTGGAACATCCGGTGGATTCGCTGGAAAGAGATCTTCTTAACTTTGTCTCGGAGTCCGACCGGGCCGAAACCTACGAATTTTGCCAGTCAAACTATCACGCCGACTTGCCGTTGAATTGTATCGACTGCCACTTAAAATTTTGATTTTCTTCAAAAATCAAAATATGAGGTGTACCTGCGTTATTCACGAGCCAAGCTTGCTGCAGATGGGAGGCGGCCGGTCTGTGAAGCTGTGCTCGGCACCGCGAACAGGCCGCAACGAAGCAGATACGGTGAGATCGGTGGGTTAGGTTGGGTCGGCGCCTGAAAGGTAAATTTAGCCGATATTTTCTTTAAAACAGCCACGGAAAACGTTCCCTTATCAAACTTCCACTAAGACATCAGAAAATAAAACTCAATATTGAAATTATCTATTGGTGTCGGCCAAATTTATTAATAACCTAATTATTTGATTGGGCCGATAACTTCCCTCGCTATCACCAAACGCTGTATTTCGTTCGTCCCTTCGTAAATCTGAAGGAGCTTGGCATCCCGCATCAGCTTTTCCATAGGATAATCCTTCATATATCCATATCCGCCTAGAAGCTGAAGGGCTTCCACTGTTGTCCTCATGGCGACATCCGATCCGAAACATTTAGCCATAGCTGATTCTTTGCCGCATTTTTCACCACGATCCATCAGCCAAGCTGCATGCCAAACAAGATGACGGGCGGCATTGACCTCCATGGCCATCTGGGCCAGTTTGAAAGATGTATTCTGAAAAAGAGCGATAGGCTTCCCGAACTGAACCCGGGTTTTAGTGAATTCGATGGCATGTTCCAGGGCGGCTCTGGCCACACCTACACCACCAGCCCCGACAGGGGCTCTTGTTTGGTCCAGGGTTCTCATGGCAATCTTAAAACCCATTCCTTCACTTCCGAGAAGGTTTTCCGCCGGTACCTTCATGTCCTCAAAAAAGAGCTCCGCAGTATTGGAAGCCCGGTGTCCCATCTTGTCCTCTTTTTTACCGATGACTAATCCGGGTGTCCCTCCGGGAACAATGAAAGCGCTTATGCCCCGGATTCCTTTTTCCTGCCTAGTATTGGCGAAAACGATGTAAAGATCGGCCACTCCTCCGTTTGTAATAAAACATTTAGAACCATTGATTACATATTCTGATCCCTTTTTTTCGGCTTTTGTTTTTATGGCACCTGCATCGGAACCGGCTTCCCTTTCCGTCAGGCAAAAAGATGACAACCCGGGCTTTTCGGTAAAGGGAATCAAGTACTTTTTTTTCTGCTCTTCGGTTCCAAATAAAATGATTGGTGTAAAAGCCAGTGAACTGGCCATGATTGAGGTATACATGCCCACGCATCCCCAGGCCAACTCCTCACTTATTATGACGGTATCCAGATGACTCAATCCTCCTCCGCCATATTCTTCAGGTATATCACACGATATCAACCCGACCTCAAAAGCCTTTTTGATGACGTCATCAGGATGGGCTTCCCCTTTGTCATATTCAGCAGCTCTAGGCCTCATCTCTTTCTCGGCAAATTCATGGGCCATCTGTTGAAGAGCTTTTTGCTCTTCGTTCAAACTGAAGTCAATCACTCTTTCCTCCTCATTATATTTTCATCCGTTATTTTCATTCTGATTCAAAGATTACCCCGTTATATACTTGATTAAGTTGGTCATGTCAATTCCGGTTATTCTTCCGGTTGTCCCTTCCTGTTATTCTTTTCCGATCTCAATACAATTTCCCGCCTGCTTAAAGCATATATCGCATCATCACAGCCAAAAGCCTTTTGTATAATATCCTGGATTCGCGTAGGCCGGTCAACCCGGTAACTAAATCTCAGCCACAAAAATTTATTTTCTTCATCGAAGCCGATTTTTTCTATAGGCCCCCTTCCATTGTCCACACCCCAGGAATCTAAAGCACTGTATATCATTTTTCTTTTTTGAGGAATTTTTCCTTTCATTTCCGGGCTTGCCGTTTCAAGAACATAAACAGCCGCTTCCAGATCGTCATTCAACTTTGGTGTGCCGGGCGGCAACTGTTTGATATCTGAAAACATCAAACCTTTCGGTAAAAAGCCATTTATTCTGTCGAGAAAGGCGCTTTTGCTAAAAGAATTTTGGGACGAAAAATCCAATCGTTCCGCATATCCCTTCATTCCCAAAGGAAGCGCCGGAAGATAGGATATCTTCATTTTTGGGTGAAATCCCTGGGTACAAACAACGGGAATTCCCGCTCTTCTCAAAGAACGTTGGATGGCATTACTCATTTCAAGATGAGAAAGAAACCTGGCATCTCCTGTTTTTTCGTATGTCGCCCGGTAGGATACAACATCCTCTGACTTATCTCCAAAATCAGAAAATTTCAAAGCGGCTGTTTCCATTTTTCTGCCGAAATCCCTCTCTATAAGATGGGGGACATCACATCCGAGGCAATCCCCGCATTTTTTTTCCCAACAGGATAGAGTGAAAATTTCTCTTTTTGACCTCTCCCATTCACTAAGAAGATGAACTTTTTTGATTCCCGTCCTGATATGATCCCAAGGCAGGTTTTTATCCAAGGGAATCGCATTGAGAAATGTTTGAGGATCAACTCCGACCTTTTCAAAAGCCTCCAGCCAGATATCAAAATCGAACTTATCTCCCCAGCTGTCAAAACGGACGCCTTTCTTCCATGCTTCGATAAGAACGTCATTCAATCGCCTGTCACCCCGCGAAAAGATTCCTTCAAGAACAGAGTTTTTAAGCGGATGTTGTCTGATTTTGACCTTACGATATTTTTTCAGTTTATTTCGCAAATAGTGATGTTTTTCTTTCAGAATATCTTCCTTTTCCATGGCCAGCCACTGAAAAGGCGTATGCGGTTTCGGTATAAATGATGATATGCTGATATTCAATCCCGGAGAAACATTTTGATAGCACCGTCCAATTTTTATAATTTCATCCACCATACGAATGATCCCATCAAGATCATCTTCTGTCTCTGAAGGAAGGCCGACCATAAAATAAAGTTTGATAAGTTTCCACCCTCTTGAGAATATTTCGGCTACAGCCTGGAATATCTCTTCATCTTCCAAACGTTTGTTGATAACCCGCCTCAACCTCTCCGTACCGGCCTCGGGAACAATGGTAATCCCCGTTTTTCTAACCTGAAGGATATTCTCGACAACCTTAGCTGAAAGTCCCTGTGGACGAAGGGAAGACAGGGAAAGGGAAATACTTTTTTCCTTAAATCCTTCCATCAACGTTTCAACCAGTTTTTCCAGATAAGGATAATCACTGATCGAAAGAGAAGCCAAGGAGGCCTCATCGTATCCCGTGCACTTCAGGCTTCCGAACGTGTTTTTTTGCACAAAACAGGGGTCTTTGATCCTGGGAGGAAAATATATGCTGAAAGCCTGGCAGAATCGGCAACCTTGAGGACAGCCTCTGGCCGCCTCTATGGATACCCTGTCGAAAACGGCGGAAACATGAGGAACGATAATTTTTTCAGGGAAAAACGATCTATCAAAAGGATGTTGGATTCGTTTCCGGATGAACGGAGGAGTATCAGATTTCGATGTGACCACCTTAAGTCCACCAGGATAAGATAGTCTGGTTTCGTAAAAACGGGGAACATATACTCCATGAATAGACGATAACTCTTTTAACAGTTCCTCTCTGTTCCCCTTTTTTCCTCCGTATCCGGCAATTTTATCCAATATTTCCAGAAAACCTTCTTCCCCGTCGCCGATCAAAAAAAAATCAAATATATCCGCTACAGGCTCGGGATTAAATGCGGCGGGACCTCCGGCTCCGATTAGAGGGTGTCCTTCTTTTCGGTCCTCGGAACGAAACGGAATTTTTCCCAAATCCAGAATGGTAAGCACATTGGAATAATTGAGCTCATAAAGAAGGGAAAAACCCAGCAGGTCAAACTCATAAAGCGGTCTGCGGGTTTCGAGGGAAAACAAAGGAATATGATGAGAACGCAATTCATCTTCCATATCTTCCCATGGAGCAAAAACACGTTCCGCAGCATATTCCGGATAACGGTTGATAAGCGCATACAGTATTTTCTGTCCCAAATAGGACATTCCGACCTCATAGAGGTCCGGAAAAACGAGGGCGACCCTGGCCTTCACCCGGCTGGAATCTTTAACAATGCTGTTGAATTCTCCGCCTATGTATCTGCCCGGTTTTTGGACTTTTTTCAGAATCTCCGTTATGTCGCCTTTTCTGTTCATACCTGCTCTTTTTATATTTTCAAACCGTCCCCTTTCTGGATGGAAATGCAGGTGTTACCTGCGTTATACACGAGCCAAGCTTGCCGCAGATGCGAGGCGTCGATGGGCGAAGCTGTGCTGGTTCAACGCGAGTCCATCGCAACGAAACAGATGCGGTAAGATCGGCTTGCCCAAAGGGGAAATTTGGCCGGCATTTTCTTGAAAACGAACATGGAAAATGTTTCATTATTAATTTTACCGAAAACCATCATTAAATGACACATAATATTGAAATTATCTGTTGGTGTCGTCCAAATTTCTGAATAATGCAGGTTATATGTTGACAAAACGACGCATCTTTACATTCAGAACCAAAGAAACAGCAAGATAATGAGTGAGAAGTGAAGAACCTCCATAACTCAACATCGGAAGAGGGATTCCCGCCACCGGGAAAAAACCGATAACCATAAAAACGTTTATGAAGAATTGAAAAGAAATCATCACAGCAACCATAAAAATGATATAAACCCCTCCCCTATCACGGGACTTTTTCACGGAAGAAAAAAGTCTTGAAATGAAAACGATATACAACAACAGGACCACCGCAACACCGGCGAAACCGAATTCTTCGCCGATCACCGAAAAAATGAAATCCGTATGACGGGCGGGCAGAAACCGCAATTGGCTTTGACTGCCTTTTTGGAATCCTTTGCCGAACATCCCCCCAGCTCCAATAGCGATTTTTGACTGAAGGATATGATACCCGGCACCCTGAGGATCTTTTTGGGGCAGGATGAGCGTTGTGATTCTTTTTTTCTGGTAATCTTTCAAACCAAACATCCATCCGAGAGATGCAAGTATAACCGCTAAAACCAACAAAATAACGACCGTCTTGGTTCTCAAACCCGCCAGATATAAAGCTGCCGCAAGGATAACAACGAATATCAAAGCCGTCCCCAGATCGGGTTGGATTGCCGTCAGAATAAAAGGAACCAAAACAAGCGATGCTCCAAAAAGACCGCGCCTCCTTGAAACAAATCTATCTTTATGGGAAGCAAATACTTTCGCCAGCACCAAAACAATAGCGATTTTTGTCAATTCCGATGGTTGAACCTGAAACAATGGAAGTCTTATCCAGCTTTTTGTCCCGGCAATAAACCGCCCGAATAAAAGAATCCCGACAAGAATTCCAACAAGAACAATATATATATAGAGCGAATAGGTGATGAGTTTTCGGTAGTTAACGGTCAGAAATATGAACAAAACAGCCAGGCTAATCAGCATAAAAATGATCTGTCGAACAAAATAATTTCCCGGTAGATAACGGGAACTGCTGTATATGACAAAGACTCCGATGATTGAAATAAGAACAAGGAGAAAAATGAGTTTCCAATCGATGTTTTTCAACAAACTCTTTTCAGTCATACTTTTCCCGAAATAGGGTAAAAATTTGCCTCGCTAAGGGTGCGGCCGTTGTTCCGCCCATACCACCATATTCCACTAAAACGGTTACAACGATCCGGGGTTGTTCCCGGGGAGCAAAGCCCGTGAACCAGGAATGTGTCCGGATCCATTTAGATTCTTTATCCAGTTTTTCCGCCGTCTCGCGGCTGACAATTTGGGTGGAACCTGTTTTTCCGCAAACATCAAATCCCTGGACTCTGGCACCTCTCGCCGTTCCTCCGGCATTAACAGAGCTCCACATACCCTTTATAACGCTCTCAAAATGTTCCTGTGATATAAAATCCGTTCCTTTCTCAGACGGGGTATGATTCGGAAACAAAACCTGCCCCCTATTTCCTCCCATAAGAAGATGGGGAATCACTTTTTTTCCCCTGTTAGCCACCATGGCCGTATGAACAGCTACCTGAAGCGGAGTTACAGAGAGTATTCCTTGTCCGATGGAAACGGATATGGTATCTCCGGCATACCAGGGCTCATTCCGGACTTCCATTTTCCACTCCGGATCCGGAAGAAGCCCTTTTTTTTCACCCGGTAAATCAATCCCCGTTAGTTCACCATAGCCCAAATTTTTGGCGTATCGGGCAATATCACTTATGTTCATCCTTCGTCCCAGCTGGTAAAAATAAATATTACATGATAAACGGATAGCTTCTATAAGACCGATACGGCCGTGACCGGGAGCATACCAGCAGTTGTAAGGATGATCATAGATACGCACCACTCCTCCGCAATAGAATGAAGAGGAAGGACGGATCACATCGAGATCGAGCGCGGCCAATGCCATCAAAACTTTAAAAACGGATCCCGGCGAATAAAGGCCCCGAATGGCCCGGTTTTCCAAAGGATTTGCCGGATTGTTGACTAAGGCCATCCATTCTTCGGGAGTGAAACGATTAATGAATTTATTAGGGTCGAAATCAGGGTAGCTGGCCAAGGAATAAACCCCGCCTGTACATACATCCAGACATATAATAATCCCCTCTTTACCTTCGAGAAGCTCCTCTGCTTTGCTTTGAATATCAAAATCAAGGCTCAGCCTTATATTGTTACCCGCACGAGGTTCCCGCCTCCTTTTTTCTCCTTTTATGCGGCCCATACTATCCACTATTTCAACCGAAAACCCGTCGGTACCGGCCAGAACCGATTCATAGGTTTTTTCAACTCCTGTTTTTCCAATAATATCTCCCATCCGTCGATCTTTGTATTCGGGTATCGCCAGTTCTTCCGGAGATAACTCCTGAAGGTAACCGATGATATGAGAAGCAAATTTGCCGAAGGGATAATATCGTTTGGGATCTGCTTGAATGATGAGTTCGGGAAGTTCAAGCTTCCGTGCTTCCAGTCTGGAGACCTCGCGAAGTGTCAGATTATCTTTGATAACAATAGGTTTGTATGTCGATAATCCACGGTACTTTTGAATCCGTTCTTCCAAAACAGACTTTTCCAAATCCAGGAGTTGGGAAACTTTATCCAGCCAATCGCCATGATCACGGTTTTCTTCGATCAAAACAGAAGCTTTATAAGAGGCAATATTTTCCGCTAATATATTTCCTTCCCTGTCCAGGATGAGCCCCCGCGGAGCAGAGATGGGAATTTCACGAAGTCTGTTGGCTTCCGCTTTCTGCCAGTATTCCTTATGGTCAAGAATCTGAACTTTCCAGAAGCAAACCAGCAAAAAGCCAAACAGAACAAGCATGCTCAAACGGATGTGGTTTGCCCTTTTCAGGACGGTTGAAAGATCTTCATAAATTTTATCTTTCATCATGTCTTCTCTGGTTTATGGAACAATGAAAAATTTATATTTCTTTAAAATCATGAACAAAAACGAACCTAAAATCGAGGTCAAAAGCGGCCGGAAAAAAACTCCTGTTCCTCCTCGAAAAAAGCTTCCCTTGGTTATAAACCAATAAAAAAAACTCCAAATAAGAATTTCCATCACAACAAGCACGAAAATCAGAATGAAGCTTCTGAAAGGAGAATTGATGTTTATCTTGCGGGAGATATACCCTGCTAAAAATCCAGTCAGTGTTTTAGCCAAACCGGAAATTCCATAAATACCGGCCGAAAATGAATCCTGAATAAGTCCACAGACGGTTCCCAAACCAGCCCCAAAAAGTTCTCCTTTTTTGACCGCATATAAAATGACAACCAGACTGAGGAGACTTATATATTCATTGGCCGAAATAGAAATTTTTTCCAGGAAGGTATGTATAACCACCGCTGTGATTATACCGATTCCGGCACCGATTCCACTTCTTATACGCATAAAAAATCCATGCTATTGGTCGTTTTTTTTAAGCACAACCACCATGTCCAGCCGGTTGAAATTAAAATATGGCCTGACCTCGACTTTTTGAAAAAGCGAAGAGGATTCTTCCATCGAAATGATGGAGCCTACTCTAATTCCTTGCGGATATATTCCGTCATATCCTGAAGTTGTCACCGTTTCCCCCAGGGAGATTGATTTTTCCGTCGTTAGGATATGGTCAAGAAAACACATTCCGTTTCCTTTTCCTTTGAGAATTCCGTAAACCATACTATTCTCCGTGTAAATACCGACGGCACAAAGATTATCGGTGATAAGTTGTATTCTGGCTTCTTTCAAGGAAATAGGTTCGATGACTCTGCCCAAAAGATGGCCGTATTTATCACATACGGCCATATTCTTTTCAATCCCGTCCATAGTTCCCTTATCTATGATTGCGGATTTATATAGATTACTGAAATCCAAACTGATGATACGGGCTAAAAGAATATGATTGTGAAACTGTATAAGATCTTTCTTAATCTCTTCGATATCCCTGAATTCTTTCAGGCTGTTCTTAAGGAGGATATTTTCATGCCTGAGACGGGTTATCTCTTTGTTCATTTCCCGGTTTTTCTTTTTGGCGTGCCAAAGGTCGAAATAATTCTCCCAGAAACGTGAAATCCCCTTCATCAAAGAGGAAAATCCATGCTTAACAGCGGCAAAAATCGAAAAAGAAACTTTTTCAATAAAATTTTCAGCCTCCTCCAAATAAACCTGAAGAGAAATCAATATGAGATTGAAGACAATGAGAACCAAAAGAATGGATATATTTTTTCTATCTCTAAGAAAGGACATAAACTTTCAGTCTTTTGACCTTAGCCTGTACTAATACTTGCGAATAATCCAGTTAAATTCTATATCAAGGAAATCTTTTTTAGAAGCTCGAGATCATCAAGCATTTTCCCTGCCCCCAAGACCACTGTTTTCAATGGATCATCGGTAATATAAATGGGAAGCTGTGTTTCCTCGCATATTCTTTTATCAATGTTTTTTAAAAGGGCTCCTCCACCTGTTAATATGATGCCACGGTCGATCATATCTGCCGAAAGCTCGGGAGGTGTCTTCTCCAAAGCGATTTTAACGGCATTGACGATGGTGGAGACAACGTCCTCGAGAGCTTCTCTTATTTCCTGATCATCAATGACAATGGTTTTGGGAATGCCTTCTCTTAAATCACGTCCCTTTATCTCCATGGTCATAGGTTCATCGAGAGGATAAGCGGAACCAATCTGCATTTTGACGTTTTCAGCGCTTCTTTCTCCAATGAGGAGGTTGTATTTTTTCTTCAAATATTGAATGATGGCTTCATCCATCTCATTTCCGGCAATCCGTATGGAATAGTTAAAAACAATGTCGTTCAACGAGATAACGGCAATATCCGTCGTTCCCCCTCCAATGTCTACAATCATGTTTCCCACCGGCTCCGATATGGGAAGGTCCGCTCCTACGGCCGCTGACACGGGCTGCTCGACAAGAAATATTTCCGAAGCTTTTGCTCTCATAGCAATATCCTTTACCGCTCTTCTTTCCACCTGAGTAATACCTGTTGGAATACCGATCACTATTCGAGGGCGAAGAACAAAGCTGCGGTTGTTGGTCGACTGTTTGATAAAAAAATCAAGCATTTTTTCCGCAATCTCAAAATCGGCGATGACTCCATCTCTCATCGGTTTTATCGGTATTATGCTTGCGGGTGTCTTTCCCAGCATTTCTTTAGCTTTGGTTCCAACTGCTTCCAGCTTTCCTGATTCTCTGTTGACAACAACTATAGAAGGCTCCTGAAGAATGATGCCTTTCCCTTTCAGGAAAACAAGAGTATTCGCCGTTCCTAAATCAATAGCCAGATCACATAAAAGCTTGTCTTTAAACCAACTAATTATGCTCATAAGAATCCTTCACAATTTATATCACAGCAATTATTTAACACAAATACCATATTCAAGCAAGATAACGGTTAATTTAGGACCTTAAAAGAAACATGATGGATTTTTCCTTGACTTTTCCCTAGAGAGAAATATATATTCAAAAAAATATTATCGAAGTAGAGGAGGTCCTTATGAGTGACAATTCCTTCAAGCCTTATATCCCTCCAGAACAATCTATGAAAGAAATATCCTTCAAGGCAATTCTTTTAGGAATCATCATGGCCATCGTCCTGGGTGCCGCCAATGCCTATCTCGGACTTCTTGTCGGCATGACGGTCGCAGCAACATTTCCAGCCGCCGTCATCGCTATGGCTGTTCTCAGGCCTCTTAAAGGAACGATCCTTGAGGAAAACCTAGCCCGAACGACGGGAGCAGTTGGTGAAGCGCTGGCTGCCGGTGCCATCTTCACCATTCCCGCTTTTCTTCTTACCAGGCCTCCCGTATGGGAAAAATTCGATGTTTTTAAATCCTCCCTGCTTATGCTTGTCGGAGGCGTCCTCGGCGTATTTTTAATCATTCTTGTCCGGAGAACTCTGGTACAGGATACGGAACTTCCTTTCCCCGAAAGCGTTGCCTGCGCAGAAATGGTTAAAACAGGACAAAAAGGCGGCTCCAATGCCGCTTATATGTTCTGGGCCATGGGCCTTGGAGGTTTGATCGAATTTTTCACAAGTGAAAACGGCATTCGATTGATCAACCCATATGTAAGAGGAATTTTCAAAATACCGGGATTATCACGAATAAGCTACCTTGACGGTGATAATGTTCTTCAATATAAAACACCTCAAGCCGCCCAAATGAAAGGAAGACTTTTTATTGAAACACCTGCCGCCAACGCAGCCATGACGGGAGTCGGATACATCATCGGCCCGAAACTGGCCGCACTCACCTTTTCCGGAGGTGTGCTCGGCTGGTTGTTTCTGATGCCGATACTCCTATTTATTTCAGGCGATCTCAACGCCGTTGTCTCCGCATTTGGTGGAGACTGGACACAGGCTGCCGTTTCTGCATACAATGCCCAAATCAAACCCATCGCCGTTGGAGCTATGCTGGTGGGTGCTTTTTATACGCTCTTCAAAATGCGTAAGAGCCTGGTCACAGGAATCGGGCGCTCAATTAAAGACGTGAAAAAATCCCAGATCGAAGGAAGTTCAGGCCTGGAAAGGACTGACAAGGACCTTCCTTTTCCATCCATTGTTCTGGCCATCATCGCTCTTATCATCCCCATGGTCATACTCTACAACATTTTTACGAAAAACATCGGCTCTGCATTGGTTGCCGCAATCGTTATGATCATCATGGGCCTGCTTTTCGCAGCGGTTGCCGGATACCTGGTCGGAATCATCGGTTCCTCTTCAAATCCCATATCCGGCTTGACATTGACAACCCTTCTCATCGCTGCCCTGATGATGGTCATCATGGGGCAAAAAGGCAATCCGGGAATCGCGGCTGTCCTGGGGGTGGCTGCGGTCGTTTGTTGTGTCGCCGGAGTGGCCGGTGATATGATCCAAGACTGGAAAGTCGGTCATATCCTCGGAGGAACTCCCTGGCGCATGCAGATCGGCGGACTTATCGGTGTTGTCGCCGCTGCTTTAACTTTGACCTTCTCCCTTCAGCTTCTTCACAGCACCATGCGCATCGGAAGTGAAGCCCTTCCCGCTCCCCAAGCCAACCTTATGGCCATGATGTCCCAAGGTATAGTCGGAGGAGAAATGGCCTGGCCCCTTGTTGTCGCTGGAATGCTGCTCGGCATCGGCCTTATCCTGATCGGCTCGCCATCCCCCATGATCATTGCCGTCGGTATGTATCTCCCCCTCAGGGCAACGGCCTGCATCTTTTTCGGCGGTGTCATCAAATATTTCATCGATTCCAGTGTCAATCGCAAAAAACCGACACCTAAGGGAAAAACCATCGTTGAAAACGTAGGACTCCTTCTCGCTTCAGGATTGATCGCAGGACAGGCCATCATGGGCATTATCACGGCAGCCTTGAAAGGCGCCAATATCCGTATGCCCGCTTCTCTTGATAATCCGTGGCTGGCTTTAGTCATTTTTTTCCTTCTAGGTTTTATCTTGATCTACTTCCCCTATAAAAAAATGATCGCTTCCGGAGAATACGGGAAAAAGCCAGAAAGCGACTCATAATACTTGAAGAAAAATAACAAAGACGAAGCACCGGTCAATCTTCTCGATCTGATACCTGAAAGGCGCATAGAGTGGGAAAAAACAGATGCCGGATTGGTCAACCTTTTAAAGGTGAAATTCCGACATCCCTGGCTGGTCAAACATCTCATTCCCCGACTTAAAAATCCTTATTTTCGCATCAAGCTCGATGATATCGGGAGCTCAACCTGGAAAGCATGTGATGGAAAAAGGGACGTCCGGCAGGTGGGAAAAATCCTTAAAGAAGAATTCGGGGAAAAAGTCGAACCCCTGTATGACAGGCTGGCCTTTTTTCTCCAGCAGCTGGAAAAAAACAGGTTTATCACCTTTCGAAAAAAGTAACCTGCATTTTCTTCTGGATCATGCACAGCATATCTTTAGGCGGTGTACGCCAATGGGAGCAGATCCCCCAAAAATGGCATCAATTAATCTTCAGCTGTCAAGTCTGTTGAACAAACCCCTAATATAATCTACAATGTTTTTCGGAGAAACCATTGGAAGAACACGATAACATCGCCCTCGATATTGCCGTTATCGGTAATCCGGTCTTGGCCCGAAAAGCCGAAGAAATAAAAAATATTGATGAAAAAATTATCGAACTGGCAAAGCGCATGCTTTACACGATGTACGCAGCCCCCGGCATCGGACTGGCGGCTCCTCAAGTCTCCCAAAGCAAAAGGTTGATTACAGTGGATATATCCGTCGGCAAAAACAAGTCGGATCTTTTCATCTTGATAAACCCGGAAATCATCCATAAAGAGGGTCAGGACATCATGGAGGAAGGATGCCTGTCGGTTCCCGGAGTACGGGAACCCGTCTCCCGGCCATTCCAGGCCGTGATCAAGGGGATTACTCTCGAAGGGAAGGAAGTCAACCTCGAAGCGGAGGGACTGGCCGCCCGTGTATTCTGCCATGAAATCGATCATTTAAACGGAAAGCTGTTCATTGATCGGCTGTCTCCTTTGAAACGAAGCCTCATCCGAAAAAAATTCAAAAAGAAAAACTAAAGCTGATCTTATGAAGATTTTTTTTTATGGAAGTCCACCTTGGGCGATTCCTTCGCTTCAAAAGATCGTTGAATCCGGCCATGAAGTCGCCCTTGTTATCACGCAACCCGACCGGCCTTCGGGACGGGGAAGACATGCCGGTGTATCCGCCGTTAAGGCCGCCGCTTTGAACATGGGACTTCCGATCCATCAACCCGTTAAAATCAGAAAAGATTCCTTCATTCTGGAAAAACTTGAAGAACAAAAGCCTGACCTCAACGTGGTCGTTGCATACGGACAGATCATACAGGCTTCGGTCATCTATTTTCCTCCTTTTCATTCCCTGAATCTTCACTTTTCTCTTCTTCCATCCTACCGGGGAGCAGCCCCTGTTCAGTGGGCTCTTTATCATGGTGAAAGAACAACAGGCGTGAGCATCTTTGAACTCAACGAAAAAATGGATGAGGGGAAGATTCTGGCTCAAAAAAAAGTTTATATTCAAAAAAACGAAGATGCGATCCGTCTACAATCGAGATTGTCCGAGATCGGATCTGATCTTCTTGTCGCGACTATATCCAATATTGATAAAATTACTCCCGTTGAACAGGACAACAGTTTAGCTACCTATGCCCCATTAATTAAAAAAGAAGACGGCCGTATCAACTGGCAAAAAACGGCATCTGAGATCAGCAATCATGTCAGGGCTTTCCATCCATGGCCCTCCTCATTCTGCTTTTTCAAAAAGCAGCGCATAAAACTCATCAGCGTATCCCCGTTGGACGAATCCCCTTCCCCCGACAAAGCCTATGGAAAGATATGGGATATCCGTTCTGAGGGAATCTCTATTCTCTGCGGAGGACCCAGCCTGCTTTTGGTGAAAAGACTCCAACCTGAAAACAAAAAAGAAATGGATGCTTATTCTTTCTGCCTGGGCGCCGATGTCAAGCCCGGAGACCGGTTTTTGTGAGAGTGTTTATATCCCGGTTAAACAGAAATCCCCTCTAAAACAGGCTCTTCTTACCTTGTTTTTCGAATCAAAGGGAAAAAAGACGGAATAAGGAAGATTTATTCTTCTTCCAGGAGGAACTGGTAAGGATTCAGCCGTTTGCCGTCTCTCCGAACTTCATAATGAACGTGGGGGCCTGAGGCTTTGCCCGTTTTTCCGACGTAACCGATGATATCCCAACGCTTAACTTTGTCGCCCGGCTTGACGTTAAATTTGCTGAGATGGCAGTAAACCGTTTGATAACCGCTCCAATTGTGATTGATGATGATCGTCCGGCCACCGATTTTTTCATAACTTGCCTTGGCAACGACGCCATCGGCTGTCGCGACAACTGGGGCACCATAAGCGGTGGCGATATCAATCCCCCAGTGGAAGGTAGTTTTTCCGCTGAAAGGATCGGTCCGCCTTCCAAAAGTCGATGTCATCCAGCCGTTTGTCGGACGAATGGTAGGCGTAGAAGCAAGCAGAACTTTTTGGTTCTCATAAAATCCGACCAACTCGTTCAAATTCCTGCCGACAATACCAGCCCTTTCGCGAAGAAGCTGCAGGTTCTCCATATCCACTCCCGGCGTCAAGGGATTCTGGGGTGCCTCGAATGATTGATCGCTGTTACCATTGCCGATACTCAACTCTTTCATAATCTCCGGTGACTTCAATCCGGCCAGCACATTGATTTTTTCCGTATACTTTTCCATATCTTCCAGCTTGTTGCCGAGTTTTTCATACTCGTCAAGGGCCTCTTTCTGAACCTTGTTAACATGGAGAAGTCGATTGTACTTCATGCGGGTGACATTCATGCTGAAATAGTCAACAAGAAAAACAACAAGAAGAACGATTAAAAATATGGTTATTCCGGCAATTGTCTTCACTTTCTTTTCAGAAAAAGTAAGCGTCTTAAATTTCCGGTTGGAATGTGGAACGATAATGAGTGAAAAAAATTTCTTATACATGGACTTTTATTGATTATATCCAGCAGAAAAACAATGTCAAGTTTTTTCTTTATTAGTGTTTTATTCTATGTTTTTATGAATCCATTCAACAATATCGGCTGTTTTTGTTCCCGGCGGAAAAACCACTTTCAGACCTGCTTTCTTAAGTCCGGGAATATCTTTCTCCGGAATAATGCCGCCTCCAATGACAGTTATGTTTCCAGCTCCTTTTTTTTTCAGCAGAGACAGGATTTCAGGAAACAATATGTTGTGAGCTCCTGAAAGACTACTGAGTCCCAAGATGTCGACATCCTCCTGAATAGCAGCTGATACAATTTCTTCAGGCGTCCTGCGGAGCCCCGTATAAATGACTTCAAATCCGGCATCCCTAAGGCTCCGGCAAATGACCTTCGCACCCCGGTCATGACCATCCAAACCGGCCTTAGCGATTAGAATGCGTATCCTTCTTGAACTACTCAATCCCTGTATTTTCCTCGTCTGTCACTCGAAAAACAACATCATGCTCCCGAACCGGGCTCTCCACCTTAAAGGCAAATTCCTGCCCTGCTTTCACTTCCGATACCGGTTCATGCTCTATCTGCATGGATGACACATTCTGATAAAAATCCGTTGTGTGGCCTTTGATATGCAAGGTATCCCCGGTATGCAGCCTGCCTTCCTTCATTTCCATAACGGCAACGCTGATCTTGGCAAAATAGTGGGTGACGATTCCAATTCTCTCCTCCATCTCATTTCCTCCCTAATTGATAATCTTTACCAAAATTTAAAATCAAAAGCAAGGATACTTGGAGTTCTCCCAATTTTTAAAGTTTTCATTGGAAAGTCAGAGGCATCACATATAGTCCAGCTTCAAATTTTCCACCTTATCAAACTGCAAATAAAAGTATATATCCTTTGTATAAGGAAAGATTTTTTCCTTCATCACTTTAAAATATTCCTCAGGGGTCGGCAATTTTCCCAATACGGCCGTCACGGCCGCCAACTCCGCCGAACCAAGATATACCCTTGCTCCGTCGCCCATACGATTGTCAAAGTTACGCGTTGATGTCGAAAAAATCGTTGCTTTCGGATGTACCCGCGCTTGATTCCCCATACATAATGAACAACCTGGGATTTCCGTTCGGGCCCCTACCTCGGCAAATGCCGTATAAACTCCCTCCCGTAAAAGCTGGGCCCTATCCATCTTGGTCGGAGGGGTAAGCCAGACTTTGGTGTCCAAATAACCCGCTCCCTGGAAAATTCTGGCCGCGGCCCGAAAATGACCGATATTTTCCATGCAGGATCCGATGAAGACCTCGTCGATCTTATCTCCGGCGACCTCAGAAAGAAGCTTTACATCGTCCGGATCATTGGGACAAGCGACAACAGGCTCTTCAATTTTAGAAAGATCTATCTCTAAAACCGCGGAAAACTCCGCGTTCTCATCCCTTTGCAAAAGAACAGGATTTTTCAGCCATTTTTCACAGGCTTCAATCCTTCTTTCGAGTGTTTCCGCTGACTGATATCCGTCTTCGATAAGTTTTTTCATCAATGCGATATTACTCCGCAAATAATCGCTGACGGATTCCTTTGAAAGGACAATGGTTCCTCCCGCAGCCGATCTCTCCGCCGTGGCATCGGTCAACTCGAAGGCCTGTTCGACTGTAAGTCCGGGAAGACCTTCCATTTCGATCAGCCGGCCGTTAAAAACATTTTTTTTGTTTTGTTTGGCAACTGTTAGTAATCCTTCTTGAATCGCCATATAGGGGATAGCATTGACAACATCACGAATGGTGATGCCGGGCTTTATTTTTCCCTTAAACCTGACCAGCACGGATTCCGGCATGTCCAGAGGCATAAATCCCAGGGCTCCGGCAAAAGCAACCAGTCCCGATCCGGCGGGAAAACTCAACCCGATGGGAAATCGGGTATGAGAATCCCCCCCAGTCCCCAGAGTATCAGGAAGGATAAGCCGGTTGATCCAGGAATGGATGATTCCGTCGCCCGGTCGCAGAGAAACACCCTTCCTTTCTTCAACAAACCGGGCCAACCAATGATGCATATCAACATCGGTCGGTTTGGGATAAGCAGCCGTATGGCAAAAAGACTGCATAAAAAGCTCTGTTTGAAATTCAAGGCAGGCCAGTTCTTTTAGCTCATCCGCCGTCATAGGCCCGGTCGTATCTTGAGAGCCCACGGTCGTCATTTTCGGCTCACAGGCTGAACCGGGAAGAATCCCATCCACACCACAGGCCTTTCCCACGATTTTTTGAGCCAGGGAATATCCCTGTCCGGGCTTAGGAACAGGATTTTTTATCTCTGTAAAAATATCTGCGGGAGGTTTTTCCAAATCCGCTCTGGCTCTATCCGTCAGATTTCTTCCGATAATCAAGTTTAGTCTGCCGCCTGCTCTGTACTCGTCCTTGATCGTCAATGGATTCAGTTTGAACGTTGCCAGGGTTTTTCCCGACTCATCCTTAATCAAACCCTGAACGGCATCAATGATGATAACATCACCGGATTTGATCCGAGAGACATCACACATGATCGGCCATCCCCCTGAATCTTCCCAAGTATTGAAGAAAATGGGTGCAATCAACCCGGCCAGCACAATTCCCCCCCGCCTTTTGTTCGGTACAAAAGGGATATCTTCACCGATATGCCACATCAATGAATTTGTCGCGGATTTTCTTGAAGATCCCGTCCCCACAACATCCCCGACAAAGGCAACCTTAAATCCCTGTTCACGATATGTTTTAATGGTTTTTATCCCCTCCGGGAATCGCTGCTCTCCCATAGAAAGAGCATGAAGAGGGATATCAGGACGGCTCCAGGCATGTTTTGCCGGGGACAAGTCATCCGTATTGATCTCACCATCGATTTTATATACTTTTAGCGTAACTTCGTTTGGAAACTCCGGCCTCGACAAGAACCATTCCCCTTCAACCCAAGACTGAAGGATTTCCTCGGCATACCGGTTTTCCGAGGCCATTTTTTTTATTGTGTCATAAGCGCTGTATACAAGTATGGTCTTTTTCAGTGCTTCAGCGGCATCAGAGGCAAATTCCTTTGAAGTCAAAAGCTCAATCAGAGGATCGATATTGTATCCTCCCAGCATTGTCCCCAGGAGGGAAACGGCCTCCTTCCGGCTAAGCATTGGGGATTTTTTTTTCCTTGAAGCTAAATCAGCCAGCCATGAAGCTTTTACCTTAGCCGCTGGATCAACACCCGGAGCTGTTCTGTTTTTCAAAAGATACAGATATGTCTCCGCTTCTTTTCCTTTGGATTTCTCCAACCGGCGGCAGACTTCCGATATTTGCTCGGTGTTTAGAGGAAGGGGAGGAATGCCCTGACTGTGCCGCTCCTTCTCATGTTTAAAATAGTATTCCATCTTATTAATACTCCTTAATATTCCTTATCTATTAAACCGATATGTTTATTTCCAAGGTTTATTAAAACAGGTATCACCCCTGGACTTTTCACGGATAGGCTCAGGCTACTCAACTTTGAAAATGGAATAACTGACTATGGGAATTCGCTCTTCCTGAACCAGAACAAGTTCTCCGAAATAAATTCCCGGATCCGGTATTCGAGACCATCGTCCAGAAAGATGCATTTCTCCATCCCCCTCTTCAGCTTGGATAGGGACCTGATAAAGAATAGTTCCGGACAGGCTGATTACTTTAAAAATACCTCGGCTTCCCTCCCCTATTTTCACGCTGCCAACCAAATCTGCGTTAAACTCCAGATAAGGAACTGATGGTAAAGACTCTCTTTTTTCTTCAGCCTCAGGCGTCGCTGGTGCCGGAATGCCGACGTAAACCACCAACCGGTCGCTCAAGGAAACCAAATCGTATTTTTGTTCACGCATAAAATCCACAACAACCCTGGTAATTTTTTCAGGTGAAATCTTGAATTGAGACGTCCGTATTTTAAGGACCTCGCTGGTATATAATTCAAGTGTTTTGGAAGGTAAATCGTTCAATACACCTTTAATGTCCAAAACAAGACGGTAAGGATCATCCAATTCAAACGGGTCAAAAGAAAGCCTGCCGTCGGCAATAAGTGAAATCACTGTTCCTTTTTTCCTTCTTTCCATCTCGATAGCCTTCAGGGATGATGCTGCTTGCATCGATATCGGAGAAGTAACTTTCCGGGAATCTTTTTGGCCTGAGGGATATACGACTTTGACTTGAAAATTTTTTATTCTTTTTTTTGGAAATATGTATAAAGACTTCTCTATTCCCATATCCATATCCCCAGTACCCTCAATTTCCGCTCTGACGACAAAATTTCCTGCTTGCAATCCAGTCCCCAGAGTTTTCTTTACAATACCAAAAGAGGACTTCAATATGGGTGCCCGCCCTGGATTTAAGGGGCAGGAAAAAAGCTGATTTTTATCCTCATCGAAAAGCCGTAATATTCCTTGGGGCCTGATATGTAAGAGCCCCTTATTTCTAAACACAAGCGTACAAGCGACGGAGTCCTGCTGATCATATTGTTTCACATAAAATCCCGATATTTCTGCGTTTTTTTCCGTCACATCCGGGGGAGACGCAAAAAAAGGAATCAAAACCGGACCGGGTTTGAATATCCCTTCGAAAGCCGGCTCTCCTTCTTCCGGAAAAGGAGAAAAAACAATTTTTCCCGAAACCTCCTCATCCATTCCTGGGGGCATTCTGAACTGAAACCGGTAAATGCGATCTTCCTGAGGACCGAGCGAAAAAATCACAGGATCGGACGTGACATTATTTGAAAAAACCGAATCATCATTACTGTTATCAACAGGGTTTCCCATCGGATCCAGAAACAGGCTGGAAAATGTTACCTTGATCGCAAGCCTTTGATTGAAAACATTTTTCACCTTAATAAGACCGTTATATGTCCCACCGGGAACAACGACAACCTGAAATTTCACCGGAGAAATCAAAAGGGACGCGGATGAAAAAATAAAAACATAAATAATACCTAACAATAAACAGGCCAGTTTTTTATACGGCTTTTTGCTTCTCATAACATCTCTGATCTACCTGCTTCAATCAGGATTTTCAAAAATTATCATATTGCCTTATAAAAAACAAGCGGCCTTCTCAATTTCAAAGAAGAGCCAATCTCATCATCGGAAAACATCATCGGAAAAAGTTGATTTTCCTCAAAAAAAATTATAATATGGCGTTCCATCTAAATCATCTAGGAAGAGTAAGGCTTTTAATTTCTCTATCCTTTTATCATTAAGGAGGTATCATTATGAGAAAAAAAGTATCTGTTATCGGGGCTGGTCACGTTGGCGAAGTTACCGCCTTCAAAATCGCCGAAAAAGAACTGGCTGACGTTGTTCTTCTGGACATCATCGAAGACATGCCCATCGGAAAAGGACTGGATATGCTCGAAGGCGGACCGGTAGGTAGCTATGACTCAAAAATCACAGGAACTAATACATACGAAGACACCGCCGGATCCGACATAGTCGTTATTACAGCTGGCATCCCCCGAAAACCGGGCATGAGTCGAGATGAACTTGTGGGGACCAATTTCGGAATCGTCAAGAATGTCACGCAGAACGTCGTGAAGCATTCCCCTGACTGCATGCTCTTGATTGTCTGCAATCCCCTTGATGCCATGGCCTATACGGCCTTCAAAACCAGTGGTTTTCCAAAAAACAGGGTTTTCGGAATGGCAGGAATTCTGGATACGACACGGTACAGAACTTTTATCGCCTCAGAGATCGGTGTGTCCGTCGACAACATTCAGGCTTTGGTTCTGGGAGGACACGGCGATACGATGGTTCCCATCGTCCGCTACACCACCATTTCCGGAATTCCTTTGAATCACTTCCTCCCTCAAGATAAAATAGATGCCATCGTCGAGAGGACGCGTAAGGGCGGCGGAGAAATCGTAAAATATCTCAAGACAGGAAGCGCCTACTATGCTCCTTCTCTGGCTGTTGTTGAAATGGTCGAATCGATCATCAAAGACAAGAAAAAAATACTTCCCTGCGCAGCATACCTTGAGGGTGAATACGGCATCAATGACCTTTATTTTGGTGTTCCCGTCAAACTGGGCACTGGGGGAGTAGAAGAAATCATCACCATAGATTTGAATGATGATGAAAAAAAGGCCATCACAGAATCTGAAGCAGCGGTTAGAATTGTCATCGACCTTCTCAAATTTTAAAAATGGCTGAGCATCACATTCAGACACCCGTTTCTGATGAGACGATTTCCAAATTAAAAGCCGGTGACAGGGTTTTCATCACCGGATATTTGTTCACGGGAAGAGATTCCGCCCACAAAAAATTGATCGAACTGGTTGAACAGGGAAAAGACCTGCCCGTGGACATTAAAGGACAGTTGATCTATTATGTCGGGCCCACACCGGCCCGGCCGGGAAAACCAATCGGCTCTGCCGGTCCCACCACCAGCTACAGGATGGATTCCTTCGCCCCTGCGCTGCACGCTATGGGATTAAAGGGCACCATCGGAAAAGGAGCCAGGAGTGAGGAAGTTAAGAAGTCCCTACAGAAACACAAAGCTGTTTATCTGGCTGCTGTTGGAGGAGCCGGCGCTTTGATCTCCAGAAGCATTGAAGAAGCGGAAGTTATCGCCTATCCCGAACTCGGACCGGAAGCTATTCGAAGAATAAAGGTCAAAGATTTTCCCTGCATCGTCATCAATGATATGTACGGAAATGACCTTTATGAAGAAGGAAAACAAGAGTATCAGCGTCGCTGATCTTTTTCGTCTTTTCAGCCGCGGTAAAGACAGCGCTTTTATCAGAACATAAGGGAGATTTTTATGAAAATTCATGAATATCAAGCCAAAAAAATTCTCTCGAAATTCGGCGTGGCTATTCCTAAAGGGGAAATGGCGGAAAATCCTGCCGATGCTAGAAAAATCGCCGAAAAGATTGGCCCTAAAGTCGTGGTTAAGGCCCAAATACACGCCGGTGGAAGAGGAAAAGGAGGCGGCGTTAAACTGGCGGATAATCCGGAGCAAGCCGAAAAAATCGCTGCCGAGATAATCGGTAAAATCCTGGTTACCCACCAGACTGGACCGGAGGGAAAGCTGGTCAGAAAAGTTTTGGTCGAAGAAGCCCTTGACATCAACAGGGAACTCTATATCGGCATTGTCATAGACCGAGCTAAGGAATCCCCGGTGGTAATGGCTTCGTCCGAAGGAGGAGTCGAGATCGAAAAAGTCGCTTCAGAGACTCCCGAGCTCATTTTCAAAGAATACATCCATCCCGGTATCGGCCTTCAGACTTTTCAGGCAAGAAAACTGGCCTTCAAACTTGGATTACAAGGAGACACATTCAAAAAAGCCGTCAAATTCATTCGAAGCCTGTATCAAAGCTTTGAAGCCTCCGACGCTTCTTTGGCCGAAATCAACCCACTTTTGATAACCAAACGGGGTGATGTTCTCGCCCTTGACGCCAAAATGAACTTCGACGATAACGCCCTTCTTCGTCATCCTGATATTCAAGCTATGAGAGACCTGACCGAAGAAGACCCCCTGGAAGCAGAAGCCGCCAAGTACGATCTCAACTATATCAAGCTCGACGGAAACGTCGGCTGCATGGTCAATGGAGCCGGTTTGGCCATGGCCACTATGGACATCATCAAATATTCCGGAAGTATGCCCGCCAACTTCCTGGATGTAGGCGGCGGTGTTTCCGAGGAAGCTGTAAAAAACGCCTTCAAGATCCTGGTCTCGGACAAAGATGTGGAAGCGGCTCTGATCAATATTTTTGGGGGCATTGTTCGCTGTGACATGGTCGCCAACGGAATCGTAAATGCTGCAAAAGAGATCGGACTGAATATCCCCATGGTCGTCAGGCTGGAAGGCACCAATGTCGACCTTGGAAAAAAGATCCTTCAGGACTCCGGTCTCGATTTTTTTCCGGCTTCCAGCATGAAAGAGGCAGCGGAGAAAATCGTCACCCTGACAGCAGGAAAATAAGGAGTGGATGATGAGTATACTGATCAATGAAAAAACGCGGGTAGTGGTCCAAGGGATCACCGGAAGCGAAGGCACTTTCCACACGGAACGCATGATAGAATATGGAACACATGTCGTTGCCGGTGTCACACCGGGGAAGGGAGGGCAAAAACACCTTAACCTTCCCGTATACAACACGGTTGCGGAAGCCGTTGAAAAAGAGGGAGCCGACACATCGGCCATATTTGTTCCTCCTTATTTTGCAGCCGATGCCATTATGGAAGCCGCCGAATCGGGAATCGGGCTTGTCGTCTGCATCACTGAAGGTATTCCGACGTTTGACATGATCAAAGTCAAGCAGTTCTTAAAGGAAAAAAATTGTTACCTTATCGGCCCCAACACTCCGGGTGTTATATCACCTGGAAAGTGTAAAATCGGCATCATGCCCGGTCATATTCACACTCAGGGTACTGTCGGGATTATTTCCCGCTCCGGCACCTTGACTTATGAAGCCGTAGCTCAGGTCTCACAGGCAGGGTTTGGTCAATCAACCGCCATTGGAATCGGTGGTGATCCCATTGTAGGACTCAAATTTATTGATTTGCTCAAAATGTTCAATGAAGACGATGAAACCGAAGGTGTGATTCTTATCGGTGAGATCGGCGGCAGTGCTGAAGAAGAAGCGGCTGCCTACATAAAGGCCGAATTCAAGAAATCCGCGGCCGGATTCATCGCCGGTCAGACTGCTCCTCCAGGACGCCGGATGGGACATGCCGGAGCCATTATCGCCGGAGGAAAAGGAACGGCGGCTGAAAAAATGAAAGCGCTCAAGGATGCCGGAGTATTTGTAGCGGAAAGCCCGGCGGATATAGGAAACAAAATCAAAGAAGCCCTCCTGCACTATTCATAAATTTGGCCGGGGGTTGTGAAGAAAAGAAAAGAACCGGCCAAATTTACCTTCCAGGCGAACCGATCTCACTGCATCTGCTTCGTTGCGACGGACTCGCAGTAAGCAAGTACAGCTTCGTCCATCGACGCCTCACATCTGCAGCAAGCTTGGCTCGTGAATAGCACAGGAACCTGCACTATTCATAAATTTGGCCGTAACTTATATATATCTACTTTATGAATAGCACAGGAATCTGTGCTTTTGATATTAATGCCAGTTTTTATAAGGAACGGTGGGAAATTCTGCTGGTCGAACAACACGGAAAAACGGAAAAAGGCCGGCCTGTTCAGGTAACAGTTCATAATCCCAATAGCGGATGAGACCGTATAAAGATTGGGGTTCCAGCAGACAAACAATCAGATTTGCTCCTGGTTGATCGCAGGGAATATAAAAATCTCCTTTATTCACGACAACTGTTCTTGAATTTTTTTCCACCATGATCTTCTTGGGAGGCAGATAATCATAATCCGCCGGCTCTATCTCCCCGACCGTGTAAACCTCAACGTCTATTTCCTTGTCATGGGAAAATATCTCGACTCGCAGAACATGATGCAACAGTGTATCAACCACATCCTTCCGACAGGAAGGAATAATATATCCAAGCGGACGGGATACGGACAGGGTGGGCTCTACAAGGGGAAACCAGTTTTTTTCGGTGACCGTCTCTACCCGGTATTCGGATGGATAGGGATAAGGTCCTATATCCTGTCGCATGAGCGGTTCCCCCGCCTTTTTGTCCACTTTCAGGACTCCTCGAATCGGTGAAGGAGATCTTTGAAATTGGTTTATGGTCAATTCCGGATCTTGGGGATTACGAGCATATTTCATCCTGATATGGACCCTATCATCCTCTGAAAAAACGTCGGCCCTTTCCAAAAGTTCCCGCCGGCATTCATCAACAAGCGACAGAATCTTCTCCCCGTTTTTAGCTACCGCTTCCGAAACGTAACGGATCCCTAAATACTGCCACCGCGTTCTCTCTTCCAGTGTCTCCAGGTCATGTCGGGAAGCCCCTTCCTGAATGAAGGATATGGTTTCGTATATCCCAAGGCTGTTTCTCCCGTCGTTCAAGTCCGAAGTACTGTACCTTTTCATCATCGGTCTTCCTTCTGTCTCACGGGAAGTATAGGTCACCCCGGCTGAAGAATCGATTCCCATCGGCTGGGTTATCAAGTATTCATGAAAGGAGATTTTGTGTTTTTTCAACTCATTATCTACAGAACCGAGAAGCACCTTTCGTGAGAAATCCTGAAGTTCCATGCTAATATTCGCATTGGAAACACATCCGATCGAAACCCTGTAATAGTCATCTCCCTTTTCATGAACATCAATCGTTACCTCAGGCATCCAGTGACTGAAAACCCAATGAATGGCCCGAGATTCCGGCGCTTCCAGCTTGACATGGTCCCGGTTCAGGTCCAAATCCTGTTCATTGTGTCTCTGATCAAAAAAATTGCCATAAGGATTCGCCTGAGGAATAACAAGAAAATTGACTTTATCCAGAAGAAGGTTAAGCTCTCCTACTGCCAGATCCCGGATCATCCGTAAAGTGGCTTCTTTGGCCGACTGTTCATTACCGTGCTGGGAAGCGATGAAAAAAAACGTCGGTTTCTTCCGGTTCAACTCATCAGGCCGGAAACTTTTTTCACGGTTTATAATGCATAGGTAAATATCCCTGGATTCGTACTCGCGCGTTTCCTTCGTATGTCCTATTATCTTAACCTTGAGTTCCTCGGATTGATGGTCCAGTTCACTGAGAAATACCGTAATCTCCTCATGCTGGCTGTACTTGGTATATCGTGAGATTTCTCCGGGTGTTTTTATTTCTTCAGCCGGCAGAAATTGGAACATAAAAAGAGCGCCTACTAGGATCATAAAAAAACGTTTATTTCTTAAATACATTTTTTCTCCCCTTTTTCCAAAAATTCATTTCCCTTGAACGTAGTTTAAACGGACTTCCCGCTCATCACCATTTCTCAATATTTTGAACACGACGGAATCCCCCCAGGTGAACCGGGACAGATAAAACCGAAGATTGTTGATATCAGAAAAAGGTTTATCATCAACGGATAGGATGACATCCCCTTTTTGAAAATCAGTGTTTTTGGCCGCGCCGGAAAGGGCTTTTTCCCGGATAACAAGGTTATCCAGTCCCGCCACGTTCTTCAACCTCAAACCCGCTGCAGGAAAAGCCGGGCGCTCTTCAGCCGAAAGGCACCAGATAAAATCCCCCAGGCTTCGGGAAACCCGTATTTTTTCCTGATCCGCCGGCACGTTGACACAAATGACTGTCGAAAAGGGCTGACTATCTCTCTCCCAAACCCTACGGTTGATTCCCAGGTTGTATATCATATGTCCTGAACCGGCCAGAACGACCAATTTTGTTCCTTCAATTTCAGCAGCTTTAACGGCATTGGCGGCCATGACCTCGTCCCAAGCGGATTGGGCTCTATAAAGTCCCTCGAACATCATGTCCAATCCTCTACCCTTCATCTGCGGCGGCAGGTCGGAATTTTCGAAGATCGTGCGAATTAACTTCCTGTGTTCTTCATGGGAAAGGTCTGGCTTGGGAACCTTCCCTTTCTCTTCCGGTAATAAGGAATCCCATCCGCGCATTCGAATCTTTGAAATGATATCCCGTTCGACATTCAATCCGTATAACGGGATTTTCCATTCTCTGGCCAACCGAAAAACAGGTGCATAATATTCAAAATGAAAATTCCAAGTGACATACCACCGGGATTCGTGAATGAATTCTTCCTCCGTTAAAAGCCCAAGGCTCCATTTGTTAAGAACCTGCTGTTGTTGTGAAAGAAACATCTCCAATCCTACGGCAACCCTCCGGTATTTTATGACCAGCGCCTGAATGATTTGCTGTTGAATGTTATGCATGGGCAGGCTGTCATGGGTTTCTCCAAGGTAGATATAGCGGCTGTTTTTCATCTTTTGAATCATTTTTCCGAAAGATATAGGTTCTCCATTTCGTGTTTCGTATATCTTCCCTGGTGCAATTTCCATGACCTTGTTCTTCAGAGATTCATTCCCAATGGAAAGAAGGTAAGTTTTATCTTCTTCTTCCTGGGAGAAAAGACCGGCTGACATGACGAAAAAACAGATAATATGAATGAAAATTTTTTTCATGTTTTTCTCCTCACGGTATAATCCTGTTCAGACATTTATCGCAAAACAATCATGGCATAAACATCCGCAGGAGACAGACCACTTTTTTGTGTGAACTCGGCAAGCGTAATCTTTGTGTCGTGAAGCACCACTCCCCTATTTTTTAATCTCTGCAGGGCAAGTTCGCGCGGAACGCCGGCTTTTTCAAAAAAATCATCAAAAGTCAGCCTTTCAGGATGGGAATCTAAGGACTCGAACTCACTCCCCGGCCAAAAAATCTTTTGGATTTGTCCACCCAATTCCGTGAAGGTGGGTAAAGGCGGAACCTTCAGGACCGTTCCCGCAAAAATGAGCAGCACTAAGGTTGCGGCAAGTAAAAATTCACGACCGACCGCCACGACCTTTTTCACACCCCTCCGCATGTATACTAAAATCGTTTTCCAGTTTTTGCAAATATGAATAATCGCAAAAATAAGAAGTAAAAAGCTAAATATCGTATGAATTGAAACCCAACCGTCTTTTGAAAGGCCGAGAAAACGCCAGTTGTTCCAGCGGGCTTCACTCCCGGAGGGGATAACATATAAGATCAAACCTGATGCAGCATCAAAGAGAAAACTCAGAAAGATTGTCAGTGAAGTGAAAGCCCTGAATGCAAACTTTTTTTTCCGCACTGATTATTTTCCCAGCCTCAGGCAGCCGGAATATCGCCATTCAAAACGAGCTGTTTTCGAAAAAATCACTTCTCCTCTTCTTCAGGTTTGATACGTCCCTCTTGAACAGCCTTATCAATGACTTTTTGCTGAAGCTGAGCGGGAACTTCCTCATACGAGAAAAATTCCATCATAAATGCACCCCGTCCCCCTGTGATTGATGTTAGGGAAGGTTCAAAATCCAGCATCTCCGCCATGGGTACCTGAGCTTTGATGATGCTCATCGCTCCCTTTTGTTCCATTCCCTGGACCTTCCCGCGGCGTCCATTCAGGTTTCCCATGATGTCTCCCATAAATGCTTCCGGCGTGTATACTTCAACACTCATGATGGGCTCCAGTATGGTGGGTTTGGCTTCCTTCATTCCCTTTTTGAAGGCCATGGATGCCGCGATTTTAAAAGCGATATCTGAAGAATCGACATCGTGATAAGATCCGTCATAAAGGATTACCTTAAAATCGACTGTTGGGTAGCCGGCCGAGACTCCTTTTTTCCGGGCCTCCAGAATTCCTTTCTCAATGGAAGGAATGAAGTTTTTCGGAATAGCACCTCCAAAAATTTTATCTTCAAACTCAAAATCTTTTCCACGGGATAGTGGTTCCATCTTGATCTTGACATCTCCGTACTGCCCCCTGCCTCCGGTCTGTTTCTTGTATTTTCCCTGGACATCTGACTTCCCTTTGATTGTTTCTTTGTAGGGAATCTTGGGAGGCTTAAGGGTAACGTCCACATTGTACCTTTTCTTCAGACGATTGGTGATAATTTCTACATGAAGCTGACCGTTTCCGGAAATGATGAGCTCGTTTGTTTCCGAATCCCTCTCGATTCGTGCTGTCGGATCTTCATCCGAAATACGGTGAATGGCCTGAGAAATTCTGTCTTCATCCGCGCGGGTTTTGGGCTGTATGGCAAAGGAAATGGAGGGTTCAGGAAATTTTATTCGAGGAAAAAAAATATCGGAACCTTTCTGGCAAATTGTGTCTCCCGTTCCTGTAGCCTTTAGTTTAGCCGTGGCCACGATATCTCCCGCTTTCGCCTGTCCTGCAGGCACCTGTTCTTTACCTTGTAGGAAAAACAAGCCGCCGATTTTCTCTTCGTTATCTTTATTTGCGTTATAAACCGAAGTATCAGGATTCAAAACCCCCGAAAAAACACGGATCAAAGATATTCTTCCCGTATAAGGATCGGAGATTGTCTTATAAACAAGAGCCGACATGTTTTTGTTCGCTGACATATCAAGAAGCTCTTCTTTTCCTTTGATGATAACGGGAATCTTGCTTCTTTCAAGAGGGGACGGCAGAAATCCCAGAATTCCGTCCAGAATAGGATGGATCCCAACGTTCATCAAAGCGGATGATACAAAAACAGGGAAAAACTGCCTGTTCAAAATGCTGGTTTTGAGCCCGGCTTCCAGGTCAGCCGCATCAAGGTCACCCTGTTCGAAATATTTCTCCATCAATTTTTCGTCGTTTTCCGCCACCATCTCCGTCAGCTCATTGATTTTTTTACCGACTTCGCTTTTCAAGTCTTCAGGTATTTCAGTTTCCGTTAACTTTCCGCCTCTATTCTGGTCAAAAACATAAGCTTTTTTTTGGATGAGGTCTACGACACCTTTGAAATTTTTTTCTTTACCAATAGGAATTTGGACGGGAACGGCTTGGCGGCCGAAAAATTGCTGTATGGACTCCAAAGCCTGCTCAAATTGGGCGTTTTCCCTATCCATTTTATTGATGACAATGATCCGTGGCAGTTGCAACTCGTTCATCATTTCCCATACCTTTTCCGTACCCACCTCAACACCGGAAATACTGCATACCATCACAACTCCGGCATCCACGGCTCTGAAACAAGCCCTTGTATCCCAGAGAAAGTTACTGTATCCTGGGCAATCAAGGATGTTTATTTTATGGCCTTTCCATTCCAGGAAACAGGGAGCTGAATTGATAGAAATTTTTCTTTCAATTTCGTCCGGATCATAATCAGTAACAGTATTTCCCTTATCCACTTCAGTCAGTCGAGTTGTCGCACCTGTATCAAAGAGCATCGCCGCAGCTATTGATGTTTTTCCTGATGACCCATGCCCCACAAGGGCAACATTTCTAATCTTTTCTGCATTATAATCTTTCATCATTGAGCCTCCAACGAGATAGCCTGCTTTATTCACGTGCCAATCTTGCCGTAGCTGCGAGGCGTCAGCCTGTGATGCTGTGCTAGGCACCGCGAACAGGCTGCAACAAAGCAGATGCGGTAAGATCGGCTCGCCTAAAAGGTAAATTTGGCCGATATTTTTTTGAAAACGTTTATAGAAAATTTTTCATTATCAATTTTAACGAAAATCATCATTAAATGACACATATTATTAGAATTATCTGTTGGTGTCGGCCAAATTTATGAATAATACAGGATAGATATTGTGAAGTAATTGTTTTATTCACAATAGTTTGTCCTTTCCTTACAACCGATCCTGCACTTTTGGAGCAACCTCGGCTCGTTAATAATACAGCCGATATGATACAATAAAGTTTCCCCCCGACTCAAGAAAAAACAATATGAAAGAACATACTCAGTTAATCTTATAATACAGGCTAAGAAGGATTAATGGTCTTTAGAAAATTCCGTAGATCCTCCGGCATAGGAGCGGAAAATTCAAGCCAGCTCCCCAATTCAGGATGTTTGAAAGCCATCCGGTGAGCATGAAGAAAAATCCGCGGGCATCCCCTTTTCTCCTTCGCCGGTCCATAATAATTATCTCCCAGCAATGGATGACCGGAAGCCGCCAGATGGACGCGTAATTGGTGAGTCCTTCCCGTTATGGGTTTCAACTCCAGGAGGGAAAATTCATCATATTGTTTTTGGACGTCATAAATCGTCTCCGCATCTCGAAGTTTTTTAGCGCTGATCGACATCCGCTCCCTGTGCTTGCCGTGACGTCCGATGGGATAATTGATCCGTCCGGATTTTTCCGGCATTTTCCCCCAAACAAGTCCGATATAATATTTATCCACTTCTCTCTGCTTGAATTGACTTTTTAGATTGAAATAGGCCCTGGATGTTTTGGCAATCACTAACAAGCCGGAGGTATCTTTGTCCAATCTATGGACAATCCCCGGTCGTTCCGGACTCCCCACCTCCAGAATTTTTGGAAAATAATACAGCAAGGCATTGACCAAGGTATGGTCTGGATTTCCCGCTCCCGGATGGACGATGAGGCCCGGGGGTTTGTTAATGACCAAAAAATGCCGCTCCTCCCATATGATATCCAGGGGAATACATTCAGGTTGGAGCTGAAATTCCCGATGGTTAGTATACTCAATCCTGATCCGGTCTCCCTCTTTTAACCTGTAGCTGGCTTTTTGGAATGTACCGTTAACAGTGACTTTTTTTAAGAGGATAAGTTTTTTAATCTGAGAACGGGTGAGTGTTTTTGTCTTTTCAGCTAAAAAGAGATCCAAGCGTGAATTGAGATCATCTTGGATGTGATAATCATAAACGTTTGTCATGGATCGCTTTCCATCCCCTGTTTATTCCAGGATTTTTTTAAGATCATCAGGTCCGGCCAAAGGAAATGATTCCCTCTTTTTGAAGAGAAAATAATCCCACTATGATCATGAGGCTTCCGACTCTTGCTCCTTGAATGTGATCATCCCTCCTGCCTTTTTTTTTGCCTTCGGCGCATGAAAAAAAGAAGAAAAACCCCGGCCGCGATGCCGACTAGACAAAAAAACTGGGGCCAGGACAAGCTCAGATAAGGAGATGAATGCTTAATCAAAAAAACACGGTCTGGATGATCCCCCCTGTAATATTCCACAAAAAAACGGAGAACGGAATAATTGATAACGTAGAAAGAAAACACTTGCCCTTCGAATTTTTTTCTCCTGAGAATGAAAAAAAGAACGAAAAAATTTAAAAAATTGAGGATGGATTCATAAAGCTGCGTAGCATGCAAGAGAGTGTTGATGGGAATTCCCGTGATATTATGCGCCTGCACGCTCTTGAATGTTACCCCCCAAGGAACGGTGCAAGAACGTCCGTAGCAGCATCCGGCCAGGAAACAACCGATTCTGCCGAAACCATGTCCAAGAGCCAGAGCCGGGCCGATGATATCGGCGATCTTCCAGGTAGGTAGCTTGTGTTTTCGAAAATACCAGAGGGCGAATATAATGCCGAAAGCCAGTCCGCCCTGAAAAACCCCTCCGGATCTGGCCAGGCTGAAAAGATCCTTTGGATTTTTGATATAGTATGAAAAATTCCCAATAAAAAGAATGAGCTTTGCCCCAACGAGGGCGATAATGACCGTGTAGAATCCCATGTCGATTAGCTTCGTCGCAGGAAGATTTTGTTTTTTTGCCTGTATATATGTAAACCAAAAAGCACACACAACGCCGAGCGCGAGCATAAAACCATAGGAATAAAGGGAAATAGGGCCTATTTTGATAAGGATGGGATGCATTTATCGCTCCTTTTAAAAAGAAAAATTCCTATCAGAAAAACAGCACCAATGGTGATGCACGAATCGGCGACATTGAATGTGGCCCAGTGCCATTTTTTGATATAAAAATCCAAAAAATCTATGACGTAACCCTTGAAAATACGGTCAACAAAATTTCCCAAGGCCCCCGCCAAAACAAGAGAAAGGGCGAATCGGGTTAGCTTTTCCTTATAGGGAGTTTTGATATAAAAATACACAACGATGAGCATGGCAAGCGTTGTTGCCGCCATGAGCAAAATGTATTGCATTAAGCCGTTAGATTGAGAAAACATGCCAAATATCGCTCCTCTGTTCCGGACGTGAATGATATTAAAAAACCCGGGAATGAGAGATATCTTTCCGTAAAGCGATAGAGTTTTATGAATCATCGCTTTCGACACCTGATCGAGAATGATAAAAAAAAGAATTACAGACAGATAAAATCCGTGTTTTTTCAAAGGCCCAACTCCTCAACAACATCCTCGCATCGACGGCAGAGTTCCGGATGTTTCGCACTTTTTCCTACAGACTCCAGATACTTCCAGCACCGCTGACATTTCTGAAATTTTTCCCGGTGCACTTCTATCACGAGACTGGGGCTGGAACCGGTTAAAATTTCAATAAAAGAAACGATGCATAAATCTGCCAGTTCGTCGGCAAACATTTTCAAAAGATTTTTTTCCTCATCGGATGGCCTCAATCTCACTCTTGCTTCCAAGGAGTTGCCGATCAGCTTTTCTTCACGGGCTTTTTCCAGTTCCTTCAGGACAAGCTCCCGAATGCCATAAAGCTTCTCCCATTCTTTAAAATCTGCATCTTCCTGCCATCTTTTCTTGAATGAAGGAAAAAGCTCGAGATGGACGGATTCTTCTTTTTCCTTAAAACCGGGCATGGTTTCCCAGGCTTCTTCCGCCGTAAATGGAAGAATAGGGGCCATCAAGATCAGCGTGTTTTTCAGCAGATGAAAGAGAGCTGTTTGGGCGGATCTTCTCAGCTGAGATGCTTTTCCCGAACAGTAAAGCCTGTCTTTAAGCACATCAAGATAATAGGAGCTGAGTTCAACCGTAAAAAAACTGTAAATACTATGGAAAACGATATGATACTCGTAATCATCATAGGCCCTAAGAATGCGTTTTCCGATACGGGCACACCTTTCCAAGATCCATTTATCCAAAGGCATCATTTCAGACATATCGACCATATCGTTATCCGGATCAAAATCGTAAAGATTCCCAAGGATGAACCGCCATGTATTGCGGATTTTCCTGTAGGCTTCGATAATTCTCTGAAGAGTTTCATCCCCGAACCGGGCGTCTTCCTTATAGTTTAACATCGCCACCCAGAGCCGCAAGATCTCGGCCCCGTTCTTTGATATGATCTCTTCGGGCTCGATAAAATTGCCAAGGGATTTGGACATCCCTTTTCCCTCTTCATCAAGGACAAATCCATGGGTGATCACCGACCGGTAGGGCGCCGCATTTTTGGCTCCGACACCGACAAAAAGCGAACTGTTGAACCAGCCCCTGTACTGGTCATGCCCTTCGATGTAAATATCCGCCGGCCAGGAAAGATAGTCAGACCGGTTCAAGACATTATGGCTGGCTCCCGATTCAAACCAAACATCAAGAATATTATTTTCTTTATCGAATGTATTTGATCCGCAGCGGGGACATTTGGTCCCGGAAGGCAGTAGTTTTTCAACCGGATGAATATACCATGCATCGGATCCTTCTTTTTCAAAAATATCAGCCACAGCCCTCGCTATTTTCTCATCGGCCACAACCTCACCGCATTCACGACAGGTGAATGCGGGAATAGGAACACCCCAGGAACGTTGCCGTGAAATACACCAGTCAGGCCTTGCACTGACCATGTTGGTGATACGCTCTTCACCCCAAGCGGGAATCCAGCGTACCTTTCTAATTTCTTTTAATGCCTTTTCTCTCAAACCGCTTTTGTCCATAGAAATAAACCATTGTGCCGTTGCCCTGAAAATGACAGGTTTTTTACACCGCCAACAATGGGGATAAGAATGCAAAACGGTTCCTTGTTTGACCAGACTGCCGTCCTTTTTCATATCCTCGTTGATGACACTGTTGGCATCAAAAACATTCATTCCGTGATATTTTTCCACCTGATCCGTAAAACAGCCTTCGCTGTCCACGGGGGTGTAAATATCAAGACCATAAGCCATTCCCGTTAGGTAGTCATCATATCCATGGCCCGGGGCTGTATGAACACAACCGGTTCCCTGATCCAAAGTGACATAATCAGCAAAAACAAAAGCGGATTCCCGGTCGATAAAAGGATGCCGTGCTTTTTTCCCTTTCAGCTTTTCTCCGGGGAACTTCGCCAGAATTTTCGGATCGGAAATACCCAGCTCTTCAGCGATAACGGGAACCAGGCGGCTGGCGGCGATAAGAACCTCAGAACCATAAAGGAAAGCGGAGTACTCGTATTCCGGATGAAAGGCTATGGCCAGGTTGGCCGGCAGGGTCCAGGGAGTCGTTGTCCAGATAAGGATCGAAACCTTTTTTCCTTTCAGCGCGGGAAATTCTTTCGACATATCCGTCTCCAGGGGAAACTTGACATAGATGGAGGGGGACTCCCGGTCGTGGTATTCGATCTCGGCTTCAGCCAGAGCCGTTCGGCAGAAAGGACACCAATGGACGGGCCGTTTTCCTTTGTAAACGTTTCCCGTCGCAAAGATAGCGGCCAGGTACCGAAGGACCTCGGCTTCATAGGCTTTGTTCATCGTCAGGTAAGGATTCTTCCAATTGCCGAAAACACCCAGCCTGATGAACTGGTTGCGCTGTATATCGACAAACTTCAAGGCATATTTTCCACATTCCTCCCTGATTTCTATGGTCGACATGTCCTTTTTTTTGTTCCCTAGAAGCTGGTCGACCTTGATCTCAATAGGAAGGCCGTGGCAATCCCACCCCGGAACATAGGGAGCCCTGTGCCCCTTCATGGTCTTTGACTTGATGATAAAATCCTTCAGAATTTTGTTGAGAGCCGTTCCCAAGTGAATATTGCCGTTGGCGTAAGGAGGACCATCATGGAGAATAAAGGATTCTCCATCTTTTCTTTGTTGCAATACTCTGTCATAGAGTTTGATCTCGTTCCATTTCTTAATGATCTCGGGTTCCTTTTGAGCCAGTTTCGCTTTCATCGAAAAAGATGTTTGCGGGAGATTGAGTGTGTTTTTGATCTTATCGTTTTCAGCCATGATGTTCTCCATCAATAAGAATTTAGATAACAAATGCCCATTATAAACGAAGTATCCCTAATTCTCTACTCAAAACTGAATAATGATTCTTTTTTATATATCGGCCGAATTTATGAACAATACAAGTCCCTGTATTGTTCACGATTCGAGCTCTCCGCAGTGGTAGGTCGGGGCGGGGCGAGGCGTCGGTGTGCGAAGCTGTGCTCGGCACCGCGAGCGCGCCGCAACAAAGCAGATGCGGTGAGATTCGGCTCGCCTGCAAGGTAAATTTGGCCGGGTTTTCTTCCTGCCTTTCTAACCACCGGCCAAATTTATGAACAATACAGGGTATTAGTTTTTTCGATAGTGCGCTCCCCGGCTGACGGGATTGCTCAATGCGGCATACGTTATGAGCTGGGCTACTTGAATTCCGTGCTTCAGAACGACAACTTGAGAGTCCATACGGGCCTCTTTGTAAAATTTATCGATACGGTGCTTGAGGTAATCCAAATCTGCCCGGGCTCTCTCCAATCTTTTTTTTGTCCGAATAATTCCGGCATAATTCCACATTGTCGACCGGATAGACAGCCAGTCCTGATTGATCAAAGCGGGATCTATCTCTTCCTCCTCCTCAGGATAATACCAGTTATGTATTTCCGACTCGCGATAAGCGAAAGATGGGTTGAAGTGCGCTGCAATGAATTTGGAGGCGTTGGTTCCCCATACAAGCCCCTCAAGAAGTGATGTGGATGCCAGACGGTTCGCTCCATGAACACCGGTACATGAAACTTCCCCTACGGCAAACAATCCTCTGAGAGTTGTCTGCCCGCATTTGTCCACCAGCACACCTCCACAGGAATAGTGAGCTGCCGGAACGACCGGAATGGGTTCCCGGGTGATGTCGATTCCGTATCGAAGGCATGTACGGTAAATATTGGGAAATCTTTTTTTTATGTCGATCGTAGCATAAGAAGCTAAGTCAAGATTAACATAACTCGAACTGGAATTGGTCATTTCCTCATAAATGGCCCTTGTCACCTCATCCCTGGGCGCCAGCTCTCTTTTTTCACAATATTTCTCCATGAATGTTTTCCCAGCCGGTGTTTTCAGTTTGGCACCTTCACCGCGTACTGTTTCAGAGATCAAAAAAGCCTCCGCGTCCCGGTGATAGAAGGAAGTGGGATGAAACTGGATGTATTCCATATTGACGATCCTGGCACCTGCCCGGTAGGCCATGGCATACCCATCCCCAACAGCATCCTTCGGATTTGACGTATAAAGAAATACGGCACCGCATCCGCCCGAAGCCAGAATGGTATACGGCGCAAAAATCATTTTTACCCGTTTTGTCCGGTTGTCTAAAACATAAGCGCCAATGTTTTGGGGACGATGGTAGTATGCCGTGGGATTTTTAGAATGATGGGGAACCGTCAACAAATCGACGGCCGTATGATCGGCAAGGAACCGAACATTGGAGTAAGTCTTCAGAACGGCGATAAACTTTTCTTGGATTGTCTGTCCGGTCGTATCTTTTATATGAAGAATACGCCGCCGCGAGTGACCCGCCTCGATAGCATAATCCAGCTTATCCGGTGACGAACGGGTAAAAGGAATTTTCAATTCCTTGATGAGTATATTATTGACCATTTCCTGTCCTTGTTTGGCCAGAATGTCCACCGCATCAGAATTGTTGATCCCGTCGCCGGTCTGAATGATATCATCCTTGAGAAGCTCCGGGTGGTCGTCGGGTCCCAGAGAAACAATGCCTCCCTGGGCATAATAAGAATTGGTTTCCTCCAGATTTCTATTTTTGGAGATAACAATAACCTGGAGCCCGCTCTTCGCCGCTTCCAAAGCGGCACTGGAACCCGCGATGCCGCAGCCGATAATCAGGACATCAGTGTGCCATTTTTCGTTTTTTTTCATGTTTTCTCTTCCGCAACAAAATATTTATCGGTACTATCAGACTTCCCGAAAATGGATCAAGATAAAAATTCCATACTGATATCAAGCGATTTGAAAGAATGAGTCAGTTTTCCAACGGAAACATAATCGACATTCAAGCGGGCCAACTCTTTTAGTCTCTTCCTGTCAACATTCCCCGAAACCTCGAGAGGGACTCTTCCCGAAACCCAATCGACGGCTAAGACAATCTCCTCATTCGTCATGTTATCGAGCATTATCATATCCGCCCCGCTCTCAAAGGCTTCCTTTACTTCAGCCAAAGATGTCGTTTCGACCTCTATTTTTATTCCTTTTGCTATACGCTCTCTGACCCGGCGGACAGCCTGTGAGATACTTCCGGTGAGCCGCAGATGATTGTCTTTGATCAAAACCATATCCGATAAACTGAAACGGTGGTTTTCTCCCCCGCCCATTTTAACGGCATGTTTCTCCAAAAGGCGAAGCCCCGGAGTGGTTTTTCGTGTATCGAGAAGTTTTGTTTTTGTCCCTTTAAGTTCCTTGGTATACAAACGTGTCTTTGTCGCAATTCCCGATAATCTCTGTAAAAAATTCAAGGCTGTCCTCTCTCCTTTAAGAAGAGATAATGAACATCCTTCAAGCCTCATCAACACGTCACTCTTTTTGACCTGGTCTCCGTCTTTGAAACATTGGGTGCATACGATTTTTTTGTCAACTTTCCAAAACACGCGGCAGGCGACATCGATCCCGGCCGCGATCCCATCCTCTTTGGCGATTATAATCGCCTTGGATATCGAATCCGGAGAAATGAGATTTTCAGAAGTAATGTCTCCGGCAGGCATATCTTCTCTCAAAGCGATCTCAAGAATAGGGTCAATTTCCTTAAAACTCATGAAAAAATTATATTTTTTTTCCAATATCCAGTCAAACATGACATAATCGAAAAAGATTGTTTGATATGAAGAAAAGCGGAATAGTTCGTCGGAACATCATCTACCTTATCCTGTCTTTTTTGCTGTCCGGAATTTTAATAGCCTTTCTTTTTTCCCAAATCGAACTCAAAGACTTAAAATTCACTTTCAGTAATCTTTTTTTTTCCGGACTGGTGGGATTTGTTATCTTTGCCCTCACCGGCTCCGTTCTCAGGGCTTACCGGTATAAACTCCTTCTTCGGCCTTATCCTCCATCCTTTTTAAGCCTATTCTGGGTAACACTTATTCGCAACCTCTTCGTCGACCTTCTTCCTGCCCGGATCGGCTCGCTATCCTATATTTATTTAGTAAACAAGCGTCTTTATTTTCCCTTTGAGAGGGCCGCCTCTTCTTTTATTCTCGCTGTTATCTTCGATTTTTTGACTCTGGGACCTTTCCTGATTGTATCCTTATTTGCCGTGGGGCTGAACGCTTCTTCTCTGAAAAAAACACCTCTTTATATCATATCCTCTCTTTTTTTCCTTTTTTTTCTACTGTTGACCTGGAAACTGGCTCCCTTTCTTGTTTTTTGTACCCGTTTGTACCGAAAGTTCCTACACAAATTCCGCTTGGAAAAGAAAAAAATATGGACCGATCTTTCCGGCAAGCTCGAAAAGACGGCCGGGCTAGTCGCTTACGCTGAAACTAAAAAGACTTTTCTCCCTATCTTCTTCCTCTCGGCGGCCATAAGGTTGGCAAAATATGCTGCACTTTTTTTTCTTTTATTCAGCCTCATCCACAGCCACGGTTACAATCTTTCCGATTTGAGTTTCTTCAAAACCGTTCTGGGAACAACCGGAGCGGAATTTACTTCCGTTCTGCCTGTAAAGGGCCTAGCCGGATTTGGGACCTGGGAATCAGCATGGGCCCTGACATTCAACCTTCTTGACTTTGATAAAAAGATCGCCGTCATCTCCGGAATCGGAGTCCATCTCATAACCAATATTTTCGAGTATTCCTTGGGACTTTTCGCCATTTTTATTCTTGCTTTTCCCCTTTTACGTTCTTCAAGGGGAAAAAAATAACCTGTATCACGGATTGTTTTTTCCCTCCTTTTTGATTACAATGAAAAGGCAAAGCGGACAATTGATCTTTTCAGGCATAGAATCTTTTCGCAAATAATTAGCAAAAAAATTTTGGGGAACTCCCCAAATCGAATAAGACCAAAACATTATCAGGGATAGTATCTTCTGATCCCTTTTCTCTCGCGGTAAAAAGGGTACTGTCCTCAATAAAAGTTCCTCAGGAATGGAAAAAATAAAGGAAGGAACCAATATGACGGAAGCGATGAAAAAAGAGACCGAGCAAAGAAAGAGAAAATATATCCGGGACATCCTCAATAAAGAGTCAAAGGATATAGCCTTCTGTGTTTTGGGAGCCGGCCATGGAGGATTAAACATGGCCGCCCACCTAAGCCTTATGGGATTCAAAGTTAACCTTTTTAACAGGAGCCGGAAGAAGATCCGCCCGATTATTGAAAGAAAAGCCATTAAGATCGAAGGAGAAATCCAGGGTACGGCCAAAATCGACATCGCTTCCAACAACATCAAAGAATGTATCGAAAACGTGGATGTTTTAATGGTCGCGGTGCCGGCCACAGGGCACCGTTTTATCGCAGAAAAATGCGCTCCCTATCTCCAAGAAAAGCAGGTTGTCCTCCTAAACCCGGGAAGAACAGGGGGAGCCCTTGAATTTCTTCAGACTCTCAGGGAAAAAAAATTAAGCCGTTTTCCCTTTATCGCCGAAGCCCAGACTTTCATATATGCCGCAAGGGCCATGGGACCAGCCCACGGCAAAATTTTTTCCATAAAAAATTCGGTTCCCGTGGCAACCCTCCCCGCATACTGGATTCCGGGAGTCCTAAAGATCATCAACCGGGCTTTCCCTCAATTCATCCCCGGTGACAACATTTTTAAAACCAGCTTTGACAATATCGGAGCCGTTTTCCATCCCGCCCTGACTATTCTGACGGCTTCATGGATTGAAGAAACTCACGGTGACTTCGAGTATTACATTCAGGGCGCCAGCAAATCCGTATCCCGCATCCTGGAAAAACTGGATAAAGAGCGGCTGTCTGTGGCCGCTGCTCTGGGCATTAAAGCTCAGAGCGCCCGCGACTGGCTTTATACAGCCTACAGCGCCACAGGAAAAAATCTCCATGAGGCTATCCATGATAACCCCGGTTATCTCGGACTCAAGGCTCCTGACAGGCTGCATCACCGGTACATCGACGAGGACGTTCCCATGAGCCTGGTTCCTCTCGCCTCCATCGGCAAAATGCTTAGGGTCAAAACACCGACGATCGAGGCGATCATTCATTTGGCTTCCGTGATGCGTGAAATCGATTTTTGGAAAGAAGGCCGAACCGTAGAAAAACTGGGTCTTTCCGGAATGTCAATTAAAGATATCCGCCTTCTTGCTGTTACGGGAGAGCTGTGACCTGAACATTCAGCTTGCCGGAAATACGGGATTCATTTATAAATGATAAAAGATATGAAAAATTCACCCAATTCCTTACTTGAATATTCCCGGCTGTCACAAAAAAATCTGGAACAAGCCTTACAAACAGCCCTCTCGCGAGGAGGCGATTTTTCAGAACTTTATCTGGAATATGCATCGTATAAACTTGTCCATATGGAAGAAGACATCATCAAGGAAACCACTGAAAGTATCAGTCTGGGGATGGGAATAAGAGTTATCGATGGGGAAAAAACAGGGTATGGCTATACATCCGACCTGGCGATGGATAAAATCTTAAAGACCGCCCAAACAGCGGCCGCCATCGCTTCAAACAGCCCGAACAAAACCGTCAGACTTCGCTCTATGCCTCTCAAACACAATTTTTATCCTATAAAAATGGCTCCCGACCGGGAACCGTTCCGTAAAAGAATCCAAATCGTAAAAGAGGCGTACGCCGCCGCACAAAATTTTCATAAAAACATCATGAAAGTAAATGTCACCCTTGCGGATTCCGTACAGACCATCCTCGTGGCCAATTCGAATGGATTGTATATTTCGGATACCCGGCCTATGGTTAAACTCGTATGTAAAGCCATTGCTGAAAAAAACGGGGTACGTGAATACGGGTTCTCCGGAGGAGGCGGTCGGGTCGGCTATGATTATTTTTCCCATGAACAATCTCCAAGAGAAATCGGACGGGAAGCGGCTGAAGAAGCCGTCCTTCTATGTGATGCCGTTGCACCACCCGCCGGAGAGATGCCCGTCGTTTTAACACCGGGACACAGCGGTGTTCTCGTCCATGAAGCTGTCGGCCATCTTCTGGAAGCTGATTTCAACAGGAAAAAAACATCCGTATTCTGGAACAAAATGGGACGATTAGTGGCCCATCCTCAAGTCACCATTTATGACGATCCAACCATCCCCTATTTTCGCGGCTCCTACAACATTGATGATGAAGGAACCATCCCTCAAAAAATCCTCCTCATAAACCGGGGCATTTTGAGTGGACTTCTGCAGGACAGGCTTTCCGCACGAATCATGGGCTCTTCATTGACCGGTCATGGAAGACGACAGGATTACAGCTCTATTCCTTTCCCGCGAATGAGCAACACCTACATCGATAAAGGCGAGTATGATCCGGAAGAAATAGTAAAATCAGTAAAAAAAGGATTTTACGCCAGCAAATTTCAGGGAGGACAGGTTGAGGATTCAGGAAAATTTACGTTTTCAGTCAGCCTGGGATATCTTATTGAAAACGGTCGTATCACGTCCCCGGTCAAACAGGCCACCCTTATCGGAAACAACATTCAAACCCTTGCTTCCATAGAGATGGTTGGATCCGACTTAAAATTCGGATTTCAAACGGGAACCTGCGGTAAAGAAGGTCAGTCGGTCCCCGTTTCCGACGGCTGCCCGACTCTGAAGATTTCGAGAATGACAGTCGGCGGCCGCCAAGGTTAAGTATTCAAAAACCTCTGCCGAACATCCCCCAAAACTTGTCGCCCAATTCCATATATTTCTGAATAGCGGCGCGGGCGAAGTTATTGGTGTATGAAGTAAGATAATCACGAAGCTCATGAAAATTCGGATCAGAATTTCCTTTTTTAAACAGTTCAACAGCTCTATCCTCGATTACCGGCAGGTCGGAAAGCGCTTTATCTTCGAATTCTTTTACCGCTTCTTCGATATATTTCCCCGCTATGCCCCAGCGGACAGTCGCCAACTTGTTAGCCCGGCGGAAAGCCCAGCAGGCCGAATCCAAACGAAAACGGTGCTGAGCACATATGGCAAAACTCGGGGGAAGTTCCTTCACTCCGGCAAAAACCGGAATACGCGGACTCTGCCCTGGGCTGTCAAAGGCAAACCATGCTACGGCCCCAACAGGATCGGGAAGCCAATTCCGGCACTGAATAATGTGAGAATAGGAACACCCCGCTATAGCGATGCTTCTGCGGTATGGAACCGTTCCCGGTTTGAGCGTATTAAGAAGAGTGATCATATCATAGGACATGAAAGGATTGGCTAAAGTGCTTTTGATCATTTCATCGCTGCGGCGCTTTTTCACCATCAAGTTTTTTGTCTTATCCCAATCGGTTCCGCTATAAGTCTCTCTGTATAAGGACATCATATCCTGAATGGAAACCTTTTTTTCCGGCTTGACCGAAAATGGAAGTTCTTCCATTTTCTCGTTGAGATCAAGAGAAGGAGCCAGCTTTTGGAAAACAAACAGCTCCCTGTCAGAATAAGGATGGCGTCCACTGTAGGCTTTCCAAAATACAAAGGGTTCCTCACTGTCAGGATTCCACCAACCCATTTCCTCCGCACATGAAAAAACATTATCAGAGGCCATAAAAAAATCAGGATTGTTCAGGTCGATTTTTCCAATCCTGGGGATATTGGCTGAAATACCCACATGACCATCAGGTATTCTGGCAGCGGCCCAAACACCTCCGATCTCCAGGGGACCGGCACCGAAAATTTCAAGCTGCCAGACTTCTTTGGGATCAGCAATGGTGATACATTCTCCGCGGTCGGAATATCCATATTCCTTGACTAATTCACCCAGCAGCTTTATGGCTTCCCTGGCCGTCCTGCATCGTTCCAGCATCAATCTTTCCAGTTCTTCGATAACAAATAAGCCTTCACTGTTATAAAGCTCCCGCTTGCCTCCTATCGTCGTTTCTCCGATAGCCAGCTGTTTTTCATTCATGCAAGGATAAGCCGTATACAGATATGCATAGGTCTTTTTTACCTGAGGGATCGCTCCCTTTATTACCAATCCACGCATATCCCAGGCGGTCTCCGTGTGCATCGTTCCGTGAACAATGTTTGTTGTTTCTCCTTCTTTATATTCCCGTGCAGGAACGATTGTTACCCAGGTCCGGTAATTGCCGTCACAGGAGTGAGCCGTCATGACGGAACCATCGGCCGAGGCCAGCCGCCCAACCATGATGCTCGTACAGGCGGCATTTTGAAAATCCACGCCGGCGAATCGGGCCGTGAATCCCGCCGAGATAGAACTCTGAACACCAATGAGGAAAATTAAAATAAGAAACCAAACAAACCTTGATGATGAAAAATATTTATTGCTCATCACACCTTCCTTTTTTCAAATCTTCGTTTCTTTTTGAAAGCACCTGAACAACATTTTTCGGCTATTATAATATAAAAATGTACCTGCAACCAGCTTTAGGCGGATCATCTCAAAGGAAAGAACCATAGTTCATCAAATTTCGTATAATATTAACAAGATTAATGCGATATTTCTTATGAAGAAAAAAATCTATTATTTTTTCCCATCATCCGGTAGCATTTATTCCCCCTTTATGTGTTCTATCATTGGAAACGAAAATTGAAAAGTGGAGATTTGCCATGAAAAAACATTTGATATTTATACTCACCATCTTTTTAGCCACAAGCTGTTTTTTCCCTCTTTTAGCCTCGGGACGAGAAAATCAGATAACCACAAAAAGATACGCTATTGCCGTCGGAGCCAATGATGGAGGCCCAAACCGGATAAAACTTCTTTATGCTGTATCGGATGCCCGTTCCTTGATCGATCTTTTTCAAGAAATGGGCGGTGTTTTGGATAATGACAGTTATATCCTTTCCGATCCGGACAAAAAGACTTTTTTTACCGTTCTGGAAAAAGTCAAAAATCAGGTTTCAACAGCCCGGTCCGAGTACGGCCGAGTGGAGTTTCTTTTTTATTATTCCGGACACTCGGACGACGAAAACATACTCATTGGCAATGAGAAAATCCCCTACCGTGATTTGCGGACTGAAATACATAGCATTAATGCTGACCTTCACATCGCTGTTCTCGATTCCTGCGCATCAGGCGCTTTCGCCCGAATCAAAGGAGGCAAAAAAAAGTCTCCCTTCCTAATGGACGCCGCCTACAGCATGAAAGGTTATGCCTACATGACTTCCAGCTCTTCGAATGAATCCTCTCAAGAATCCGACCACTTAAAAGCCTCATTCTTCACTCATAATCTTATTGCCGGTATGCGCGGGGCTGCGGATTCCAATCAGGACGGCCGGGTCACTTTGAACGAAGCTTATCAGTATGCTTTTAACGAAACCCTCACTCAAACGGAAAAAACCATGAGCGGCCCTCAGCATCCCAACTACAACATCCAGATGATCGGAACAGGCGATGTGGTCATGACGGATATCCGTAAAAGTTCGGTTGTTCTCACCATCGATAAAAATATCAGCGGACGTATCTTCATTCATGATCAAAACAACGTCCTAGTTATTGAACTCAACAAACCGCAGGGACGACCCATTGAGCTGGGACTGGCGGAAGGGAAATACAGAATAACAACCGTCAGCGAAGGATCCATATACGAATCACGGATTGAGCTCCGTCCAGGAGAAGATTTCTTCTTGGCTGCAGATCTTCTCCAAGAAACGGAAAAAATTCCCGCCACGCCCCGCGGTATAAAAAGCAGTCCTCAGAGGATTTACAACGACCAGAACCTGGTGGATGTCCCCTTCAATTTTTCCTTTATTTCCTTTCCCCCTATGAATTCCCGGTCCGTTCACCACGCTTCTTTTGCACTGATCTCATCCCACTGTGCTTATCTCGAAGGAATCGGCCTGAGTGCATGCTTTCAATTTGTCGACAAAGACGCCTCATTCGCACAGTTTGCTGGCCTGGCAAATATAACCGGAAGGAATATGCAATACATCCAGATGGCCGGGACATTCAACATCACGGGCCGTCTGATGGACGGCGTTCAGGCAGCCGGCGCTTTCAACTACACTCATGAACGTGTTACCGGAATCCAGATGGCCGGAGCGTTTAATTACACCCGGCTTTTGGAAGGAATCCAGACGGCGGGAGGATTAAACATTGTTTTGGGGCATGTGTCGGGAGGACAGGTTTCAGGGGGCTTGAACGTCTCTGCCTCCCTATCGGGAGGGCAGGTTACCGGCGGCGGCAACATCGTTGCGGGCGATGTCACAGGCTTCCAAATTGGAGGAGGATTTAACCTGGCTCGCAATGTTTGCGGTGTTCAACTGGGAACGCTCAATATAGGCCGGGATATCGAAGGTGCACAGATCGGAGTCATCAATATCGGCCGCATCGTCAAAGGATTCCAATTGGGTGTGATCAACATTTCTCAAAGAATGGATCATACCTCTCTGGGTCTTATCAATTTCATCGCCCAGGGAAAAACCCAGTTCGATATATGGGGAGATGAGCTGGGATTCTTGAACTTCGGTTTTCAGCACGGAAACGGCCGTTTTTACAATCTTTATACGGCCGGTTTCAACAGCGCATTCAACCGTTATCTTTTCGGCTGGGGATACGGATACAACTGGAATCAACAAAAAAGTTTTTTCATCAGCAGCGATGTTATGGCAAAATCCGTTTTTCCCAAGTACGATTGGTCATGGCCGGCCCTTTGGATTACTCTGCGCCTTTCGCTGAATGTGTCCCTTTCGAAAGGTTTTTCCCTTTTCGGAGGAGGCTCCTATAATTATTTTTATACATCGAACGAGGTCACCCTGGATGAACCGTTCCATGGAAGCTTACTGAGTTGGAGTTCAGACAGGCACCGTCACTGGCTTGGCCTTTTTGCGGGAATAAAAATTCTTCTTTCAGACCGGACTTTACGAAAAGATTTACCCTGAAAACGTCCCCTGTAACATTTATGATGTGAAACGGTTATAATGCATGACCTCTTCGAGGCTTCGCTTAGGGACATGGAAAAGCCCCTGGGAATCCTTCCAATATTTTACAGACCCTGAAAAATTTTCGATTTTCGACTCTTCATCAGGATATCCGAGTGCCAATACCGAATCGATCACATAATTTGCGGGAACATCCAACACAATGCGGAGCCGGTCCCTGTCTAAGGAGAGAAGCCAACAACTGGCAATACCCACCGCCCAAGCAGCCAGTATCATGTTTTCCATCGCAGCTCCAACATCGTATTCATATCCCGTTTTCCTCACCTTAATGTTTACCAGCGGAAATATATAGGCAACGGGTTCCCGGCCGGGTTCCGGATTTCCCTTAGGGGCAATATAAGCAGCCCATTTTAAACAGGGAAAAATTTTTTTCCGGAGTCCTGGGTCATCGGCAATAAAAAATTCCAAAGGCTGGAGATTGGACGCCGAGGGAGCCAAACGGCCTCCATTGACCAGTTTTCGAAGAATCTCTTCAGAAATTTTATCCTGTTTAAACTGACGTATGGTTCGCCTCGCGGCGATGATGTCGTACATATTCATATTTCATCCCCCGATAAAAGATAAAGATACGCTTAAGAAAGGCTGGCAACCTAACAAAAAAAAATCCTTTACGGCATAGTATCCGCTGTTCGACCCTGCTTAATTACGCTTTATCAACCACAGCAGGCCTTATTATACACTGTTTGAAAAATATGTCATTCCTTACTTACTCACCATTCACCTTCGTGCAATGTGCCCAGGTACATTAGTGTGATGAACCTTAAAACCACTCAAAAATGTAGCTATTTTTAAATAATAATAATTATTGATTTTCTAACCCAAGAGCATTAGAATAATTTGTTATGCTGCTGGATTCAGAAAATTCGTTTCTTAAGTAAAAACCGGATTCCATAACGATTGACAATTTGGAACCTGTAACTATAATAAACGGTTTATTACATGATTTTTACAAAAAAGAAGCCAAAAAAAAGAGTCCTGGTAATCGGACTGGATGGTGTCCCCTATTTCCTGTTGAAAGATCTGGCACAACGGGGTGTTATGCCCTATGTTGCCTCTCTCATCGATGAAGGTTTTCTTCACAAGATGAAAGCAAGCCTTCCCGAGATATCCTCGGTAAGCTGGACAAATTTCATGACCGGATCCAATCCCGGGCAGCATGGGATCTTCGGCTTTACGGATTTCAAACCGGATTCTTATGATATCCGTTTTCCAAACTTTCTTGATGTGAAAACGGAAACATTTTGGGATATCCTCGGCCGTGAGAACAAAAAATGCATCATTATCAATCAACCGAGCACTTATCCCGCCCGCAGAATTAACGGCATTTTGATAGCAGGTTTTGTCGCTCTAGAGCTTTCCAAAGCACTTTACCCGCTTTCTTATAAGGCAGCATTGGATAAAATCCCTTACCAGATTGACATTGATACCATGAAAGCCCGGGAAAACCATGAATTCCTCTGGACGGACTTGATACGAACACTTTATGGACGTCAAAAAGCCATGGAGCTGCTCTGGAATGAAGACTGGGATTACTTTGAATTTGTCATCACGGGAACAGACCGTCTGCAGCATTATCTGTGGAACGCCTACGAAGACACATCACACAACCACCATGAACGCTTTTTCGATTATTACCAAAAAGTCGACAACGTTATCGGAAAAATCGTTTCTTCCTTTCGCAAGCTGTCCAAAGACAATGGGCGGTTGTACCTCCTTTCCGATCATGGTTTCACCGGTATCAAACAAGAAGTCTACCTCAATACCTGGCTCATCAAGAAAGGATATCTCGAAACGCCAAATTCCTCTCCAAAAAGCTTATCCGACCTCTCCCCTTCTTCTCTCGCTTTTGCCTTGGATCCCAACCGGATTTATATCAACCGAAAAGACAGGTTTCCCAAAGGCTGTGTCAAGCCGGATGAAATATTTTCCTTGAAACGCGAGCTTACCGAAAAGCTGGAAAAATTAGAATACGAAGGTTCGAAAGTTGTCCATAAAGTATTCGATACGCAGGAAATATATTCAGGCCCGCAATCCGAGCACGGACCGGACCTCATCGTTCTTTCGGAAAAAGGTTTTGATATGAAAGGCTCGATCAAAAAGAATGAAATCTTCGGGCGTTCAGACCTCCAGGGCATGCACACCTGGGACGACGCTTTTTTCTGGGCCGAAAACGAATATGGCGCCGATCTTTCCATTCAGGATCTGGCAAAAATTCTTTTGGAACAGTTTTCATGAATCCGACAGATAAAAACACACGAAACAAAACAGTCCTCAGCGTTATTCTTTTAACGGCCTGCATGAGCATACCTCTGCAGGCTTATATCGGACCGGGGGCCGGATTTGCTTTTCTCTCCTCTTTTCTGGTTCTTTTTCTGACTTTTTTTCTGGCTCTTTTTTCTTTTCTTTCCTGGCCCTTCAGGTTGATCGGACGGCTCATCAAAGGACAGAAAGCCTACAAAAAAAGCAACATCAAAAAACTGGTCATCATCGGCCTGGATGGTTTAGAACCCACACTTGTTGAAAAATACATGGACCAGGGAAAACTTCCGCATTTATCGGAGCTCAAAAAGGAAGGATCCTATTCACGCTTGGAAACGACGATCCCCTCCATATCTCCGGTTGCCTGGTCCTCATTCATGACAGGCTGCCATCCGGCTAAACATAATATTTTCGATTTTTTAAGCCGCGATCCCAAGACATATCTTCCGGACCTATCATCAGCACGGATAGGCCAACCAAAACGCACCCTATCGCTTGGAAAATTCAGGATTCCGCTTTCAAAACCGGAAATAAAAGGACTCAGAAAAAGCGTTCCTTTCTGGAAGATACTGGGAGATAACGGGATTTTCAGCACTATTTTAAAAATTCCAATCACGTTTCCTCCGGAGAAATTCAAAGGACACCTCATCTCAGGGATGTGCGCGCCCGATCTGAAAGGAAGCCAGGGCACTTTTTCTTTTTATACGTCCGATCCAAAGCAGGTCGTCAACCGGGAAGGGGGTGTTATCATCCCGGTCTCCCAGAATGGAAATATCATCAAGACATTTATCTCCGGCCCGGAAAACACCCTTCTCAAAAACCCGAAGGAATTAACACTGCCACTGGAAATAGACATTGATAAAAATCATAATCAGGCAGTTCTCAAAACGGACTCCCAAAAGATCTGTTTGAAGCAGGGTATGTTCTCGGAGTGGATAAAACTAACTTTCAAACCCGGACTAGGTATAAAAATAAGATCAGTCTGCCGGTTTTATATCACAAGCCTGGAACCTCACTTTCAAATGTACATGACACCGCTCAATATCGACCCTGAAAAACCTGCCCTCCCCATCTCTCATCCTTTTATCTATTCGGTCTACCTGGGGAAATTACTGGGAAGCTTCACCACATTAGGAGAAGCAGACGACACTTGGGCTCTGAATGAAGGTATTCTTTCCGAAGAATCCTTCCTCAAGCTGACCTATGATACCCACTCTGAAACAGAGGCCATGCTGTTCAACGCGCTGGATAAAACAAAAAGAGGTGTTGTCGCCTGTTGGTTCCAAGCAACGGACAGCCTTCAACACATGTTCTTTCGCTACCTGGACAAAACACATCCGGCTCTAAAATCCGGACAAACCAATAAAAGCGAAAAAGTCATCGAAGAACTCTACATAAAAATGGATGAACTGGTTGGCCGTGTCAGACAAAAGATAGACCGCAAATCGGTCTTGATCGTCATGTCCGACCATGGATTCAAGCTTTTTCGACGCGGCGTCAACCTCAATTCCTGGCTGTATCTCAACGGCTATCTTCACCTGAAAGAAGGGAAAAAAACCAGTAGGGAATGGTTCAAGGATGTGGACTGGACACGGACACGGGCATACGGCCTGGGATTGGGAGGTATTTATCTGAACATGAAAGGACGTGAAGCCCAAGGGATCGTCTCCCCAGGAGACGAAACAGCGGTCCTGAAAAAAGAGCTTTTCTCCAGGCTTTCGGGCCTTCGCGATGAAAAGGAAGACAAGGTCGCCATCAATAAAATTTACGACAAGGACAAACTGCCTCCGGGACCTTACAAAGATAACTGCCCGGATTTTATCGTCGGTTACAACGAAGGATACCGTGTTTCCTGGGATTCCGTAACCGGTAAAGTTAACGACACTCTTTTTGAAGACAACACAAAGGCCTGGAGCGGGGATCACTGCATCGATCCCCTTGTCGTTCCCGGGATATTTTTTTCCAACCAGGCTCTAAAGATAGAAAAGCCGTCCATCGTCGATATCGCTCCCACGGCCCTCGATCTTTTCGGCCTCAAACCGCCCAAACATATGGACGGCCGAATGATGATGGAGCCGGGGCTTTTTGATCCCGGAATAAAAAAAGATTCAAAGGAAAAAGAACAATGACTTCCATAAAAAGAAGAGATTTTATAAAGATGGGACTTACAGCAGGATCCCTTATGGCCCTAGGTGACGGACCCGGTATGATAACCAAGGTTTTTGGTAAAACCGAATCCCCGGTCCGCATGATCATCCTTGGAATGGACGGCATGGACCCCCACTTGACCGATGTTATGATCAAACAGGGCAAGCTTCCCGCATTCGCCAAACTCAGAGCCATGGGAGATTTTATGTCCCTGAGAACAAGTTTACCACCACAGAGTCCTGTAGCCTGGTCCAATTTTATGACGGGGATGAATCCCGGCGGTCACGGCATATTCGATTTCGTCCACCGTGATCCTTCGAATTACACACCCACTTCATCCTCAGCGGAAACCAGCGGGGCCAGCCGCACACTGAACATCGGAAATCTTGTCCTGCCTTTATCCGGTGGAAAGGTCCAGCCCATCCGGAAAGGAAAAACTTTCTGGGAGCACCTTGAGGACCATGATATTCCGGCCACGGTTTTTAAGATGCCGGGAAATTATCCGCCCGCCCCCACCAATCAAAGAACAATCTCAGGAATGGGAACACCGGACCTGACCGGAAATTTTCGAAATTTTAACTATTACACGACTGAAGCGAGCGAGATGAAACCGGATATCGGCGGCGGTGAGATTCACGAAGTTTATGTTATCGGCAACAGGGTCGACGCCACTCTTCCGGGACCTGAAAATTCCTTCAAAAAAAGCCGGCCCAGGGCGACCATCGATTTTAAGGTTTTCCTTGATCCCGTCTACCCCGTGGCCAAGATTGCCATCCAGGACCACGAGATCATTCTGAACGAGGGGGAATGGAGCGACTGGATGCATATACATTTTGACATGATCCCCACCCAGAGCGCCGTCGGCATCTGCCGTTTTTACCTCAAACAGGTCCATCCTCATTTCAAGCTCTATGTCTCCCCCATCAATCTCGACCCGGCAAAACCCGCCATGCCCATTTCCACTCCAGAGAGTTATGCCCTTGAGTTGGCTGACAAGTTCGGTCCTTTTTACACGCAGGGACTCCCCGCAGACACCAATGCCCTGGACCACGGGGTGTTTACTGAAGAAGAATTTTTATCTCAAGATGATCTTGTACTTGAAGAACGTATCCGCATGTTCGACTACGAGCTCAAAAAATTCGAAACAGGCCTTCTCTTTTACTACCTTTCCAGCACGGACCAGCGCCAGCATATGTTCTGGCGTCTCATCGATAAAAAACACCCCTTTTATGATGAGAAGCTTGCCGCCAAGCTGGGAAACAGCATCGAAAACATTTATATCGAAGCGGATAAGCTTCTCGACAAGGCCCTGTCCAAAGTCGACAAAAATACCATTATTTTTGTAATGTCCGACCATGGATTTTCCCCATTCAGACGCACCTTCAACCTCAACTCCTGGCTGAAACAAGCCGGATATCACACACTCATCGATGAATGGGCTCCCAGCGAAGCGTTTTTCCTGAATACGGACTGGTCGCGAACCCGGGCCTATTCTTACGGCATAAACAGCCTTTATATCAATCAGCGGGGCCGTGAAGCACAGGGAATCGTCGCAGCCGGCCCGGAGAAAAAAGCTCTTATTCGGGAAATCATAACAAAACTTGAGTCCTACCGGGATCCTGAAACCGGGGAAATACCGGTTCTGAAAGCTTACGCCGCAACGGATGTATACACCGGTGAGGTTTTAGCCTCAGCTCCTGATATTATCCTTGGCTTCAACAACGGTTACCGCATGGCCTGGGCTTCACCTCTAGGACGGATAACCGATAACATCATGGGCAATAACATGGAAAAATGGAGCGGGGACCACTGCATGGATCCCACCGTCGTTCCCGGAATCCTCTTCACCAACCGGAAGATCAGGGCCGAATCCCCTTCTCTCGTCGACCTGACGGCCACCGTACTCAATACATTTGACATCAAACCCCCCAAAGAAACGCAAGGAAAACCGGTCTTCTAAAGGAGAATTAAATGGGAAAAGTCAAAATCAAACTGGAAAAAGAGCTGATGGATAAAGTAAAAAAATTTGCTGACATGTCGGGATATTCTTCTCCCGAAGAATTCATCAGCCACTGTCTCGAAAAGGAGATTTCCTCTCTGGAAGGATCGGAATCGGAGGAAGAAATCAAGAAAAAACTCAAAGGACTTGGCTATATTTCTTAGCCAAAACATTACGGTTCAGCCCGGACTACCGACACACGAGAAAATGCGTTCGGGAATGAAACCGAAGGTGAAGCATCATGTGGGTTTTTAATACCGTCATCAATAAAATATTTGACATCTTCTTTTTCCCATTCCGCAAATTAAGCCCCTGGTTTGCCATGATTTTTATATCCCTTCTCACAGCGGCTCTCATGCTTATTGTATTTCGCCTGACATCAAACCAGAAAGGCATCAAGCGGGTGAAGAACCTCATCAAAGCTCACCTCCTGGAAATACGGCTTTACAAAGGTAACATGTCGGTATCCTTCAAAGCCCAGGGTAAAATCCTTTTGACGAACCTGAAGTACATCAGCTACACGCTAAAACCCCTTTTGATCATGATCGTTCCGTTGGTTTTGATACTTATTCAACTCAATCTCTGGTTTGGCCATCATTCCCTGGAACCGGGCGCTCAAACCATACTCAAGGTCCATCTCCGCCAGAAAATTGATCCTTTTGCCGCCGACCTAAAAATCCTTCCTTCGCCGGTTTTCGAGGTTGAAACACATCCCCTTCGTATATCTGAAAATAATGAAATCGACTGGCGTATCCGAGCCGATAAAGAAGGACATCATAACCTTAATCTGATGGTCGACGGCCGTCCTATTTCCAAATCTTTAATCGTGGGATCCAATTCCCTGGCAAAGGTTTCCACTTCCCGAACCAATAATAAGTTTTTTGATTTGTTGTTCAATCCAGGCGAATCCCCCATTCCCGGAGACACACCCATTTCCTCTATAGAGATACAATATCCGGAAAAAAAGTTTGATCTTTTCGGCTGGAAAATCGGTACTTTTATCGGTGTACCAGGCTGGCTGTGGATCTATTTTGTCCTGTCCATTATATTCGCTTTTGCATTTAAGGGATTATTCAAGGTGGACATATAACCTGGACGGCAGATATACAATAGCCGGGGAGGTCTTTCTTCGGGTTTTTCCAGAGTTTCCCCATCTCTTTTGCAAAAAACAAAATCCGATTTATCCAAAGCATACTCAATCTCGCTGGTTTTATATCCTCTCTCAACATGTTTCTCTCCAAATTTTCGGTAGCTATCCTTTTCCTTAAAAAAACCGGTCATCCGGCAAGTGGCCCTACCGCTTTTTTTCTCAAATGTATTTTCCATAATCAGTGTATACTTCTGATTCTCGATCGTTTTTGTGCTGTTCCACCTGTCCTCAAGACCCTCATAAGTGTTCATATCGAAAAAAAAGATGCTTTGATCATGCATCCAGGACCGGACGTTTTTGAAGAGACGCTCCAATTCAGCTTTCCTGGTGATGTAATTGAGGCTGTCAAACATACAGGAAATGATATCGAATGGCTTTCGAAAAGCCAGATACCGAATATCAGCATTGATCAGACACGACTGCGGGGCGTTAATACGAGCAAAGCCAATTTGATAGGGTGAACGGTCAACTCCGACTCCAATAAATGACCTTCGGTAAATGCGCCTCAACAAAAAACCGGTTCCACAGCACAAATCGAGCCATGTTTTTGCACCGGGGTATTCCTTTTTGACGGTTTTCAGCAAAAATGGAGTCGTGTTTTCCTCAAAATCACCCCATTTTTCGTTATAAATAAAGGCAAAATCCTTCCCATAGGGAATACATTCCTTCTGTATTCCTCTCCTCCGCCACAGCATATCCTGTATCCGTATTCTCACTCAATCGAGGAGTCTTTTCGACCCTGTAAGTTTTTGAATTTCTGTGATATTTTGGCTTACTTCCATACAGCCGAGATATTTTCCATTCCCATCCCTAAGGGCATAATACTCAATCAAGATTTTTTGAGGCCCCTCTTTTCCATTGACCTCAAGATCGATCCAAAAACGGGCTTTATCTCTTTCTCCCGATTTCATCTCCTTGATTATCGTCTCAACCTTGTCCAGACTGTGGGAAGGATGACATCGACGAACATCCCGGCCTATGACGGCTTCATGCCGTTTGAAAATACGGGTATCATGTTTGTTCCATGCCAGGACCTTGTCCTCGGAATCGAGAATGGAAAACTCAATGGGAAGCGTTTCCAAAAAAGAATCCATAATGTGCTGATCCATTTTTCCTATCATAGAGCCTCCTAGCTAATTTCTTTTTCTTATCATCATACAGGGTAAAATCAACATAGGCAATCACCAAAGCACAATTCCTCCAAGCACAATAACAATACTTTAATCATCATAAACATGTTTTATTCACGAGTCGAGATTGCTCCAGTGGTTAGGGCGGGTCGGGTCAAGGCGTCAGCGTGCGAAGCTGGATGTCATCACGAAGTTCCGACGGAACTGTGGCAATCCCATGCTTCGTGGTATTATTCCAGGAGATAGCCGCGTCGCCTTGCTCCTCGCAACGAGCACGCCGCAACGAAACAGATAATGTTTAATTTTTTTGAACAAATAGCTTGAACAACCCGTCCTTATGTTTTATAATATTAAACATATTGTTGAAAATGGAGTCAAAATGAAACTTTTAACACGTTCCGAAGAATACGTGCTCCTGGCCGTTCGAAAGCTCAAGGGAAACGCCTATACTCTATCCATTCTTCAGGAACTCTCAAATATGACCGGCTATACCTGGCAAGTGGGCGCCGTTTACGTCCCCCTGGAAAAACTCTGGAAAAAAGGTTATTTGACGCGGAAAAAAGGCGATCCTTCACCCGAACGCGGCGGCCGCAGCAAATTCCTTTACAATCTCACCAGGGACGGTATAAAAGCCCTTCAAGAAATAAGGGATATACAAGATAATGCCTGGTCCGGAATTTCTAAGATAACGACTGACGAGGAATATGAACAATGACACCCGACGGAAGAAGACCTCCACGCTTGGGAGAAAAACTTTTTTCCTTCTTATACAAAGATGACCTCCTTCAGGAAAAACTCGGAGACCTCGAAGAACTCTTCAGCATCAGAACACAAAAGTGGGGAAAAATCCGTGCGTCTTTATGGTACTTCAGTTTAATCTTCAGGCTTTTCCTGTCCGGACTGCAATGTTCCATTTACTGGAGTTTAAACATGTTCAAAAATTATCTGACAACTTCCTGGCGGAATTTGAAAAAACACAAGGGATATTCGTTGATCAATATCCTGGGATTGAGTATCGGTCTAGCGTCTTTTATGCTCATTTTCACCTGGGTTCTTCATGAGTTAAATTATGACAGGTTCCACGAAAAAGCCGATAATATTTACCGCGTTGTCGAGAAGAGGAACTTTCCGGATATGGTGAAATACAGCGTCTGGACACCTGGTTTATTAGCAGGAGAGCTAAAAAAAAGTTATCCCGAAGTTTTAGAGGCGGTACGTACAGGCTGGACAGGACGGCGTATCATCCGCGCCGAAAAGATGAAATTTTATGAGAACGGCATTTTAACCGTGGATCCGTCTTTTTTTCGTGTGTTTGACTTTCCTTTTATCCAGGGGGATCCGGATACGGCGCTCCAAGATCCCTTTTCCGCCGTGATCACGGAAACAACGGCAAAAAAATATTTCGGAGAAGAATCACCCATCGGAAAAAGCCTGAATCTGGATAACAAATATGATTTAACGGTCACAGGAATCATTCACAACGCTCCTTCGGCCTCTCACATCCAATTCGATATTGTTGTTCCATTTTACATGGTTCGGAAACTCGGCTGGAAGACGGATGTCTGGGACTTCAGCATGGCCTCGACCTATGTCCTTCTGGAAAAAAAGACTCCCCTCCAGGAATTCGAAAACAAGATAGCCGGTGTGGTCAAAAACCACAACCCAGATTCCAATACAACCTTGTTCCTACAGCCTCTAACCCGTATCTGGCTTTTTTCATCATTCGCCGAGAACGGAGAAGAAAGCCGTATTTTTTATGTCTCTCTTTTTTCATTTGTCGTACTGCTTATCCTCTTCATGGCCTGTGTGAATTTCACGAACCTGACAACGGCCCGGGCTGAAACACGGGCCAAGGAGATCGGTCTGCGCAAAGTTTTGGGGGCTGAACGAAAACAGCTTATCAAGCAATTTTTGACCGAATCCGTATTTTTCGCCTTTGCAGCCCTTTTATGCGCGTCTTTTTTAATTGGACTTTTTCTTCCCAAATTCAACAAAATAACCGGGGAAATTTTCTCAGTCTCTGATTTTTTCAATATAAAGATGATTCTCTGGATTTCGATCGCCGCCCTTTTCACGGGAATATTTTCAGGAAGCTATCCGTCCCTTGTTCTTTCCGCCCTCCGTCCCTCCAATATCCTTAAAAGCCCCGAGACTACAGGAATCCGAAGAAACCTTATGCGCCGGATATTGGTTATCACCCAAACGAGTATATCTCTTATTCTCATTATCGTTTCCATCTTCATATACCGGCAGGTACATTTTCTCAAAAGCAAAGATCTGGGATTTGATAAAGACCATGTTCTTACCATTCCCCTCGGCATATCCAACACAACAAACAGCTCAATATACAAGGCGCTCAAAAAAGAACTCTCTCAATATCAGGGAGTTCAAAGCATAAGCGCTTCTTTTTCCTACCCGACATCCTTCGCCACACCAGCCAGTGACGTTTTTTTTAAAGGCAAAAAACTGGATGCCGTCGTTCCTCTCGGCATCACTTCATTTGATTTTGATTTTATCGAAACCATGAAAATACCCATCGTTGAAGGACGCAGTTTTTCCCGGCTTTTCGGTGATGAACGCGGCCATCTAATCGTCAATAAGGCCTTCGAAAAATTCCTGGGAGTCGATTCCGCCGTCGGAGAAGTCCTTCATATCGGGGAAAATTACCAGGGAATGATCATCGGAGTGACCGACGATTTCCATCTGGAATCCGTAGCAGGTTCTCTGATCAGCCCGCTTATCATGTTTTGTAATCCCAATATCAACACCATCGTCATTCGAACAAATCCGGAAAACATCAAAAACACCTTGGCCATTATCGAAGAAAGCTGGCAAAATCTTTTCCCCCATCTTCCTTTTTCCTTTAACTTTCTCGACGAAGAATTCTCCGCCCTTTACAAAAGCATTGAAAACTTGGGTGTCACCTTGACCTATTTTACCATTCTGGCCGTCATGATCGCCTGCTTGGGGCTTTTAGGACTGGCTGCTTTCTCCGCTCAAAAACGGACCAAAGAAATCGGCATTCGCAAAGTCCTCGGCTGCTCTGTCCCCAAACTGGTCTTTTTTCTCTGCCGCGACTTTTTAACGCCCGTTTTGCTGGCAAACATCGTTGCCTGGCCCGCCGCCTGGATTTTTCTGCGGAAGTGGCTCCAGAATTATCCCTACAGGGTGGAGATATCCTTATTCACATTTTTCCTGGCTGGAGTGTTGGCTGCGGCGGCCGCCTTTCTAACCGTCAGCATACAGACCGTGAAAGCAGCTACAGCCGATCCCGTACGCTCTTTGAGATATGAATAACACAGGCCAGCCTGGATTATTCATAAATTTGGCCGACATTAACAGAGAATTTCAATATTATGTGTCATTTAATGGTGATTTTAGGTAAAAGTGGCAATGAAACATTTTCCATGACCGTTTTCAAGAA
>JAFGMO010000029.1 GCA_016927475.1 Candidatus Aminicenantota bacterium
GTGCCCGCACTGCCGGAAGATCAATCCCCCCACCTCGAACTATTGCTTCTCGTGCGGCCAGCATCTTTCCGATGTTGTGATCGATACTGATGAGGGAATCCAGCAGAGCGTCCTCAGGGACAACCCGGATATTCTCCGGCAGCTTATCGATGAGAAGATTGCGGAGATGAAGAGGAAAGGGGAACTTTAATTTTTTGCGGCAGGTTTCCTATATTGTCTCTGCAAGGAAGTGCCGCCGACCGCTGCGTTCTGTCCGGAATGCGGCGGTGAAAAAACCTCACTCACATTCTTTTTTTCATCGTATTTTTATCCAAAACAAATACACAAGTCATATTATCATTCGATTCGTAAATAAAATGTTATGGCGGAAAAAAATCCGATTGTTGCGGCATTATTGTCGATCATTCCGGGATGGGGACAATGGTATAATGAGAAAAGTTACGTAAAATCTCTCATTTTTTTGATAATCATTCATGGTCTGAATTTCTTTGGAATTACACTGATTGCGATACTTGTGTTGCTAATCGGCTTAATCGAGGCATATATGACTGCAACAAAAATCAACCGGAATGAAGTCCCGTTCGTTGCGGTATCGACAGGTCAGTTGATTCTATATCTGGTTGTCGCATTCGTTACAGTAGTCTTCATGTCGATTCTGTATTCCCTTTTCTTTAGTGCCGGGATGTATACGGAATAACTTTTTCAACCATGGTGACTCCTTATGGCTATAAAATGGATTAGACTTGGAATCATCGGAATATTCTGGATCCCCTTTTTTTATGTAGTTTATTTTATGATAACAACCCAAGAGTGGAAATCGGGGATAAAATTAGTTGTGGGGTATCTGACACTTGGATCAGCTTTGAGTTATTATCTCTATAACTATGACATACAGGTCTCATAAAATAGGAAAATAAAGAAACCACAGAATCAGTGATTATGGAACTTTCTAACCCTTTTTTTCCTACTAGATTAAAGCGAAATTGAAATATTAAATCATCATACAATTTGTGTTACGTAAAGTGATCGACAATGGGAATTTTTAGAAAAACAAAAGAAGAATGGTTCGATCTCGGCGGAAAGCATATCGATAACGGAGATTTTGATAAGGCCGTCGAAGCATATCACAAAGCTCTGGAAATTGATAATCAGGATCAAAAGGTATGGTTCAATTTAGGATTGTCTTACCATGCCCTCGAAATGTTGGATGATGCGTACGAATCTTTCGATATGTCCACAACAATTCAACCTGACTATGCTGAAGCATTTCTTCAAAAGGGCCGTGTTCTTTCCGATCAGGAAAAGTATCGACTTGCGATAAAAAATTTCAATAAGGCTTTGGAATATGGTTTAGGCGTTGGCGATGAACTGACCGCTAATGTTGTAATGGCAGACGCATATCTTGCCATGCAGAAATTTGATGAGGCCCTTCCATATTACGAATCCGCGCTCGATTTAGACGATGAAAACGTTCCTGCCCTATCAGGAAAAGCAATAATTCAATATTTAGACGGTGAGGTTGAAGAGGCCTTAGAACTCATTGAAGAGGCCAAAGAGATCGATCCAGACGATCCTTATTTGGCAATAGCTCTTGCGTTCATCGATTCATTATCAGAAGATGAAAATGATGATGTTGAGGATGATGAAGATGAGGATAATTCGACAAATGCTGATTCTGAAAAGGTTAAACCCACCGATAAAAAAGAGATGAAATCAAAACCATCAGATGAAAAAAACTCAAATAAACCAAAAAAATCTTTTCAAAGACCTGAAAATAAGAAAAAAGAATCTGGACCCAAAGGATTTGCCTGTGTTGCAGGCATGCAAGAAGTCAAGGATATTTTAACGAAAGATATTATCGAACCCTTGAATCGAGCGGAAGAGGCAAAAAAATTGGGTGTCAGCATACCAAACGGCTTTTTATTTTTCGGCCCTCCTGGGTGTGGTAAAACATTTATCGTGAGAAAATTAGCTGAAGAAATCGGATATAACTACAAGGAATTTTCTGCTTCTGATGTTGGCTCCAAATGGGCTCATGAAACATCGGGAAATATAGCGAAGATTTTTCAGGAAGCCGCAGATAATGCGCCAACAATTCTTTTCTTTGATGAGATTGAAGCGCTTGTTCCGAAAAGGGAATCATTAGGTTCTGATAACTGGAGAGGGGAAGAGATTAACGAATTCCTTACCCAGATGAACAACGCCAGTGAACACAAGGTCTTGGTTATCGGGGCTACGAACAAACCTGACGGCATTGATGATGCGATTATGCGGTCAGGCAGAATGGATAAGCGCGTTTACATCCCCCCTCCTGATTTTGATGCACGAAAGGATCTGTTCAGAATTCACTTAGATGGACGATCTCAATCTAAAGACATCAACCTGGACGAACTTGCCAAAAAAACAGATAATTATGCCAGCTCAGATATCGCACTTATCGTGAATGAGGCAGCAAGGAAAGCTTTCAAAGATGGACTTGATGAGTTAGAACAGGAATTGATGGAATATATTATCGAGAATACGCCATCTTCATTAACGAAATCAAAAATTGATTTCTACAAATCGTTCATGCATTTGGAGAGGAAATAATTTTTTGCGGCACCCCCCGCCCCCTCTGTGACTTGACTGAAAAATTCATAGTATTGCTTTTCCATTTCTCAAAAATTCCTGCCGCGCTCTCGAATTCTGGTGCAGCAAAACCGTCCATTTGTGTTACACATGTACGACAAAAA
>JAFGMO010000030.1 GCA_016927475.1 Candidatus Aminicenantota bacterium
GAACAATGAAAATTATTGCCTGTAATCCTGGATCACCCGGATGAACCGGGTGATGACTGGTGTTATTTTCTAGGTAATAATGCAGGTTAATCGGGAGAGGGAATGATGTCAAAAATAAATGAATATTCACTGGGACTTGACTTCGGGACAAATTCCGTTCGCGCCCTGGTTTTGAACCTGCGAACGGGAGAGGAAACGGCTTCGGCCGAAGCGTTTTATCCCAGCGGGGAAGCCGGAGTGCTGACGTCCGGAAATCCCCACCTGGCCCGGCAGAATCCGGACGATTACCGGAAATGTCTGTTGACCGTTGTCCCGTCGGTTCTGGATAAAGCGAGAGAGGATCATCATTTTTGTCCGGAAGCGGTTATCGGTATAGGGGTCGATGCCACGGGTTCTTCCCCGCTGCCTGTTGATAAATGTGCTGCACCGCTGGCTTTTCAGAAGCGTTTCGCAGATAATCTTGATGCCCAGGTCTGGCTGTGGAAGGATCATACTTCGAGTGAAGAAGCCGAGATAATCACCCGCCTGGCGCAAAAACTCCGTCCGCAGTATCTTGATAAATACGGAGGATCCTATTCTTCAGAATGGTTTTTTTCTAAGATTTGGCGCTGTCTCAATGTGAATCCCGATGTTTTTCAGGCCGCATGGACCTGGGTGGAATTAGCTGATTATATTCCGGCTCTTTTGACGGGATGTGATGATGCATCCCAAATCAAACGGGGAGCATGTGCTGCGGGACATAAGGCCATGTTCAACAAAGAATGGGGAGGGCTGCCGGATCGTTCGTTTCTCACCCGGATTCATCCGGAGATAGGAAAACTTCGGGATCGTCTGTTTGATTCTGTCCTGACCAGTGACAGGCCGGTGGGATTTTTGTCCCCGGAGTGGGCTGAAAAATTGGGAGTGAGGCCCGGTATTCCGGTTGCCGCCGGAGCTCTTGATGCCCATCTTGGAGCTGTCGGATCGGGAATCGGAAAAGGCGTTCTGGTAAAGATCATCGGCACGTCAACATGTGATATTTTGGTTTCTCCTAGGGGGAAAAAAATCCGGGATATCCCAGGAATGTCCGGGATTGCTGACGGCTCGGTTTTGCCTGGTATAACCGGAATAGAAGCGGGGCAGTCGGCGGTAGGGGATATCTTCAACTGGTTTGTTTCCCAGGTCTGCCGTGGAGATGAATCTCTTCATGAAGAGCTTTCTAAAAAAGCGTCTAATCTTCACCCCGGAGAATCGGGGCTTTTGGCTCTTGATTGGAACAACGGGAACCGTTCGGTTCTTGTAGATTACCGGTTAACCGGTCTTTTGGTTGGACAAACCCTTCATACGGGACGTGAAGAAATCTACAGAGCGCTGATTGAGGCAACCGCCTTTGGAGCCAGGATCATCATCGAGAGAATGGAAGACTTCGGCGTCAAGATCGACAGAATCATCAATTGCGGCGGGATTGCAGAAAAAAATCCGCTGGTTATGCGTATATACGCCGATGTTTTGGAACGTCCGATGGAGATTTCCGCGTCACTCCAGACTTGTGCTTTGGGTGCGGCCATCATGGGAGGTGCGGCCGGTCGTGGGGAAACCGGGACCACGGCTGTGCGATCACTCCAGGATATAGCCTGTCGCCAAAAAACTCAGATTTTTTCCCCCAAAAAAAAGGAAGGCCGTATTTATGATGACCTGTATATGCTTTACCGGAGGCTGCATGATGCCTTTGGCCGCCGGGGCCGCGGGAAGAGCCTTTTTCCGGTGATGAAGGAGCTTTTGAAGGTCAAGAAAAAAAGCGTGGAATTGTTTTCCTGATTGGTTTTCAGGACTGCCGGGCAAGGAGGCTTATAGATAAGGGGGGCGTTCGTTGCATTCAAAAAATCATTGTGATATTCTTTCCGGCGGAGGGAAACAAATATGGAAGAGGATAAAATTAAAGAGCGGTTGCTGAAGGAAAATGAAGAATTTCGGAAAGCCTATGAAGAACACCAAAAACATGAAAAAGCACTCCGGATCATCGGCAAAAAACCTTACCTGACGGAAGAGGATCAAATAAAGGAGAAAAATATAAAAAAACAGAAGCTTGCCTTAAAAGATAAAATGTATTACCTCATAGACCAATATAAAAAAACCCACAAATAAAGTCAGCGACGGATACCAAAATTGAAACAAAAAATACGTGTCGCTCTGGTCGGCACTGATTCTCTTCAGGGAAAAGAGCTCAAAACCGCCCTGGACCGTCCGGGGACCATTTTCAGTTCGGTTGATTTTTTCGACACCGACGTCGATGAAGAATACAGCAAACTAACACAGTTTCGGGGAGAGCCGGCCGTCATACATCCTCTGGCCAGCGGATCGTTGCTTGGAGCGAACCTGGCTTTTCTGGCCTCCGGGGCCGACGTTAACCGGAACTTCGGTGTGAATGTCTTAAAAAAACAGAACTGTCGGGCTATTGACCTCAGCGGAGTTTTTAACCAGGATCCGGAAATTCCCCTGATTGTCAATGGGATTAATGATGATATTCTGGCTCAAAAAAGACCTCGTCTCGTAGCCAATCCTCATCCGGTTACCATTATGCTTTCCCATTTTTATCACACTCTTCTCAAGAGTTTTAACATCAAAAAATTTATAGGTTTTGTATTGCAGCCTGTTTCCGTTTTTGGAGAAGAAGGGATTCATGAACTGGCGGAACAGAGCGTAGCCCTTTTAAACGGAAGGGCGTTTCCCCGGAAGGTTTTTAAAGAACAGGTTGCCTTTAATCTTCTCTTCAACGAAGAACAGCCGGACAGCAACGGATTTTCACCGGTAGAGCTGCAGATTATAAACGAAATGCGTAATATTTTGGACCGCCCGGATCTTCCTTTGTGCTTGTCTGTGGTTCAGGCACCTGTCTTTCATACATACTCGGTCATGGTTCATCTCGAGACAGACCAGGATATTGAAAAAAAAGGAATTGAAAAAATTTTTAAATCGTCCGCACTTTTCAAATGGAATCCTTCCGGCTGGGCCGCTACACCGGCATCAGTGGCGGGAAAAAACGAAATTCATATTGGCCGTATCAAGATCGAACAAAAACGGCCCGGTTGTGTTTGGATGTGGCTTGTAGCTGATAATCTGACCAGTGGTTCCGTTGTCAATGCCCTGGAAGTAGCTGAAAAAATGCTCGCCCTCGAGATGGATTAGAATGAAAGAAATATCCGGGATGATCAGGCTCCTCTTTTCCGAGAAAAAGAGGCTTTTTCTTTCGTTTTTCTTTATGCTTTTTGTCGCCTTCTTCACCTATGTTTTTGTTGATATGGTCCAACCCATCATGGATGAGATGTTTCTGCAAGGCGCTTCCATACCGGAGATTCCCGAGAAAAAACGGTTAATGGATGCCATTTTTAATCTGCTCAATATCACCAAAGAGCAGATTGCAGCGAGTCTTCCTTTTGTCCTGGTGATTGTTATTTTCGGAAAAGGATTTTTCACCTTCCTTTCTTCCTATTTCATGAAATCCATCGGCATGAAAGCCGTTATGAATCTTCGCAATGATCTTTTCGGCTCTTTCATTTATCAATCCGCAGAATTTTACGACAAATACCCTACGGGAAAGCTCATGCAGAGACTGACCAATGATGTTGACAAAATACAGGAGGCGCTGTCGGGAAGTATGGGCGAGTTTATCCGGGAATTTTTTATCCTCATTGCTCTGCTGATAAGTTTGTTTCTCAAGGATTGGAAACTTGCGCTGGCCTCCTTCGTCATTGCTCCCCTGGGTGTAATTCCCTTGCTTTTTTTCAGCGTTCAGTTGAAGAAGAGGGGGCTGAAAAACCAGATGCGAATGGCCGATATTTACAATCTCCTTCATGAAACGATAACCGGGAACAAAATTGTCCAGGCTTTTTCCATGGAAAAATTCGAGATCGGGAAGTTTGTTCATTCGACGTTGAATTACTTCAAAACATCCCTCAAGCTGGCCTTGGTCGGGAGCATGTCTTCTCCTTTTATGGAGCTTATGGGAGGAATACTCGGTGCCATTATTCTTTTAGTGGGGACAAACCGAATTGCCCAGGGACATATGAGTCCGGGAGATTTTGGTTCTTTTATGGTGGCCATTTTTTTGATTTATACGCCAATCAAAAGAATAAGCCGTGCCAACAACATCATCCAGCAAGGTGTTGCCGGGTATGAACGTGTTTTGGAGGTCTTTCGGGAAAAACCCCGTATTGCGAACGCTCCGGATGCTTTTTCTTTACCCGATGTCAAGGGTGAAATCACATTTGATAAAGTCTGGTTCAGCTATACTGGGAAACGGTCTGTCCTCAAAAATATCAGTTTTGTGGTCAAGCCGACGAAGCTGGTGGCCCTCGTCGGATTGAGCGGAGCGGGAAAAACAACGATCATTAACCTTATATGCCGTTTTTATGATCCCGACAGAGGACAGGTTCTCATCGACGGTCACAATCTTTGCAAGGTAACTCTTGAATCATTGCGTTCAAAGATCGGATTGGTCACCCAGGAACTTATTCTGTTCAATGATACGGTTTGGAATAATATAGCCTACGGAATAACGGACATCCCCAGGGAAAAGGTCATCAATTGTGCGCGGGCCGCTAAAGCCCACGATTTCATCATGGAGCTTCCCCAACAATACGATACCGTTATCGGAGAGAAAGGATGTTTTCTTTCCAGCGGCCAGCGGCAAAGGTTATCGATTGCCCGGGCCCTTCTTAAAGACCCGCCGATACTCATACTGGACGAGGCAACATCGGCCCTTGATTCGGAATCGGAACGATTGATTCAAAGCGCCCTATCACATCTCATGAAATACCGGACTAGCGTGGTTATCGCCCACCGCCTCTCCACCATACGAAAAGCGAATACAATATTGGTTGTCGATCAGGGAAAGATCGTGGAGAGCGGAAGTCACAATGAACTCTGTAAAAAGGGAGGACTCTACCAGAAGCTTTATGAGCTTCAGTTTCCAAAATCGGGGGATTTATTCGAATGATATGCAGCATGACGGGTTTTGGGGAAAAATCTATTAGCACCGAATCCCTGTCGGTGAAAATCGGCATAAAAACCCTTAACCACCGTTTTTTTGACTGGAATTTTCACGGGCCTGCTGTGGGTGATCTGGAAGACCGGCTTCGATCCATCTGCCAGGAAAAAATCACCCGGGGGCGCGTGGATGTCTTTTTTGATTTGTTCTTTCAAGATTCCATGGGTTGGAAAGTCCTTGTCAATGAAGATCTGTTTCAAAAAGTCTTTCGGGCCGTAGATAAAATGTCAGCCAGGACCGGCAAAGACATCCACCTTGCCTTAGATAATGTGTTCAGTATTCCTTATATTGTTGAGATAAGCAAGCGGTCATTGAGGAAGGAGGAAAAAGAATTCCTGGAATCCCATTTCCGCAAAGTCCTGGATGTTGTTCTCAAGTCACGGCGGCGGGAAGGTTTTGCCCTTGAGAAGGAGCTGAGGCTGCGTATAAGAAACATGAAATCGATCTTGATTGATCTGGAGAAAGCCGCCGGACTACAACCGGTTAAAATAAGGGAAAAGTTAATTCAAAGGATTAAAGAGTTGAACGGAGGAGGGGGCATTTCCGAAGACAAACTGATGGAAGAAACAGCCTACTATGCTCAGCGTTATGACCTGGCGGAAGAAATAGCCCGGTTGAAAAGCCATTTGACCTATGCCGGAGAGCTCCTTTCTCCCCAGAAAGAGGGGCCGGCGGGTAAAAAGCTGGATTTTATTTCCCAGGAGCTTTTCCGGGAAACAAACACGATAAATTCCAAATCACAGGATATAGAGATTACCCGAATCTGTTTGACGATGAAGGGAGAGATTGAAAGTTTGCGCCAGCAGGTTCAAAATATTGAATAACATGGTTTGAGAAATATGCTTTTTATCATTACAGGCCCGTCAGGCAGTGGAAAATCATCAATAGTGAAAATGGTGTTAAAAGATCTGCCCGGGACAGAATTTTCCGTCTCCCATACGACTCGTCCCCGGAGGGGAACTGAAGTGAATGGGAAGGATTATTTTTTTATCGATCGTGCGACATTCCAGAAAATGATCAGACTGAATGGACTGGCTGAATGGGCTGAAGTTCACGGCCATTTATACGGCACTTCCCGTAAAGAGATCAATAAAAAGAACCGGTCCGGAGAACTTCTTCTGGATATAGATGTCCAGGGAGCAGCCCAGATAAAAAATTCATACAAAGAAGCCGTTTTTGTTTTTATTATGCCTCCTTCTCTTCAAGTCCTGCGGGAACGCCTTCAAAAAAGGGGGGAGAATGATGCCGATGAAATAGCCCGAAGATTAAAAACGGCCCGGGAAGAAATCAAAGAGTTCGAACATTTTGATTTTATTATTGTAAATGATAATTTGGGAAGCGCGGTTCGTGAATTGAGTGCCATTATTACCAGCCGGCGGTGTGGTCTGGAACAGCAAAGAGAAAAAGCGCTTTCCATTCTGCGAACCTTCGCGGAAGAGGAGTGAGATTTGCCATGTCTCAGATGATTACTCTTGGTGTTAGTTCTTCGATAAGTGTTTATAAAAGCTGCGAGATCATTCGAGAACTGCAAAAAAAGGGATTTGAGGTTCGGGTGATTTGTACCGCCAATGCAACCCGGTTGATTTCTCCACGACTTTTCAGCGCCCTGTCAGGAAACAGGGTCGGAGTCGATTTTTTTCAAAACGAAATCAACGGAAAAATTGATCATATCGATTGGGCCAGGAAGACCGATGTTTTTGCCGTTGCCCCCGCCACAGCCAATATTATCGGGAAATTTGCTGCGGGAATCGCTGATGACTTTCTGTCGACTTTTTTTATGGCTGTCGATTGTCCGGTTATCATTGCCCCGGCCATGAATGAAGTCATGTATCTCAAGCCTCAGGTTCGTTTGAATATGGATAAATTGAAGAGCTTGGGAGTCAGGATCATCGAGCCCGGCAGAGGATACCTTGCCTGTGGTGATGAAGGATGGGGGCGGTTGGCAGAGCCGGTTGAGATTGTGAAGGCCATCCAGAAAGCCCTAAAAGAAAAATCTGTTCTTAAGGGAAAAACGGTGTTGGTAACAGCCGGGCCGACACGAGAGCATCTGGATCCCGTGCGCTTTTTATCCAATCCCTCGTCGGGCAAAATGGGCTATGCCTTGGCTGAAGCGGCCCTCTGGAGAGGGGCTGATGTTATTTTGGTCTCCGGTCCGACACATCTTCTTCCCCCCCGCGGCGTGACATACAAATCCGTTTGTTCGGCTTCGGAGATGGAACATGAGGTAAAAACAGCCTTTGCAAAAACAGATATTCTCATCATGTCCGCGGCCGTATCCGATTTCCGGTTCGCTGATGTTTCCCAACAGAAGATCAAAAAAGAAAAATTGCCTTCACAAATAAAGGTTGTTCCCACCAAGGATATCTTGAAAGGAATCGGAAGTAGAAAAGGAAACAAGGTTCTTGTTGGATTTGCCGCCGAAACGGAAAACATTAAAAAAAATGCCTTGAAAAAGCTTAAGGAAAAAAATCTCGATATGATCGTAGTCAACCGTGTGGACGAGAAGAACATCGGATTCGGAGCGGATAAAAACCGGGTTCTTTTCCTTTCCCGGGATGGAAAAGAGATCGAAACGGAAACCCTGAGCAAAGAGGAGATAGGACGGATTGTGGTTGAAAAAATCGGAGAGTTCGTTGACGAAAAAAATAAAAAATCTGGCCGATAATGTTGAAGAACAGCTGAGGTTTTTTCAACAGATCGGTGCCGGCTTTTTGAATGTTTCCGAAAAAACGCAGATTCTCCCGAAAGAAAACAGAGAAGAACGGGAAGCTCCGGAGCTCCGTATGAAGCGCCTTGAATCAGCCGTTTTGAGCTGCCGGGGGTGCCGTCTGTCCGAAACAAGGACAAAAGCCGTGCCCGGGGAAGGGGATATTCGGACGGGTCTGATGTTTGTCGGAGAAGGTCCCGGACGGGATGAAGATATTCAAGGAAAGCCGTTCGTGGGACGGGCGGGTCAATTGTTGACCAAGATCATCGCGGCTATGAAATACGACCGAAATCAAGTTTACATCACTAATGTGGTCAAATGCCGTCCCCCGAACAATCGAAATCCCAAACCTGAAGAAATCGAACAATGCCGTGATTATCTTTTGGAACAGATCGATATCATCCAACCCCGGGTGATCGTTACGTTGGGCAGGGTGGCTGCGGATTTTTTTGTTAAAAGTTCTCTCAAAATGACCGATCTCAGGGGCCATTTTTATGATTTTCAAGGGATTCAGGTTATGCCCACTTTTCACCCTTCCTATCTTGTCCGGAATGAGGGGAATAAATCTTTGAAGCGGATGGTCTGGGAAGACATGAAAAAGGTCATGGCTTTTCTGGGCAAAAAATGAGCCTTTATGCCGATATCGCGGTGGCTCTTCCCCTTTCCGGCACCTTTTATTACAAAATTCCTCAAGGCTTGGAAAAAGGCGCCGGAAAGGGAAAACGCGTCCTGGTACCCTTCCATAACCGGCTTATAACGGGATTTATCGTCGGCCTTCAACAAGCGCCGCCGGTGGTCTCCTTTCCTTTGAAACCTATACGGGAAATCTTGGATGAGGAACCAATATTTTCTGAAAATTTTTTGGATCTGACTCGGAAGTTGAGTAACTATTTTTATTCGTCATGGGGAGAACTCCTTCAGGCTTCTCTCCCTCCATCATTTATGTTACGAACCCGGAACCGTGTTCATGTGACAGAAACGGCATTTAAAAAAAGGAACGGTCTTTCTGCAGAAGAAAAAAAGATTCTTCTCTTTATCAAGAAAAAGCCTTACACGACGCGCTATATACAAAGGAAATGGTCCAGCCTGAATGTGCCGGCCCTTTTAGCGCGTTTGGAGAGAAAGGGTTTGGTTCGGTTCGAGCGTGAAATCGGAAAACAGAAAATGAGGCGGATAAAGGATCGCGTGGAGAGACGTGCGCAGATGGAACTGCATTTTACCCCGGACAAAGCAGCCCTGGATATTCTTAATGCCCCTGTGAAAGCACTGGAGCAGAGGATGTTTTCCCCTTTTTATTTTTTTGGAACATTTGAACAAAGGCTTTATCTTTACCTTTATCTAATTCGAGAAACCCTGGAGCAGGGGAGAAAAATATTGGTTCTTGTACCGGAAATCAGGTTGACTGAAAATCTCATTCAGGTTTTTGAACGAAAGCTGGAAAGAAGGTTCACAATCCTCCACAGCCGAATGTCGAATGGTGACCGTGAAACAGCGTGGGGACGGATCAAGGAGGGGAAAATCGATGTTGTCGTAGGAGCCCGGTCTGCCGTTCTTTCCCCAATTTTGGGATTGGGATTGCTCATTGTTGATGAAGAGCAGGATGAATCATACGTCCAGACGGAGAACCCGGCTTATGATGCCGTCACGACGGCTCTCTTTCGCGCCAGGCATTCAAGAGCTCTGTTTATATGTGGATCGGATATTCCTTCAATCAGCCGGTATTTCCACACGCAAAAATCCGGCGGCTTGCTTCGCTTAGGCCAACCCCCTCATCCCAAAACGATGGTCGTCGAATATACCAGAAAAAGGGGATTGATGGCTCCATCCTTGCTGGTGAAGATCGGACAAAACCTGGACAAGGGGAACCGTATTCTTGTTTTTACCAACCGGAGAGGTTATGCCTCCTTTATATCATGTGCTGCATGTGATTTTGTCGCCCGCTGCCGGCGGTGTGATGCGGCCTTGACATATCACAAGGAGGAGCAAAAGCTCGTTTGTCATTATTGCCATTCTTCCAGTCCTGATTTATCCCGTTGTCCGGAATGCGGCAGCCGTATCGTCAGACGAAGCGGATTTGGTGTTGAAACCGTAGTAGAGGAATTGAAGAGTCATTTTCCGGCAGCCCGGATTGTCCGTTTCGATTCGGATACGGCGGGAATTAGGCCTGCCCGTGACCGAATCCTTCAACGTTTTGAACGGGGTGACATACATATCCTGGTAGGAACTCCGCTCATTCTAAGAGAACCGCGACTGCCGCATGTCGGCTTTTTGGCCGCCCTTTTTCCCGAGAGCATATTGAAAAGACCGGATTTTCAGGCCGGTGAAAAAACGTTTGCCGTCATTTCCCGGCTATTATCCCGCCTCGGAGAAAAAGGAGAAGCGGTTATCCAGACCTCATCTCCGGACCACTACAGCATCCGGTTTGCCGCAGATAGCAACTACGAAGGATTTGTCAAGGAAGAGCTCCGTATCAGACATTTGATGAATGATCCCCCTTATACGTGCATTGTGGAAGTCATCTTCCAGGGGGAAAACCGGAGGGCCACCGCGAGGAGCTCCCGTGATTTTTTGAGGAAGGTCAGGGAAAAAGCCGGTTCGAGCATTGAAGTTTATGGTCCGGCGGTCGCGCCTGTGGGGAAGATCCGCGGCAAAAGCCGGGTTCAGGTTCTTGTTAAAGCAGCGAAGAAGGAAGTGTTGGATGAGGTTCTGTCACCTGTTCTTTCGGCCCTCAGAGTTCAAAAAAGCATCCGCATTTACCGCTGAAGATTAAATAAGATTGGGGCTTTTTAGTGCAGGATTACGCCCTAAATATTTTGGGAGTAGAGGGTTTTAAAATTCTCAATACTCTTTGATAATACGGATTTCTACTTCTTCATGGATATAAAATGGTGTTGTTGTTTCCGGCTGTACTTTAAGAAGGGAGAAGAGATCGCCGTCGATATCGTATTTAGTCGGTCCGATAAAGATAATGGAAGCCAGTCCCATGGAATCTGTTTCAACGTAGGTCCGCCTTTTTCCATCCTCAAAGTATCCTGGTCCTTCGGTGATGGTAAAGAATATCTTTCTGCCCGTCAGGGGCGCACCGTCCGTTTTGGTGAAAGAGGCTGTTACGATGGATTCGGGACGCGTATCCGTAGCATAAACAACGTTGGGGTTTGCCCCTACGGTGAAAACAACTTCTATGACATCCTGGATAATGTAGATCGGAATCTGTTCCGTAATGAATTCTTTTCCTTCCCAACCGACCGCCATAAAGATATAGATCAGGGAATCTCCTGTGAGCTCACCCGCCGTCGGTCCGAAATATTGAACGCTGACTTGTCCGTTGGAATCTGTTGTTTTGGTTTTTACGGACTGATTGCCTTCGAAAAACCCGATAAAAGCCTTTGCGCCCAAGGAATCCAGAACTTCGAAAAGGATGGTTTTATTGGCGATAGGAGTTCCATCGAAATGAGTAAGCTGAACAGTAACTTGTGTGTTTTCTCTCACATTTCCGGCAAATATTACGTTGGGACTGACAGATGCATCTAATAGGGTGGCAAAGGTCGATGGGCTGAAAGGAGAGGGGTCAGTGACGTCTCCGCTCCTTTTACACCCCGCCGCCCCGATGATCAAAAAAATCGCGGCTGTTATCGTTACAGTTTTTGATATCTTTTTCATGGCAATCCTCTTCATGAATCGTTGTAGTTTGCAAAATATATTGTTAGCTGACCCGAAGCCTTGACCGTGTTTCCGAGCATGTCTTTTCCATAAAAGTCGATGGTGGCGATAACCTGAAGCACGCCTTCGGCTCTTCCTTCTGACAGGTCAACTAAAGGTTGTTCTAATTTGGCCACTTCCCGGACAACGATGAATGCAATGGTCGATACAGTCCCGACTTCAATCAGGGTGGACATGTAACCCTCGAATCCGTAGGGAACATCTTTCCCGGGTTCGTTTTTTCCGTCTGTGCGTGAATAGGAGACGATATAATGGGTGAGTGTGATACTGTTGTACTGTGAAGGTTCTGTCGTGGCAGTGTCTGGATTGAGGAGTTGAACTTCAAAAGAAGCAGTAGCACTGTCCGCTATCACGTATGAAGCCCCTGTCTGTTCATCGACCTTGAGAACATCGGACTGCAGGTAATTGGAGGAGTTGCCTTCCAAATCCGTTCCAAGAAGATTTTTAAGGATAAGGATGCTGTTGGAGAGGCTGTCGTTTTCCAGGGGATTGCAAGATATCAGCATAAAGCTTACAGTGCAAAGGATGGCTGCTTTAATGATGAATTTCTTTTTCTTCATTTTTTACATCCTATCTTCGTATTATTCTGGGAGTGATGAATATAAGAAGTTCCCGGTTTTGCTTGAGCCGGGAAAATGAGCGAAACAGGCCTCCCAGAATGGGAATTTTATGCAGGAAAGGGACGCCGTCCCGGGTGATCGAATCTTCCGTTCTGTAGATGCCCCCGATAACGGTTGTTCCCCCGTCTTCTACCATAACCCGTGTCCGGGCCGACTGCATGGTGATAGGCGGGATACCGTTGACCAGGTTGGCGAAATCAGCGGCGTTGTTCCGGATTTCGATATCCATGATCACGGTTCCCTCCGCCGTAATCTGTGGAGTGGCCCGCAGTTCCAGGGCCGCATTCTGATATCGCGTTGTTACGGTAAAATTCTGCACGGTCTGCACGGGAATCTGTCTTCCCTGAAGGATTTCGGCCTGGCTGTTGTTCTGCGTGGTCACCGAAGGGCAGGAGATGATTTTCCCGTTTCCCGATGTTTCCAAGGCCGATAAGGCTACGTCGAGCCGGAACGTATCCAGAACGTTTCCAAAGGACAAACCCAGGGCCGTTGTAAATGAAGGAGCGGGCAGGTTTATGGCATACCCTCCCAGTGGTCCTCCGATTCCCTTGGTTGTGATACCGGTCGGGATCAAGGCCCCGTCTACGGTGAGGTTGTTGGGAAACTGAAGGGATGTTTGGTTGCCGTAAAAGGGATCGGCTATGCCCCTGAATCCCCATTGAATACCCAGGTTCCGGGTGAACGTGGAGTTCGCTTCGACGATGCGGGCCTGAATGGAAACCTGAGGAGTGGCGGTGTCCAGGACGGTTATCATCTGTTCGAAAAGGTCCATTCTTTCTTGGACATCGGAAATGATCAGGGTGTTTGTACGTTCGTCGATGATGATCTCGCCCCTGCCAGACTTTTTTGTCCTCAGAAGGGGTTCGACTTCTGTAGCCCGGGCATAGGAGAGTTCAAAAGGTTTGTGGATCAGCGGAGCGGTCGATTCCTGGCTTTCTTTCAATTTTTTTTCATCCTCTTGTTCACGGGTGAGAACGCCTACCGGCGCCACACGAAGGACGTTTCCCTCAATGGTCTTGCCCATCTTGTTCTGTTTGAGGATCAAGTCCAAAGCCTGAGTCCAGGGGACATCTTTCCAGTTGCAGGTAACTGTTCCCCGTACCTCGGGGTCAAAAACGACGTTCAAGTCGGCTTCTTCACAGATGCTGATGACGACATCTCTCAGGTCAGCGTCCTTGAAAATAAGGTCCATGGTGAAGTGTGGAAGCTCTTCGTACTCCGAGCTGGGTTTTTCAGGAGCGATATCTCTTTTTTTGGCGGGGGGTGTTGGGAGCTGTGTTTGTTCCGTTTTTTCTTCTTGGATGGTTTGAGGCTCCGTTGTTTGGGCAGGTTGGCTCTGGATCAATGCGGGCGAGGTTTTATTCCCGTTTGGTCCGTCGTGCTTTGTTTTTACCTTAGGCATTTCCGGAACGGTCAGCGTTTTCGTCTGACCGCGGGAAGAGCTAGCCGGGGGGTATCCTTTGGTTGTGCTGATCGCAGCATCGTTATCAGAATCCTCCGGTTTGTTTTCAGAAGGAGATGTTGAATCCTGTCTTGCTTTCCCGGACGCTTTAGGACTTTCGATAGAATCGGATTTTGTTTGTTGTGATGAGGGGGCGACGGCGGGAAGGGCCAGCGGCATGGAATGGGATTTAGGAAAGGACACCATCAAAGAATCGTTCTTAGATATGGTGGTGTAGAATTGAGGTTCCTTCAGATCGAAGACAATCCGGGCTATAGTATGGGGATCTGATTCCTGGAATTGGGCGACTCGTACTTTTTCGATACTTCCCGAATGAAGCGGGAAAGCTGTTGTCGAAGCCAGGTAATGGGTGTTGAGCAGGTCGATGACTAATCGTGGTGGATTCTTTAAATAAAAAATATTGGGGATCGCTTTGTTTGATAATTTTGCCTTGACTTCTATCCTGTCATTTTTTTCCTCAACTTCCATTTTCTCAAGGAAAATGTCGGTTTTCGGGCTCTCGGAAAAAGCCTTGTCGGTATCGGGATCAAGAAAGTATTTCGCTCCGGAAGCTCTCGATACGTGGTTGCATTCTATGACAGTTTGATTTGGACCGGAGAGAATTCTATAGGGAATGCGTTCATTCAGGTGGATGAAAAGCCTGGCCCCATCATTGCCGGCCGGCTCAGTATCAATTTTTTTGATCAATGGTGATTCAGACGGGAAAAGAGGAAGGGGCTGTTGGATATGAACATTTTTCCAAAACAGGACGATGGTTGAAGGAAAAGCGGGGGAAAAGTATGTCTGTGGTTCCGGTAGAGGAGTATTTGTTGTCAGCAAGATTTTTGTGTTTTGGGCATTCTCTTTCACGCTGATGGAATTTATATGGTGTTTTGTTTCGACGATTCCGTGTTCTCCTATGAGTGAGGAAAATAGGCAGAAGCAAATCAAGACACCCAGCAGAATTTTTTTATCGTTCATTATCTTGCTCCTACTTTTGCATTTTTATATGTTTTGGTCATCTTAAAATTCTTTCACGATATCTATTGGTGATTTTAAGAGGATGCCTCCTTCTTTTGTTTTACGAAAAATGATTTTCGAACCTTCAATAGCATGGAGATAACCGTCTGCGAACCTATGACCTATAGAAATATAAACAGGAAAGCCTTCCGGGCCGGTGATGACGACCTTCGCCGTCCCCTTGGATCTGATAATACCCAGAAGCTTGACTTCACTGATGAGCAATAAGGGTTCACCCGATTCCTCATCTCTTTCCTTGACTTCTTGTCCTGCCAGAAGATTTCTGAAGGGATCTCTTCTTCCTCCCGGATCATAAGGAGGACGTTTAATCTCTTGGGGTTCTTCCGGTGTCGTTTCACGAACTTCTTCGGCTTTCTTTTTTTGAGGAACGGTTTGTTCGGTCTGCTGTCCTTCTTTAGATTGCTCTTGCTGTTGTGGCCAAAGGAAAACGGTTCCCCCCACAAAAATTAAAATAATGATCAGGATGGCTATTTTTTTCATTTTTGAGCCACCTGTGTTTCAGTTTCTTCAATAAAAATGTATGTTTTTGCTGTCAAGGCTGCAGAAATGGTTGCAACCTCGTTTTGATTTCTGAGAGAGCGAATGTTGAATTCCGTGACGTTGAAAAGCCTTGGGAAACGGCTCAACTGATCAAAAAATATGGCGAGGTTATGATAATTCCCCACCACCTCCAAGGGTAGCGGCCATTCCCTGTAAAAATCCATTTTAACTTCCTCCCGGGGATTAAAAGCGATGATGTTGAGCCTTGAGTCGGAGGCGAGCTTTTGAAATCTTTTGACGATATCGCTCAATTCTTTTCTCCTGGGGATTTTGGTTTCAAGTTCAGCTAGTTCTTCATTCAGCACTTTTATCTGAGCTTCGATATTGCTCAAATCCCTTTTCTTTTTCCTGAGGTCCCTGACCTCATTTTCAATCTTTTCTCTTTCCTGACGAATGTCTTTTAGTTGCTGACTCTTGGGTTTGAGGTAGGCGATATAAACGAGCAGTAACAAGATTCCACCCAATATAACGAATCCGTACCATGGCCAGTCTTTCATTATCTTCTCCTTCTTACAGGCTTTTTTTCCGGGGGAGCAAGAGGAGGGGGCACAGGATAGGGAGAAATATAAACGGTCGTCAGCGTGAATTCCAGATAGCGGTCGTTTCGCTGGATCCTTTCTTGGGATGAAACCAGGTTGACATTGGCGAAGTAGCTGTTTTTTTCCAAACGTGATATGTATTCAGCAATCATTTCATAACTGGTCGCTCTTCCGTTGATCACGATGACACCTTGATTGTAGGATAATCCCGTCAGCCAAACCCATTCAGGAATTTCCTTGCTCAATTCATCCAAAATATCCACTGCGGCCGTTTGCCGGGATTCAAGAGTTTTGATCAAATGTTTTTTTTGTTCCAGGATCCCTTTTTGTGTTCTGACTTGATTGAGTTTTTGTTCGACATTCCGCAGACTTGCTTTTTCGCTTTCGGCTTGTTCCTTGAGAGAATTTTCTTTTTTGATCGCATTCATCTGCATAAAAACGAGGACAGCAATAACTGCTACAAACAACAGCAGAATCAAAGAAGGCGAGGGCGCCCGCATGGTTGTTGCTTTTTTTTCTGCTTTTCTTTTCTTTTTTTTGGGAGCGGCGGCCTCGGGAGTCGGTTTTAATTCCCTTTTATCCGGTTGTAATAAATTTATTCTGATCATTCTATCGTTCCAAAGTTCGAGTTGCCAATCCTGTAGCAACCCCAAAAGAGGATGCCATTTCATGGGCATATATACTGTTTAATTTTTTGTCGTCATAATGAATTCTCAGGAATGGATTGAAAAGCTCGGTTTTGATGGAAAATTTCTGTTCGATATATTCTCTAAGATTTGTAAGGTTGGCAAGTCCTCCGCTCAGCAGGATATTGTCGATGCGTTTTTCTTCCCTTTTTCCGGAAATGTAAAAGGAAAATGTCTTTTCAATTTCTTCGAGGAGATTATCGATGTTGGTTCGAAGGACCGTTTGAAGCTGTTCTTTGGCGATTCCTTCCATTTCCAAACCCTTTAAGGCCTTTTCCGCCTCATCAAAGCTGATATTGAGTTCTTTCCGCATGTTTTCGGTGAAGAACAGCCCTCCAAGGGACAGGTCTCTAAAGAGCTGGGGGATGTTTCTCTCGATGATGATGATGTTGGTAATGTTGGCTCCCATGTTGATAATGGCGGACGTTTTATCCTTTGTGAATTCCGGATAATTGATGTTCAAAGCATTGAGAAGGGCAAAAACATCGACCTCGATGGCTCTCAGGTTTTTGTTCGATTGATGTACGACACTGCTGTAGTTTGTGATTTTGTCTTTTTTTGCTGCTACGAGAAGGATGTCAAGGTTTTCTCCTTTTTTTGTCTCGCCCTCGTTGAGGATGGAATAGTCAACGTTTGTTTCTTCGTAGGGATAAGGTATGTTGTGTTTTGCTTCCCATATAATCGATTCCGCCAATTCATCTCTATCCATGGCGGGGAGGGAAATTTTTTTGATGATAACCGAGTTTCCGGAGATGGATATCACGACACTTTTGTTTGAGATCTTGTTTTCGTCAAAGACCAGCTTTACGGCATCTACGACGGCGGTTGTGTCAATGATTGTCCCTTCTACGATGGCATCGTGGGGGAGAAGTTCATATCCCGCTTTGATGACGCTGTAACGGCCCTTGCTTCCTTTTCCCTCTGAGATGAGCTCTATAAGTTTTATGGCATATGATCCGATATCCAGTCCGACAAGTTGTTTTGATTTTTGTATTCCAAACATTTTTCTTCTTTTTTTTTAATTCTCAGGGCATTCAGAAAATTTACCCCTGAGTTTTATCTCTACGAGTTCCGGAACCAATCCTTTGATGCATCCGCCTAAGTTAAATATTTCTTTTACAAGCCCTGAGCTTAGAAAAGAATAATGAAGGTTCGGCATCAGAAAAAAGGTTTCGATGTCCGGATTGAGTTTCCTGTTCATCAGAGCCATTTGAAACTCGTATTCGAAGTCCGAGATGGCCCGCAGTCCTTTGATAAGAATTTCCGCTTGTTTTTTTTCGGCAAATTCGATGAGTAAGCCATGGAAAGAAGCTACTTCCACCTTCGGGTTGCCGGCAAAAATTTTTTTAATCATACTTACTCTTTCATTAGTCGAAAATAGGGGTTGTTTTTTGGGATTATCGAGAACACCGATGATAAGGGTATCGAAGATTTTTGTGCTGCGCTCAATGATATCGACATGCCCGTTGGTGATAGGGTCAAAGGATCCCGGATAAACAGCTCTTTTTTCCATCTCTAATTCGCCATCCCTTTACCATTTACAGGGGGTTTTCCGTCTGTTTCATATTTTTTTTGCATGAATAATATTTGGCCTCGTTTGTGTGCCTCATGTTTGCAAAGAAACCCATTACTGTCAATCACTTAACAAGATGATTTAAGGGGTGATTTTTTCTTTTTTAGACTCACCTCTAAAGAGCATGCCTTTTCACCCGTATCTGTTGACATTATATGGACGAAAAAGAGCGTTGGGTTTTCTCAGTGAGTTCGAGATTCAAGCCGTTTTTTTGTTGAAGGATTTTTGGTAAAATATTTTTGAAATGAAAAGGGGACTCATTTTTTTAGGGATGATTTTAATAGGGCTTCCGTTATTGGTTTCGGTGCCGGCCTTGACTAAAAAGGAAGATGTGTTTGCCCGGCGGCGCAGTAACATGGTCCAGTCGCAGCTCCGATCCCGGGACATAACCGATCCCGGCGTGCTTAAAGTAATGGGAGAAGTTCCAAGGCATCTTTTTGTCGGCGAACGGTACAGGAATCAAGCCTATAATGATCATCCGCTTCCTATAGACGAAGGGCAGACCATTTCACAGCCTTATATCGTAGCCTTGATGACCCAATATTTGGAAGTCGATAAAGACGACAAGGTTTTGGAAATCGGAACGGGATCGGGATATCAAGCCGCCGTATTGGCAGGTTTAACGGATAAGGTTTTTTCCATCGAGATAAGAAAACTTCTGGCTGAGAAAGCAGCCCTCACTCTTCGCACTCTGGGATACGGCGCCGTCAATGTGAAATATGGAGACGGGTATTTCGGATGGAAGGAGGCGTCCCCTTTTGATGCCATCATCGTTACCTGCGCCGCCAATCATATTCCTCCTCCGCTTTTTAAACAGCTTAAAGAAGGCGGCCGTCTGATTATTCCCTTGGGAAGTACCACTTATTTTCAAACCCTGACCGTTGTTTCCAAAGAAAAAGGGAAACCACGGGTAGATCATATCACCGGAGTTCGGTTTGTCCCGATGGTCGGAGAGATCGAGAAGAAATAGAAGCATAGATTCAGCCGGGGGAATTTCGAAAACTCGAAGGTTGGACAAGGGCCGCGCCGGCGTATCCCATAACAGCCAGTAAAAGAACAAAGGTATAGCCGCGTCCGAAAGCAAAAAGAAGGGCGAGAATAGAGCCGACAACTCCAGCCAAGGCGTTGACGGCCCAAGCCCAAGAAACATGCTCTTTATGGTATCTGCTTCCCAAAAAACGGATTCCCGTTGGAAAAGGGAAGCCCATAACAAAGCCGAGGGGAAAGATAACCGCCAGTGCAGCCGCCGTTTTTACCAAAAGAGGTTTTCCCATAAGATGATGCGGCAGGAGAGGAAAAATAAAAAGAAATACTCCTGCCGCTGCCGCCGCCAGCATGGGACCGGCTGTCAATCCCCAACGGAAACGTTCTCCCCAGATTTTTTTGGAAAAACGGCTGCCCCATCCCGAAAAAAAAAGCAGGGAAAAAAGAACAAGGGATGAAGACCACAACGGATGGCCGAAGAAAAAAATAAATTTTTGAATAAGAATCATTTCTACGAACATGAAAGACAAACCAATCAAACCGAAATATAGAAGGACCTTGAGCCGAGGGAAATAACTTTGAGATTGTTTCTTTTGCCTTATGAGAGGAAGGATAATGAGAAGAAAGGCCAGAAAGGTGGCTTGAATAAGAAGCAGGGGAACAAGCATTTCTCCTTCAAGGAAAGGAAGCCATTTTTGTTCCAGGGCCCGGTATGTTTCTTCCAGACGGTCCCATTTGAAATAGTTATAGAAAAACGGGCGGTCATCCGTTACGGGGCGAAGATTGAAAAGATTCCGTGAAAAAAATTTTTCCCTGCGTTGTTTGTCAAGAAGCTCTTGAACGATGGTGAAAAACATCGGCCGGTCAAAGCGGTTATGAATGTTGGCTTCCTCTTGGGTGATGCCCGGATAATAAACAACATCAAACAAACACCGGCTGCAGAAGTTATTGACTGTAGTAATTTCGGCCTGTGTCAGCGGGGTTTTTTTGATAAAGATACTGATGGTTCCCCAACTCCGGATGACAACCAGGTTGCGTGAAGGGGAGTTGCCACTTTTTTCCAAGGCTTGTATCCATGTCGCCAACAGCCTGATTTCTTCACGAGGAGGAAGGATTAGGTATCTTGTCATGGAGATAAATCCGCGGGGGGATAGGAGCTGGAGAGCCCGAGAAAAAGATTCAAGTGTGTAAAGATGGTTTTCCCCGAATCCAAAAAAACCCGAACTCGAGGATCCGAAAACATCCGTCAAGGAAAAAACAATGTGGTCATAGACTGCATTCGTTTCTCTGAGGGCCGTACGCGCCTGGGAGGTGAAAATCTGAACATCCGGACTTTTGTAGAGCAGGCCGCTGAAATCCGAAAGGTTTTTCTTCATGATATCAACGGCCAGAGGATGGCTTTCAATGATATCAATTCGCCGGGCTTCGAAAACAATCCCACTGAGAACATCCAGTCCACCCATGGGATCAATAACCAGAGTTTCAGGTTTGGAAATGAGTTGATACGCCAGAGAAGCGGGAAGGTAATCCAGAAATTCCTGCTCATCTTTTTTGGCGGGAGAGAAGCGGGTTACGGCATTGAGCTCGCTGCCGTCACGGGCCAGGCCCAGCTGCTGGGGAAGATCTTTTTGAAACATAAGGCTTAGACCCGGCGCATACCGTACTGCCGGTGATGTAATGACATCCATCCGGGAGAGAGCATTCCATTTTGTGAAAAGGGAGCGGGCGCCGGGAGCACGGAGGGCCGTGGGCAGGGCTTTGTAGGGAGAAATCCTGAATTCCAAAAGGGATGGTGAAAAAACGGCCATACCAATCTCGACCGAGAACAGAAGAGCAAGAAAAACAAGAAGAGACCGGTTCCCCCGGCCGGTGAATAGAAAAGCGGCGGATGCACCGATCACCGATATTGTGAGGAATGTGCCCCGGTCTTTGGCAATGTGAAAGATCAACAAAGCAAAGATTGTTCCCGCCCCTGCTCCCAAAAGGTCGTAAAAATAGATTTTGTCAGCGAATGCGGGCCAGCGGCTCATGGCGAAGGAAATGGTACATCCCGAGAAGAAAAAAGGAATCGCCAGCAGAAGATAAAAGAGGAAAACAAAAAAGATCTGGTTTTTATTCCAGGCAATTTCTTTGAGGTCAAAGGGAATGTTATTGCAGAGAAGAAAAGATGCCATAACGGAAAGGGAGAAAAGGGCGGCACTCATGGATAAAAACCGGGTTTTGTTTCTTGCCTTGTTTTGATAAACGTTCAGGAAAGATCCCGCTGCTCCGTAGCCGAGAAAAGCCATGCTGAGGACAAGAAAAGCAAAATGGTAATGCTGGGAGATGGAAAAATACCGAATGAGAACCAGCTCCAGGCAAAGATTGGCGGATGATATGCAGGAAATTCCAATGAAAAAACGCCGGTTCATGATACTGGATTTCAGACGGCGGCCGGTATGACCGGGTGGCCGGTTTCCGGTTAATAAGGTAGAAAAGAAAGCCGGCGTTGTCAACTAAAGGATAAAACCTGGAAATCCTGAGTTGTGCTGTTGCTTTTCATTAGGTGATGTGATAATTTTATGACGAAAAAATGATTAGATTCGGAACGTCCGGTTGGCGCGCCGTTATGGGGGAAGAGTTCACATTCCAAAATGTCCGTATAGTGATCCAGGCCATTGCGAATTACCTGAAAAAACAATTCAAAGGCGATAATATTTCTATTGTTATTGATTATGATACGCGTTTTTTGTCCGAAAAATATGCTTCGGAGGCGGCCAAAATTTTCTCTCATAACCAGATTCATGTTTTTCTCTCTGATCGAGACGCTCCCACCCAGGCGATGGCTTTACAGGTGATCAAACGTAAGACGAACGCCGGACTGAATTTCACGGCCTCTTTTAATCCGCCGGAATATAATGGATTGAAATACAACACGGAAAACGGAGCTCCGGCTCTTCCCGTGATTACGGAATTGATCGAAAAGGAAATCGAGAAACTTTTGGATGATTATTCCTATTGTCCTTTTTATCCGAAAACGGAGTTCATAGAGAAAATTGATCTGCAGCAGGATTACCTCACATTTATCCAGGAGAAGGTCGATTTTAAGCAGATACGAAAATCGAAGATAAAAATTGGCGTCGACCTTCTTTACGGTGCTAGCCGTGAATACCTGGATGAGGTTCTTGAAGAAAACCGGATTCCTATTGAAGAAATCCATGGATACATCGATCCCTATTTTGGCGGCATCACCCCCTCCTGTACTGAAGAAAACCTGGCGGGGTTAAAAAAACTTGTCCGAGAAAAAAAATGTCAGCTTGGTATCGCTACCGATGCCGATGGAGACCGTTTCGGCGTTCTTGATGATAAAGGATCTTTTATCAATCATAATCTCATCATATCCCTTCTTCTGGATTATTTGGTCTCCGTCAAGGGATGGAGAGGGGGTGTGGCCCGCTCCGTCGCCACTACCCATCTTGTCGACCGGATTGCACGCACCTATGAGCTGCCGCTTTTCAAGACGCAGGTGGGTTTCAAATACCTGGCTGATTTGTTTCTTAAGAAAAAAATCATTTTTGGCGGCGAGGAAAGCGCCTGCATGGCCATCAAGGGGCATCTTCCTGAAAAAGACGGCATCTTTGCAGGTCTTCTGGTGGCCGAAATGATGGCGGTCATGGGGAAATCTCTCTCCGAACAGATCAAGGACCTTTTCCGCAAGTACGGCCGCCGGGTAGGCGGGCAGGTAAACATCCCTCTTAATTCAGCCCGGAAAAAAAAGATGGATAAAATACGAAAAAATCCTCCATCCAAGATACGGGAACGTAAAGTTCTTAATGTCGAAACAATCGAGGGCGTGAAGCTGGATTTTAATGATGATGATTGGCTTCTTTTTCGGACGTCGGGAACGGAGCCTTTAATTCGCTGTTACGCCGAGTCCGGCAGTAAGGCGGAAATGGAAAATTTGTTGTCGGCTGGAATGGAAAAAATGGGTTGATGAAAAAGAACAAAGAGAAAAAAAACCGCGTTCGCAAAAAAATCATGATAGGGAGTATCGGTTTTATATTTCTTGTACTTATCATCACAACTTTTTTCGGGAAAAAAGGATTATTCGAAGTCTACCGGGCAAAAAAGCGCCAGAACGATCTGGTCGAGGAAATCGAAAAAATGCGGGAGCGGGAAAAAGTTCTGAAGGAAGAAATTGAATTGCTTGAAAAAGATCCGAAAGCTGTTGAGAAAAAGGCCCGGGAAAAGCTATGGATGATGAAATCGGATGAGATCGTTATCGTAGACGACAAAAAATAAAAAACCGCCCTGTATAAACCCTTATGACAGATGTCACAACCACAACCTGACGTTGAACACCACCTGCTCTTGCAAGGATTGAATGAGGAGCAGCGCAAAGCAGTCACACACGGCCGTGGTCCGCTACTCGTTATAGCCGGAGCGGGAACGGGGAAAACCAAAGTTATCACCCACCGTATCGCCTATCTCATCGCCACGAAAAAGGCGAGGCCTGAGGAAATTTTGGCTGTGACGTTTACGGAAAAAGCGGCCGGAGAGATGGAAGAACGTGTGGATTTGCTGGTTCCTTACGGGTATTCCTTTGTTGAAATCAGCACCTTCAATTCATTCGGCGAACGCATTCTACGGGACTATGGCCTTGAACTGGGATACGGACCGGATTTTCGGCTGCTGGATGATGTGGAACAGGCTATCTTTTTCCGAAGGCATCTGTTTCAATTTCCGATGAAATATTTTCGTCCCCTAAGTGCGCCGACAAAATATATTCAAGAAATCCTTTCGGCTGTCAAGCGGCTCAAGCAAGAAGGCGTAAAGCCTGGCGATTATATTTCTTATGCTGAAAAACACATGAAGGAAGCGGTCGATGCGGCCGACGAGGAAAATGCCGCCAAGGAAATGGAGATTGCCCGGGTCTACGACACATACCAACAACTGCTTCAAAGCGAAGGAAAGATAGATTTTGAGGACCAGGTCATGCTGGTCGTTGACTTGTTTCGCCGGCATCCTTCCGTTCTCAAGAAGATAAAAGAAAGATATAAATATATTTTAGTCGATGAGTTTCAGGATACAAACACTATTCAGTTTATACTGTTAAAGCTTCTTGTTGAAGATCATCGGAATCTGAATGTGGTCGGTGATGACGATCAAAGCATTTTTCGCTTCAGGGGGGCGTCATTGAGCAATATTCTCCATTTTATGGATGAATATCCTGAAACCAAGACTATTGTTCTGACGCAGAATTATCGTTCTACCCAGGCTATTCTTGATTGCGCTTACAGATTGATCAGGTTGAATGATCCCGACCGTCTGGAACACAGGCTGCGGGAAGAATGGGGAATTCAAAAGCGGCTTCGGGCTTCCTTCCCTTTTGAAGGAAAGAGCATCCACCTGCTCGGTTTTGATACGGATTCCCATGAGGCTGACGCCGTAGCCGATAAAATCGAAAAGATTGTTGGGGAGGGACTTTCCTACGGAGATGTGGCTGTTCTTGTCAGGCGGAATACCGACGCTGATCCTTTTCTTCGAGCCATGAACATGCGGGAAATTCCCTTCCGCTTCTCCGGGAGCCGCGGGCTTTATCTTCAAGAAGAGGTCAGAATTTTGACGGCCTTTATCCGGACTTTATTTGATTTTGACGACAGCCGCAGTCTGTTTTTTTTGGCCCGGTCGGAAGTTTATGGAATGGATATTTATGATCTGATGAAAATTTCCCGTTTCGCCGCCAAAAAAAATTTTTCCCTTCATGTCGTTTTCAAAAAAATATTCAAAGGGGAACGGTCTGTGGCCATTAGTGAAAAATCCCAAAAGATTGTAAAGCGCATTTTTGAAGACCTGCTCAGTTTTTTGAAGACAGCCGGCTCTGAAAACGCTGGTCGTGTCCTTTATGCCTTTTTGGAGAAATCAGGATATCTGAAAAAACTTGTTCAGGAAAAAAGCATTCAGGCGGAACTGAAAATAAAGAATATAAGAATTTTTTTTGATAAAGTGAAAAATTTTTCCGGTTTGACCGATGATGATTCGATCATTGCTTTCGCACGGCATTTGGACCTGCTTCAACAGGTAGGAGATAATCCGGCGTCCGCCGAGGCCGAACTGGATGAGGATGCGGTGAACGTTCTTACCGTACACAAAGCCAAAGGGTTGGAATTCACCGCCGTTTTTTTGGTCTGTCTGGTCAGGGACCGGTTCCCCGGCCGAGAGCTGAGAGAGAAGATTTCCATCCCCGGGGCGATTCTCAAGGAAACGTTTCCCGCGCCGGAAAATTATCTTCAAGAAGAGCGGCGGCTGTTTTATGTGGGGATGACACGTGCCAAAAAATATCTCTATCTCACTTGGGCTCGGGATTATGGTCAAAAGAGGATAAAAAAAATCAGTCCTTTTGTCCTTGAGGCCCTTAACCTCTCCCGTGTTCCTGAAAAGGTACATCGGATCTCAGCACTGGAAGAGATACAGCGTTATATCCCTTCAATAAAGCCGCCCCGGGAATTTGCCGTGGCCGAAAAAAAGAAAGAGATATCCTTAAGTTATTTTCAGGTGCAGGATTATCTCATTTGCCCCTTAAAATACAGGTTCAGGCATGTTATGCGAATTCCAGATGTTCCTCATCATAATCTTGTTTTCGGACGCGTCATGCACGGCGTCATTCATTATTTCCTGAAAAACCGAATGCTTGGCAAGGAGATAACCAGGGAAGAGCTGATCGAGGAATACGATAAGCGATGGATCAATGAGGGATTCCTCAGCCGTGAACATGAAGAACTCCGCCGTGATGCCGGCCGGCGGGCCCTTGAGCGTTTTTATGAAAGGGAAAAATCTGAAGACCGGCTGCCTTTTTTTATTGAAAAAAGTTTTAACTGGACTTTTGACGGGATAAGATTTTCGGGGCGCTGGGACCGTGTCGACCTGACGAAGGATGGTGCTGTCATCATCGATTTTAAAGCGGCCGAAGCCGGGGATCAGAAAGAGGCGGACAAAAGAACGAGAGAAAGCCTTCAGTTGGACCTTTACGCTCTGTCCTTTGTGAAGACGCGGAAAGAAAAACTGTTGGAAACACAGCTTTATTTTTTGGAGTCGGATATTGTGGGGCATGCAGGAAAGGCAGAAAAAGAAATGTCGGCCGCCTTAGAAAAAATCCGGAAGGCCGCGGTGGGCATACAAAATCAGAATTTTTTGGCGGAACCGAACTGGCATAGCTGCAGCAACTGTGAGTTTAAGAATGTTTGTACAGAGTCGTACGCCTACTGACCTGTGATGTTCATAAATTTGGCCGGGGGCGATAAAGACAAGAAAAAACCGGCCAAATTTCCCTTTCAGGCGAGCCGATCTTACCGCATCTGCTTTGTTGTGAAGGACTCGCGGTGCGGAGCACAGCTTCATCCTTCGACGCCTCGCATCTTCGGCAACCGACCCGGCCTAACCCCTTGGCTCGTGAACAACACATGCTAGCCTTTATAAATAGCACAAAGGCCGTGTGCTATTTATAAAGGCTGGACAGACGGAAAAAAACGAAGTATATTTCACTTTACGTTTTTTTTTGAAAAAAGATTTTTTGGCCGCTGAATAAAAGTTAAAAGTTGGATAAGGGAAATCCCACCATAATTTCTGGACGAATGAAAGAAAGAGCGTTTTTCAAAAAAACATTCGGACCTGCCTGGTTTATCGGAGGGATTTTTGTTATTTTTGCCGGGATGGCCGTGGTTTTTAAGGCTTTCGGGGTGCCCTTTCAGGACACCCTGAAGTTTTACGGGGGAGGAATCTTTTTTGTTTATATTCCCGGACGGTCATTAGGCTGGATCCTGAGATTGGAAACAAGCCGGACGGCAGGTGTCGCTCTCTCTTTTGTGCTGGGAATGATCACCAGTACTGTCGTCTATAAATTTTCGCTCTTTTTTGACTTTGTCCCAGCTTTTTATATCTGGACCGGATTTTGTGCCGTATATTTTTTCTTCCGGATGGTGAAGCACCCTCCCCGCCGAAAGGATTTTTCCTTTCGACTGTCTGTGGAGGGCTTGGTTTTTGCGGCTATCCTGTTATTGGTTTTTATCGTTCTTGTCTGCGACAATTACCGGAACGGTCTGGAAAAACCGGATGGTTCGGTTGTTCTGAATATGCATTATTATGACGGATTTCTCAGGAATGCCGTTATCCGGGAGTTGTCCCATTCCGTCCCTCCACAGATGCCTTTCGCGGCCGGGTTTCCTCTGAGCTATCACTATGGTATGGATTTATTCACCTCCCTTTTTTACCGTCAACTTCATATAGGGGTTTTGGATTTGAACCACCGGCTTCTGATGACGTTCTTCTTCTTTCTTCTTCCGCTGACGTCATTTGTTTTTCTGCGTGATTATTCCCGATCCAAAGGTGCCGCCCTTTTAGGAACGTTTCTTATTCTATTCGGAAGCGGAGGATTAGCCTATGTTGCCACCTGTCTGCTGGGGATCAACCAGTGGGGTAATATTTTTTATTCCTTTTATTTTTTTAACATCACCAGTTTAAATTCTTTTCTTCCGGGATTGTCGATTTTATTAGCGGGATTTTTCTGCCTCTTTAAATATATCAGAGAACACCGGATAGCCTGGCTTTTTCCGGCTGCGCTGATATTGTCCATCGTCCTGGAATTCAAGATGTTTTTTATCGGCCCCATTATGGGCGCGCTTTTTGTAACCGGAATTGTTCTGTTTTTTTGTTCCCGCGATGCCTATGTGTTGAAGGCGGGATTTCTAACGCTTGCCTTTGCCTTACCCTTGGCATTGGCGGCTTCATTGAGCAATCGGGGCGGATTGAGCGTTGATATTTCTTTCCGGTTTGTCGATTGGATCCCGGAAATATTAACCCAGCTGAAGCTAAAAGGTCTGCTCCGAGCCTGGCAAGGTCTTTTTTATCAGGAAAAGGTTGCTCCCCTTTACCTCCTGTTTTTTCCAGTGACGGTGCTTTTATGCCTGGCGGGAAGCTTTGGATTAAGCCTGATGGCTGTCCCTTCACTTGTGCGGGATTTTTTTCGTCCGAAAAAAAGGGGCTTCGACCGTTTTTTTATGGGGGTTTTCATCGGGGGATGTGTCCTGTTTTTCTTCTTCGTCCATGTCACCTTGAGCGGCATGGTCCGGAATTTCACCAACATTTATGTCTTTCTTCTGGGTGCCGTTTTGTTAACGGCCGCCTGGTCCGATGTTCTTTTTCGATTTGTAAAAAATAAAAGAACGGCCGTACGCATCGGATTGATTTTCCTGGTTATTATTGTCAGTTTGCCCAATACTGTTCGATTTATGTATTATAAGGTTCGGTATCCCCAGCCCCGGTCTTTTTCCGCAGAATTCAGGGAAGCGGCGGCCTGGATGAACCGGCATTCTTCCAAAGATGCTGTAATCATTCATCCTGATTATCTGCGTTATTCATGCTATTTTACCGACCGGCGGGTGGTCCTCGATGATTCTGCTCATTCTTACCTGGACTGGCATTTGTCCGATCTCCAGAGACGGGAAAGAAGGCACGATATTCAGGCTTTTTTTAATGATGCGGTTTTAAACGCTAATATCTTAAAAAAGTACAACGTCAGCCACATTTGGCTGATGCGTGACAGCGGGTTCCTATCGAAGACAGAGGAAAACCGGTTTCTTGAGTGTTACGGATTAATATCCAAAAACCGGTTTCTTAAAGTACAGAGAATGTTACATCTGGAAAGGATCTTTCAAAACAAAGATCATATTATTTATCAGGTTCATGAAGTTCCCTCTGATAAAAAAGATGTATTTGTTGTGGAACAAAAAGAAAACGGCAGGGTTTTCAAAAAATTTACCCCTAAAGTTCCTTCCGGCAATGCCGGTTCTGGAATAAAATAGGTTAAATAATTTTTTTTCCTTTCAATTCAGGTTTTATTCCGCTGTGGTCCCCATAAACATTATGGCGAGAACTCCTTCTTTTTGCAGCAATTGAAGTCTCTCTACGGTTTTTTTCAATAAATCCTGTTTTGTCCGGAGAGAAGTTTGTCCCCCGCCAAACAAAGAGGCGAAGAAAGAAACCGTTTTCGGCCAGACTTCAAGGTTGACGCTCTCATTCTGGGGAATTCCGGCTAATTCTTTGGCCGTTTGGAAAGCTTTCAAAATCCCGCCTGTATCATCAATAAGTCCGATTTCCTTAGCTTGGGCTCCGGTCCAGACTCGGCCTTTGCCTATTTTGTCCACTTCCTCTTTTGTCATGTGTCTTCCTTCGGCCGCTTTTGTCAGGAACTTGTCATAAACCCAAAGCATTTCCTTTTCCAGCATCTGTTTTTCCTCGTCGGTAAATCCCCTGTTGGAAGAATAAATTCCGGCCTTATCACCGTAATTCAGGTTTTCAAAGGTGACACCTATTTTTTGGTAAAGGCCGGACATATTGAATTTTCCGGATAGAACACCGATAGAGCCGGTCAGGGTTTGAGGGTGGGCGATGATGCGGTGGGCTGGCATAGCGATCCAATAGCCGCCCGAACCGGCCATGTCCGACATGGAGACAACGACCGGTTTTTCTTTTTTGGCCAGAAAAACCTCGCGCCAGATGATGTCCGATCCTACGGAGGAACCTCCGGGGCTGTCCACCCTAAAAACGATGGCGGCGATGGAACTGTCTTTTCGGGCTTTTCTCAACCAGCGGCAAATGGTGGCGCTGCCCATGGCCTCGGAGATCCCTTCTCCCGTCAGGATAGGTCCCATCCCGTATATCAGGGCGATCTTTTTTCCTTGGTTGAATCCCGATGTTGAAACCTTGACTTTTGTGTACTGGCTGTGAGCGATTTTCCGGAAGGGGAGGCCTTCTTCTTTCAAATTGTCCCACATCTCATCTTCGTAAAGAAGGTCGTCGACCAATCCGGTATTTATAGCTTTTTCTCCTTGAAAAAAACCGTGATTGATCAGTTCTTCAACCCGCGCCTTGTCCAAATTTCTGGCTTCAGCGACGGTGGAGATATATTGTTCGAAACGCTCACGGTAGATGGATGTCATCATCCTTTTATGAGCGGGTGTAAAACCTTCCTTGGTAAACATATGATAGGCTGTTTTGTATTCTTTGATCTCGATGAATTCGCCTTCTATTCCCAATTTTTCCAGGGTTTTTTTCAGGAATGGAATCTCGGCTGAAATCCCGTTGATTCCTATCCAGCCCATAGGATGAAGAATAATCCTGTCACAGGCTGTGGCTAAATAGTATTCCTTATCGAAATCAGGAGCTTCTTCAATATAGGACAGTACCTTTTTGCCGCTTTTTCGAAAATCGAGGACAGCTTCTCGAATTTCATTGACTTTTGCCCAATCACATACAAGATAACCCTGTTTTAATATGATTCCCTTGATGCGGGAGTCATGCTTGGCTTTCTGAATGTTCAGCCAGATATCATGGAGTGAAAGCGGCTTTGTGGGGCTGAAAAGTTCGACAAAAAGATTGGGGATAACTTTCTCCTGAATTTCCCCGGTTAAAGGAATCTCCAGATAAGATTGTGTTTTGACCGATGGCGGTTTTGCGAATTCGAAGTAGATGAAGGAAAAGATGGTCGCCAGAATTAAAATAAAAAAGAACAGGAAGATAATAAGGATATATTTTCCTTTTTTCATGGTCGCTCCTTTAGGAAATAAAACAATTTTTTTCAGTATGTACAAGCTTGCGCCTGGATCCGTGAAAAATCCAGGCTGGTCAGGTAAAATATAACAGAAACCGGTGGTGAATAACAGCCTGTATTATCCTGTATTATCCGGGCTTATAGATTTCTCGGCATCGACGTTGTGCGGTGTCTTGGCAGATGGATCATGAAGATTTGCCATGTTTTATACGGGATGGAAATTTGTCAACGAATATTATATAAAAGAGAGGTTAAATGGATGTCTTAAGGATCGATAGCATCACCAAAAAGTTCGGGTCCTTTTATGCCGTGGAAAACCTTTCGTTCAACGTTCCCGCTGGAATCGTCTATGGGTTGCTCGGACCCAACGGAGCGGGAAAAACGACCACTATCCGCATGGTCATGAACATCATCATTCCGGACAAAGGCCGTATCGCCGTCCTGGGAGAGGCCATGGATGAAAAAATGAAAGAACGGGTTGGTTATCTGCCTGAGGAGAGAGGATTGTACCCGAAGATGAAAGTATTCGACCTTCTTTTGTTTCTGGCCGAAATAAAAGGCTTAAAAGCGGGGTGGGCAAAGAAGGAAATCGATTTATGGCTCGAACGGTTCGATTTGACGGAATGGAAACAGAAAAAAGTAGAAACACTGTCTAAGGGGATGCAGCAAAAGATACAGTTCATTGCCACTATCCTTCATCAGCCGGAACTGATCATTCTGGACGAACCCTTTGGAGGATTGGATCCGGTTAACACCAAGCTTCTGAAAGATATCATGCTCGAGATGAAAGAAAAAGGCACGAGCATCATTTTTTCAACACACCGCATGGAGCAGGTGGAGATGATCTGTGACAACATCTGTTTGATAAACAAGGGGAGGCCGGTGCTGGAAGGAAATCTGAGCCGGATCAAGAGGGAGTACGGGCGAAACACGGTGCTTCTCTATTATGAAGGAAACGGTTCATTCATCAAGAACCTTCCGGAGGTGGCGCATTTTGATGATTACGGAAAGTTCATGGAGATAAAACTCAAAAAAAAGGAGGATTCCCAGAGCCTTTTGCTGAAGTGTGCGGCCAAGGTTACGGTCAACAGGTTCGAAATTAAGGAGCCGACCTTGAATTCGATTTTCATCGAAAAAGTCGGAGAACAAAATGAAAAAAATATTGGCGGTCATTAAGCGGGAATACCTGCAGATCATCAAGACAAAAGGATTTATCATCGGAACTCTTCTCGGTCCGGTCCTCATGGCCGCTTTCATCGTCGTTCCCATCTTGGTCAGCCTGGCCAGCGTGGATAAACAGGAAACCATCGGAGTTATTGACAAAAGCAGGCAGGTATTTTCCGAGCTTGAAAGTAAATTGGATTTCAAGATGAAGGACGGCAGCCGGCGCTATGTTCTTCAGGATTACACGTCAGGAGCGGATAGCGGGATTGTCAGGGAGGAACTGAACAGAAAAATTCTGAATGGGGAGCTCTCGGCGTATATATACATACCTCATGATGTGATGGAAGAGGGGAAACCGGAGTACGTCTCCGAACATGTCGCTGATTTCGAAGAAATCAAAACCATAAACCAGGCCCTGAACGGAGTGGTCATCGAGAAAAGATTAGAGACGGAGGGGCTCGATCCTAAAAAGGTGGCCGAGTATATCAGAGGCGTGGAGATGAGAACCATCAAAGTCACCAAAAAAGGAACGGAGGAGGACCGCGGGGGGACGTTTTTGATTTCTTATTTTCTTGTTCTGATTTTGTATATGACGCTTTTTTTCTACGGATCCATTATCATGCGGGGCGTGATCGAAGAAAAAAATTCCCGTATGGTTGAAATTGTTTTATCGTCTTTAAAACCTTTCCAGTTGATGATGGGAAAAATCCTAGGGATCGGCGCTGTGGGTTTCACCCAGTACTCAATCTGGGCTTTGTTCGGTATCGCCGCCACGCGCTACAGCCGGTCTTTTTTGTCATCGGTCGTACCGGCCGGCGTTTCTGAGTTTTCCCTTCCAAGCATTCCGGCCTATATTTTTGTCTATTTCCTTCTCTTTTTCATCCTCGGTTTTTTTCTATTTGGTACCCTCTATGCTGCCATCGCCTCTATGGTCAATTCCGAAAAAGAAGCGCAGCAGCTTCTGATGCCTGTTTCCATGTTTTTAGTCATTCCCATTCTGCTCATGATGTTCGTCATGAGGAATCCCGACAGTACTTTTTCCGTTGTCTTGTCTCTCATTCCTTTTTTCGCACCCATCCTCATGCTTCTCCGGGTGTGCATCCTTCTTCCCCCGGCTGCCCAGCTTAGTGGTTCAATCCTTCTTCTTATACTCACGATTTTGTTCATGATCTGGCTGGCTGCAAAAATCTACAGGGTTGGTATTCTGATGTATGGGAAGGCCCCGAACTTAAGAGAAATCGTCAAGTGGGTCAGGTATTCATAACATTCCGGGTTCCTGTTGAGACAAATCTTTTTGAAAAACAGCCGCTATGATTTATTAGCCTGCATTATTCATAAATTTGGCCGACACAGACAGATAAATTCAATATTATGTGTCATTTAATGGTGATTTTGAGTAGAAATAAAAAAGAAACATTTTCCACGACCGGTTATAAGAAAATGTCGGCCGAATTTACCCTTTGGGCGAGCCGATCTTACCGCATCTGCTTTGTTGCAGCCTGTTCGCGGTGCCAAGCACAGCTTCACAGGCTGACGCCTCACAGCTACGGCAAGCTTGGCTCGTGAATAATACA
>JAFGMO010000031.1 GCA_016927475.1 Candidatus Aminicenantota bacterium
AAGTATTTATTTTATAGCTACGAAGGAGATATTTGGTGGGTGGATATTCAGGTGATTGAAAAGCTCACGTCTGAAAGATAATAAGGGGGAAAATGAAAAAATCAATTCGTATCATCAGTTTAATACTTTTTACAGCAACAAGCATTATTGCTCAACAAAAAGATTTTCCCAAACTCACCGGCCCCTATCTGGGCCAGAAGCCGCCGGGAATGACACTCGAAATATTCGCGCCCGGAATTATCTCCCAGGCGGGATTGGAACTACACAGCTGCATCACAATTTCCCAGGATGGAAAAGAGATCTATTTTAGCCGATTGGTTAAAGAAACAGATCAAGCAAAAAATGTAATCATGGTGGTGAAATATCAACATGAGCAATGGGTTGGCCCTGAAACAGCTCCTTTCTCGGGAAAATACAATGATACAAATCCTTCATTTTCACCTGATGGGAGACTTTACTTTTCTTCAAATCGGCCTTTTGAAAAAGGTGGTAAACCAAAACAAGACAGGGATATCTGGTATCTAGAAAAAGAGGGTGACAGATGGAGTGAACCTATTCATTTAGAAGGACCTGTCAATTCTAATATGAATGATGATGCTGTTTCTGTTTCCAGCAAAGGTTCCATGTACTTTTATCGTAAATTAAAAAAGGATGAAGGGTGGGGAGAAATTTTTATATCTCACTTTATCGAAGGAAAATGGTCGAAACCGACACGTCTTGAAGCTCCTATTAATACAGAATCGTTTGAATCTTTTCCTGTTGTGGCACCTGATGAAAATTTTTTGATTTTTTATAGACTCGATCGTTTGAAAGGTGTGGGCCAGTATGTTTGTTTCAGGCAAAGTGACGGAACCTGGAAAGCACCCATCAATATGAGCAAAACGATTAACGTCGGAGCTGTGGCATTTAGTGCGAATTTTTCACCTGATGGCAAATATTTGTTTGTACTGAGAAGGCGTAATGATGCAATTATAATGAGTCCGGAAGGATTTAGAGATGGGATTTACTGGGTGGATGCAAAGATCATCGAAGAATTAAAACCAAAAGAATTGAAATAAAGGATGAAACAAAATGAGAAAAATTATTCTATCATGTATTCTGATTGTAGTTCCCATCGTCATTCATGCTCAATCGATATTTGAAGCCATTCGGGCAAATGATCTGGAAAAGATCAGGGAGATGGTTGAAAAAAATCCCCAACTGGTGAACAAAAGGGGGCCCAATAACTACACCCCCATTCTTTTTGCTGCGAACAATGATAAAATTGACATCGTAGAATATCTTTTATCAAAAGGGGCCAATATTGATGATGTATTTACGGACTATTACGGTTACACCCCCTTGATCTATGCCATACAAAAAGGCAACCTAGACATGGTCCGGATGCTGGTTAAACGGGGAGCCAACATTCAGTACCGGACGAAGCTAGGGGAAAATTATCTTCATTTTGCTGCAGCCTATAACCGGGTGAAGATTGCTTCCACCCTTATTAATTGCGGTATCTGCATTGATTCGACCAAAAAAGGAGGCCTCACGCCGCTCCATATCTCCGCACTCTTCGGTAACCCGGATATGGCCAAACTGCTGGCAAAAAAAGGCGCGAACCTTGATGTAAGAAGTAAAGACGGGGGAACGGCTCTTCATTATGCGATAGCGGCACGGCATGACGATGTAGCGGCATTTTTAAGGCGGGAAGGCGCAAAAGACAAGGCAAGAAAATTTCCGTTATACAGAGGTCAATACCTTGGCCGGAAAGAACCGGGAACCGTACCCAAACTTTTTTTACCCGAGCTCTTCCTGGAGATATACAGAACCTACAGCGCCCCGGCATTCTCTCCCGACGGGAAAGAGGTATTTTGGATGGGTTATATCATGCCAGGTGTTCAAGGGGAACGGATATGGTGGATGAGGGAAAAGAACGGTAGATGGACGCCTCCGGAAGTGGCGCCTTTCTCGAGGTTTCGATCTTCGAGTCCCGCATTTTCCCATGACGGAAAAAAACTATTCTTTGCCGCATGGGGACCAGTGGATGGCAAAATACCCAGGGATTCGGACCTGTGGGTGGTTGAAAAACGAGGGAACGGTTGGGGAGAACCCAGGCATTTGGGCTTTCCCCCCAATAAAAAAGGTGTTTATGAAACCTATCCAATACCAGCACGTGACGGAACCATCTACTTCAATGCATTCGGCGGGGGCACCAGGAATACGGGTACGGGAATGTACAAGTCAAAATATGCAAACGGAACATATACGGAAAAGCTGAGTCTGGATGGTCTGTTTGATGCGGATATTTTGGATGACTGTTCGGTAATGGATTATATGATTTTTCACACCCCTCATCGAACACGATCATATGGAAGCCAATTGTTTGTCTGTTTCCATCAATCTGACGGCATATGGACCCGCCCCATATACCTGGGGGATTTATTTCACCAGGGTCTTGCATCCAACTTTGGGAAGATCAGTCCCAATGATAAATACTTCTTTTTCTTGCAGGATATAGCCCTTTATTGGGTGGATGCGACGATCATTGAAGAGCTGAGACCAAAGGAATAACCGTTAAAATAAATTAAAGATATAAGGAAGAATCATATGAAAAGATTCAATGTTATCATCTGCCTGCTACTGGTGCCAGTAATCTTCGGTAGCTCCCAAGAAACAGAGTCCCCAACCCTCACCGGCCCTTACCTCGGGCAGAAGCCGCCGGGAAAAACGCCGGAGGTTTTCGCGCCGGGAATTGTGTCAACGGAAGAATATGGAGAACAACGCTGTGTTTTTTCGTCTGACGGCAGGTACTTATTTTATACGGATGAGGGTGATATTTACTGGGTTTCCACAAAAGTCATCGACGAGTTGAGACAGGAGGAACAAAAATGAAAAAAACATTCATTCTTTCCTGCGTACTTGTTTTTTTGATGAAAAGCGTGTTCTCACAGGAAATCTTCAGGGCGGTTATGAGCGGTGACCTGGAGAAAACAAAAATCCTGC
>JAFGMO010000032.1 GCA_016927475.1 Candidatus Aminicenantota bacterium
TGATTTCATAGGCAGTGTTGAATTTCATGGGACTTGTATTATTCATAAATTAGGCAGATACATACAAAGAATTTTAATAGTTTATATCACTTAATGATGTTTTTCACAACAGTGATTATGAAATACATTCCATAACCATTTTCAAGAAAAAGCCTGCCAAATCTATAATTTTCGTTTTCTTTTTTTCTATTTTTTCTTATGATAGTCCGGATAAGGCGGCCGTTTGGGTTTTAGTAGAGGATTTTCTGCCAGCGCTTTTTTCACGATCTCGATGGCCTTCTCCAGTTGAGGATCTTTCCCCTGCCGGACGAGATAGGGGTCAAGCTCAACCTCTACATCCGGAAAAATGCCGATATTTTCTGCGATCCATTTTCCTTCAGGAGCCCAAACACCCGAGCTGGGTGAGGAGACGTAACCGCCGTCCAAAAGACGCGGGGCCCCGGCCCGTCCGACCAGACCTCCCCAGGTTCTCTTCCCGACCAGCGGACCGACCTTGGCCCTCTTGAAGTACCAAGGCATGGCATCTCCTCCCGACCCGGCGAATTCATTGATAAGCATGACTTTAGGCCCGAAGATGGCCCCTTGCGGCTGGACTTCATCGGCCCCGTCTCTCGTGGCTACAAGGCTCATAAGTTTTCGCTGAAGCCTCTCGATGATGTCCGTGGCCAGCATGCCGCCTGCATTGAAGCGCTCGTCGATGATGGCGCCTTCCCGTCCGACCTGGGCGTAAAAATACCGGTTGAAATAAGTATATCCGCCATAGGCCGTGTCGGGCATATAAACATAAGCCACCCGCCCGCCGGTGGCTTCTTCAACCAGTCGGCGGTTGTTCTCGATCCATGCAAAATGACGCAGGCCGGATTCGCTTCTTACCGGAACGACAATCACCTCCCGTGAGTCTTGACCATTTGCTTGGGGAGCTACGGTCAAAACGACCTGCTTTCCCGCCTTCGCTTCGAAAAACATATGGATATTATCCGAGCTTTGAACTTCCTGTCCGTCGACGGCCAACAGATACTCTCCTTCTCTGACGATCACTCCCGGCTGGGTTAAAGGAGCTTGATATTGAGGATTCCAGTTTTCACCGTTGTAGATGCGGGCGAAGCGGTAGCGGCCGTTCTCGATGGTGTAATCAGCGCCGAGAAGACCGGTGGGAATACGCTCAACACGGGGGATATCCCCTCCGCCGACTCCCAGGTGCCCTACGGTCATTTCCCCCAGCATGTCAGCGAACAGGTAGTTCAGGTCCTGGCGTGAGGCGATATTTTTCAGAAAAGGGGTGTATGTTTTTTTGGCTTTTTCCAGGTCCAGGCCATGAAGGTCCGGATCGTAGAAAAACTCCCGCTGGATCCGCCATATCTCATGAAACATCTGCCGCCACTCCGCTCTGGGATTGATCTTGACCTGGATATTTTGCGTCGGCAGGGCTTTACCGGACGGGCCTCCGGATGGCCGCATTCCCCCTGGTGCTCCCTTGGGAGGCATGGGACGAAGGTCACCGATAAACCACCCCTCCCGCTGGGAGTAGAGATATTTTTTTCCGTTGCGGGCCACCTCGAAATACCCGACACCGCTGACAACAACATCCGACCTTCTCTGCTTGAGGTCATATCGGTGAACGGTATTCCCCCGGGGCCCGAAAGTGCCCGGAAGAGGCGGAGATGATTCAACGGCCAGGAGGACTCCCGGACCGGCTGTTTGAAGGCTGACATAGGACAGGGCCGGCAAGGGAACGGCCAGAATTCTCTGCAGGATTCCTTCCATATCAATAACGACCGGAACTTTTTCCTTGTCTTTGAGACCGGCGTCTTTCTTTTGTTCCGGAGATGGTTTCTCCGGTTTGTCCACTGCCTTATCCTGAGGTTTTTTCGGCTTTTCGGATGCCCCCTCCTCGTCGCTTTCCGGAACAAAAGGCGACGTTGTTTCTTTGGAGAGAACGGCCAGGTAAACGGTGCTTGTCGATGGCCGAAAGATGCTGTGTATATCCGGCTGCAGTGAAGCGCCCGAATCCGTGCTGGCCGTAAAGTAGAGGTATTTCCCTCCCGGGTCGAATACCGGCATACGGGCATCGCTCATGCCGTCGGTAAGGCGCGTAATCTTTTGGCTATCCAGCGAAAAGAGGAAAACGGCTCCCAGATAATTGGTCAGCCGTTTGGTGTAAGCCAGCCATTTGGAATCCGGAGACCATTCGGGCGAAAGATAGTAGTTATCCCCATAATAGCGTCCTTTATCCACTTTTACCGGCTTTTTCACTTCGAGGTCTACATACCAGAGGTTAAGGTGGCAGTCCGCGTAGGCAATCTTTTTGCTGTCGGGAGACCAGCGGGGATCATAATAGAAGCTTGGATTTTTCTCCAGCTTTATGCGGATTATTTCTTCCGTTCCGCTCTGCGGCTGGATGTGGAGCATGTACTCCCCCGATTCATCCGAAAAATAGGCGATGTGTTTTCCATCGGGCGACCAGGCCGGTGTGCGCTCCATGGCTCCCGGAGTTTGGGACAGGTTACGGGCGTCTCCCTTTTCAGCGGGAACGGTGATGATCTCCCCGCGGGCCTCGAAAACGGCCCTTACGGCATTGGGCGACAGGCTGGGTGAAGAAAGGCTGCGGCCGACGTTTTCAAACCGTTCCCTAACCTCAGCCATGTCCCCGGTGATGGATACGGGAACACGGCGGTCTTCGCCGTCGGATGGATTGAGAAGATGAAGGGAACCGAAACGCTCATAAACGATAGCATCCGGTCCGGCCCCGAAGGATTTGAGGTCTAAACCGTCATTCTTCAGCACCCGGTTTACATTTTTTGTCGTAATGTCATAAACAAAAAGAGTCACCGGTCCGTCCCGGTCGGAAAGAAAATAAACCTTATCCCCCATCCAGACCGGATTGTAGTCATTGGAATCCTTACGCGGAATTTTTTCGATCCTGGAATCAGAGAGATCGGCAATCCAGATGGGCGTGGCCGTTCCCCCCCTGTAACGCTTCCAAACATAAAAAGCGCGCCGCAGGGGAACATAGGCGATATGTCGTCCATCCGGTGAAAAACTGCCTTCATATCCCATGGGGAGGGGGAGCCGTTTGGGGAATCCGCCTTCCGTACTCACGGTAAAAAGCTCATTAAACCGGGAAAAAGAAGTCCTGGCTGAGGTGAAAAGGACCTCCTTCCCGTCGGACGACCAGCCTAAAGCAGTGTCAGAGTAAGGATGCCACGTCAACCGGCTGGGAATCCCACCCTCAGCGGGGACAACAAAAACGTCGATGTTTCCATCATATTCTCCGGAGAAAGCAATTTGGGATCCATCGGGGGAGAATATGGGGCCGCTTTCCAAACCCGGACTGGAAGTCAACCGGAGGGCTGATCCACCTTCACGGGGAACTTTCCAAAGGTCTCCGGCGAAGACAAAAACAATATGTGTGCGGTTTATGGTGGGACTCTGCATGAGCAGCGGCTCCTCATCAGAAGCCGCGGCCGGGATCAGGCCCAACAAACAAATGAATAACAGGCATAAGATTCGTCGCATGATTCTCCTCCCAGAATATTGATTTAAATTTGATCCAACCGGTTCCGGCGTTTTTCCCTCCCTAAAAACCGGTTATTTTCTTTGATTTTGGCTGGCATGAGAAATTTCGTTTATGTGCCTTTATTTTCAAAAGACAATAAATATTTATAACATATTATACGGCTATTGGCACTATTCCGTTTAAAAAGCAAGTATCCTTACATTCCTTTATCAAGGAAAATTACGGTTATAAAAAAAGACTTTGCCAATATTGCCGAATATCCCGTATAATGCTTTTTTCCATGGGACAAACTTGTCTTAGGGATTATGGATGGCGGTTTTTCACACTTTTCACATTTTTTCCAGACAAACATTCAAACATGCAGGAGGTTTAACATGACCCTTTTTTGTAAAAAATTTTTTCGTTCCTTTTTATGGATGACTGTCATACTGGGATCGACCACTTTTTTTGTTTTGTCATCTCCAGACGAAAATCTCATCAAAAATTTCAGGTGGCGTAACGTCGGCCCGGCCAACATGGTCGGCCGCATCTCCGATTTTGAGGCGCTGGACAAGGATTTCACCCAGGTTCTCGTTGCCGGAGCATCCGGCGGCGTTTGGAAATCGGTCAACGCAGGGACGACCTGGGAGCCTATCTTCGATAATTACGGTTCCTCATCCATAGGTGATGTGGCCATGTTTCAAAAAAATCCGGATGTCATCTGGGTGGGTACGGGCGAAGAATGCTGCCGGAACAGCATTGCCTGGGGCGACGGCATTTATAAATCGACCGACGGAGGCAAAACCTTCACCCATATGGGTTTGAAAACGACCCAGTCCATCGGCCGTATCCTGACCCATCCGGACAACCCCGATATCGTTTATGCGGCGGCCATCGGCCATACCTGGGGATATTCCGGAGACAGGGGACTCTTTAAAACAGAGGACGGCGGAGTCACATGGCAAAAACTGGCCGGAGGGCTGCCAAATGATGGCAAAACCGGAGCCATAGATCTCGTCATGGACCCTAACGATCCTAACATACTTTACGTCAGTTTCTGGCAGAGGTTGAGGCGTCCCTGGCGGTTCGACTCGGGAGGTCCCAACGGGGGTATTTTTAAAACCCTAGACGGCGGCAAAACATGGCGGAAGCTCACGCAGGGCTTGCCCGAAGGCGATGTGGGGCGGATCGGACTGGCGATATCCCGTTCCAATCCCAAAGTGTTGATGGCCGTCGTCGAGCACGGTTTTCAGCCGAGGCCGAGCCTTCAGACAAAAGAGGGACGCAAACCCAATCCCGAGTACAGCGACATGACCAAGCTGGGAACCGGCATCTACCGATCCGAGGACGGAGGCGAGAGCTGGATGTATCAAAACCGGATCAACGTCCGCCCCTTTTACTACAGCCACATATATATCAATCCATTTGACGATAAACTAGTTTACTACTTAGCAACAAGCATGCAGGTCTCCGAAGACGGGGGAAAAACATTCAAAACCATAAGCGGGCTTCACCCCGACTTTCACACCATGTGGCTCGACCCGACCAATAAAAACCGGTTTTATGTAGGTCAAGACGGCGGGGCCTCATTGACCCACGACCACGGGGAAACCTGGATCTTTTTCGACAACCTCTGTCTATCACAGTTTTACGCCGTGAGCGCCGACTTGAGGGATCCTTATTACGTTTACGGAGGACTTCAGGACAACGGAACCTGGTGCGGCCCCAGCCGTTCCCGGGATGATGCCATTCTGACCGACTTCTGGTTCAGCATCGGGGGAGGCGACGGATTCCACACCCAGAATGATCCCACAGACTGGCGGACCGTTTACTGCGAGAGCCAAGGTGGAAGTATCACTCGGGTCAACCTTGAGACGCGCGAGTCGGACCGCATTCGACCTTCGATGGGGAACACCTATAACTGGAAAGAACACGTCCCCAAAGGTAAGCAGACGGAGGAGTCAGAAGAAGAACGTTCCCCCTTCCGCCGAAGCCCATCACCCTTCCGCTTCAACTGGAGCTCACCCATCCTTATCTCCCCCCACAATCCAAGCACAATCTACTTCGGCGGAAACCATCTTTTTAAGTCAATCGACCGTGGCGACCACTGGCGCATCATCAGTCCTGATCTTACGACAAACGATCCGGAAAAACACGGTAAACCCACAGGGGGCATCACTCTCGACCAGACCGGCGCGGAAACTCACTGTACTATCATTACCATTTCCGAATCCCCCCTTACACCGGGCATCATCTGGGTGGGAACCGACGACGGGAATGTTCAGCTGACACAAGACGGCGGTTCGACCTGGACCAATGTCCGGGACAATGTTCCTGATGTTCCCGAGGGAATCTGGGTCAGCCGTGTTGAAGCCTCACGGTTTGCGGAAGGCACCTGTTATCTCACCTTTGAGGGACACAGGAGTGATGTTTTCAATCCCTTTGTCTTCAAAACAACCGATTTCGGAAAAATTTGGACCAGCATTTCGGATGGACTACCGCAGGATGGACCGGTTTATGTTATCCGGGAAGACCTCAAAAACAAAAATCTATTATTTGTAGGAACGGAATTTTCGGTCTTCTTTTCTTTGGATGGGGGAAAAAACTGGGCGAACCTCAACCTCAATATGCCGACCGTAGCTTTTCATGACCTGCTGATCCATCCCCGGGAAAATGACCTCATCGCCGGAACGCACGGCCGCGGCATCTGGATTCTTGATGATATCTCCCCCCTTCAACAAGCCACGGAAAAAGTCCTTTCCCAGGAAGCCCATCTTTTTGAGACCTCTCGTCCCGGAACACAATGGCTCCAGCTCAGCCGGGGAGGATACGGACGGGGCAATCTTTTCTTCGAGGGAGAAAACCCCCCGGACGGGGCCATCATCAACTATTACCTCAAGGAAAAGCCCAAGGAATCCATCACCATCGAAATTACCGATCCGGCCAGAGAGCTCAAAACGACATATTCCGTCAAAGAGGGAGAACCCGGCATCAATAGGTTGTTCTGGGACATGCAGTTCGATCCTTCGGAAAAAGACATGAAGCAGCTTCAGACAAGAATGAACCAAATGATGGACCGGATCCTGGGAAGGCCCGAAGTTCAAGAAGAACAGAAAGAGATTATTATAAAAGCCATCGAGGAACTCAAGCAGCCGGGCCTCAGTTTCAGGGAAACTCAGGATATCCAGCGAAAGGCCTTTGAAGCCATCGGTTTCGGCCGGTATGCCCGGTTTGCCCGTTACGGCCGCCGTGGCGGCGGGCCTATCCCCGCTGAAGAAGGAGTCTACAAGGTCAAACTGACTGCTAATGGAAAAGTCTATTCGGGAACGATCTCCGTCCGAAGCGACCCCATGTTTGAAAACAAATAAGGACCATTTTCCAAAAGGAATACATTTCTGCAAGGAAGCGGTAAAAAATTCCCCAAAAATTGGGGAAACTCGAAGAATTTATTTAAAGATTTTTCCCATCTTCTGATCCATAGCGTTGAGGGAGAAGTACATCTCCAGGGCATAGTTGACCATTGCTTGCTCGATGAATTCCTGCTGCATTTGAAGGAGCTGTTCATTCTCGGCAATGGCGTTATCGGCCTCGGCAGCAACATCCACTCCCCTGAGCCATTCGTAAACTTCATAAAACCTTCCGGAAAGAGACCTCTTCCTGGTGACATACGCTTCTTTATAATCCTCGAGAAGAGATTTTCTCAACTCAAGGGTCATGGGAAAAAGATAGTTTGTAAAGGTTAATATTTCGTCCGCATTGGATAAACTTCCGTCGGCGGTCTTCTGCAGAATATCGGCTGCTTTCAGATTCAATAAACCGGCCATTCGGTTTTTCAAAAAAAACCGGAGAGATTTTTTGGCCACGTCTCCCGTATCCTCCATAAAATTGAAAAAAGACCAGCCAAGGGACCTGGCTGAACGCCAGAGCTTGGGATCCAGCTTTTCCAGCTTGACGGTCTTAACGAAGGCTACGGCAAAGCTGGGAGCTGTTTTTAATTGGTTGGTCAACTCACGGTGTTTCAGGTAAAGTTTCCCCACATCCGCGATTCCCTCCCCCAGAGAAGCGTAAGTATGGATTTTTTTGACTTCATCCACCAGTTCTTGCCTTTGATAATTCAACAGCCGGCCGAGGTCCTTCTCGCCGATATCAGGGACATTCCATAACCGCCAAAAAACGGAAAACATCTCAAAAACATTGTGCCCCGAGACAAAAAGCGACAGCCCTCCCCAATAACTTTTGGGGTTGGGAAAGGAAAGATAAAGGGCCAATCCTTCACTCAAGGTTTGAAAAAGGGCCGCGCTTCCGGCCAGCCTGCGGTAGTTTTCCTCATCGTTTTGGTAGCGCTGGCTCCTATTCCTGAATTCGTCGGCCATTTGTCTCATACCTTCGGTAGGAGGATTACCCAAAAATAAAAGAACTGTGTACAGGTCACTGATCAGCCTTTCATCTGTAACAACCTGCTCCCGGGAGTCAAACCAAAGATGATATAGGGTCAAACCTTCTTCATCGACAAAACGAGCCGGGCGGTAGGTTTTTCCCTTCCATAGAATGGTCACATCACTCCACAGCGGCCAATCTCCGGTCCGGCCCTGAAATTCTCCCATCCTCCGGTTTCCTTCCCTGAAAGTTTCTGCCGGAACACTCCGTTTTTGGGGAGGGTGAACGGCTTCCGGCTCGACCATAGGCCTTTCCGGCTGAATTTCCTCCCTAGTTTCCGGTTCAGGCTGACGGAAAGGAGACTCCTGAACCGCCGGTCTGGGAAGCCTGCCGCAAATTTTTTCAGCCAGCACGTTGACAATTTCTTCCGACTGCCCCTCGATCCAAACAAAAAGACCCGCTTTCCAAAAATAGATTTTGTCGAGATTAGCGACGGAAGTTTTGATGGCCTGCGCCCCACAGACAATAGAACTGTTGAAAGAAATTCCGCTCCGCTGTTTCATCTCCTTTTCCACTTCGAGCCTTTGAGCGGATCCCGTGGCCGGATCATAAAGCTCGATGAGGACAAAAACCAATCCCGAAGGGGTCCGGAAGGCCTGCCGGAATGCCTCCTGAAATCCCATCTGCCGCAGGACATCCTGTTCAATCAGGGACATACGGGAAAGATATTCAAGATCGATCTTCCTTTCATCCAAAACCGTCCAATCAGACGGAATTTCTTCATGGGGAAGGATAAACTCGCGAACATCAGCTCCATAGACAAAAAAGAACATACCAAACAAAAATACAAGGCACCGAAATGCGCCCGTTAAAAGATTTTTTTTGGGGTGCTCCATCATAATTCCGTATTCTGTCACATCTAAAAACACGAATCAAATGAACTATTCCTCAAAGGTATCGCAAAAATGAAATTTTTCATTTCACCTTGTCTTTTGATGATAATCGTTTTGAAACAGTCATCACCCGGCTCGTCCGGGTGATCCAGGAGGTATAAATAAGAATAATGGATACCCCGGACAAGCCGGGGCATGACATTGGTAAATAAATCTTGATGCTATTTTTGGAGGATCTCTTGAAGTATTCCCCTTCCCGTTAGAATGTCAAAAAAATTTTCCGAAAAGGCAACCTTTTATCGAAAAATTCGTACATATATATGGTCGAAAAATTCGATAATACATGTGAGGAGGTTCGCATGGCTCCTTTAACGCTCAAGGAAGAGATCATCTTGAGCTGCCTTTTGATGCTGGAAGGAAACTCATCCGGTGCTCCCCTGCGGAAGAAGGTTATCGAAATATCACGCAAAAATATCGTTTACGGGACCCTCTATAATCACCTCGAAACTCTCATCCGTAAAGGATACGTCACTTCCACAAAAAGCGATCCCCGGCCCGTACAGGGCGGCCGCAGCCAAACCATTTACCGTATCACGAAAGAAGGCACTCAAGCGCTGGGAGAGACATTCCGCATGCACGAATCCATTCGAAAAAAAATCGAAGATTTTGAATCAGGCATATAGGTCATGGGTTATTCAAGAAAATATACCAGTCCCGGCCTTGCCCGGCGTCTTCTCCAACACATGACCGCCTACCATCATCATCACTCCATCGTTGAGGATTTCGAGGAGACATTTCAAGAGAGCAAAAAATCGAAAAGTGTTTTCAAGGCTAAATGCTGGTACTGGAGCCATGTTTTAAAATCATGGCTCAAATATTTGAGATTGATTTGGGTTGGGAGAATCATTATGTTAAAAAATTATTTTAAAATCGCTTTTCGGAACATTAAACGTCACCGGCTTTACTCTTTTATCAACATTTGCGGACTCGCCCTCGGACTCACCGTATGTATCATCATCGGTCTTTGGGTTCAGCGGGAATGCAGTTACGACCTTTTCCACCAAAACGCCCGCAGAATCTACCGCGTGGAGAGGGAGATTTTCCGCGACAACCTCTACAGCCGCTGGCCCATCGGATCAGGCCAGTATAAAAAATTTCTTCTTGAGGATTTTGCCGAAATCGAAAACGCCGCCCGTTTTTGGAGACGGGAATTCGCCATCAAAGACACCAGGAATGTTGTTCGAAGTCAGGAAATGTTCGCCGTGGACCATTCCGTTTTCCGCATTTTCGATTTTGGACTGGAGCAAGGCGATGAAAAAACCGCCTTAAAAGAACCGCATACTTTGGTTATGACCAGAAAAAACGCCTTAAAATATTTCGGTACGGATGATGTTATCGGAAGGTCGCTCTCTCTCGAATTTGAAGGGGAACAGGTAAACTTCAAAGTTACGGGAATTTTAAAGGAAGTTCCGGAAAATTCCCATATTTTATTCGACACCCTGATATCCATCTCCTCCTATTCGGAAGATACCTTTTCCGACTTGAGAAGCAATTACCTCTATACCTATGTGTTGGCCAGGGAAGGAGTTTCCAGGCGGGTTTTAGAAGAAAAGATGAAAATGTTTGTCGGTCAAAGATTGAAACCCGTTTACGGAGACCTGCTCGTATCAGGCTTGAGCATTCACGAAGTTCTCAAGGTCCGCATGTATCCCATCATCGATATTCACCTCCATCCTGCGGAAAATTGGGAATTGGAACCGGGCGGAAGCATCAACCTTGTTTATATTTTTTCCACCATAGCCGTTTTTATTCTTTTCCTGGCCTGTATCAATTTTATCAATCTTTCCACCGCCCGGGCCAACAAGCGGGCCAAGGAAGTCTGCCTGCGCAAAACGGTTGGAGCCGGAAAAAGTCAGTTGAGAGCCCAGTTTATCCAGGAGTCCGCGTTATCTTCGCTTCTCTCCTTGATCTGTTCTCTGGTTTTTTGTGCCCTGCTTATTCCCGTTTTTAATCAAAGTTTCGACGTACACCTATCCCTGAAATTGCTTTCTCAACCCAAAAATCTTTTTGCTATTCTGGGAATAACCTTGACGGCGGGAATTTTGTCCGGGCTTTATCCGGCAGTTTATTTAACCCGTTTCGATCCCGTCACGGTATTAAAAGGAAGTATCTCCAGGAAAAAAGGGAGTACCGGCTTCCGCAAAAACCTGGTCGTTTTCCAATTTGTGATTTCAACCATTATTTTGTTCGGTATGTTCACGGTTTATCGTCAGATGAGATACATCCAAACCCGCTCCTTGGGCTTTGACCGGGAAAACGTGGTGGTTATTCCCGCCGGAAGCCGGCAGGCTTCTTCAGGATTTGAACCCTTTCGAAACGAACTGCTCCAGAACACCAACATTGTCTCCCTCTCCAATTCGACGGACCTTCCGGGAGATCCCCTTTACGGCAACGGCGGTTTCAGGCGTACCGGCTCCAAGGAAACCGTCAGTCTTATCATATTCAGCGCTGATCATGATTATGTCGAAACCTTAAAAATGGACATCCTGGCGGGCCGGAATTTCTCCAGAGAACATGGTACGGATAGAGAAAGAACCATCCTTCTCAACGAGGCCGCCGTCAAAAGGATCGGCTGGACGCTCCAAGAAGCCGTCGGAAACCGGCTGATACGCGGGGAAAACAATCCGCCTTTAGAAGTTATAGGGGTGGTCAAAAACTTTCATTTCAAATCCCTGCGAACGGAAGTGGAACCGATGGTCATTCAGCTTCTGACAAACGTACGCGGCTTCATATCAATAAAAATCAAACCTGATGATATCAAAAATACAATCGCTCTCATTCGGCAAAAATGGGAAAAGTTTTTCCCCGGTGAGCGTTTTGATTTTTCCTTTCTCGACTCCCGCATTCAAAAACTTTATGATAAAGAGAAAAAAATGCAGAAACTTTTCCTTGTTTTTTCAGCTCTCTCGCTTTTTGTCGCTTGTCTCGGACTATTCGGTCTGGCATCTTATACAGCAGAGGTCAAAACCAAAGAAATCGGAATACGGAAAACACTGGGAGCTTCCGCCGGAAACGTGACTTTTTTTCTGTCCAAAGAGTTTATAAAATGGATTCTGATAGCTAATGTTTTCGGCTGCCCGATAGCTTTTACTTTGATGAACAAATGGCTTCAAAACTTCGCCTACCGGATCGATATCGGCTGGACCGTTTTTATATTCACCGTGAGCGTCACGCTGCTGACCGCTCTTTTTTCCTTTGCTTTCCAAGCCATGAAAGCGGCCTGGGCCAATCCGGTCGACTCCCTGCGGTATGAATAACAAATTCTCTCAATCCTCATCTTGACTGATTAAAGCAAAAAAATGTACTTTAAGAAGAAAATCTAACAGAGGATAAAATGATATTAGATCCTGATGTAAACTTCATCGTCTCTGGGATAGAAAGATCCGGCACATCCATGCTCATGCAAATACTCTCAAATGGAGGAATCCCCGTATCAGCAGACGAAAGCAGGCCTCCTGATACCAATAATCCAAAAGGGTATTATGAACTTGAAGGCGGTAAAATCATCAATAAACTTAGGGAGGGCTCCTTTCCATTTGATCGTTACACAGGATGTTTTATAAAGATCACAGCATATGGCCTTAAATTCTTACCAAAAAGAAATTATAAGATCATTTATTCAGAACGAAACATTGATGAAATTCTTGAATCTATGGAAAAAATGGCAAATATTACCGATGAAGACAGGGAAGAAACCAGGAATGCTTTCTTGAATCTAAATACCATGATCAAAAACCATATAACCCGGCGAGATGATATAGAGGTGTTGTTTCTCAATTATAACGTCATCTTGAGAAATCCTGCGGAAGAAATCAAAAAAATACCCGCCTTTCTTAATGTACAAGATGTTCATTTTAAAGCTATGATTCAGACTGTTGATGAAAAACTTTACCGAAAACGACATTAAATATTGTGCAACAATACAAACCGTCAGTTTGACTGGTTTTAGGGCTTTGTTTTGAATCCTTGACCATTTTTCTGGGAATAATGACCTTACTCCGGAATGTCAAACAGCCGAAATGAACGGAAACAGGGAAGTGAAATGAATATCACCCATCTTGGCTTTGATAAATGGTTTCAAGAAAAATCCGATCCCAAAAAACGAGCTGAATTTGAAATGGCCAGAGTTATGACGGTCAATAAGAACAGCACGATCATTACGGATGGAAAAACAGCAGTTTTCGCAGAAATGAGTGGGAAATTTATTTTCAATGCCGATTCTCCATTGAATTATCCCGCCGTCGGGGATTGGGTCTACGTTCAGTACTTTAACGACAATACTTTTGCCGTCATCGATGGGATCCTTCCCAGGAAATCTCTTCTAAAAAGGAAAACCGCCGGCAAAAAGATAGAATATCAGCTCATTGCCGCCAATATCGACACCGCAGTGATTTTCCAATCACTTGACTTTGACTATAATCCTCGAAGATTGGAACGGTATTTGGCAATGGTTCATGAAAGCAAAATCCAACCCATCGTGTTATTGAGTAAAAGGGATCTGCTCTCCTCTGCTGAAATTGAAAAAAAAACAATGGCCATGAAGAAAGATATGCCGAATATTCAAGTTTTGGCCTTCAGCAATAAGATTGAGTCCGATCTGGAAAGGATTGAAGAACTTCTCATCCCAGGGAAAACCTATTGTCTGCTTGGATCATCAGGAGTGGGAAAAACAACGTTGATCAATCAGCTTATGGGTGAAGATTTATGGGAAACACAGCCTGTCAGAGAAAAAGATAGTAAGGGAAGACATACCACGGCACGGCGTCAGTTGATCGTTTTGAAAAACGGGGCATTGATGATCGACACCCCCGGCATGCGCGAGCTTGGAAATATCGCCATCGACTCCGGCCTTCATGATACCTTCAAAGAGATTACAGCGTTAACAGGCCAGTGCCGCTACAAGAATTGTTCCCATTCCATCGAAGAAGGCTGCGCCGTTCTGAAGGCTTTACATGAAGGAAAAATTTCAAGGGAACGGTATGAAAACTATATGAAGATGAAGAGAGAATCCGTTTACCATGAGATGTCCTATGTGGAAAAAAGACGAAAAGACAAAAAATTCGGCAAACTCTGTAAATCCGTGATGAAACAAAAAAAGAATCAAATGATTTAAATAGTACCTGGATTAATTTTAAGGATCATAACCATCACATTTTTAAAAAGAGCGGGGTGAAAAACAGGATTCAGTTGGCGAGTACTGTTAGTTCCCGGAAAAATCTTCAGTAAGGATATTTTTCTATTTTGGAACCTTTTGTGATTTTTTTTCGTTTAATAGAATGATATGTTAAATAAAATTTTAAAGATATCAAAAACGGAGAAAGCCCATGAAAGGACTAACCCGGAAGGAAGAGCTGATTCTGCTCACTATCCGTGCCCTTGACCGAGACGCCTACCTGGTTGCCATAACCGATCATCTGGCCTCTGCCGTAGGCGAACGCATGACCCTCCCATCGGTGCATGTTCCCCTCACCAGGCTCGAAAAAATGGGCTATATCGCATCCGAGCTGGGCGAGGGAAGCCCTGTTCGCGGAGGAAGAAGGAAAAAGATTTACCGGATCACCAAGGCCGGCTACCGGGCTTTGAATGAATACAAACGCATCAGTGAAAATCTTTGGGAAGCCGTCTCTTCTCAGACCGGGCGGAAGGATTGACTCCTATGGCGCCACAATATCTTCCTCCCCGGATTCTGGAACGGATTCTGGAACGCTTGACTCCGCCGCTGGAACAGGAGCCGTTAATCGGGGATTTCCAGGAAACCTTTTCCCGTCTGGCTTTAGAAAGGGGAAGGGTTTGCGCCCTGGTTTGGTATATCGGGTGTGTGCTTAGATTGTTGATCATTTTAGTGAAAACAACACTGATTTGGAGGTTGGAAATGGTAAAAAAGGATATAAAAATGGCTGTCCGGCAAATGACCAAGCACAAAGGTTATTCCGGTATTAATATTTTCGGATTGGCCGCAGGACTGGCTTGTACTCTTTTTATTCTCCTTTGGGTCCAGAACGAGCTGAGCTTTGACCGTTTCCACAAAAAAGCCCGGTCGATCTACCGGGTGGAACAGGACCAAAAGACCTCTGAAGGCATTTTCCATGTTTGGGATGTTCCCTTTGTCCTGGGGCCGGCCCTGCAGGCCGAGATACCGGAAATCAAAAATTACGCCCGTTCCTTTCGCTATCTAAGGGGACAGCTCGTCCGGTATGGAGAGAAGGTTTTCTATGAGAGTGTTGTGGGAGCGGTCGATCCGTCATTATTTCAAATATTCTCTTTCCCTTTTATCCAGGGAAATGCAGACACAGCGCTCAAGCAGCCGAGCGACATGATCATTTCGGAAACGATGGCGGAAAAATATTTCGGCCGGGAAAACCCTATCGGCAAAACGATGACGCTAAACAACAATTATCCCTTCACGGTTTCCGCCGTCTTGAAAGATACGCCTCCCAACTCCACCCTGCAGCTGCATATTATCGTGCCTATGGACTTTCTGAAAACAATCGGACGCTACCATGAGGAATGGGGCAGCAATTCCACAACCACCTGGGTCGAAGTGGATAAGACAGCTTCCATAAAAGCGGTCAATGAAAAAATAACCCGTTTAGTCAGGGACCGACGGGGAAAGTCCGCTCAAGAAAGCCGCCAGGAGTTCATGCTTAAACCCTTGCTTGACATCAGGCTTAATGAGATTTTCGGCTACTGCCAGAGGCTTGGCTCGCTGCAGTATGTCAGGATTTTTTCCACCGTGGCTTTGTTCGTTCTGCTGATTGCCTGTATCAACTTTATGAACCTTTCGACCGCCCGTGCGGCCAACCGCGCCAAGGAGGTTGGAATGAGGAAAGTCGTCGGCGCATCTCGGAGGATTGTGGCCCGTCAGTTTTATGTCGAATCCATCGTCACCACTTCGATGGCCGCCCTGCTGTCCGTTGTGCTGGTCCTGCTCCTGCTGCCGGTATTTAATTCTATTGCGGGAACTCAGATCGAAATTTCCCGCTTGTTTCAACGTAATTATTTTGGCGGAATTCTGGCAATAACCGTGGGCGCAGCTCTTTTATCAGGAAGCTATCCTGCTGTGCTGTTATCTTCTTTCCACCCTATACGGGTTCTGCAGGGGAAGCTGAAATCCGGAGCCAAAAGCGCTCTCTTCCGGAAGGCTCTGGTCGTTGTGCAGTTCTCGCTGTCCATTTTATTGTTGATCAGCGCATCGGTCGTTTTCCGGCAGTTGAACTACATGAGAACCAAAGAACTGGGTTATGACAAGGAACATTTGGTTTACATGCAGATGAGAGGGGAAACACGGAAGAAATACGAGACTCTCAAGGAGGAGCTGCTCAAGAGCAGATATGTCGTGAGCGTGACCGGATCAAGCCTGCAGCCGTCCCGTTTGGTCGGAGATACAGGCGGAGGAGCCGATTGGGATGGAAAGGATCCCGATTATCAAGTCATTCTTGGAGTCAGCTTTGTTGATTTTGATTATCCGGAGACCATGAAGATCGAAATGGCAGCGGGCCGCACATTTTCCAGGGAGTTCTCTTCTGATCGGGGCGGCACCTATCTGGTTAACGAAGAAGTGGTGAAGCTCATGGGAATCGATGCTGAGGAGGCGGTCGGGAAACGCCTGGATTTTGTCATGGATGGAACCATAGTCGGTGTGATGAAAAATTTTCATCTGCAGTCGCCTCGGGAGGCTATCGAACCCCGGGTTTTTCTTATCGATAATTCGGAACTGAACTTCGTGGTGGTTCGCCTCCAAGCCGGAAATATTACGGCCGCTGTCGAAGATGTCAAAAGAATCTGGCAGCGGGTTCTTCCGCTTTATCCATTTGAATTCCGGTTTTTCGATGATGATTTCGAGCGGATGTACCGTTCCGATGAACGTATGGGAAAAATCCTCGAGGTATTTACAGTGATGGCGTTTCTGATTGCCGGACTTGGCCTCTTCGGCCTGGTCTCTTATGCCGCTGAACAGCGGACCAAGGAAATCGGTATTCGCAAGGTGCTGGGAGCATCCATGACAAATATCGTGACCATCATGTCCAAAGAGTTTATCCTCTGGGTAATCACAGCCAACCTTGTCGCCTGGCCGTTGGGGTACCTGGTGATGCGGAAATGGCTGCAGGGATTTGCCTTCCGTACCGGGATAGCCTGGTGGCTGTTTGCAGCGGCCGGACTGGGAACATTGGCCGTGGCATTTGCTGCCGTCGGTTTCCAGACAATCAGGGCCGCCCGAACCGATCCCGTCAAAGCTCTAAAATATGAATAGCTTACTCATAACGCAGTGATTTGACCGGATTAGCCCAGGCGGCTCTCAGCACCTGCCAGCATATCGTCAAAAGAGCCACAATCATAGTCAGAATCACCGGCAACAAAAAGGAAACCAGCCCCAAGTTGGTGTGGTAAGCATATGTGTTTAAATATTCTGCCATGGCATAACCCGCTATGGGAGAAGCAATCACATTGGCAATCAGCACCCATTTAATAAAATCCCGCGAGAGCAGAGAAAATATTCCTGCGATAGAAGCTCCCAGCACTTTTCGGATCCCGATCTCCTTTGTCCTCTGTTCAGCCATAAAAGACGCTAGTCCCAACAATCCCAAACAGGCCACAAATAGGGCCAGTGCGGCTGATGCGTTAACGACTTTTCCTAAGCGGCGGTCTCCCTGATAGAGTTGTTCGAGATCTTCATCCAGAAATCGGAATTCAAAGGGATAATCAGGAGCAATAGAGCCCCAGGCTGCCTCAAGCAAAGCTAACGTCCGGGATGTATCAGAAGCCATTATCTTGACAAAAACAAACTCGGACCTGTTCTTATTAAGAATAATTGCGAGAGGGGCCACTTTATAATGAAGACTACGCATATGGAAATCTTTGATCACTCCAATAACCCTGGATCGTAAAATCTTTTTCCCCAGCGGATCCTCCATATTCATAGCACGGACAGCCGCCTCGTTTATGACCACAGCCTCATTTTTATCAGAAGATAACTCTTTGGAGTAGAACCGGCCATCCGCCATCTCCAACTCAAAAAGCGCAAGGAAATCTTCATCAACATAGTTCAGACCTAACTCGATCCGGTCCTCAGAACTGCGGCCTTCCCAATCATCCAGGGTGATCAAGGCCCTTCTCCTGCCAGGAATCGCAGAAGCAGAGGAGGTTTTCAAAACCTGCGGAATCTGCCCAAATGAGGTTTTTAAAAGGTCGAGCTTTGGGATTAAATTCCGGGGAAGCTGAATACAAACAACTTGATCTTTATTAAAGCCCATATCCTGTTTTCGAAGAAAGTTCAATTGCTGGAAAACCACAAACATACTAATAATGAGAACTGAGGTCACAATGAACTGGAAAATAACCAAAGTCCGGCGGAATGCAGCTCCCCTGGTTCCTGAAGTAAAAACCCTTTTCAAAACAGCAACCGGCTGAAATCCCGACAGAAAAAGGGCCGGATAAATACCTGAGATCAGACCTGTACACAAAGTGATTGCCAGGAGACCAAAAATCACACTCTCCTGGAACAGCATGGAAAAAGACATATGTTTTCCTGAAAGCTGTGAAAAAGCGGGAAGCAGCAGATAAACCAACCCAAGGGCAAAAATAAGGGAAATAAAGGCCAGAAGAATCGATTCTCCAAAAAACTGCCGGATAAGCTGCCGGCGGCTGGCGCCCACGACCTTGCGCATGCCGATTTCTTTAGCCCTGCGGCTGGAACGGGCAGTCGTAAGATTCATGAAATTAATGCAGGCATTCAAAAGAATAAAAACCGCGATCAAAGAAAAAATAACCACGTATTTGATATCTCCTTCAACCTGAGTGGTTAAGATAGCGTTCGAATGCAGCCGAATTCGCTTCAATGGCTGCAAATCTACAGTAAAACTGTCACCATTGGAGTGTTCGGAGATCACATTGAGGATCTTGGCATTAACAGCATGGTAATCAACATCTTCTGCCAAAAGGACATAAACAGAAAGATAAAAGGAGTTCCATCCGTCGATTTCCTCGCCAAATTTTTTGATTGTCTCAAAGGGGACTAAAAAATCAAACTGCAGGTGCGAATTTTTGGGAACGTTTTCCATGACTCCGGTAACATGATACTCGATCCGGTTATCGATCAGGAGAGTTTTTCCCATGGGATCGGATTGATCGAAATATTTTTTTGCCATACGTTCTGAGATCACAATAGATGATGGGTCGTTTAAGACGGTCTCAGGATCTCCGATTTTCAGGGGAAAGGTAAATATCGTTAAAAACGCCGGATCCGCGAAGGAAAATCCTTGCTCATAAATCTGGAGATTTTCATAACGTACCAAACGGTTGCTTATTCTGTCGTAACGGACACTTTCTAAAATCTCCGGATATTCAGACTTTAAAATTGGCCCTAAAGCAGGGGGCTGCTGAATATAGGACAGAACTTCTCCTCCGGAGAGTTCCTCATGCTCTATCGCCCTGAAAATTCGGTCGGAGTTGACATGAAACCGTTCATAACTCAGTTCATGCTGAACCCAGAGAAATATCATTATACAAACAGCCAGCCCTACGGATAGGCCTAAAAGATTGAGAGCAGAATACCCTTTTTGTCTTCGAATTCCTCTTAATGCGGTTTTGATAAAGTTTTTTAACATAGAAAAATATCCTCCTAATGCTGTTGATATCATTAGCGGCAATGATTTAAAGAGCTGCATCCAGTACCATAAAGAAGCAAATATCTTCCCCCTGGACGAACACATTCCTTTAAAGACTTCATCTATACTTTGAAAAAAATAAATCTGTTCATACTCCGGAATAAAGGCCTTAAAGATCAAACGGCAGATAAAAGGAGGTGATTTTTTCATTTACTCAGCCTTTTGAGTTAAAGGAAAAATCTGAAAATTCCTTCCACATCTTATCAAGGAGACGTTTGTTTTCACGCAGGGTTTGGATACCGGATTGGGTCAATTCATAGTACTTGATCGCTTTCCCTCCCTGGGAGAATGAAGGTTTGCCAATACGGATATCAATCAACCCTCTTCGACGCAATTTTTCCAGAGTGATATATATCGAGCCAAAGGCCCAATCCTTCCCTGTATGTTCCATTAAGTGCTCGCGGATATTGACCAAATAGGCATTCTTTCCTATTCGAAATACAGCCAGCAGGAACAATTCTTCTTGCTTGGTTAAAAACTCCATCTGCTCTTACCTCCAAGAATCAATCCGGAAATCCGATCACTGCATATAAATCAAAAAATAATTCTTTAACTTTTTTAAAGATACATTCAATATAATATACGCAGGAAAAAGAAAAAAGTTCCTTAAACTTTAAAAAAGTTAAACCAGTAACAAAAGGTAATAGATATTTTGTCTCCCATGAGTATCGTCCGAATATGAACGTTTTGGTGTGCGAAAACGAACATGTGTCTAAATTTCGCCGAAATATAACACCGTCTTCCCCTAAAAGAAAAAGATGGCATGCATATTGCATATATAGCAGTGTTACATATAAAACACTGCGATATAAGAGGAAAACATGATCTCAAAAGCATTGATTGCCGCCTCAACAAAGCCGTTGATTCTCTCGGTCCTTTTGGACGGAGAAACCTACGGTTACAGAATCATCAAACAAATGAAAGCCTTATCCGGAGGCCGTCTGGAATGGTCCTTCGGGATGCTCTACCCGGTTCTTCATCGCCTGGAAAAAGACGGATTCATCGAGGCCTCTTGGAAAAAGTCCGACAAAGGAAGGCTCCGAAAATACTACCGGTTGACCGAAGCGGGTCAGGAGGAGCTTGACCGTGAGAGGTCCCAATGGCTGACCGTACAGGGAGTCTTTGCCAAATTGTGGCCTTCATCGGAGGTCCGCTCATGAAAAAACCTAAAAAGTCCGGTACGGCTTTCAACCTCGATGAGGCCGTTTCACATTGGATTCGAGAACTGCAGCGAAGCGCCGCTCTTGAGGATGGGATGATAACCGAGCTGGAATCGCATCTCCGGGATGAAGTGGAGGACCTCATTGAAGAGGGAAAAAGTCCTGAAGAAGCATTCCAAGAAGCGACGGCTTCGGTCGAAAGCGCCGAAAAGATAGGAAAAGAATACTACAAAACCATTTCCCGCGGATTTCTGGCAACACCGCCGGGAAATGAAACTGGTTTTTCAATAGCCCTCTTCCTGAACTCCCTAAAAGTATCTTTGCGCAAGATTCGCCGGCAAAAATGGTATTCGCTGATCAGTGTAACCGGTTTAGCCGTTGGTATGGCTTGTTCCATCCTGATTTTTCTTTGGGTAAAACATGAACTCTCCTATGACAGGTTTCATAAGAATACCAAAGACATATACAGAGTTATCATGGAAGATCCCTTGAGTGACAGTGTATCGGTTCACCCTTGGCTTCCCTTCCCCCTGGGATCCGCCCTTCAGAACGAGTTTCCCGAAATCTCCGCCTTCTCCCGCTATCGTCCCGACAACATGGTCGTCCGCTATGAAGATAAATCCTTCACGGAACAGAGCTTTTTGACCGTAGACGCCGTATTCTTCAAAATATTTTCTTTTCCTTTCCTTCAAGGAAATCCCTCTGAGGCTCTCGTCGACCCGAATTCCATCGTGATCCGTGACACCATGGCTAAAAAATATTTCGGCGGGGAGGATCCCATAGGAAAAGTCCTCAACCTCAGCGGCCGGGCGGACCTGTCCGTTTCCGGTGTTGTCCATATTCCGGAAACTTCCGATTTCCAATTCGATTTTTTCTTTACGTTTCAATCCTATCCCCTCTTTAATGTCGATCTGGCTCCTTTGGAAGCCAACTGGAGCGGCAAAAACTATCAGATCTATCTTCTGCTTCAAAGGGGATCTTCTTATTCGGCCCTGGAAGAAAAAATCTCCGGATTTTTGAGTTCACACACGCCGGGCCAAAACGAGGTCCTCCGTCTTCAGAAGCTCTCCAGGATTCACTTATTCAAGCCTGACGGTTCGGATGGGGCCATTCGATACGTCCGCATTTTTTCGCTCATTGCCGTTTTTATCCTTCTGATCGCTTGTATCAATTTCATGAATCTTGCCACAGCACGCTTTAAAAAACGCGCCAAAGAAGTCACTCTGAGAAAGATGCTGGGTGGAACACGACGGCAGCTCATACGGCAGTTCTTCAGCGAATCCTTCCTCCATGTCCTAGCGGCATCAGCCGTAGCCCTCTTGATTGTGGAATTAACGCTGCCTGTCTTCAACCAAATCACACTCTGCAGCCTTAAACTCGGCCTTTTCAAAACTGAACTTGTTTTCGGTCTTGCGGCGATCATTCTCATGGTCGGTTTTATCTCAGGACTTTATCCTGCTTTGTTTCTTTCGTCATTCTCTTCCATACAGGCCGGCAAGGTGATTGAGAGGCCCAAAAAACACGGATCCCCTTTTCGAAAGATTCTCGTCGTCTTTCAGTTCACTCTATCGACAATGCTCATCATCGGGACTTTTGTCGTCCAATCCCAGTTCTCGTTCATCATGAACCGGGACCTGGGAATGTATAAAGAATCTATTGTCTATCACTTGATGCAGAAAAAAACACGTGACTCCGTGTCGGTTGTCAGGGAGGAGCTCCTCAAACATCCTGATATTTTAGGCGTTACCAGCTGCAGCAGTTTGCCGTTCAATATTGAAAGCTGGATCGGCTATATAGACTGGAAGGGACTATCCCCCGGTCATCGTGTTTTTCCGGCGTTTATATCTGTCGATCATGCTTTCGTTGATACAGTTGGACTTACCATAATCGAAGGCCGAAATTTTTCCAGGTTCCGCTCTGATAATACGGAAAGCTTTGTCATTAATGAAACTGCCCGTGAGCAGATAGGAATAAAAAATCCCATCGGTCTGGAACTGAGCTTTTGGGGACGCAAAGGAAAGATCATCGGCGTCGTCAATGATTTTACAAACCGGCAGATGACCTTTACCACGGCACCCATGATATTGTCGGATGGAAATTGGGGAGCCGGCCGTAATTATCTCCTTTTGCGACTGAGACAGGGAAATCCCGGGCGAGCCATCAAACATTTCCGTCAGGTTTGGGAAAAAGCTAATCCGGGTTTCCCCAGTGAATATGAATTTCTGGACGAGGTTTTTGACCGCATGTATACCAACGAGAAACGGTTGTCAAAGCTCCTTTTTTCTTTCGCCGCCCTGGCCATCTTTATCTCCTGCCTTGGCTTGATAGGCCTTTCTTCTTACAAAGCCGAAGAGAAAACCAAGGAGATCGGCATCCGCAAAACATTGGGAGCTTCTACCTGGAAAATCATCTCTCTTTTTTCCATGGATTTTACAAAATTGGTGTCTATCGCCAATATTGTCGCCTGGCCTATCATATATGTGATCATGCACCGCTGGCTTCAGGGCTATGCATACAGGACATCCATCAGTATATGGATGTTTATCCTGGCGGGAGGCCTCGGCTTATGTATTGCGCTCCTGTCGGTAGGATACCAGACCCTTCGAGTCGCCACAGCCAATCCCGTCGAAAGCCTGCGGTACGAATAATAAAATTCGAGGACACTTACCTCATTTTTAGAAGTGAAAAGGGTCAAGCAAAGACTTGACCCCTTTTGGGTAATCAGTATCATATGGGGCATGACCAATCAAAAAAAGCACTCCTTAGAGCCTGTTCGTGTTGAAGATTTTTGTGTCCGCTCATATGAGATCGACTCCCGGGGTCAGGTTTCCATCCAATCCCTCTGCAGATATCTAGGGGAAATCGCGGGAAATCATGCTGAAAAACTGGGCGCTTCAGTCGGAATCCTCAGGAGTAAAAATTTAACATGGGTTCTCTCCCGCTTGCATGTCCGCATGAAAAAATATCCCTATTGGGGAAAATCCCTAACGATAGAAACATGGCCGTCCGGACGGGAAAACCTGTATGCGCTTCGGGATTTCCTTATTTTTTCCCAAGAAGAACTCATCGGCACGGCCACAACCTCCTGGATGGTTATCGATCTGGCCAGAAAAAAACCTGTGCTCCTTCCGGAATTTGTTACTGCGATCCCCATTCCGGAAAGGCCGCGGGCCATCGATGACCCTTTCGAAAAACTTCCCGGCTTGAAAACAATACATTCCAGCCGATCGTTTAATGTCAGGCTTAGCGATCTGGATATCAACCAGCACGTGAATTTCGTGAATTATATCGAATGGGGAGTGGAGACGGTCCCAACCGAAACATGGAAGGATTTCAGGCTGGAAGAACTCGAAATAAGCTACCGGGCTGAAAGCAGATTCGGTGACCGCATCATTTCCGAAGCTCAGGAGATCGATCAACAAAAACGGCGGATATACCTCCACCGTCTGCAAAAAGAACAAGATCATAGAGAAACGGCTGTTTTGAGAACCGCTTGGACCCGCTGGTGATCTTCTTTTGACCAAACTTTGTCCGTTATCCAGTCTGATTTATGTCCCTGAGAATGAGTCAAGCAAAGACTTGGCCCCCAGGATATGATAAAATATTGGAGTGAATTGGGAAAAAAACATAAAGGCTCTCGAGCAAA
>JAFGMO010000004.1 GCA_016927475.1 Candidatus Aminicenantota bacterium
CAAAAACTCTGTTACGCTAAGATTGATTTTCATCAGGCTCTTTCTCCTTTCATAAATAGGTTTTTCTTCAATCCCTATTTTAAGGAAAAGAGCCTTTTTTTCTAAGCGTAATCTAATTCACACAATAAATTTTACACTACCGTTGAAAGTGAGAGGAGAAAACGAAAAACGCGAAGATAGAAAGAAAGTTTAAAGTTTAAGGTTAAGTGTTTAAGGTTATATGGAAAAAAATTTTTTCTATTTCATTCCCATAAAAAAAGATTTATTCTAGAGAAGGAAACCTTTTTTATGTGAAAAGCGTATTAATAATGTGAGGATAAATGAGAGGCAGTGACATGAACATGAAAGAGAGGATGAAATGATTTTACGAGAAATACTGCAGATAATGAAGGAAAAAAATGCGCCCATTCTGCTTTGCAACCACAAAGGCGAATTCGAAGCCTCCGAGCTTCTCGAGAACCTCTCCGAACCGATGCTGAAAACCGCGGCCCATTTCCAGCCGGGCATGTACATCGCCGCCATAAACGAAGGCGGATATCTGGGAGAAGTTCTCTTTAAGGTTAAGTCAAAAGAAGCCCACGCTTAAGCGCATTCCTATATATTTGCAAAAAAACCATACCCCCTTATTATCTAAAGGTGTAAATTTATAATATTCCGTCATACCCCGGTTTTTTAGATGTATGCATTGTGTTATATCTAAGATCGTCCGGTGTATCCAATCTTTTTTTTCTTATTCCGTCATACCCCGATTCATTCGGGGAATCCAGTCCTTTGTTCCATTCTGTCATTCCCCGGCTCGTCCGGGGAATCCAGTCTATATATTCATGATGCCTGGATCACCCGGATGAAAAAATTGGGGACACGTACCCATTTTCTATGAAAATAAGTACGTGTCCCCAATTTTTTTTTGCGTTTTGAGATTTGAGTTTTGAGTTCTCTTAGTGTACTATCGCAAAAGAATTTTCAGCGTTCGTCGGCAGGAAGAAAAAGGATGTCCTACATCATAATGGTAAGAAACGGAAGGATGGATGCACCATCAAACGGAAATTTTGGCATCAGCATAGATATGCTCACCCAAACAAACCGCCGTCCGAAATTTGTCGCTCCTTGTATAAATCCCCTACGATCTATTAGTAGCGGTTCCGACACACAAATCCCTAAATTCTCATTATAACCATGACACCTCAAGACACATCCACCTCCATCCGCACCAAAAGGCTCCCCCTCACTAAAACCATATTCCTTGTCCTGGCCATTGCCGCCGGCCTCGTCTTCATCCTCCAGAGACCACCCCAGGGCCTCTCCCCGGAAGGCTCCCGCTGCATCGGAGTGGCCATCATCTGCTTTTCCCTCTGGGTTCTCCAGTCCATTCCCCTGGCGGCAACATCCCTTCTGGCTGTCATCCTTCTTCCTACCTTCAACGTCCTCGGCCGGGCCGAAGTTTTTTCTTATTTCGGAAACTCCGCCGTTTTTTTCCTCATCGGTGTTTTTATCCTGGCTGCCGCCATCATCCGCACCGGCCTTTCCAAGCGCCTGGCTTTTCTTTTCATCTCCCGCTTCGGCAAAACCCCCCGCGGCCTCCTATTCGGAGTGGTCGTCACCGCCTCGCTTTTTGCCCTGTTCATGCCCGCCCATGCCGTAGCAGCCATGATGTTTCCCGTCGTTCTTGAGATCGCCACCGCCCTCCATCTTGAGCGCGGCCGAAGCCCCCTCGGCAAATCGCTTTTCCTCGGTCTCGCCTGGGGGGCCGTTGTCGGCTCGATCGGAACCTACCTCGGAGGCGCCCGTGTTCCCCTGGCTGTCGAGTTCCTCCGCAAATCTTATGACCGCACCGTAAGCTTCGAGACCTGGGCCCTGGCCGCAACGCCCGCCGCCATCATTCTCACCTTTATCGTTTTTTTCATCGTCTCCCGCTTTTTCCCCTCCGAACGACGTGACGTTTCAGGCGCCAAGGCGTTCCTCCAGGCCGAACTCCAGCGCCTCGGCCGTCTCTCCCTAGGGGAGCTGAAGACCGCCCTTATCACAGGCGCCGCTATCATTCTCTGGATCACAGCCGGACACCGCATCGGCCTGGCCGTTGTCTCCATCGCCGCCGCTATTGCCGTTTTTATCTTCCGTATCGCCCATTGGCCCGAGGTCAATGAGTACATCAACTGGGGCGTGATCGTTATGTACGGCGGAGCCATCGCTCTCGGCAAAGCCCTCTATGAAACCAAGGCTGTCGAGTGGCTGGTCAATCTTTTTTTGGGAAGCGACAAAATCTCCACCTGGCCCCTCATTTTGCTGCTGTCGGGCCTCGCCCTTTTCATCACCGAGGCCATCTCCAACGCCGCCGCCGTCGTCATCCTCGTCCCCCTCTCCTTCGGGTTCGTGGCCCACACGGGCCTTTCCCCCGAGTTGATGACCATGATTGTCACCATCCCCACGGGCTTGGCTTTCTGCCTGCCCGTGGGCACGCCTCCCAACGCCATCGCCTATTCGGCGGGCTACTTCCATGTCAAAGATTCTTTGACGGTGGGTTTGCTTCTTAAAATAATCGCCTGGGCGGTTTTTCTTCTGTCCGTACGCTTTTACTGGCCGCTCCTCGGCATGGGAATGTGATAAAATAGGATGGTACCATGAATGACCAACAAGGATTTACGGTTTGGTTCACGGGCCTTCCCTTCAGCGGCAAGAAAAAACTGGCCGCGATGGTGGAAGCCAAGCTCCAGACATTGGGGTGGACTGTGGAGTATCTGGACGGAGGAAAAATCAGGCGGGAATTTTCTCCTGAGCTGGGATACAGCCGAGAGGCGGTAACACAGAATATTCGCAGGCTGTGCTTTGAGAGCCAATTAGTGAACGAGGCGGGGGCCGTGGCCGTGGTTGTGAGCATCTCGCCCTATAAGGACCTGCGGAAGGAATGCCGGGAGAAGATCAAGCGGTATGTAGAGGTGTGGTGCAAGGCACGAATGGAGGTGCTCAAGAAGCGGGACACCAAAGGCCTATATGAGAAAGCGGAGAAGGGAGAAATCCCCGACGTGGCGGGGATAAGCGCCCCGTATGAGGAACCGGATAATCCCGAGGTGGTCTTTGATAGTGAGAATGACGACTTCAAGACGGGATTGGGCAAAATCATGAGCACCCTCCAGCTAAGGGGATTTATCAAGGATATCGGGGAAAAAGTACTGACTGAAGAGGAAGAACAACTGATCAAAAAAAGACTGCAGGATTTGGGGCACATTTGACATTGGTTTGAATCTTCAGTTATAAATCGGGAGTTCATCGGCCAAAAAAAGAAAAAGACAACAAAGAATAAATCAGATGCAAAAAACCTTCAAAACCCTCGCCTGTATCTCCCTCCTGGTATTTATTTTTTTTACATTCATTCCTTCCCTCCAGGCTCAAAGCTACAGGACGTTCAAGTCCGAATTCGACCACATCATCGAAAACACAAAGTGGAAAATCGGCCCCTTCCGTCTTTTCCCGCGGATTCAACTGAGGGACATCGGCTACGACGATAATGTCTACTATCAACAAGAAGAAGAAGACCAGATCTCGGATTTCCGGATCACCGCAGCTCCGGAGATCAATGTCCATCTGCTTTTCCGGAACTATCTTATCTTCAATCTTCAGGAAATCCCCGCTTACGTTTTTTATTTCGAACAGAAAAGAGAACGAAGCTGGGACAACACCTTTTCCCCTTCATTCAAACTTCTTCTCTTCCACCGTTTCGTCCTCTCCGGTGAGTATACCCACATTAGACGAAAAAGGCGGGCTACCAGTGAATTTAACGTCCGGACCCGGGAAATTTCAGAACGGTACTCCGCCAGCCTCTTTTATGAAACCTCCCGCAGAACGTCCATCGGACTTTCCTACTCTCAAGCGGATATAGACTACGAAGATATCGATTTCCCCGGCCAGGAAGCAAGATTATCCCAGATACTCAGCCGAAAAGAAAAAGATATGGGGATTAATCTCTATTACGGCATATTTTCCGCAAGCCGCTTTTTTATCAAAGGAAGCTACACGGATTACACCTTCAAAAGCCCGGACTACCGGTGGCGCGATTCGTATTCTTACCAAGTAAGTGCAGGCATTGAATTTCCGGAGATCGGCCGGATTCGGGGAAGATTCTCCCTCGGCTTCAAAAGTTTTCATCCTCAAAGCGGTGAATCCGAATCTTTTGAAGGGCTTATCGGGGACACAGAAATCCAATACGAATTCTGGCGCATTCGTCTTAAAATGGGCTATGCCCGGGACTGCCATTTCTCTTATTGGACTAGTAATATATTTTTCACTGAAGATCAATATAGTCCTGGAATTTTCTTTTATCTCACCCGGTCTTTCCGTCTTGACTACGAATTCCGGTATTCAAAAATGAAATATCCTGAGCCCCTTCCTATCTTAAATCCCGACGGCTCCGTTGCCGAACTGCTGCGAGGCGATATCCTCAGGACCCATACGGCCGGTTTCACCGTCCGGCTTATCGAAAACACGGGGATCGGCCTCAAAGTGAATTACTGGGAAAGGGAATCAAATCTGAACTACCTCGAAAGGGACAGGCTGTTTGTGTATGGGTATGTTACGTACGAGTTTTAGAAGATAGTTTGAGGTTTAATGTTTAAAGTTGAAAGCAAAAGAAACAGTTTAAAGTTTAATGTTGAAGGTTTAAGGTTAGAAAAAAACTCAAACCTTAAAAGTCAAAGCTCAAAACTGAAGATAGATTGAATATTCTGCCAGTCTTCCTCAAGTCCCTCTTCGCGGATCACCTCTGTAATTTTTTCCGACGTAAAATTCCGCCTGAGTGAAGTCAGGTAAGCCGACAACCTGTCTCTTTCTCCCTGATGATACAAACACAAACTGCAGTAAACCAGCGAACGCAAGTATCTATCCTGGCTCAGGTTGACTTCCAGGGGAGGCCGCATGAGCCTGTCGAATTCCTTAAAAGAATCTTTATATTTTTCTCTCGAATAAAGAAGCTTGCCCAGCCAAAACCGGTGTTCCACATCCTGAGGATTGTGCTTGATCAAATCCTCAAGGACATCCTGGGCCTTATCGATCTCCTCCTGCCCCAGGTAAAGCCGGTATAGCTGCTCATACATCTCCGCGTCCTGGGGATGCATTTTGATCAAACGTTTCAACTCATCAACCCGTTCCTCCGTTTCTTTCCGGCGGGCATAAATCTTATAATCATCAAGAATCTCCTGAAGAAGGCTTTTATCCTTACTTTCCAGGGAAACAGAAAGGAGGTCCTCCTCATTGTATTGGCTTAATATTTCTTCTGTTTTCTCCAGGACATCCTTGTCTTTCCTTCTATTTTTTAAGCACAAAAGGGAATAAACTTCCGCCTCGATCTTGACATCCTGCATACCGGACATAGCCCCTGTTATCTCAAGCACCTTGCCAAAATATTCCTCAGCCTTTTTATAATCCCTTTCACTGTAAAAAATGTGCCCCAAAAAAGAAAAGCCCCGGAATTCTCCAGGTTTTTTTTCCACCAGGTCTTCGAGTGTCTTTATGGCCTCTTTATTGTTTTTGTTGGCCAGATGGAGGCTGTAAAGGTCATAGTACAACGCCGTATTCTCCGGTTCCTTTTCCAGCCTGTCGTTAAGTTCTTTGCTGTAGCGGCGGTAAACGACAGGATCCACACCAGCCTTTCCAGGAATCCCTCCGGATCTTCGCTCTTTCATGTGAAAGATAAACAACAGGTTATCCAGTTCCTGCTTGGCCGCTGCCGCAATCCCCGCGGTTTGTAACCCTTCTTCTCCCAACACTTCCCGGGCTCTCTTTAAAAAGCTCTCGCTTCTTTCAAGCTCCTGAAGATGGTAAAAACACAAGCTGAGATATATACAGGCTTTGCCATGATTTTCGGGAGTTCCCATCAGGCCAAACTCGGCTATCTCCAGTCTTTTAACGGCATCCAGATAATCCCCGGCTAAATACAGTCGTTCGCCTTCCTGAAGAGGCTTCAGGTAAAAAGGATCAACTTCCTGAGCCTGCAATCGAGGAATTAAAAAATACAAAGATACACACAATCCCAGAATCCCTAATACCGTATGAACTCCAAATCTTCTATTCCGTTTTCCCATATATTTATGATTATTCATCCCAGTCTCCCCTCACAGCCTTTTTTGACTGTAAAAATATTCCAAACGAGAGCCCCATTATATTAGCATATTACTTTTCTTTGTCAAAAACTTTGATTTATTTGACTCTTCCAGTATAATGGCAAAAATGATGATGCAAACATGGAGACTACAGTGAAACGCCAAAATATCATTCTCATCATAGCCGTACTTTTGCTCTCAGGTTATCTTTTCTCACAGGTTGCGACTTCATCCGACTACAAAATCGGTCCCAAGGACCTCCTGGAAATAAGTGTATTCGGCCTGGACGAACTGAATCAAACCGTCAGGGTTTCTGAAAACGGCACCATTACCCTTCCCCTGCTTGGTGAGATCAAGGTTGAAGGATTATCCAAAGGAGAAGTCGAGAGAATTCTGAGCACGCTCTTAGAAAAGGATTATCTGCAAAATCCCCAGGTTACGGTCTTCATCCGCGAATACCAGAGCAAGCGGGTTTCCCTTCTCGGCGCCGTCAAAAATCCCGGCCCTTATGAAATGCTGGGAAAGCAGAGCCTTCTCCAGATCATATCCAAAGCCGGCGGCCTGACCGAAAATGCCGGCGAAGAGGTGATCATTATAAGGGAAATGGAAGACGGAACGAGCCGCTCCTTGAAAATCTCCATCGAGGACCTGATTCTAAAAGGGGATCCCACGTTCAATATTCCCCTTCTTCCCAACGATATCATCAACATCCCCATGGAAGAGATGATCGTCATCTATGTTTTCGGCCAGGTTCGAAACCCCGGAGCCCTGCAGGTCAAAAAGTCCAACATCCCGACCATAATACAGATCATCGCCCAAGCCGGGGGATTTGCCGAACGGGCCTCCAAGGGAGGAGTGCTCATCAAAAGAAAGGATGAGACCGGCAAAGAAATCCAGATCAAGGTCAATGTCAAGGACATTATTAGAGGCAAAAAAAAGGACATCCAGCTTCAAGAAAACGATATTATCTACGTTCCTGAATCAATATTTTAATGGTCGACATCCACTGCCACATTTTACCCGGCCTGGACGACGGAGCCCAGGACATGTCCGAGTCCATCAAAATGGCCCACATCGCCAAGGAAGACGGCATACAGGCCATCATCGCCACCCCCCACATATTCCGGGGAACCTATAATTATGACGACCTCAGCATCATCGAACAAAAAAGCATAGAGTTAGCTGCCGTGCTGGACAGATACCGGATCGACATTCGGCTCTTCACCGGAGCCGAGGTCCATTTATCCCATAACCTAATCGACGAGATACGACGTCACAGAGAGCATCTCACCCTGGCAAACAGCTCTTACATGTTCGTGGAATTCCCTTCAGACCACGTCTTCCAGGGAGTGAAACACCTCATATTTGACCTGATGAGCGAAGGGATCACCCCGGTCATCGCCCACCCGGAACGAAACACCGTTTTTATCCATCACCCGGAGCTTCTTTTTGAACTGGTGACCATGGGCGCCCTGGCGCAGGCCAATGCGGGAAGTTTCACAGGGCTCTACGGAAGCGAGTCAGAAGCGGCGGTTTTAAGCTTTCTGGAACTCAATCTTATCCATTTCATCGCCACCGACGGCCACAACACAAGAAGCATGTCTCCCCGGCTTTCAGAAGCCTGCCGGAAAGCAGCCGATCTGGTAGGAGAGGAACAGGCAACTGCCCTCGTTTCCGACAATCCCCGCCACATCATTGAAAACAGAGACTTTTTCCCAGCCCATGAGCCCATCAATCCCGCTTCCCATGAAAAAAAGCTGAAAATCAAGCTCCCCCGCCTCTTTCGCCGCAAATAATCCCAGTTTGATCACATCTGAATTAAGATGAAAATTGGTTTCGTATTCTCAAAACAACTTCCTTAAACTCAAAAAAGATATTCCGCATATCTACATATTTATTGAATTTTTCCAGGGAAAAAGGTTGACAGATACACTTCTCATGAATAAAATTACATCCGCTTGCTAGATGTTACTTTTTTAGAAAAAATATGTCGGGGGAGTATAGGGACTCCGGATAGCATAAAAGAGGCATAAGATTCTATCCTACCTGACACAAAATTTATATTGCATTTACATACGAATGGATAAATTTTTCTAACGGCGGTAGCCTGGAAAAAACTCAAAACTCAAATCTAAAAACTCAAAGCTCAAAAATAGAAAAAACGTAAAAAGTTTAAGGTTGAAGGTTGAAAGTAAGAAGAAAAAATTGGGGACATGTACTTACTTTCATAGAAAATTGGTACGTGTCCCTAATTTTTGAACTTCTTGTCTTCTCTCGAACATTAAACATTAAACTTTTAACTCTTCTTCAGTTTTGAGTTGAACCGCCCCGGGATTGTCGGAGAGTAAAAATTGTGAGAGGATAAAAAAATGGAAAAGAGAAACAGGTATTCTCCGGAATTAAGG
>JAFGMO010000033.1 GCA_016927475.1 Candidatus Aminicenantota bacterium
TATGGCTTCAAGCATGTGACCTACCTTCGTACTATCGTTTATCTCGTCGCTGGCAAACTAATTTTTGATTACCCACACTAAATGGAAGAGAACCTTTTTATATAACTTGACTTCATAATATATTTCCATTAGCATTCAAAAACGAGTCAAAGGATTAAGCGAACTCTCTTTACATAGAAATAAAAGGTTAACACATGTGGGATGAGACTTATCAGAATGTCGAACTGAAAGCAAGGTCGGAGACGACCTTTATTACTTCAGATGTCTTAAAGGAAAAGATCGACCCTATCCTTATTTTCCTGATCGTTGTTTTTAGTTCGATTATGATCGTGGCAGCTTTCAAGCTCAAGATCTTTTCCCTTTGGGCGGAATTTCTTCAGAGCAGTCTTTTTCTGAAAATATCAACATACCCTTTGTTCCTTTCCGCGTTATTTATCATCGGAGGCCTCCTTTTTCGGACATTTCTCTGGTTACGCTACAAACCTTTATCAGTGAAAGAGGGAGAGAAGGTTCTGTGGCCCGTTATTTCTGTTATCATGCCTGCTTTTAATGAGGAAGAGCTGGTTGAGAAATCCATTGATTCTATTTTTGCTAGTGATTATCCCGCGGATAAACTGGAGGTTATAAGCATTAATGATGGATCAAAAGATGATACTTTTTCGGGAATGCTGCGAGCCAAAGAGAAGTATGGCTCTAAGCTAAAAGTGATCAATTTTGAGAAGAACCTGGGAAAAAGGAAAGCCCTATATGCCGGGCTTAAAAAATCCCGGGGTGAAGTTATTGTGACGGTGGATACCGACAGTAAGATTGAAAAAAGCGCGCTAAAAAATCTTGTTATTCCGCTTGTTAAAGATCAAAAAACAGGTGCCGTGGCTGGACGAGTGGAAGTCTTGAATGAGAAACAAAATCTTCTAACCAGGATGCTGGCTATCCGTTACTCTCTATCCTTTAATTTTGGCAGGGCCTACCAAAGTGTTTACGGAGCTGTCTTTTGTTGCCCTGGAGCATTAACCGCCTACCGGCGTAATGTTTTGATGACATTTATACATGATTGGGTCAACCAGACGTTTTTAAAAACTTCATGCACTTATGGGGAGGACAGAGCTTTGACGACCTGTATTCTCAAAGCAGGATATATGACACGTTTTCAGTCCAATGCGATGGTCTTTACGGAAGTGCCCAAGACTTTTAACAGGATGAACAAGATGTATTTACGCTGGACGCGGAGCTACATCCGCGAATCCGTTCTTTTCGCCCGCTTCATGTTTTCAGACTACCGAGGAAAAAACAAATGGCTGCCCATATTTGATTTTTTCTTTCTAAACATACTTCATCCATTTCATTTGTTTTCACTCGTGCTCATTATCTATTCTTTTGCAGTAAATCCTATCTTTATCTTACGTCATATCGCATTTCTAGTGATTGCCGCATTCTTTCTTTCCCTATATTATTTGCGGGCTGAAAAAAGCCTTAATTTCCTCTACGGAATTCCTTATGCTCTTATCACGGCATTCTGCTTGTGGTGGATTGTCCCTTATGCAGCGCTGACCATGCGTAACCGTTCGTGGATGACCCGATAGGAATTCTAAAAATCTATCGTTTTTTTAGGCGTTTGTAGACAATATAGCTTACAACAAATACCAGGATGACAATTATTAAGAGGACGATCCATAACGTTTTTGATTTTGCAAAGACGATCTCATCCGCTTTCCCTGATATGATAAACCCGGCCCAATAATAGGGATGGGAAAATGTTTGTGAATCGATCATCTCCAGCTTAGCTTGTCTAAGAGCTGAATATATTGGCAGATTGTTCTTTAAGTGATGATAGAATCTTTCCATGAGATGATAACTGGCTTGATCGTGTACAGACCAGAGTGACATCAGGACGGAATTAGCTCCTGAAAAAAAGAAAGCCCGGTTCAAACCTTCTATTCCCTCTCCCGTGATGTATTGGCCTAGACCTGTCTGACAAGAGGATAATGTAACCAGATCCGCGTTGAGTTTCAGGTTAAAAATTTCCCTGGTTTGAAGCAGCCCGTCTTCAGTGGGATCGTTATCCAGGAAGAGGACGATTGATGACCGTATAGGCTGTTTTTCATCGATAATACTATGGGTGGCGAAATGTATAATCTTGAAAGCTGAAAGATCATATTGTTTGAGTGTTTCTTCAGATGATTCTTCACGCAAGAAAATGGTTTTTTTCTCTTTTTTAAAGAGGGATCCGATCCTCGTTACTTCCAGTTCACTATACCGAAGCGGTGAGAAATCGAAGGATCCATTACTGAAAAAGTTCTGTAGAAGATTACTGCTGATAGAATTAAGATCATCTTTTCCTGAATTGGGGTCACCGAAAGCTAAGAAGTTATATTGAGGAGAAAAGCGGCGGTTTTTTTTGCGAAGCGTTATCTCACGGAGAGATGACATTGAAGGTACATAAGAAATGTTTGAATCCTTAATCAACCAGCTTTCTGATTTTGCATGAGTACACAAAGTTTCGAAAGGCAAAAAATGAAGGATGTCATCAGGTACAATGATAAGGTTTTGTATTCTATTTGTTAATCCGGGCTGTATAAGAACTTTGAATAGCTCATGACTGCTGGAGAAGTCCAAATTTTCTTTGTCTGTTATGACTCTGAGATGCTTTGAGACCAACCGATGAAGGTTTTCTTTAGTGGGCAGGGGAAAGATGTCGAGTTTTTTCCGCGTCAGAACAAAGAGGTAGCTGTTTTTTTCTGCAATGCTGTATTCAAAAACCGCGGTTGATGATTTCTTCAGAAGTCTCCTGGCTTCATTCAGTGTGATGATATCCGGGTATTTAAGGTTGGCGTAAGCTGGGCTTTGAGTACGAATTTCTCTTTTTAAAGCCTCCAGTTCCTGTTCTTTTTCTTCAATCTGATTATGGATGGTCTGGCGTGCTTCAGGGCTGATCTCGGTTTCCAGGAGTTTTGTGTAAAGCTTTGATATATCGCTCATCAATGCTTTTTCTTCATTTTTTAGCTTAAGTGAAAGACCTTGAGATATGTTGACCTGGGATATTTCCAGGCTATCTAAGAAAGCCCGCGCTCGGGCCCGTTCCAGATAGTTGAAGGCCTCTTCCCACAATTTTTTATTATTCGAGTTTTGTCCCTCCCGGACCAGGAGATGAATCAGCCGGTGGTAAGCATCGATTCTTTTATATGAACCCAAATAACTGGCTTTCAGCTCTTCCAGTTTGATGCGGGAACGGATATCTTCGATGATAGAGATGGAATTTTGATAATTTTCCCTGGCTTTCTCTATTTCTCCCTGAAGCTCATAAGCCTTTCCGATCTCGAGATAAGCCTCCCAGAGTATCTTTCCTCCTCTTATTTCAAGGGCGATGTTAATGGCTTTCTCATATTTTCGTGTCGATTCCTCATAGTCGCCAAGATTGGAATAAGCGATACCCATGTTGTTAAGGATCATGCCTATGGCCTCAATGTCACTTTCTTTTTGCGCTTTTTCATAGGCTATATCGAAGAAACTTAGGGCTTCAGAATAGTTCTCCAAGTCCGAATGAACAATGCCAAGATTGTTTAAAACGGAAATTTCTGTTTTTGTGTCTTTTTTTTTGTTGATGATCTTCAATACTTGTTTGAAATTCTCTAATGCTTTGTGTAAATCTTCCTTATTTTCATTTAGGAGCCCCCGGCTTCTATACGTTTCTCCCAGGTTGTTTAGATCCATGGCGATATAGAGCTCGTTCCCCAATTCCCGGTCGATTTTGAGAGCCATATGTAGATAATCCAGGGATTTGTCGTAATTTCCGATATTCTCGTATATGATGCCGATATTGTTGAGGCAAGCCGACTCATCCGTTTTATTTCCCAATTCACGTGCCAGGTGGAGGGCTCGTTCATAGTAGTTTAGAGCTCCGGAATAATTATCGGACCTTCGGTAGAATACGCCGATATTGATCGAACACCTGCTCTCTTCCTGGCGGTGGTTTAAATTTTTGGCGATCCTTAAGGCTTTTTCACTAAATCGGTAAAATTCACTGATGTTGTTAAGCCGCCAATGTGTGAGACTAAGATGTCGAAGGCATTTTAACTCATGTTCGGTATATTTAACTTTTTGGGAAAGGACCAGGGCTCTCTCAAGGTGTTTAAGGGACTCCTGGTATGCTCCACCGGTCCTTGCCTGAATTCCTTCCGATAGAAGGTTCTGAATCTTGAGGGCGGTACCGGATTCTGAGGCATAGTGTTCGAGTCCTGCTTTTTGGGCGGCTTTAAAAGATTGTAAATAATAATCGGAAGATATTTCCAAGTTTCCAAGGTTCAGATGCATTAGCCCCAATCTCTGGAGGCTTAGGCAGATATTTTCCTGATTTTTCAATTTTTTCGCCAGTGTCAAGGCTTGTTCATAGACCGGCAGCGCCTCTTGGAATTTTCCGGCCTGTTTTAGATTTTCAGCATTTTGGAACATTTGATCAAAGGTTTCTTGTCCGGTTTTTTGGGACGCTATTGTGAAAATATTCAGTGTGCAGGTAAGAAAGAGAAAAAACAACGGAAACATACTTTTTTTATTCATGTGTGAACAGATAATTTTATGGGAAAGCAATTTTTAATTCAAATAGGAAAGATTATTGAAAATAAAAAAAAATGAAATTAGAGAAAAAGGGGGAAGAAAAGAAAACGATTTTTCTTTCCTTCCCTTATGGGTTTGATTAATTAACCTGCATTATTCATAAATTTAGCCGATACCTACAGATAGTATCAATATTATGTGTCATTTAATGTTATTTTCCGGCAACATTGATAATGAAACATATTCCATAATCATTTTTAAGAAAATGTCGGCCAAATTTACTTTTCAGACACCGACCCAACCTAACACGCCGATCTCACCGCATCTGCTTTGTTGCGGCCTTTTCGTTGCGAGGAGCAAGGCGAGGCGGCAATCTCCTGGGATTACTGCCGCGCACCATGGGATTGCCACAGTTCCATCGGAACTTCGCAATGACATCCAGCTTCACAGGCCGACGCCGTGCATCTGCGGCAAATTTGGCTCCTGAATAATACAGGTTAATAATTAAAAGACGGTAGGACTTGGAAGCTAGGTTTAGTTACCCTCTCCCACCCTGTCAGTGTTTAAGCCATCGCCGTAGCGCTTGTTGTTCCGCAGAATTTTTTTGCTTATGTTACGGCTGTCGGGGAAATAAAAAAATCCCTTTTGCAGAAATGGCGGCAAAATGGCGGTAAATGCAGACAGGGATTTCATGGTATTGGAGAAAAAAGTTTTAAGGCTCCATCCGTTATCCCTTTTCTCAGCGCCGGCATTCACTGGAAGTGAAAGGAAAAGAATGCCGATGCAGGCGAGAACAGCGAAAAACTTCATGTGATTTTTGTGGCGCATAAAAAACCTCCTATTATGTTGCGCAAATTTTAAGAAAACAGGAAAAATCCTTGCGGGCAGTTCCTTTTAATGGGAAACAATCTTCCTCCCGCCCATGTGCGACAGATTGAAAACGTCCCTCCTTAAATCTCTAGCGGTTCCGCACACTTCTATTTCAATACCGGTTTTGCGAAAGCTTAGGCTGCGGAACAACCAAATTTACAGCTTGTCTTAGTTTTAGTCGGATTTGGAGTGGATTCTTTGAAAAATGATTCCGGGAAACACCTTTGAGTAAAAGCTGTCAGAAACCTAAAGAGTAATTTTGGCGGGCTGAAACCGCACTTGTTTTCAAAAAAAAGGCCCCCTTTTTCCCTTTGTCCAGCTGCTATTAACCTATGGCCTTGTTTGAACAGGCAGGTTTAGGAAGTATTGAAGCTTATTTTTTGAAAAAATATTTTATTTCCCATTCAGCGGTTTTGGGAGCGTCGGATCCGTGAACGGCGTTCCGTTCGATGGAAAAGCCGTAGCTGTGCCTGATGGTCCCGCTGTCGGCCATGGCCGGGTCCGTGACACCCATCACCTTGCGCCAGTGGTTGATGGCGTTGTCTCTTTCCAGGAGCATAACGATTATTTTTCCGCTGGACATAAAATCCGTCAGGCCGGCATAGAAGGGTTTGTCTTTGTGGACGGCGTAAAATCCTTCGGCTTCTTCCTTCGTGAGATGAAGCATCTTCATGCGGACGATATCGAATCCTTCTTCTTCGATCCTGGTGATTATTTTACCGATGACGCGCTTTTTTACGGCGTCGGGTTTGATGATGCCTAAAGTTTGTTCGGCCATGTTATCTCCTTTGAAAAGTGAAAAAAAGAATATTATGCATTTCTTCGGCAAGCTTGGAACGGGAATAAAGAAGGTTAATGAATTTTAGCGTGAATTGCAAGCCCGCGAATAGAGCCTGCGAATAGAGCCCGCGAATCAAGCCTGTGAATCGAATTGCGATTCGAATTAAAAAAATCTGTCATCAGACGGCCCCGCCCCGCGGGAAAGGCGACATATTTTTTGTGATAAAGAGCCGGTTTGACAGTCCCCAAAGCGGCGGATAAAATGGATGCCTGCCATGGATAATCCCGTTGAACGGAAAAAAAAGCTCAAGGAAACGACCTTGTCCTTGGGGTTTTCTCTTTTCGGTGTGGCCGATATAAGCGGTGTGCCCCGGGGCTTCAACATGGAGCCTGAAACATTGAGGCTCTATCCCCGGGCCGTTGTTTTGGCGAAAAGGCTTCTGGACGCGGTCATCGAGACGGTCAAGGACGCTCCCAACGCCGTCTATTTCCACCATTACAGACAGTTGAATTTTTTTCTCGACAGGGGGGCGTTTCTTCTTTCCTCGGCTGTACAGGACATGGGATACCGGGCCCTGCCTATAGCCGCTTCCCAGATCATCGATTGGGAGAACCAGAAAGCCCACCTTTCCCATAAGCATATGGCCCGCCTGGCCGGATTGGGCTGGATCGGCCGCAGCAACCTGTTGGTGACGCCCGAATGGGGGGCCCGTGTCCGCCTGGTGACTGTGCTGACGGACATGCCCCTGGAGCCGGACAAACCCCTCGATGAGGACTGCGGGGAATGCCGGAAGTGCCTTGATGTCTGCCCGGCTTCAGCCATCAGGGAAAAGCAGGAGGACTTTGACCACCTGGCCTGTTTTGAAAAACTTAAAGAATTCAGGAAAAGGGGCCTGGTGGGCCAGTATATCTGCGGCGTCTGTGTCAGGGCTTGTCCTGGTAAGTACAGAGAAGCGGTCTCCTCAAAAAATTCCTCTGAATAAACCCCCCCTTTTTGCCCTTATATGATTTTTGAAGGTAAACCCGTCTCTTTATTATTTTTGTCGGCGGATGAATGTAAAAATTGGAAAAAGTGGAAAAATTTTGCCTTTTTTGGGGCAGAGATTGACGCTGGGACTATTTTTTCCTGTAGGGAATCCAGATTTCCGTTTTCAGGTTTTCGGGCCTGACGCTGCCCGGGTCCATATCCAGGTACAGTTCGACGATGGGGCCGGCCTGTTCGAGGTTGTTTTTATCCATCCAATCGAATATTTTTTCGTAGGTGGATGCCGTCTGCTCATAGGCGCCGACATGGAGCGTGGCCGCCACCTCCGTATAGGTCCATTGTTTTTTTTGAAGGGGCATCTGGACCAGGGCCTGGACCGGAATGGGAAAACCGACATCCCATTCGAGGTCGCCCGGATCTTCTTCCTGCGGGTTGAAATAATAAATCCCTAACATGCCGCCCATGGGAGAGAGATTTTGGTTTTGAAGCTCCTGCATGAGCTGCGAGATGGCGTCCTGGATCTGGGTGAATGAACCTGTTCTATGAACACAGACATAGATAAAAGGAACGACTTCTTTGGTGATGACCGATCCCTGCCTGACCTCTTCCTGGGTGTTGGGAATTCCCGGGGCCGTTGCGCACAAAAACAAAAATAGCGCTGTTAATACCGCATATTTTTTCATGGTAACCCTCCATCGGTTTGGGGCTGATGACATCAAAATGAATGTACCACATAAAGCCCGCGTTTTCCATGATTTCCGTGAAAAATGTTCTCATTGAAAAACCGCAGGAATTCTCCGGCGAAAAAAAGGGTTTTCGGTCCGTAAAACGGCCCGCGTTTTTGTGTCCTATGCTGAAACCGGACGGCCTACCGGATAAACCTGTGGTAGCGGGTGTAGAGGCTGATAAGGGGATTGTGCCCCGTGAACCGGTCCTTGACGATGAGCGTCGTCACCGGCGCCTTGGAGTGACGGGTGAAGAGCATATCGTGGCCGACGCAGAGTCCGACGATGATGTTGAAGTCTGTTTCGGATCGGTTCAGAAGTTCCGCTTGCAGCAGGGGGTTGCAGGCGGCTTCAAACACTTCGGGCTTCCGCATTTTGTAGTCGGCGGGGATGCCCAGGGCGGTTTTGTCGAGGGCCCCGCAGGAGCAGACCACGGACACGATGTCCAGGCCGTGGTCCCTGAGGATAGCCGATGCTCTCCCGGCTTCATCCGCCAGGCCGCTGCAGAAGGCCAGACCGAGGCGTTTGGCGCCGATAAGCCCGGCGAAAGCGGAGAGCTCTTTGACCCGGGGCCGGACGGGAATGGCGATTTCATTTTCGCGGTAGGGCTCCGGCTCGTAAGCCTGCTTTTCCGTGAGCGCCGACTTGAGGAAAAAATCGTAGATGTCGCTCGAAGCGTAGCGTTCGGAGACCTCGTCGATCACCTCTTTGTGGTTTTTGATAGGACAGAAAGCGGGGAGGATGGAGGGGTCCGTTTCGCCCCGCGTACAGGGTTTGTCTTTGCATTCCGCACATTTTGGATAAATCATGAGTTGAAACTATATCTGAATCCTTATGAAAATTCAATGCGGTGCCATTCAATTGCGGAGCCGTTCAATACGGAGGTGAATGTTGGTTTGCTTTTAACGGCGAGGATAAAGTTTTCCCGCTTTAGTATCGATCTTTAAACTCACTCATACCTCAGGGAATCGACGGGATTTGCAGTGGCGGCTTTAAGGGCTTGAAAACTTAGAGTGCCGAAGGAAACCGCCAGGGCCAGAATAGAGGAAAGCAGCAAAATCAACGGGTGGATGGGAGAGCGGTAGGCGAAATTTTGAAGCCAGCGGTTCATGGCATAATAAGCCACAGGCCAGGCAATAAGATTCGCCAGCAATACCAGCCGTAACAGGTCACGGGAAAGGAGATAAATTATTTTTGCAACCGGAGCCCCCAGGACCTTTCGGATTCCGATTTCCTTTCTTTTTTGATCGGCCATAAAAGCAGATAATCCAAACACTCCCATGCAGGCGATAAAAACGGCAATTATTGAAAAGATGGCAAACATCCGCTCCATTTTCTGCTCATCAAGATAAGCTTTATGGAATAAAGTATCGAAAAAATGGAATTCAAAAGGGTACTTGGGAGAGAATTCGGCCAGTGTCTTTTGAATCATCTCGATGGTCTCCGGAATATCTCCTCCTTGAATTTTTAGAGACAAATACCGGCCTCGATTGGGATTGAGGAAGACATAGAGGGGCATGATTTTTTCGTGCAGGGAATTGTGGTGATAATCCTGCATAACGCCCACGACTTTCCCTTTTCCGGTCCAATGATGGAATTCCATTCCCAAATGAAAGTGATTTCCAAGAGCCCTTACAGCGGATTCATTGAGAAGAAAGGCGCCGTTCTCATCCGAAGAGAATTCCCGAGAAAAACTGCGGCCTTCGACGATATTAATTCCATACAGTTCGGTAAAATCATAGCCGGTCTCGCTGACTTTAATAGTTATTTTCAGATCCTCGGGTTTTCCGGTCCAGGTTGCCGTGGTTGTCGCCCCCACATCATTGGGCAAATGCATGGAGGATGACACATAAAAGATCCTGGGATTCCTTTTCAATTCCTCTACAAGGGGGCCGACATTTCTACTGATTTCCGGCTCACGTAAAGGGATAACCACAATTTGATCCCTGTTGAAACCCATCTCCTTGTTTAGGATATAGTGAAGTTGACTCTTGACCAGGAAAGTTGCCGTGATCAGGATTATCGAGACGGAAAACTGGACAACAACCAGGACATTTCTCAATTTGGTTTTGTGTTCGCGCTTTCCGCTGCCCCCTTTGATGATGTCTATGGGTTTGAATGAAGACAATAGGAAGGCAGGATAGCTGCCTCCGAAAAATCCGACGAATAAAACCAGCAGAAACATTCCCGGCAAAATTCGGATGAGGGTTTCCCCGTTAAGGGTTAGTGAACGTTCCGCCAGGGAATTAAAGACCGGGAGGAAAAAGTAAACCATAACAAGGGATAATCCCAATGAGATCAATGACATGATCATGGATTCGCCCAAAAACTGCCAGGCTATCTGACGCCGGTGGGCGCCGACGACTTTCCGGGTCCCGATTTCTTTCAGCCGGACGCTTGATCTGGCCGTCGTTAGGTTCATGTAATTGATGCATCCGATGATTAAGATGAGAGCTGCGATGGATCCGAATAAAAACAAGGTCGAAATCTGGGTGCCGGAACCGAGCTCTCCGACAAAATGTGAATGAAGATGAATACTTTTCAGCGGCTGAAGGAATAAATTTACTTCTTGAATCCCGTATTTTTTTGTAAAATCAGGGAATTTCTCTTCAATTCTTTCTATATTTGCACCCGGTTTGACCAGAATGTAAGTATAAAAACTCCAGTACTTCCAGTGGTACAGAGGTTCCTCGTATATTTTACCCCAGGTCTCGAAAGGAATGTAAATATCCCGGTTTATGTGGGAGTTCGACGGAATGTTTTTAATGACTCCGGTAACTCTGAAATCCGTTTTCTGGTCGAATTGAACAATTTTGTCTACCGGATCCTGGTTTCCGAAAATTTTAATCGCCATTCTTTCCGACAGCACCATGGAATAGGGATCGATCATAACATTAGCGGCATCTCCTTCGACAAAGTCATGGGTGAAAATCTTAAAGAAACTCGGATCGACGGCATAAAAGGATTCAAAAAAGTGCTTGCCCTGATAGGAAAAAAGTTTTTGTCCGCTGCCTCGACTCAGCCGGGTTACTGCGGCGATTTCGGGAAATTCCTGGAGCAAAGCCGGGCCCATCGGGGGAGGGGAGACAACCATTTTTGCGGGAGGAGAAGTGTTGCGGTTTTCACCTGCTATCCTGAAAATGCGGTCTGCGTGTTCATGAAATTTTTCGAAGCTGTTTTCATAACGAACCCATATCAATATCAGCAGCACACAGGCCATGCCCACGGTCAAACCTACACCATTGATAAAAGAAAAAACCTTGTTTCTTTTCATGGTTCGAAAAGTGATTTTGAAATAGTTTCTAAACATAATGGTTCTCCATTTGAAAATGAAAATAAGATAGTAGAAAAAGGCCGCAGAAGTGCTCCATAAAAGCCAAAAAAATGCCGCAATCCGGCCCCTCTGCCGGGATATGGAACTATATTCAATTTCAAAATCCCGGGAAATTGAAAACAATCGTTCGTAGGTGGATAGCCGGCGCAGGACTCTCATAATGATTCCGGGCGGGCTGTCAGGTTCTCTTCTCATTTTTTCTTTTCGAAGGCATACTCGGGAACATCGCCCCATGCCAGTTGTTGAATTTTTTGTGCCCTCTGTAAGGCCTTCTCACCTTCCTTTGTCAGGTAATAAAGAATTTTATGCCTGCCTCCCTGCCTGGGAATGGATTCACTGTCTCTGGAAAAGACAAGGCCTTTCCTGACCAGTTGATAAAGGGTGTTGTAGAGGGAACCGTAATTCAGTTTTTTTCCTGAAACCTGTTTGAAGCTTTCTCTGATCGTTACTCCGTAAGCATTGTCTTTGAGCTTCCAGATAAAAAGCAGAATCAATTCTTCGTTTTTTGTGAGTTCATACATTTTGTTTGTCCATATTACTATTTATTTTAAATACATAGTTATATACTTACTAATTCAGAAATGGTTGCTTTATTTTAGGTACCGGACGATTCGTGCTTTTGGTGAATGGATTCCTGGGCGAGACTAAACCTCGCTCAGGCTCTGCTGGCCCTCACTTCTCCGGGTAAAGGTTATTCCACAATGTCATCTTCTGTTGACCTTTTTACCAAGAGCGGCCGGCTTGCAGCTGCCGCATTCCAGAGTGTATTGGGTCTGAGAGGTATGCTTTTATATTCCGGCCTGTTTCCTGAATATATGTTCCTGCTGTGGCAGGAGTATACTGTCCCCGTCATCCGGAGCGCACCGTGCTCTACCTGGTGCTTTTTCATTATTTCGAAAGATTCCTGGCCGATTGAATATTCTTTCCTCGACGACATCCTTGAAAAGATTTACCATTCCGAGAAAAAGCGGTTGAGATCCGTCCAAATGCGGAATGAAATGACTTGTTTTACCTGAGGCCAGCCAGACTCTTCTTCGCGTCCTCGACTTCAGTTATAGCATTTCATGATTCTATCAAATCAATTTTTGTACACATCTCCTCGTGTATCGATTTTGACAATTTTTATAAAATCTTTTTCCCATGAAAAAATGATTCGATATTTACCTGCTCGCAGACGGTATATGTTTTTCGCTTTTTTCCCTTTTAGCTTGGCAATATCCCCTTCCTCTGGCAACTTTTCTACAGCACCAATGATTTTCCGGGAGATGTTTTTTTCAATTTTTTGAAGATACCTCACACTGGTTTTACTGTAGAGGAATTTCATATGCCAAGAGTCTTCTTCGCTTCTTCTGAGGAGACAAACTCATCGGAAGAAATGATTTCCAGGATCTCTTTTTCATCCTTTGCATACAGGATAAGTTCTTCTTTCTTTTTCATCTTTTTGTCAAGCCAGGCTTTCAGAGATTTCCGGATGATTTCTGATATACTTTCGTTTCGGAAGAAGGACAGAGCTTTGACTTTTTTATACAGGTCTTCATCTATGGTGATGTTCAGCCTTTTCATTGTTTGTACCTCCAATACATATATACGTATTTATGTATTAAATGTCAACTCAAATGCATCAGTCATTCTCCTCGTTTCAACAGCTTCTAGAGTTGTTTCGAAGGTTCAGTGACAGGGATTTCCTTTGAGGAAGGAAGCGGTGTGGCGCACTTTTTCAGAATTTGGAATCAGAAGCATTCTTGAAATGACATTTAGCGCACTTTATTACTTCCTTTTTATGTTATCCCATTTGTCTCACGCTTTGTTTATCGCAGTTTTTAGGTTCATGGCCAGAAGCCCGGATCTTACCCATATCTCCGAGCCATCCTTTATGGTGATGTTCCGCCGTACATACTGCAGCATTTTTTTCTTAGCCTTGTTTATCGTTTTCTTCGACTTCGTCTTTTTCTTCGAAAATTTCAAATACTCTTTTTTGGCTTTCCGGGGATACGTGCGGTACTTTTTCCCGATGGAGTTTCCAATCTTTTTGATGTTTTTATTCAGCCATTCCCTCATATCATTGAGAAGCCCCACATCGTTGGGATATTTTATCTTCTCCGGAAACACCGTCGCGTCTATCAACATTCCCCTGGATTTTATGATCTTTCGTTCAAGGTTTTTGAGGGGGTGTTGACAAAAAGCTTGTATTTTGGACTTGAATTTCCCCTATAATCTATCATATATTTGTAATGTTATCAATGATTTAATGAAATGTTTTGA
>JAFGMO010000034.1 GCA_016927475.1 Candidatus Aminicenantota bacterium
GATTAAAGAAAGGCTTGGGATGTTCTCGATCGGAATGACAGTGATGTTTTTGTTTATATCATATTTATGTCGCCCCGGGTAAATAACCCATAAACGCTCAAGCCTCAGGTCTTCGATGGCAATATGCATCGAACGTTTTGGACCGGGAGCATCAGCATATTTGAATTCGAAACCGTACCTTTTCCCACCTACTGTGACGAGAAGGTCTAATTCAGCCCCGGCATGCGTCGCCCAAAAATATACATCACGCCTTCCCATGTGTCCGATCAGCTGTTCCACACAAAAGCCTTCCCAGGAGGAACCGAGTTTCGGATGTCCCTGTAGGTCGGCCATGGTGTTGATTTGAAGCAGGGCATGAAGAATTCCGCTGTCTCTTATATAGATTTTCGGAGCTTTCACCTGACGCTTGCGGATGTTTTCGTGCCAGGGCGGAAGGATTCTTACCATATAAGCACCGCTGAGGATATCGAGGTAGCGGCGGGCGGTTTTTTCCGATGTCCCCAGGGAACGTGCAAAATGAGCCGCATTCCACACTTGACCATGGTAATGAGAAATCATGGTCCAGAACCGCCTCAGGGTTTCCGCGGGAATCGATATGCCTAATTGGGGGATATCTCTTTCAAGGAATGTTCGGATAAAATTCTCTCGCCATACTGCGCTCGAGGCATCGTCTTCGGCTAAAAATGACCTGGGAAATCCGCCCCTGATCCATAGGAGGGATCGATGCTCCGAGCCGACCTCCCAAAGGTTGAATCCGGAGAGATCGACAAATCCGATCCGTCCGGCGAGAGATTCTGAGACTCCTCTGACTAATCCCGGGGAAGCTGAGCCTAGGATGAGGAAACGGGAAGCGCTTTCGGGCCGGTCGACAAGAACTCTTAGAAGTTCGAAAAGCTCGGGCTTCCGTTGGATCTCATCAATAATGATTAATCCGGAAAGATCTTCCAGGGTACTCATGGGTGCGGAGAGCCGCCGCAGATCGACGGGGTTTTCGAGGTCGAAATAAGTGCACGGCTCACGCTCCGATATCAGTCCGGCAAGAGTGGTCTTGCCGCATTGGCGAGGTCCGAGCAGTGCAGCTATCGGGTGGACCTTAAGCACCGCATTGATACGCTTAACAGCATCGGGACGGGGAATCATAGCCTTATTTTATCATTGAAATTCAGGATGTCAAGTCTTGTTTTTCAAGGATTGGTTTATTTCCCTACCGGCAGATTCATCTTCCGCAGCAGTTCCTGAAATCTGGGTTCGTCATGTAAAATGGCCAGATTTGGATAAACTCCTATATAGGGCACAACCGGATCACGCATTTCGTATGCTTGCTTGAGACAATCCAGAGCCTGCTCCTTGTTCCCGGCAAAAGCATAAATACTAGCTATGTCAAACTGTGATAAATATTTAGTTTTTGACTGCTCAAGGAGTGTATCAGCTTCCAGGTTTAGTGTGCCGGCATAACCCAATTTCTCAAATTGATCAAAAACATGGTCAAAATCTTCATACTGGGTGGACATAGCCACTTTCAATGCTTCAAATGCCTCATCATATTTTTCTTTCATATGGAGCGCAATGGAAAGGCTGATCGTGAGAAACCAGAAGGTAGTAGGATTTTTCTCGTAGAATTCACGGCAGAATAAGATGCACTCGTCATATCGGCGCTCAAATAAAAGAGCTGCACTATACCACATAATTATCCCTGGATTATGCGGATCCAGCTTAAGCGACAGTTCAGCATGCCCCATCGCTTCTTCAGGTCGTCCCAGAATGATCAGCAAATGTGAATACAATGCATGTGCTTCGGCATGGTTGGGATTGATCTCAATGGCTTTTTTAAAAGCTTTTTCTCCTTTTTCCCAGTCCCATATTACCAAGTAATTCATATTTGCCAGCATATAATGCAATTCTGCAAGTGTGCTGTCCAGTTCAAGAGCCCTCTCAACAGCTTCCTTGATTTTCGGACCCGCCTCGTCTGGGGATGCGTATCCCATTTGCTGACGAAACATCCAGACCTGAGCCATACCTACGTATGCCAGTGCAAATTCAGGATCTCTTTCTTTTGCCAGCTCAAAAACTTCCATGGCAGTATTCATGTCATCCGAAGTGGCATTATACATATAAAATTTCCCCTTAAGATAAGCATCATATGCTGTCAAATCCGTTGTGGGTATTGTTTCAATAAGCTTCCTCTCTTCCAGTGCAATGACCGCCTTCAGTTCAGCAGCTATTGACTCTGCGATACTGCTTTGGATATTGAAAATATTTTCCACATCGGTGATCTCCTGCTGGAACGATTGCCCCCAGAGGTGTGTCTCCCGGTCTGCTGCAATTAACTGTGTCCTCATGCGGAAAGCATTGCCGTATTTCTGTGCGCTGCCCTCCACGATGTAGTTCACACCCAGCTCCTCGGCGATCTCACGGACGGACTTCTTCCTGTCCCGGTATTGTTCGACCGACGTCCTGGAGATGACCCTAAGCGCCTTGATCTTCTGAAGGTTGCCCAGGATCTCCTCCATCACCCCGTTGATGAAGTAGGTGTTCTCCTGGTCCGGGCTGTCGTTGATGAAGGGCAGCACGGCGATGGACTTCTCGATCGGTACCGGAGGCTTCCAAAAAACCTTGAATCCAATTATGGCACCTATAAAAATCAAGGCTGCAGACCCTGCGAGGGAAATGACTCTTTTCCGTTTGCGCAGCCTGGCCTTTCTCAGGCGCGCTTTGATCTCTTCCGGTACGATTCCTGCGGAGATGGACTTGAGATCTTCTATGAGATCATCAATCTTCTGGTACCGTTTGTGCGGGTCTTTCTCCAGAGCCTTGCTCACTACCTGCTCTATAGACACAGGAATCTCGGATCGCAAAAAAGTAACCGGCTCGGGCTTATCTTTCCGGATCGAATAGACCACAGCCTGCTCATGATCTCCCTTAAAAGGAAGCTGCCCCGTGAGCATCTCGTAGAGGACCACGCCGAAGGACCAGATGTCCGACCGGTGGTCGACCTTTTCGCCCTGGGCCTGCTCGGGAGACATGTAGGCGATCGTGCCCATGGTCGATCCTTCTCTGGTTAAAAGCGTGCCTTCTGTTTTTCTTGCAAGTCCGAAATCCATGATTTTCGCCTGGCCTTTTTCGGTCACCATGATGTTTCCGCTTTTGATGTCCCGGTGCACGATCCCTTTCTTGTGAGCTTCCTGGAGACCTTCGGCGACCTGCGAGGCTATTTGTAATGCCTCTTCCATCTCCAGGGGGCCTGATTCGATCTTTTTTCTCAGGTTTTGTCCTTCGACATAGGCCATGGAAATGAAGGTTGTCTCTCCTGTTTCGTCGAACTCATGAACCGTGCAGATATTGGGATGATCCAAGGCGGCAGCCGCCTGGGCCTCACGCATGAATCGGGCTTTGACCTCGGGAATGTGAGTCAACTCTGTGGGCAGAAACTTAAGGGCCACGGTTCTTTTGAGCTTGGTGTCTTCGGCTTTATAGACCACACCCATTCCCCCGCGGCCCAGCTCTTCGAGGATGGTGTATCTTCCGGACAGAGTCGTTCCTTTCCGCAGACTTTCTGCGGATGACACCAGGGTTTTGGTGATATTGCTTCTATCAGAGGGTTTTAGAGATTCACCGCACTGACTGCAATGAAGGGCACTATCAGGATTTTTGAAACGGCATTTAGGGCAAGTTATGGCCATTTTCCCTCTGACGGATTGAACTTGTCCTAAGCGTATCAATTCCCCAAAAAGGTGTCAATAAGATGTATGAATGATAAGATAACAAATAGGACAAAATATCAAAGGCAAGGATTTTATTTGATGTTTTACATTCTTGATCATAAGTATTGGGTTTTAAGACCATGATACGGAAAGGAGTGTATCGTCTGACACGTCTGGCATATCATTTGACTTTTTCCGCCCTAAGAATTAGATATAAAGGTAAGCTTTGGGAGATCTTTCAATGGTAGGACAGACTTTTCTGCATTATAAGATTATTGAGAAAATCGGTGAAGGCGGAATGGGTACTGTCTACAGGGCCCATGATACCCATCTCGACCGGCCGGTGGCCATCAAAGTTCTTCCCCCCGAGAAAGTCACCGATCCCGAGCGGAGACAGCGTTTCGTCCAGGAAGCCAAGGCCGCTTCCGCCCTCCGCCATCCGAACATCGTCGTCGTCCATGATATCGCATCTGATCGCGGCCTCGATTTTATCGTCATGGAGTTTGTTGAAGGGCAGCCGCTCGACAGACTGATAAAACGTAAAGGAATAGAGCTTTCCCACGTTCTCGGATATGCCGTCCAGATTGCGGACGGATTGTCCAAGGCCCATGCCGCCGGTATCATCCACCGCGACCTCAAGCCGACAAACATCATGGTTACCGACGGCGGCCTGGTAAAAATTCTTGATTTTGGTCTGGCCAAACTTATGGAAGAAGAGTCTGAGGCCGGGGCCGGCCGGACAAAAACCCTGCGCCAAGATGATAGACCGATAACGGATGAAGGATTTATCGTCGGTACTGCTGCTTATATGTCTCCTGAACAGGCCGAGGGGAAAAAGTTGGATGCCCGGTCGGATATTTTTTCTTTCGGGACAGTGCTGTACGAGATGCTCACCGGACGAAGGGCATTTGCCCGTGAAAGCCGCATCAAATCCCTAGCCGCTGTTATCAGTGAGGACCCGAAACCGGCTTCATCTTTAAATAAAGAGGTGCCTTCCGAAGCGGAGAGGCTTCTTACCCGCTGCCTTCGCAAGGATCCTCAGCGCCGCTGGCAGACCATGTCCGACCTTAGGGTCGCCTTGCAAGACCTGAAGGATGACTCGGATTCAGGCCGGCTTCAGGCCGTACTCGCCCCTAAAAGCGGCAAAAAACGATCCGTGATTTGGGTATCTCTGGCGGCCTTCGTTATGGTCGCAGCAGCCGTCTTTATAATGTTTTTCTTCCTGAAACCCAAGGCTCCTGTTGAATTCGAAACCATTCCCCTGACTTTCGATTCCGGCATGACCGGCACACCATCCGTCTCGGCCGACGGGAGCTTGATGGCGTATTCCTCTGACCGCGAAGGAAGCCGAAATCTCGACATCTGGGTTCAGCAGATTTCAGGAGGGGAGCCGCTTCGGCGAACCGACCATCCGGCCGATGATTGGTTCCCTTCATTATCGCCGGACGGATCAAAAATTTTCTTCCGTTCCGAACGGGACGGCGGCGGAATTTATATGATCGACACCCTGGGAGGGAAAGAGCGAAAGCTTGTCGATGAAGGATATTGGCCCAGAATTTCTCCGGACGGAAATCAAATTTCTTACGTCACCATTCCGGCTTCAGGAGAAGCATCCAAGCACAAGATGTTTCTGGTTTCTTCCAAAGGGGGAAAGCCGCGTCCGTTTTTTCATGAATTCTGTATCAATTTCTCAGGTCAGGGGGCAGCTCCGGTTTGGTCCCCCGATGGGAAATATCTGTTGTTCTGTGGCCGGCGCGTTGAAGCCCCGGCGTCTACGGACTGGTGGGTGGTCCCGGTTGAGGAAGGAGAACCCATAAAAACCCATGCCCGAGAAAACCTGTCTTTGACGGCCATCGTTCAGTGGCCGACTGCTTGGTCAGGCAAATATGTCTATTTTGTTTCAGGAACGACGCTCGAGGGAATCAACATCTTCCGGGCTCCCATCGATCCCGGCAGCTTGACCATAAGAGGGCCCGCCGAACCTCTGACTTCGGGACCGGGCATGAAATATTTTGTATCCATAGCAAACGACGGCCGCTTTATTTTCACGAACATGAGCGTTTCTCTCGATGTGTGGGGTGTGGCGGCCAGGCCGAATGAGGCCGTCGTTTTGTCACCCCCTCAAAAGCTGACCGCTGACCGCTGGCAAAAGTTCGATCCTTCCATAACCCATGACGGGAATAAAATAGCTTATACGGCCTTTGGCGGCGTCCGGGCGGCAAAATTTGAGCTCAGAATGAGAAACCTGAAAACCGGACAGGAGATGACAATTCCAACGCTGGCAGGAAGTCTCAATTTTGTACCCCGGCTGAGCCCGAATGGATCCAGCGTCGCTTACCGCGATTTATTAAACGGCAAATGGCGCACTTTTGTTTTTCCCGTAGAAGGAGCTGCAGGCCGGGAAATATGTGATTCTTGCAAAATTCTCGATTTTTTTTCGAATACGGATTTTGCCTTAGTGCGGACTGATCCTGACAAACTTGAAAAAATGAACCTTCGGAATGGGGAGTTGTCGACGGTTTTAACTGTTGAGGAGCGGTCGATCCAAGACGCAAGCCTTTCCCCGGATGGGAAATGGATCTCCTATCTTACTGCTGAGCCCGCCGGCCGGGCCGCGGTATGGATCGCTCCGATCAGTGAAACATGGATTCCAGCGAAGCAAAAAATATTGATTATTGAGGATAATCGTTACATCAGCAGGCCGGACTGGTCTTCAAATGGGGGATATCTCTATTACGTTTCCCAAAAGAATGACCGCTCTTCAATCTTTGCCCAGAAGCTCGATCCTGAGACAAAGGAATCTGTCGGAGAGGCACGCGAAGTTTATTTCTCCCCGGACACTCGGTTCCACCTTAATTTTCCATTGGGCAACGGCGTGATTGGCGTGGCTGCGGACAAAGTCATCTTCTTTGCTTGTGAAATGACAGGGAATATTTTTCTTGCCCGGCCCAAAACACGCTGAATAGGCTGCGTAAGACCTCTCCCTTTAATGCGAAGGGGTTTTACTGTTTGACCGAAGTTAAACAGAAACCATCGGCTCCATCGTTATAATCAGAGGCAACTTTTTTATTTTTCCATGTGTTTTTATATTTGGACAATAATCCTATGAGAAAAGGTCCCTTATTATGAAGATAAAATTTGTTGCTGTTGCGTTTTTTATTCTATTTAACCTGGGATATGCCTCTGATCTGTATCCGGAAACTCCAAATACCGCCATGCAGCTCATAAAAAACATCAAAAATAAAAAATTCACGGGAGAAGCAATGGACTTCGATTTCGAAAACACCGATCTCCAGGGGATCTTCCAAAAGTTTGAAACAATAAGCGGACAACATTTCAAGGTGGATTCTGAGTTACATGTTGTGCGCAAGTTTACCTTTAAGGGAGTTGAATGGGATAAGGCGCTTTACCTCATCCTTCTCAATCTGGAACTTGAACTTCAGTGGGAAAACGGTTTCATCCGAGTGAAAAAAGCCCAGCCTCAAACAAACCGGCTGTCGATTTTTTTTCTATCAGGTGTTTTATCAGCCCTTTTTGCAGCGATCTTTGTATTCATTCTGATTCATCAAGCAAAAAAAAGAAAAAAAACAAAGCAAATGGATAACAAATTTCCGCTGCCGGAAGATTATGTCAAAAAGATCAGAAAAAGACTTTATTTTCTTTTCGATGTGGAAAAAATCTATCAGGATGAGTATTTGTCACTCCATTCTCTGGCAGATAGTTTGAATATCCCACCCCACCAGCTATCCTGGATTATGAATTATAAAATGGGAAAGTCTTTTTCCGGCATGGTCAATCATTATCGTATTGAAGACGTAAAAAAAAGATTATCGGATTTTAAGTATCGAAATAAGACCATTTTGGAAATAGCCTACAGCTCCGGATTTAACACCAAGAGTGCCTTTAATAAAACATTTAAGGTTCTCACCGGAAAAACTCCCAAAGAATACCGGATGAGGAACAACCCCAGAGCTTCCTGAATTCAATCCTTCTAAGTTTGTTTTTCAGGTCCAAGAAAAAAAAGGAAATGTTTTGTCCATTTTTCTAATGAGGACGACATGTCAAGCGTCATTTTTTATCATGATCCCGGGTTCATAATATGGAACCCGAAAAATTTATTTTAGCGAGGAGACCATGAAAAAAAGATTCAAAAATTCTTCCCTTTGCGGCCTAACCATTCTATGGTGTTTATGGCTGACAGCTATAGCTTTTTCTTTAGATTTCCCTGACAATCCTGCCGGACGAAGGGCTAAAGAAATCGTTTCTCTCCTTAATGGAGAATTTTCCAGCCCGCCTGGAGAATATATTCAAAAAAACTACGCACCAGTTTTTAGGGATGCTTTTCCAATGGCCACTCATATGCAGATTTTTAATACCACGAAGGGCATGTTCGGGAAAATGGAGCTGGCTGAAATTACGTCATCCACTCATACGCAAATCCGTTTCACCTTGCGCTCTCAAAGTAAAGACGCATGGTTGAATGTTTCGATAGTCGTTGAAGAGAATCCTCCTCACAGGATCGCCAGGATGGGAATTCGACCCGGTTCCCGTCCCGCTTCCCTGAAAAAAGAAGATGAAACAAAAACTGAAGCTGAAAAAGAAAAGATCGCTGATCAATCGGTAGAATCTGAGCGTGAACCGGTAGATGTCCCTCAGGAAGAACTGCACGAGCTGATCTCAGCCAAAGCAGAAGACAAAAAGTTTTCCGGTGTTGTTCTGGTAGCAAAGGATGGACAGCCGCTTTTCCATCAAGCTTATGGATATGCATCCAAACGTTTCGAAGTTCGGAATCAAAAGGATACGAAATTCAATCTTGGTTCCATCAACAAGTCCTTTACCACGGTTGCCATGATTCAACTGCTCGAGCAGAAAAAAATATCCCTGGATGATCCTATCGGAAAATATCTCGAAAATTTTCCTCCGGAAATCGCCGATAAGGTCACCATTCGGCATCTTCTTAATATGCGTTCGGGCTGGGGGGATTTTTGGGGAAATGAAGCTTATTTGGAAAGATTCTCCAGGCTCCGGTCCGTGTCGGATTATATGGAATTTATCAAAGACATGCCGCTTGACTTCGAACCGGGAACAAATTTTCAGCACAGCAATACCGGTTTTGATGTTGCCGGGGCGATCATCGAAAACGTAACCGGTGAGGATTATTATGAATATGTTCGAAAGCATATTTTTGAGCCGGCAGGTATGACCCATTCCGATTCCTATCACAAGGATGGTCCGGTGGAAAATATGGCTGTTGGTTATACGAATATGAACAGGAATGACTCTGAGGGAAAAGGATATCGCTGGGAGAACACCTATATGATGCCCCCAAGAGGAACCCCGGCAGGGGGAGGTTATTCCACATCCGAAGACCTCCTTAAATACGACCAGGCGCTGAGAAATAATATTCTCCTGAGTAAACCTTATACGGATTATATGTTTAACCGATGCCAAGGCAAAGTGGGAGATCCTTACATTCCCAAAGGGTTGTTTCGAATGGTCGGCGGGGCACCGGGGATAAATGCTTTTCTTGCCGTCGACATCAAAAACGGCTTCACCATTATTGTTCTTTCCAACTATGATCACCCCGCGGCCGTTATCCTTGCCAGGGAAATCATCTCGATATACGGTTTATGAAATTCAGTAGATATCAAGGTCGCAGGCGGAAACGACTTTTCCGTGATAGATCTCGTTGATTTCTTTGACAAGCTGATCGTTCGGCGTATCCCAGAGCTGATGATAGAGGATTAATAATTTCGGTTTAATCCGGCAGGCTATTTCCGCCAATTCATGGGTCGAAGTATGAAACTGAGGGTGATACTTTTGCCAGAAGGGAGTTCTCTCTTTCAAATCCTTATAAGAATAAACTTCATGGATCAATATGTCCACGCCTTGACATTTTTCAACCAAATTTTTGCAGGGCCGGGTATCTCCGGAGATAGCTATCGTCCGGTCGGGAGTCGTAAACTTAAATCCGTAAGCCTCGGGCCAGCTTCCGTGTTCCACAAGAAAGGCTTCCACCTTGACCTTTTCATCCGCGTAAATAAGCCCTTCTTTAATCTCATGGGTATTCACACGCCATCCCTGATTATTGGCCGGTTCTATTCCGTATAAACGCACTCGAATATCTTCTTTATAGGCTTCCAGAATGTGTTTCGTCATTTCCTGAATGCCTTCCGGGCCGTAAACCTCCAGTGGCTCATCTCGGCCCATCACCCAGGGAGTCAGAATGAGGTCGGGGTATCCGGTCGTATGGTCGGAGTGCAGGTGGGTTAAAAACGCTGTTTTTAGATTTTCAACGGATAAGGCTTCGATATGTCCTCCATATTTAGGGGATAAGGCTGCAGCCCGGCGAACGAGACCTGGACCGAAATCGACAATATAGGACCTTTTATCGTTGATCACGATGGCGATGGAATTTCCGGAACGCTGAGGATCCGGTGATGGATTTCCGGTTCCCAAAAAGACGACTTTGGTAATCTCTGAGGGCGTGTAGGTTTCCTGTTTTTCCCCAGGAAATCCGAAGGCCGTCATAGAAAGAAGAAGCAAAAGAAAAAAAATGTAACATTTGAAACGTTTCATGCTGAATTCTCCGATTGACTGAAAAAATAGCTTTCGCAAATATGCGGATATCAAACAAATTCTCTTATGAAATACCGCTGGTTGTCAATTTTTGTTCAAATCCTTCAGATCGTTCCTGCGGTGTCTGCGCCAAGGAGCCTTGAAAGGAATTAAGGCCGGCACTGTCTTCTTGTACTCTAAATACGCTTCTCCAAAAACATCTATCAATCCCCGCTCTTCGATAAAAACGACGCCATGGGAGACGATGATGATCATCGTCCATGGAATGAAGAATATAAAATCTTCAAGCCAGATGATAAGAAGCGGCGGCAGTGTCCATATAAGGGCAGCATAAAGAGGGTGCCTCACAAGGGAAAACGGGCCGTTCGTCATCAGTCTAAGAAATTAATATGCCTTGGCTGACTAATATTATTGATAATAAAAGATATGTGATTTTCCTTCAGGTAGAGATTTTTCTTAGAGTTGATTTTGACTCCCATTTTTGGATTTTGAGAAAATATCTTTTATATGATTCGTTCTGAATGCTCATCTTATTTATTGAGATCAAAGCTCTATCTCATCCGTTACAAAAACCGTTTCAGCGGTTTGTAAACCCCGCCTTTTTCCTCCACATCGATTTTTCAATTATTTTCTTATTTTATATTCAAAAGATAGGAAAATCTCACAAGGATAAAAAAATGAAAAAGAAAACGGAAGTTTTCGTTCTCGGATCGGGTCTTGTCGGCGCTCCCATGTGCATGGACCTTGCGAAGGAATCCGATTTCGAGGTGACGGCCGTCGATATAGATAAAACCGTTCTCCAGAGTTTGGAGGAAGAGAATCCTTCGATCAAGACAATACAAGCCGATTTATCCAAACCGGAAACAGTGCAGGAGCTGGTAAAACCTTGTGATTTTGTCTTAAACGCCGTGCCCGGTTATATGGGTTTTCAAACCTTGAAAGCCGTGATCGAGGCCGAAAAGAAAGTTGTTGACATATCATTTTTCCCCGAGGATCCGTTTTTGCTCGATAACGATGCCAAAAACAAAAATGTAACGGCCGTGGTTGATTACGGCGTTGCCCCGGGCATGTCCAACATCCTGGTGGGCCACGTCCATCAATTGTTGGAAGAGACGCATAATGTGCTGATATACGTCGGAGGATTGCCGGAGGTTCGTGAATGGCCGTACGAATATAAGGCTGGGTTTTCGCCGATCGATGTGATCGAAGAATATATCAGGCCGGCCCGAACCATCACCAACGGGAAACTGGTTGTCAAACAGGCTCTTTCGGAACCGGAACGTGTCCATTTTCCCGGAGTGGGAACACTGGAAGCATTCAATACCGATGGACTCCGTACGCTTGCCGCCACAATATCAGCTCCCAACATGAAAGAAAAAACGCTGCGTTATCCCGGACATATTGAAAAAATGGCTATGCTCCGGGAGACGGGATTTTTTGACAGAAAAAAGATAACGGTCCATGGAGCAAAAGTCCGGCCTCTTGATCTCACGGCAAAGCTTTTGTTCCCAAAATGGAAATTGAATAAGTATGAAAAAGACCTGACGGTTATGAGAATTATCGTTGAAGGGAAAAAGGCGGAAAAGAAACGGCGTCACACTTTCGAGCTTTTGGACCGGCATGACTCCTCCACAAACACACATTCTATGGCCCGGACGACGGGTTATACGGCAACATTGGTCTTGAGAATGATCGTAAAGGGTTTCTATGATCAAAAAGGCCTATCCGCACCTGAATTCATCGGCCGGAGGCCGGAATGTGTTCGTTATATGCTCAAAGGTTTGAAGAAGCGCGGCATTGTCTACAAGGAAAATGCCGAAAATATCGAGGATGAGTGAAAAGAATCGGGATTTTCCCCTGGCTGAGCTAGCGAATTGATATTTTAAATAGTACCTTTTTATTCCATAACTTTGTCTTTCCTCATCCGTTTATAATAAGAGAAAGCCATAGGAGAAATGCGGCCATGAGAATATTCATAATAATATTCTTATTAACCCTCTATATCTTTAGTCCCGCCCTGCCTCAAACATCCGTCAACGAGATAGAAGCCGAGGCGGATAAAATTTTCGAGCCCTGGAGCAAACCCGGAATTCCCGGTGCCGCTGTTGCCATTGTGCAGGACGGCAGGCCGCTTCTGGTCAAGGGTTATGGTTGTGCCGACCTCGTACATAACATTCCCATAACGACAAAAACACCTTTTAACGCGGCGTCTCTGGCGAAACAATTTACGGCTTTTGCCGTGCTGATGCTTGAAGAGCAGGGGAAACTTTCGCTGGATGATTATGTGCGGTCTTATATTCCGGAATTTCCTGATTTCAGCTCAATAATCACCATCCGCCATCTTCTCTACCATACCAGTGGTCTGCGCGATTACGGAGGGTTGATGCTGATGTCCGGAAACCGTATGGATGACGTCTTCACATCGCAGGCCATACTCAAGCTCATTTCCAATCAGAAAGAATTAAACTTCAAGCCCGGAACGGAAACGGCATACAACAACGCCGGTTATATTGTCCTGGCTGAAATTGTTGCTAGGACCTGCGGTTTAAGCTACGCAGAATGGACACGCAACAATATTTTTATCCCCTTGGGAATGGAAAAAGCGGTTTTCAAGGAAAACATCGGAGAGATTATCCCGGGAGCCGCGCAGTCATATACACCCTCGGGTGACAAGGAATATCTGCAGGCTTTTGATAATGAGGCGGCGCCGGGACCGGGCTCGCTGTTTGTGTCGATTGAGGATATGGCACACTGGTTGGCGGCTTTTGAGACAAGAACGGTCGGGACTCGAGAAATGTGGACCAAATTGTTTGAGACAGGAAAACTGCAAGATGGACGAGATCTTCCCTATGCTGCGGGACTTATTATAGGCAGCTATAAACGGCTGCCGGTTTTTTTTCACAGCGGACGATGGGCAGGTTATCGGAGCGATATGGTTTATTTCCCTGAGCAAAATTTTGCGGTGGCGGTATTGACAAACAATTCGGGTCTCAATCCCACACAGATTTCACGGCGGATTGCGAGTTTCTGCCTGAAGGGGCTCTTTCCTCGCGCTCAGCCTAAACAATCTCCTGCGATTGAGGTGGAAGACGAAGTCCTGGATGCTTATACCGGTAGGTATTGGTTGCGAGGCGAACAAACGATAAGAATAACACGCAGGGATAAAAATCTTTTCGCGCAGATAAGCGGTGATATTCCCGTGAAACTTTTTGCCGAGACAGCCGACACCTTTGCCTACAAAACCATTGATGCCAAGATACAATTTTTTCGTACGGCATCAGCCAAAGCTCATAAAATCACGTTCTGGCAGGGTGCCTATGCTGTTTCAGCCGAGAGGCTGCCGGATGAAGAATGGAAACCTTCGGTCCCCGAGAAATTCTGCGGTTTTTATCTCAGCGAAGAACTGGAAGAAGTGTTGGAAGTTAGAGCGGGTACAGAAGGCTTATATATGCCGTTTATTCGAAGAAGCGACCTGCTCCTCGTTCCCATCTCCAAAGATAGATTCGCCGGGAAAAATTCATCGGTCAAGATTTTCTTTTCAAAAGACGGCGACGGCAATATTAATGAATTGTTTTTCTCTTTGTTGGACGCCTGGAAGGTGCGGTTTGCAAAAAACTTCAATAAATGAAATATCTTATTGAAATTATCTGTTCGTGTCGGCAAAGTTTATGAATTTTTCATGCGCATGCCCACCAACGAACGATGAAAATTATCGCCTGTATTCCTGGATCACCCGGATGAACCGGGTGATGACGATTGTTGTTTTCTAGGTAATAATGCAGGTTAATTTATCGACCCAGATATCTCATAGCAGCCGGCAAGCTATACATTACGCCAAAAAAAGCCGACGGTAGAATGCCGGAGGCCTCAGTAGTCTCATGAACACGGTTCTAAACGAGGGGAAAATCAGTCTTCCTCGACAACCTTCCAGTTCATTGCGGCGGCCAGGGAGAAAACGGATTCTTTAAAATCTCCATAGAAAGTCACCCGGTGCCAGCCCCATTTATCCCATTGGGTGAAGAGCTTCTCGATATCTCCGACGGGTTCGGCACACAGTTTTGTCCTGCAGGCCCGGTCATCCGGATTCGATGAGGCGACAAAGGCTACGTTCGGCGTTCGATTCCGCAGGAAGCGTGCCGTATAGAGGAGGAATCCTCCACTTCCCTCCCTGTTCCTGAATCTATCATGTTTGAAGGGAGATTCAAAAGGAAAAAATTTTAAAAAGATTTTTAGGAAAAAAAATCATTTTTCCGGCCTGTTTTTTGTGGAAAAAAAGGTTAAGTTATTGTATGTAATAAAGATGCGTGGGCCCGCCCCCTTTTTTTCATACGGAAAAATTGACTTTGGGTTTTTTGGTGTGCTATGGTCGATTCAAAAAATTAGGATATTCACGTCGATGAGATGCCCCCTTTGCCAGTCTGAAATTTCCGAAGGATCTCGTTTTTGTCCCGAATGCGGAGCCAGTATTGCAGATGCCGGGATGGGAGGTCATGGTGTCACTAGAACTATACAAACAGCAGATTCCGATCTGAGAATAGGAGAATTCTTCGCGAAGCGCTATAAAATAGAACAGGAATTGGGACGCGGGGGAATGGGAATCGTTTATAAAGCCGAGGATACTAAGCTTAAGCGTCCTGTAGCATTAAAACTTTTACCCTTTGGTTTTCTGCATATTCCAGATATTCGAGAACGAGTCCTGCGCGAAGCTCAAGCAGCTGCAGCGCTGGATCATCCTTATATCTGCACGGTTTACGAAAGTGATGAAGAGGACGGAAGGCCGTATATTACGATGGCTTTTATCGAGGGACGTGAGCTTAAGAATATAATCGAAACCAATCCCTTGAAAGCTGAAATGGCTTTGGATATCGCTATCAAGATCGCAGAAGGCCTTAGGGAAGCTCATAAAAAAGGTATTGTCCACAGGGACATTAAGAGCGGCAATATCATGGTCACGCAAGACGGCAGGGCCAAGATTATGGATTTTGGCATCGCTAAAATATCCGGCAGTCCTTATCTGACAGAAGAAGGGACGGCAATGGGCACAGCGGCTTACATGTCTCCACAGCAGGTACGCGGAGAAAAGGTCGACCATCGGACAGACCTGTGGTCTCTGGGGGTGGTTCTTTACGAGATGCTTATAGGAGAGCTGCCGTTCCCGGGGGAAACAGCTCAGGCTGTTTTCTATGCGATTTTGAATGAAGCTCCTCTTCCTCTAAAAGGATTAAATGCCGGTCTTGCTGAGGAGATGGAAAAGGTCATATTCAAAGCCCTGGTCAAGGATGTGAACTTGCGTTATGGTTCAGCAGATGAATTCCTCCAGGACCTTAATCATGTGAAAGCGGGCATGCCGGTTGCCGCTCCTTTCCCCTCTGAGAAGGGAATGTTGAATTCCGTCGCTGTAATCGATTTTTCCAATCTCACAAAGGATCCTTCTTGTGATTGGCTCTCGGGCGGGATAGCGGAAACCGTATCGGTGGATCTCAACAAGATCGCCTCACTCAGGGTTGTGAGCCGTGAAAAAGTCCTCAAGATCCTGGGAACGCAGGCAGGTGAAAACATCACGGAAAAAGAGGTGATCAACCTTGGAAAGACATTAGGCGTGCGATGGGTTATCTGGGGAGGTTTCCAAAAAATGGGAAATGCTGTCCGTATCACATCCCGTTTTACCGAGATTTCAAGCGGAGAAGTTATTGGTTCGGCCAAAGTGGATGGAAACATGGAGGACATTTTCAAACTCCAGGATCAGATCATCGATGAGCTCATACAATCCCTCCATATGGACGTATCGGAAACAGAAAAGGAAAAGATCGCTTCCCCGGAGACATTGGAAGTGGAAGCCTATGAACTTTATGCCAGGGGACGTCAAATCATCAACCGGATGGGCAGGGAAGGCATGCCTAAAGCGCAAGAATTTTTTGAAAAAGCCATGAAGAAAGATCCTTACTACGCATTGGCATACTCAGGCTTGGGGAACCTTTTGACAATAAAGTTCATAGCAATGTCCAAGCGAGCAGACCTGGAAGCAGCTATCGTTTACCTGCAAAAAGCCATCGAGCTGGATCCGGATCTCACCGATCCCTATCTCTGGCTGACCTATGGTTATACCCGTGAACAGCGTTATAGAGATGCGATCAATTCAGGGAAAAGGGCCGTTGAACTGGAATCGGACAATCCGCTGGCCCACTACTTTTTAGGGGCGGCTTACCATATACAGGCGGCCATGGAGTATCAAATTGATAAATACCCCAAAGCTTTGGATCATTACAGGATCAATGTGAAAATTCAGCCCAATTACCAGCCGGCTTACATGAATGCGGCATGGATCCATATTTTACATGGGAATTATAAAGAAGCCGAGGAAAAGTTGAAAAAGGCTGTTGATATAGAGGAATCCGGTAAAGCGGGTATCGTTACGTTTGTTGGATCCTTGACTTTGATGGGAAATCTATTTCTGCGCCAAAAGCTTTATGCTGATGCCATGAATTGGTACGGCCGTTCTCTACAGCTTCTGGCAAAAACCGACCATGTTTACACCGGAGTCTTCCAGGCATTGACCCATTGCGGGATAGGTCAGATTGAACTGACAAACAGGAACAACGATAAAGCTCTGCAGAGCTTCAAGAAAGCAAAAGCCATTATAGATGAAGTGTCCCATGGATTAGGGATCGGATATGTGCTGGTCAAGACAACCATCGGTATGGCCAAAGCTTTCCACGAACTGGGCATGAGCCAAGAGTCAAAATCCCGTTATAGGGAGTCGTTACATCTTGTCGAAAAAAAGGAAGCCTACGATTTCAGTTGGATCTGGGAAGGAAGCGATGCCCAAGCCTATTATGACCTGGCCAGCTATCAGGCATTGCTTAATCGTCCTCAGGAAGCCTTTGCTTTCCTAAAAAAGGCCATGGACTGCGGATGGTCCGACTTGCCTCAATTAGAAAATGATGATTGTTTCGACGCCCTGCGTGGTTTGCCTGAGTACAAGCGAATCATACGAAGCCATAATTAGATGGATCCGGCTTGTATCCCTGATAGGGGACACTTTATGATCCGGTACTGCGGCCTCTTTAGCGGAAGATCTTTTTACTTGGGTCCAAACGTTTTATACCGATAAGATATTATACAAAAAGTCCAGAAGGGAAATATTTACAGACTATCTATCCCGCACCGGCTGCGGATGGTTTTTGTCCCTTATATTCAGATGGTAGACATTTTTGGTTTTTTGGGTCTTTGACCTTGTCGCTCTGGACGTGATAGCATTATTCTAGGATGCTGGTGATTGGATATTGAGAAGAATTCCGGGAGATTTGATAATAGGCCAAAAAGGAATTTTCTGTAATTCAGATTCAGCTATATCAGTGAGGTGAATGCCGCAATAGGGAACAATTGATGATACACAAATCCTGCAATCTTTGCCGTGCTAAAGATACGAGCCTGCTCTTCAAAGGACGGGACCGGTTCCACAGTATTCCCGGTACATACCATTTCGTCCGTTGTCATCAATGCGGCCTGATGTATCTTGACCCTATGCCTACTTCTAAAGAGCTGGAGCGGCATTATCCGGTGGACTATATTCCCTATTCGAAAGCGATTGACGATGAGACGAATTTGTTGACACGCTGGGACCGACGCTATGGGATGTACAAACGGTATCGCGTTGTGACGCAGGTCGCTGGCCGGGAGCCGGGGAGAGTGCTGGATGTAGGATGTGCGACGGGAAACTTTTTGGATGCGATGCGCCGGTATGGTGGTTGGCAACCGGTAGGGGTTGAACCCAACCGGCAAGCCTCTATTTATGCCCGCGAGCGGCTGGGGTTGGAAGTATTCACCGGCACTCTGGAGGAGGCAGGTTTCGAAGATAATTCATTTGATGTCGTTACCATGTGGGATGTATTGGAGCATGTCACCGATCCGCAGGCTACACTGCAAGAAGTTGCCCGTGTACTCCGCATTGGCGGCATTTTAGTAATGAGCCTGCCTAATCCTGAAACATGGGAGCTGGGTCTGTTTGGTTCTTACTGGGTCGGATGGGATGTGCCGCGTCATCTTCATTTGTTTACCTGCGATGTAATAGCGCGTTATCTGGAAGAAACCGGCTTTGAGTTGGTCAAAACCACATCGTTTTGCGGGCGGTATCATGTATTCTTATTAAGCCTTGACCTGTGGGCGCGCGAACGATGTCCTCGCTGGCGAAAGGCGCTCATGGCTGTGCTAAAATTCTGGCCTGTCAAATTGATTGGATTGGTTTTCTTCTCTATCAGCGACCGTATCAGGATGAGTTCGATTATGACCGTGTTTGCACGTGGAGTTGATAAATGAAAAGAAAGATAGCGATGATTGAGCTGCGAGTTTCCCCATCTTCCACCGGCAGCTGGACCAAACAAGGATATGAGGCTATCTACAGCGGCCATGACGAAATCCGGCAACTGGACTCCTTTTATACCTGGTTGTTGAACCTGATTGAAGCGGTTCCCGGCAGGCGACTGCTGGACGTAGCCTGCGGTGTGGGCGTATTGCCCAATAAAGCAGCGGAAATCGGTCTCGAAGCCTACGGTGTTGATATGTCGGAAGAAGCTATGCGCACCGCTTTGGGCGAAGGCTCCGCAGGATTTGTCATAGGGAATGGGGAGAGCTTACCTTACCCGGCAGGATACTTCGATTACGTCACAAGCATTGGCAGTTTAGAGCATTATCTGGATCCTTTCTGTGGGGCGCGCGAATTGGCTCGGGTTATGGTTCCTCATGGTAGAGCCTGTATTCTTTTGCCTAATTTATTCAGCATCCTGGGAACCGTCTATAACGCCCTCAAGCACGGCCGTACAGTTGGTGACAACCAGCCCCTTCAACGTTATGCAGCCTTGAAAGACTGGCAAGACCTTCTGGAGCAAGGCGGATTTATTGTCGAGCGGGTGGTCAAGTACGAGCGAGAGCGGCCACGTTCATTGCGCGACTTGAGCTGGTACCTTCGCCATCCCAAGCCATTGGTGCGGCTCTTGCTGACGCCTTTCATTCCGCTAAACTGGGCTTCTTGTTTTGTCTATCTCTGTAGAAAGCGATGACCGTCGGCATACCCAAGGATTCTCGTGTGATTCACCGAGTGAATAGATTGATCCGGGAAAAAGTGTATCAGGCAACCCGTGCCCGTCCGTCAGTATGGGTATTTACACTGGCAGGGGTGGTACTATTTGGCGCAATGGTGGCCTTTGTAATATACAGCTTGTATCACGAGGGAAGTGTATTGCTTGCCCAGCTAACGCATATCAATCTACTGGGTATTGGCCTTTCATTTATCTTATACAGCGGTGCGCTGGCGTTAGCCATCCTGGGGTGGAGCGCTATTGCCGGTCGGTTAACAAACGTCCGTGATTTGAAGCGACATGTCAAAGTGTACTGTTATACCAACCTGGCGAGACGGATCCCCGGTTTTTTTTGGTACGTGCTGGGGCGTGCTCACCTCTACCGGCACGATGGAGCTGGTATCGTCTCTATCTCGGCTGCAAGCGCCATAGAAATGGCGCTGATTGTCTTATCAGGATTGATGTCGTATGCCCTGTTGAATCTGGGCCGTTGGCCAATAAGGTGGACTTGGGGATTGATAGTGGGCATAGGTGTGGGCCTGGTAATGATGCACCCTCGTTTACTTCAGTGGATATTGAGCAAGGTGAAACATGTCAACATTGTGGAGCACATCCGCTACCGCGACGTTGCTATCTGGTTGGCTGTATATATTAGTGTGTGGGTCCTTGGGGGACTGGCCTTGTTCAGCGTGGTGTGGGCAATCCAACCGCTCGCCCTTGTCCAAGTGCCGGGCATCATTGCCTGCTGGAGCTTGTCCGGTGCGGTATCCACACTGGTCGTTTTTCTGCCCGCCGGTCTGGGAGTGAGAGAAGCCACGTTGAGTATGTTACTCCTCCCCTTTATCCCTGCTCCCCTGGCTGTCACGGTCGCGCTGATGATGCGTGTTTTACTCACCCTGTACGAGATTGTCTGGGCGCTAATCGCTATTCGAATCTGACTTCACACACAGTTCATATTTCATATTTAAAGCCAGGAAAATATTTTTGTTGCTGATGGTTTTCGTTTAATTTCATCACTTATGACGGGATAAAATCAATTTTTTCTCATAAAAGCATTTCCAATGAATGTAAACCGTATTTAACGCGCTGCAAGAATCCTGATTGACTCAAGCTTCTTATATTTATATCCTATTACCACCGGAGGGAAAAAGGGTCATGAAATGTCCGAAGTGTCAAACCGATAATCCTGACACTTCTAAGTTCTGCGCTCATTGCGGCGGCTCTTTAGAGGCTAGTGGCGTCCTCACAAAAACTTTAGAGATTTCAGCTCAAACATTAAAATCAGGCACTATCATTGCCAATAGATACGAGATCATAGAAGAATTGGGTCAGGGAGGAATGGGAGTGGTGTACCGGGTCTCCGATCCCCTGAATCCAAAC
>JAFGMO010000035.1 GCA_016927475.1 Candidatus Aminicenantota bacterium
AAATTTGTCACTCACACAGTGACGAAAACGGCGATTTGCCGGTCCCTTTAATTCCTTGTTATCAGAAGAGTGGGCGGATAGCTCAGTTGGGAGAGCGCAGCGTTCGTATGAAAAGAACCGGGAAGATGAGTAACATGCTGATTCCACGGGAATATCAATGATATCAGCGACTTGGATCTAGTTTTCCTTTCAATCCTTTTTCCTTTAGCAAGGAGCTTTAAATTTGACGTTTCGATTGAAAGTCCATGGGAAGAAAAGACGAAGTAAATCCTGAAAAAGTTGTCAATCTTCTTTTTAAGCTTAGAAAAGCCAACTTAATTGCAAAAAGGGAAAATTTTAACAGACTTTTGACATACTCTTAACAACTTTCTGACAACTCCTATTCTTACAAAGCTTAATTTATAGAGTGAAAAAAATTTAATAGGGGGGATTGAAATGAATAAATTATCTAAACAAAATTCTCACTTAGGATATATTCTTGTTGTTTCTTTTCTCATTGTATCAACACCATCATTTTCTCAAAACATTTCAACTTCTTCTGATATTTTTTCATTATGTAAGTGCTCTCGTTGTTCGAGCTGGCTCTTTGAAATTAATAATCCCTTGCCTCATACTGATTTGCCTTATCATGCGGAAAAAAATCGTACTACTGAGTCTCACAAACTTCAGTCAGTTCCTATGGATCATTTATCAAGAGCTGCATTAGTGAATTTCAGTGAAGGCCAAATGCATCTTGATATTCCTATGGTTTCTTTTCAGCCTAATCCCCTTGGTGGAAAGACTATAGATTGGAATATAAATTTGCTCAATGTTGAATTTTAATGGTGATGAGCAAAGGTTGACAGAAATAAATAGATTGTTATATAAAAAAATAAACATAGAACACTATTTTCAATTAATCATTAGGGGGATAAAATGTTAAGAAGATCATTGAAAGTGTTTATTTTTCTCTTTTTTTTGGGTTCGTTTCATAGTTCATTAATCCCAGATCAAAAATCGTTTCCTTGTTCAGTCCGGCAGCTGCAAAAACAACAACAGCAGCAACAAAAACAGGTCATTCCTGGTTTAAGAGCCCTCCCTCATTTCTTCATCGAGAACAAAGGACAGCTAAGGTGGAAATCCGACTATTGCCTCAACATGCCGTATGGGAATCTTTATTTGGGGCCGGAGGGAATGGTTTATCAATTTATTCATGATAAAAACAGAAATGAAACCAAGAATTTAGGATTAGAACGGCGTTTTTATGAAGGACAAAAATCACTCAGGATTGAAAACATCCGGATTTCTTTTAAAGGCAAAAACAGAGTAACAAAAACTGAAGTCAGAGGGCTTGAAGAAGCCGGAGGGAAAGTCAGTTATTTCAGAGGAAACGACCACCGTCATTGGGTCCGTGGTGCCCGCACCTTCAGGTCAGTGGTTTATCGGGAGATTTATCCTCTCATTGACCTGGTTATCTCCTATAATGAAGGTGATATCAAGCAGGATTTCCGTCTGAAGAAAAATGCCGATGTCGAAATGATAAGACTTGGGTATTCGGGGATGAAATCAATGTGTGTAAACACAAAAGGCGAGCTGGTTATCGAGACCGGATTGGGGACTCTCAAAGAAAACAAGCCTTACGGTTATCAGGTCATTAACGGAGAAAAAATTGAGGTTGCGGTTGATTATAAGCTCGAAAACAAAAACACTATAGGATTTACTCTGGGAGATTATAGAAAAGACATCGAGCTCATTATTGATCCGGAGCTGGAATATTCAACGTTTTTGGGCGGCGGCAGTGAAGAGGAATGTTATGACATGGCCGTTGACAGTGACGGGAACGTATATGTAACGGGATATACCAACTCCAGCGACTTTCCTGCCTCCACGGGAGCTTACGATACAAGTTACAATTTTGGCCATAAGGATGTTTTTGTTTCCAAGGTTGATTCCACCGGTACAAACCTCATCTATTCCACTTTTATAGGGGGGAATAAATCTTATGAGTACGGGAATGGCATCGCCATTGACGGAGACGGAAATGCTTATGTTACAGGACTAACTAGGTCGGAAGATTTTCCGACGACAACCGGTGCCAATGATGCGAGCTTAAATGGGAAAGATGATGCTTTCATCACCAAACTCGACACCACCGGTACAAACCTCATCTATTCCACATTTCTGGGAGGTCGGAATTATGAAGAGGGTTCAGGGATTGCAGTCGATGCCGGCCAGCAGGCTTATGTGTTTGGAAGAACGACATCCGATGATTTTCCCGTCACTCCGGGATCTTTTCAAACGAGCAAGATTTCAGATGGAGATAAGGATGCTTTTGTAACCAAACTCGATTCCGAAGGGAACAATCTTCTCTTTTCCACATACCTGGGTGGATGTGCTTCAGACTGGGCAAGCAGGATAGCAATCGATGAAGATGGAAATGCCTATTTATATGGAAGCACAAACTCTGACGATTTCCCTACGACAACCGGCGCTTATGATACGAGCCATAATGGTGCTTTTGATGCTTTCATCACCAAGCTCAACCCAACGGGATCGGAACTCCTCTATTCTACGTTTTTAGGAGGAAGTCAAAATGATAACTTCTATTCGGTGGACTTCAAAGGATTGTACGGATTGGTGGTTGATGGAGGTAAAAATGTCTATGTTGTCGGTGAAACAATGTCGAATGATTTTCCGACAACTATTGGTGCTTATGATACGAGCCATAATGGTTTGTATGATGTGTTTGTCGCCAAGCTAGACTCTGCGGGAACAGCTCTCCTCTATTCCACATTCCTCGGCGGGAGCCGTTTTGATATGGGGTGCGGCATTGCTGTCGACAGCAGCGGAAATTGCTATGTCACGGGTTCCACCAAATCAGATGATTTTCCGGTTTCAACCGGGGCTTATGACTCAACTAAAAGTGGGGATAATGATGTGTTCGTGACCAAGCTCAACAACACGGGCTCAGACATCATCCATTCAACGTATGTGGGGGGGGGGAATTCTGATGTCGGTATAAAGATAGAGACAGATACAGATGGATATGTTTACCTGGCTGGACACACCGAATCGGAAAATTTCCCTGTCACTTCTGAAGCGTATGACGAGATTCAAAACGGTAAGTCAGATGTTTTTTTAACCAAGATGACATTGTCTTACAAGCTGATAATTAGTCAAGATACCGGAGGTATGAGTGCCGGACATTTAACTATTCCTGGGTGTGGAACTTATACCTATGAAGAAGTGACTCAGGTCCAAATAATAGCTAAAGTGTCACCAAACTTTAAATTCCAAAGGTGGAGCGGTGATGTTCCTGCCGGACAAGAAACTCAAACTACCATCACAATCACCGTGGATGCTGACAAGTCTATAACCGCACATTTCTCATTCAAAATGGGAGGCATCATCAGCTACTCAAGAAACGTATTAGGAGACGGGGATTGGACCTGTTTTATAGCAACAGCATGTTACGGCACACCCTTTGTGGAGGAAGTCCGTTTGCTTCGCAGGTTCAGGGACGCGTATCTTCTTGAGAACGAAGTTGGAAGAGCCTTTGTCCATCTTTACTACAGGATGAGTCCGGCAGTCGCCGCTTTCATAAGGGATAAGGAACCGCTCAAACGGATTGTCCGGGATTGCTTGAAGCCTTTCATACACGTGGCTGAAGAGATGCTCGATCATAGATAACATTCAGCTGGGATTTATACTTACCAAGGATGTGGGATTTATCCTTGAATTTTACACCCTGTGGCTCCTCATCACCTTGACATTGCTCGAAATACAACCCCGCCGCCCCTACCAGCAGGTTGACATTCATCGCTCCCATCACAGACCAAGGTCCCAGCAGCGGAGGGCACAACAAAGTGCAGAGTACGGACTACCTGACCGTGAAGGTTGAAAATCGCGAATACGGAGAGTAGTTCAGAGAAGATAAAAACGATAAAGATGAAACCGTTGCTCGGATTTGGATGTTGAAGCGCCAGCCACACTGCGGGGCGTCCCATTGATAGGCCGATCGAGATTCTCGGATTTCCTAGAGATCCGTTAAGATTAACCTTCTGAGCCAAAATATCGGCTTCCCCGTTTTGTTCGTCGCTCCAGGCTAAGATAGCAAAATTGTTGGCACTGAGCTCGACATCCAAGTGTGACTTCACGCTCGGTGTAGAAGCAACATCGAAAGGTCCGAAGTTTACGTTGCCGAAATCGTCGATCCAAGCACCAAACAGTTGATCTTCACCGAAGCTGGGAGAGAGCGACCAGAACACAAAGGTTCCGCCTTCTAATCGGAGGGATCGCACGAGAGAGACCACATCCTGACAAACAGGGACTACCACTACGCCTTCATCGCTCCATTGCCGCTCCCCCGATGAATTCAGCTTCTGACTATAGACACCGAATTTTGACTGGTCCGAATTCTTCTCTATCCAGAAGAGGAATGTCTCTCCGCTGATGGCATCGAACGTTGCCGAGGGGGATACCCGAACTCGTGTGGTGTTTGTAGACACAGCGGACCCGTTGTGAGGAAATGCTTCATTACCGTCGGAGAGTATATGCTGGGCGTAGCACTGAAGCTGCAGGTTAGATGTAATATACCAGGAGAAGATGGCACCGCCCTTCCCATCAGGTATGAACGTCGGAAAGTTGCCGAACTGGAGGGTGCCACCATCAAAGACAGAAACGCACCCCACTCCCCATTCCTGAATCCCTGCTGCATCGAGCTTCTGAGCCAGAAGATGGCGAGGTGATCCAAACTCACCCGTCTCATGCACAATCGAGACAATCACACTCGTTCCTGTATCGTGGAGATCACTCACTAAGAAAGAGCTTCCTGGAGGTGACAGAACGATGCCGGTCCCCCAAAAAGGATCCCCGTTAGGGCTAAGCTTCTGAAGCCACACCTCTGATTCTTGGGTCCAAGCCACTACCACGCCTCCATCACTTGTCCCGGCGATCTTGGGAGAGGCGATGAAGCTAGTAGTGTTTGTGAGCTGAATCCCCAGCTCTCCCCAAAGAAGAGCTCCCGTTGGCGACACCTTCGAGGCGGTGATTTGTATGCCGGTCAGTCGATCGTCACGAAATGTGAGAAGCGCATTTCCTGCAGAATCAACGTCGAGGCCGTAATCCATAACCCAACCAAATTTCCGATCTGCCACAAGGATACCGTTATGCTCGAACTCTTCGTAGCCCAGAGCATCCAACTTCTGGAGCCGGACGTCATAGCCCCCGGTGCCGTTGTCGATCCAGCTCACGTAGTAGCCTCCATCGTCGGTCGGAGCTATCTTGGGAAGGATCTGATCTCCAGGCCCATCGCCCACCAGTAGGTTGGATGATGAATAGAATGACCATGCCTCTTTTTTGGCATACAGACTTCCTGAATGTGTTAATAAAGATATGCCAAGAAACAAAGTTATGAATTTTTTCATTTCATACCCCCTAGCTCATTTCCTTTCTATTTATAAGTTGAGCTTTTATAGGAGAAGAGTTGTCATTGGTTTGTTAAATAGTTGAAAAAGGTTTGTTAATTAAAGCGCACAAAACGATTTTTCGTTTTCAAAGAGTTGTTTCAAGGATCCATCGAAATTCCATCGAAATACCTGGAAAAAAACTCAGAAAAGTGGTACATTTTTACCCCTGCCGCCGGGACGGTCTCCGCGCCCTGCCGCGGAAAACGAAGAGTGGGCGGTTAGCTCAGTTGGGAGAGCGCGGCGTTCGCATCGCTGAGGTCGGGGGTTCGAGTCCCCTACCGTCCACCATTTTTTCCTCCTTCCCTTAAAGTGCTTTCTCACTCATCCGCTGTTTTCCCTCTTCTTAAGAATTTTTCACGAGCAAGCACATCCGCGAACGATGAACATTATTCACCGTTATTCTCTAGGTAATATTATTGTCCGCGAAAATCAGCTCCACCAAAACCAAAACTGACACTTTGATTCTTCTCTTCTTTCGTATTACATTAAAGAAAACCATGAAATTCGCCGTCGACTGCATGCTGGGAAAGCTGGCCAAGTGGCTCAAAATTTTGGGTTTTGATACCGTCTTTTTCAGCCGAATCGAGGACGATGAGCTTTTAGAACTTACCGTCCGGGAAGGTCGCATCCTTCTTACCCGTGATACTGGCTTTATGGAGAAAGCTGCAAGAAGGAACGCTCATACCCTTTTTGTCGAAAGCGAAGAATGGCCGGATCAGGTCCGGCAGGTTCTTTCCTCTTTTAATCTCAGGGAAAAGTGTCGTCCCTATTCAAGGTGTATCCCCTGTAATGCATCTCTCAAAGACTTGTCTCGCGAAAAAGCCCGCAATCTGGTTTCGCCTTTTGTTTTCAAGAAGGGAAAGAGTTTTGCCCTCTGTCCCATATGCGGCCGAATATTCTGGAAAGGGACTCATCACGAGGATATGGAGAAAAAGCTGGATAAATTGTTGAATCAGGTTGATCAGGACGGTTGATTGCTCTTAGTTGTTGACGTATAGTGAAAGGGAGAATAGTGGCGGTAGGTAGCCGTTTCGAACGCAAGTGGGAAACAAACCGTATTTTATAAGAACAGTTCATGGCAAGGAGGAAATATGCTTATGGTAACGACGCCCATCGTCGAGGGTAAAAAGATAACGAAATATTTGGGAATTGTCAGCGGCGAAGCCATCCTGGGGGCCAATATTTTCAAAGACTTTTTTGCCGGTATCCGCGATATTGTTGGCGGCCGGTCCGCTGCCTATGAGAACGAACTTCGGCAGGCCAAACAATTGGCCCTTCAAGAGATGCAGGACCAGGCGGCATCACTGGGGGCCAACGCTGTCATCGGCGTAGACCTGGATTACGAGACCATCGGCATCGGCCAGACCGGCAATATGCTCATGGTCAGTGCCAACGGAACCGCCGTCGTTATAAGCGGGGAATAAGCAAAGTATCTAAGTATATAAGGAGAGTGCCATGGAAAAACATATCAATGTTCTCAGTATCCTCTGGATCGTTTCCGGGATCTTGGGAATACTGGGGGCCTTCTTTATTCTTTTATTTTTCTTCGGTATAAGTTTTCTACCGGATATGGATGTAGAAGGACCGATCATCCTCAGAACGGTCGGATTGATCGTAGCCTTTTTTGTTGGAATCCTGTCTATTCCGGATATTATCGCCGGATATTGGCTGAACAAGCGAAGGGAATGGGCCCGTATCTTCGTCATTATCCTTTCCTTCCTCAACATCCTCTGGTTTCCTTTCGGCACGGCTATTTCGGTCTATTCCCTGGTCATTCTCCTGAGGGAGGACACGGCCAAGCTTTTTAAGTGAATAGCAAGGGAAGGAGAAAGAGTATGAAAAAAACGGTCCTGGTATTTTGCTTTTTTTGGATCTTTCTTGGCCTTGCGGCATCTTTGTCGGGAACTTCGCAGGAGAGTAAAAACAACATGGATTCCATCATCAAAGTCCTTAAAGGCAACAAAATCGATTTTTATGTTTTTTCCAACGATCAGGGCGGCAAATTCCTGGTGGTCCCCAAGTATGGGGCCCGGATACTGGCCGCTGAGGTCGGCGGCGATAATCTTTTTTGGGTGCATCCCGATGCCCTAACCGGACAAGGGGGGCAGAGGTCCTGGATATCCCCCGAAGGAGGGGCCAAGGGTTTCATCTTCAAACCGGACTGGCAGGGCAACAGGGATTTTTTCATGATGGACCCCGGCAAATACCGCATCGTCCACCAGGAGTCGGGGCAAAAAATCGAGCTTGTCAACCGCTTTCAAAACCACTCAAACGATGAAAAAGAACATTATGACCTGTCCTTAACCCGAAAAATTGGCCTGCTGGAAGATCCTCTGAAAAAGGATCAAGATTTTACAGGCGCCGAATATTTTTTTCTGGGAATCGATTTCGAACATTGCCTGAAAAATTTTTCATCCGACACTCTCGACCGCATCCTGGCCCTTTGGAACCTGATCCAGATCCCCCCCGGAGGTACAATGGTCGTACCTGTGAAAGAAGTAACCTCAAATGCCTGGCGGGCCAATTATTTTGAGCCCATTCCAAAGGAATATGTCCGGAATAATCCGGATTCCATCTCCTTTTTTATCGACGGCAGCAGACGTTACAAAGTCGGCATCCGGCCGGAATCCGCTTCAGGTGTTATTGCTTATATCAACAAAATTTCAGAAGGGGATTTTATGCTGGTATTCATGACATTTCCGGTCAAGCCGGATTTTCCTTATACGGATCGGCCTAAGACGGAACAGAATACGAACGGCGATGCCATTCAACTCTACAGCCATCTCGAGAAAGGTCCCTTGGCTTTTGGAGAGCTGGAGTGTCAATCCTGGGGTTTGGATCTCAAACCGGGCAGCGAGGAATCTTTTCCGGTCAAGATATATTTATACAGGGGCGATATTTCGATTTTGAAAAAAATCGGAAAGCGTCTGGTTTGTGCAGGATTTGATAAAGCTTACTTGTATTGACCTGGATGATTTACGGGGATTAACAAGGCAGGCTTCGGTTATCTCATAAAAAACAAAAGAGTTATAAGGTCCTACCATTGTTATATATTATAATATATTTCTTGACATAAAAACGAATAAATATATAATAATGGTTCTATTCAGGGAAATAATATTATGATCAAATGGCGAATCGATAAGAACAATAAAATTCCTCTTTATCTCCAGCTTAAGGATCTCATTAAGTTCTACATATCTACGGGGGCCATTCAAGACAGTCAGCAGCTTCCGGGAGTGAATCAACTGGCACGTGATCTGAAGATCAATTTTGAAACGGTCAGAAAAGCCTATAAGGAATTGGAGAAGGAAGGATTGATCTTTATGGGTAGGGGAAAAGGAACCTACGCCACTCTCCATAAATCCGCTGCTTCATACAAGCAGCGATATTTGCCCTGGGAAAAAGATCCTCAGGAGACCGTTAGGGTTCTAACCCGAAGAATGCTCCAAGCGGGCCGGAACCCGGAAGAAATCCACCGTTTATTCCAGCGTATTCTGGACGATGTTCTTGCCGAAAGGTCGCGGGCAACCGTGGTCTTTACCGAATGCAATCTGCATCAGGTTAAAGAAATTTCTTCCTTGCTGACCGATTATTTGAAGATGAACGTGAAGCCCGTTCTTCTTGAGGACCTGAAAGATGTGGTGAAAAAGATATACGCCGGAGGCGGGGAGCTTGTTGCCATCATCACAACAGGATTCCATATTTCCGAAGTGCGGGAAATTTTGGAGGGAACTCCCGTTGATATTCACGTTCTTATAACAAGTATGTCACCGGAGGCTATGCGAGAAATATCATCAGTGGAAAAAGACTCTGTTTTCGGTTTTATCTGCCGGGACCAGGAGTCAATGGTTTTTTATAGAGATTTGTTGGAGACCGAATTTGGTGGCAAGGCTTCAATCGAGTGCTGCACTTTAAGCCAAAAAGAGCAGGTCAAGAGGATCATTAGTGAGGCGGATGTTCTTTTGGTTACACCTCCCGTATACGAACAAATAAAAGCAACAAGCCCTCCTGAAAAACCGCTTTTTAATGTTTTCGACCGTATTGATCCCATGTCCCTGAAGCTGATCAAAGACCGGCTCCTGAATGTTTAAAGACGGTCAACCCCTCATTTTATGACGGTTTTCCTAATGTGTATCCCTTTTCCCGGAAAAGGTTGAGGCAAATATTTGCTGCGTTGGTATCGTAAAGAATTCCTTTATTTTTTGAAATTTCTTCCAGGGCCTTTTTTATGCCCAGGGAAGAGCGGTATGGCCTGTCTGAAGCCATCGCTTCGACAACGTCGGCGACTCCAAGAATGCGGGCTTCTATTATTATGTTTTTTCCCTTTATCCCTGAAGGGTATCCCGTTCCATCCATCCTTTCATGATGCTGGAGAACAATCCGGGCGATGGGCCAGGGGAAGTGGATCTCTTTTAAGATTTCGTAACCTACTTGGGGATGGGTCTCGATCAATGCCTTCTCCTGGGGGGGCAAATGGTTGGGCTTGGTAAGAATATCCGATGGAATATTGATTTTCCCGATATCATGAAGACGGGCGGCAAAGTATGTCCCCTCGATTTTTTCATCAGGTTGGTTCCATTCAACAGCGATAGCCCTGGCCAGATGGGCGACACGGCGCTGATGTCCGGCTGTATAAGGATCCCTTTTTTCCAGGGCGGAAACAAGGGCCCCTATTGTTTCTTCAAAGACCTTTCGTAGTAGGGCATAGCTGTTTTTCAATTCTTCTTCCGCCAGATGCCTTTTCTTACGTTCTTCATCTTCCTGCAAGGCCCGCTTGACCGCCGGAACCAGGCGGGATAACTTCTGTTTTAGGACGTAATCCGTTGCACCCTGTTTGAGTGTTTCGATAGCGAATTCTTCACCGATAGCTCCTGATACGAAAATGAAGGGAATGCCTGAGTTCATTTTTCTGGCGCTTTTTAGTGCGGCCATTCCGTTATACGACGGGAGGTTATAATCGGCCAGAATAATGTCCGGATTAAATTCCTTCAATTCTTTAAGGAATTCCTGCTTTTTTTCAACATTCTTGGTGACAAAGGTGAAATTTCCTTTTTTCAGTTCTCTTTCTATAAGCTTCCGGTCTGCCGGTTCGTCCTCTAAAATAAGAATATGCAGGTTTTTCCTCATGATTTTTTCCTTGCGGTTATTTTTATGGAAGGTTTGTTTTCAGCTAAGTCCGGCTCGCTTTTATGCGCGGGCAAAGCGACATAAAATGTTGCTCCTTTGTTAACGCATCCTTCCCCCCATATTTTTCCTCCATGTTTTTTTATAATCCTTTGAGCGATAGCCAGACCGGCTCCTGTTCCTTTGAATTCTTTTTGGCTGTGAAGCCGCTGAAACACAAGGAATAATTTGTCGGCATACTCCATATCGAATCCGACTCCATGATCTGTGACGGTATATATATTCTGATCATTTTTTTGATAACACGCTATCTCAATGCGGGACGGTCTTTTTTCCCCCGTAAATTTAACGGCATTGGATACCAAGTTTGAAAACGCCTGCCGGATTAAAACCTTATCGCCTTGAACAGGCAAAAGCGGATCAATTTTCCAAGAGAAATGATTTCCCTCGGCCGTGCTTTTGTATTCTTCGATAACGGACTCGATCAATTTATTCATGTTTATCCTGCTGAAATGCAGTTCCTGTCTACCGAACTGGCTGAAGCGGAGAATATCCTGAATAAGCTGATTCATCCATTCAGCTTTTTCCCTGATGGTTTGTAAAAGGCTCAGAGCTTCGTCGTCCATATTTTCCGAATAATCTTTTTCCAGTATTTTAGAAAATCCTTGTATGGCGCGAAGAGGAGTTTGGAGATCATGAGAAATAGAAAAGGAAAAAGCTGCCAAGTCTTTATTGGCTTCTTCCAATTGGGCGGTTCGTTCAATCACCCGGGCTTCAAGTTCTTCATTCAATTTTTTGATCTTTTGCTCGGCAATCACCCTTTCCGTGATGTCTTCGCCGGAACTGAGGGTTCCGTATGCTTTTCCGTTTTCGTCAAAGAGGATGGTATTATGCCATGAAATGATCCTTTCCTTTTTGTTTTTAGCCAGTATCGGGAATTCAACCATACATTCTTTCCCGGCATCTCCTGAGATCAGTTTTTGGAAAAGTTTCGTTGCTTTTTTACGAACCCTTTTCGGGACGAAGTTTTCGATCCAGTCTTTTCCCAGAATCTCTTTTTCTTTTTCATAACCAAGGATTGTACAACCCTTTTTGTTGATCAGGCGGACTTTTTTATCCAGACCGAGAAAGATAATAATGACTCCGGCAACGTCCAGGTAAAGTTGGGCACGGTCACGCTCATTTTTCAGTCGGGACTCCATTTTATGGCTGTCCAGAGCCATTTCGATGGTGATATGAAGGTCTCTTTCTTTGAAGGGTTTGAGGATGTATCCAAAAGGTTTTGTGATTTTTGCTCTCTGAAGGATATGTTGATCCGCATAGGCTGTAAGGTAAACAACAGGAATATTGACTTTGGCGGTTATCTGTTCGGCTGTCTCGATACCATCCAAATCTCCCTTGAGGACGATGTCCAAAAGGACGAGGTCCGGATTTTTTCTTTGCGCCAATTCGATGGCTTTTTTGCCGTTAAGAGCTGTCCCGCATACCTCATATCCCAGATTTTCCAGTGTTCTCTGAATATCTTTGGATATGATGCTTTCGTCCTCAACAATCAAAATCCGCTTCATGGACGATTTTTTTACAGCCAATTCACTCTTCCTCATAAAAGCAAGGCATTGGATGAGGGCGCTACTGCCGGCCTAATCTCAAAGAGAGAAAATAGAACGTAAATGAAGATGTCTTATTCTGGCTTTCCGGTTCTACCCTTTTTGTCTTTCACCGCGTTAAATATTCTATCAAAAAGATGAATATTTATGCAAGAAATGTCTGTATTTCATTGAATATCTTTATGTAAGTGAAGAAAAACGGATAAAACGAGGAAACCCATCGGATAGATATAACGTATATATTAGTCTGACCCATACTATATAGTGACGAGCCGAATTTTTAAAAAAATTTTTATCATTCCATAGTTCACATAACCGGGAAAGGAGATTTCATGAAATTGGGACGATTTGACAGGAGATTGTTCATGTCAACCGGGTTAACAATCTTATGGTTTGGCGTTTTTATCTCTGCGTTGACGGCCGAGGACCAGAAAGCCGAAGCCCGAAGATATACGGTCAAGCCGGCGGTCTCGAACATCAAGGTGGATGGTGTTCTTGACGAACCTGCCTGGTCCGAAGCCGAAGTTGTTAAGCTTGCCTATGAGTGGACGCCGGGCGATAATATCATCCCTTCTGTAGAAACGGATTTTTTGATCACGTTCAGCCGGGAAAAGCTCTATTTTGCTTTTCGTTGTTATGATCCCGATCCTTCCAAGATAAGGGCTCATTTGATGGACAGGGACAATATGGATCGTTTTACCCAGGATGACCATGTATCTATTATGATCGACACCTTTAATGATGAAAGGCGCTGTTTTCAATTTCGGATCAATTCCCTTGGTATTCAAGCCGACGCTATTTTAAGTGAGCTCGAAGGATATGAGGACTTTTCCTGGGATGTCATTTGGGAATCAGCAGGAAAAATCACGGAATGGGGATATGCCGTTGAAGTGGCTATACCCTTTCACCAGCTTCGTTTTCCCGATGCGTCACGTATTCAGACCTGGGGCATCAGCGCCGAACGTTCCTACCCGAGGAATGTCCGGTATCGAATATGTTCTCATCGAAGGGAAAGAGATATTAGCTGTATCCTCTGCCAGTTTAATAAAGTGACCGGATTTACGGGTATGAAAACGGGATATAACATCGAGCTGGACCCGACACTGACGGCCGCCCGGACGGACACACGGGATGTTTTAACGGGAGGTGATATGGAGGCGGGAAAAATCGAGGTCGATCCCGGACTCACAGCCCGCTGGGGGATAACGCCCAACCTGATTCTCAATGCCGCCGTCAACCCCGATTTTTCTCATGTTGAGGCCGATGTGGCCCAGTTGGACGTCAATACGCAGTTTGCATTGCGCTATCCGGAAAAAAGACCGTTTTTCTTGGAAGGGGCTGATTTTTTTCTGACGCCTTTTGAAGCCGTTTTCACCCGGACCGTGGCCGACCCGGCGGGAGGCTTTAAGTTGACCGGAAAAGCCGGCAAAAATGCCTTTGGTTTTATCGGGGCCTATGACCGCATCAACAATCTCGTTTTCCCTGCCAATCAGGGTTCCGACTCGACCTCGCTCGAGGATGATGTTTCAAGCGGAGTTTTTCGCTACCGCCGGGATATCGGAAGGAATTCCACCCTCGGGGTGCTCTATACGGGAAGGATCGGAGAAGACTATTATAACCATGTCGCCGGAGCCGACGGTTTTTTCCGCCTGTCCCGGACAAAAACCCTTCGTTTTCAGTACCTGCATTCCGAAACGGATTATCCCGGGGCCGTGGCTCTGGATTTTGGGCAGGAAATCAAATCTGTGGGTGGAAACGCCGTCATGGCCGAGCTGTATCATCTTGGGAGAAACTGGCAGTATAACTTCAGCTACACGGACGTTTCACCGGGCTTTCGGGCGGATTACGGATATTTGCCGAGAGTGGATTATCGAAGCCTGTTTGTTCAAGGACACCGGTTGGTTTGGGGAGAACAAGGAGATTGGTTCAACCAATTGACCTTCGGCATAAACGGTACTCTGACCTATGACTATGACGGAAGGCTGACCAACAGGAATTTTATGTTGGGAGTGGGGTATGCAGGAACGCTTCAGTCTTCTGCGCAGGTTCTCTATGCCCATAACAGGGAGCTTTATCAAGACAAGGCTTTTGAACTGGATAGGTTGGCATTGTACGCTGAGATGAGACCCATGGGGGGATTGAGTTTTGGTTTTTCGGGGACACTCGGGGATGATGTGGACTACGTCAATGCCCGGCAGGCCTATCTCATTCAAGTCGCCCCTTACACTGAAATAGGCCTGGGACGGCATATCAATCTCAGTATTCAGCATGCTTTTCAGCGGCTGACCTTGAAGGGAGAGGAGATTTTTTTAGCCAACCTGAGCCAGATCAAGCTTGTCTGTAATTTCAGCGTTCGTATGTTTGTCCGGGCCATCATTCAGTATTTAAACCTGAGCCGCTCACCGGAATTGTACCTTTCGCCCGTTCCGCCCAAAACCCAGACGGTCTTTACCCAATTCCTTTTCTCCTACAAAATCAATCCGCAGACCGTTTTTTTTCTCGGCTACTCGGACAACTACCTTGGGATGACGGGATTGGATGTGACCCAGTCTGACAGGACGTTTTTTGTGAAGATAGGCTATGCGTGGACCCGCTGACCTTTGCTGTTCATAAAAAATGCCGATAACATATATAATCCCTGTATTGAGGTTTTTGGGGACATAAATGTGTCATTCCCCGATTCATTCGGGGAATCCATCCTTTTGTTTTATCTGCCTGGATCACCCGGACAAGCCGGGTGATGACGAAGGAAATTACTATCTTATAAATATCGGCATTTTTTACCCTGCGGGCGCCGACCCAACCTAACCCGCCGATCTCAGTGCATCTGCTTCGTTGCGGCAAGCTCGCGGTGCCGGGCACAGCTTCGCACGCCGACGCCTCGCAGCTACGGCAAGCTTGGCTCGTGAACAGCACAGGCGCCTTTGCTGTTCATAAATTTGGCCGGGGGCAACAAGTCATTTCACTGATATTTGTCACTCGCAGAAAATGTGAATTTTTTCTTCATTACTGTCCACATCCACGGTCAAGTCTTTGAGCTGGTTGACGATTTCTTCGAGATTTTTGGGATTAATGTTGGACAAATCCAGGTCGATTCCTTTGTCTTTAAGGGCATTATTGACTTTACCCTGAACATCCGCCGGCACGACAGAGGCCAGCTTGATTCCGGCCCGGAGAAGTTGAAAAGGAACCCGGATGTTCACCTTTTCTTGTTTTCTGCTGTCTGGACCCGGTTCAACAACAACTCGCAGATACTTGGGAAGACCGTTAAAGGAACTCTCTTTCAGATCCACTTTCTCTTGAGGCTTGTCCAGGGCCGCAAGAAGTTTTTCCGCTTCTTCAACGGTGATTTTTTCCTGAGCCAGCATATTTAAGATTTTTTTTCTTTCTTCGCTCATTTTTTGCTCCTTTTATACAAATGTCAAAAAAAATGATTTTCGTTCTTCTCCAATGTGGATGGCTAGTCCATGAAGGTTGGCCAATATAATAAAAAACATAGGGCCGAAAAGCAGAAGCCTTTTTCCCCATCCGTCACGCCATGAAAGCAGTGCGGCAAGAAGGATGAGCGGAGAAAGGGCTAATGCAATAAGGAAAAGAATCAGCCAGATGATAAAAACAGGAAACCAAAATCCAAAGGTTTTTTTATTTCCGGTGTAGGTGCGGAAAACCAAAAAAAAGGGAGGAAATTTCATCGTTTCATCCTTTCCAATGCCTCGGACACTGAAATCTTTCCTTTTTCCAGAAGCTCCAAAACCTCGTTTGATGAGGATTCGGGAGTCACTTCGACGAATTCCAATTGACCGGCTATCCGCTTGAGACGGTTTTTTACGGTCGGGTAGCTGATGCCGTAGAGTTGCTCCATTTCTTTTAAGGACCCGTGGCTTCGAATGAAGGCAATGACGAATACCTGATCTTCCAGACTGAGTTGTGCCAATGGAGGAAGTTCGAAATGCCCCCCAACCGCGATATCACGGTCTGCCAGGCGAATCCTTTCTATAATCAACGGAGATCCGCCGGTCAATTTTTTAAGTTGATGCCAACTATGTTTAATCATTTTTTTCATATTATTGATATATTTACACTAAAAAATAAATAATGTCAAGCAAAAATATCATAAATATAAATAATCTTAATATTTTGAAATCAAGAATGTAATTTTTTTTATGAGGCAACCTTTTTTATCCTTTTTTCATCTATAAAAGCGAGGATACAAAATGGTTACAACAGCTGCCTTAACATTTCCGGCCTTCAAGGTTTTGAATGTGCCTGTCTGTGGTAAAATGAGGCTAACCAAAACAAATGAGGCAGCCATGAATCAAAAAATCCAAAGACCTCCGGCGGATCCGGAAAACGATTCCTGGTCCGAGCTGGATGAGCTCATTCGACGCAGCCGGAATGGGGATCTTTCGGCTATGGAATCCATCTTTGAACAGTACAAGCAGCGGCTGTTCAGTCTGATATACCGTTATACCTATAACCGTGAAGTTGCTGAAGACCTCCTTCAGGACACCTTTATCAAGATATTCACGAAGATGAAAAATCTGAAGAGAACGGATACTTTCGTCGGTTGGATGTACCGTATCGCCATCAATACTTCTCTCAGCTATCTGCGCGGGAAACACAGCCGGCTTCAAGAAGGTATTCCGCTGCATGAAATAGAAGGGATGATGAAAGGCGAGACTTCTTCTACGAGAGAGAAACTTCTTAACCAGCCGCTGGAGGAAGCCATCCAAACTCTTTCGGGCAAAATGAAAAGTGTTTTTCTGCTGCATGATGTTCAGGGATTTAAGCATGAGGAGATTGCCAAGATGCTGGAATGTTCGGTCGGGACATCAAAATCCCAGCTTTTCAAGGCCCGGGTCAAATTAAGGTCATATTTAGAGAAAAAAATGGTGATATAGGGGAATAAAATGAAATGCTCAAAAGCGAAAAAACTCATCAGTGAATATGTTGACGGAGAACTCGATGATAAGCAGAGCCGGATGCTTGAGGAACATCTGGATAAATGCCCGGAGTGCAGCCGTCTTCTCGTTGATTTTCAGAAGATCGTTGAGGACGCCGAAAACCTGGATCCGTATTCTCCCTCGGAATACGCGTGGGAAAATATCAAATCCCGGCTGACGGGCGGATTGTCAACCTTTCCGGCGGAGGAACCTCAAGGCCGGAGGAAAATGAACCTCCTTTTTGGTTCGCCGGCCCTTAAGTTCGGATTGAGTGCGGCGGCCGTTCTTATTGTCGTCGCCGCAGCTTTTTTCTTCGGATTGAACGTTAACCGGAACGGAGATTTTCTTCCTCCGGATAAGGCGCAGGAAAAGGCCCTGGCCAAGCTGGAAGAGGCGGAATACCATTACCGGAAAGCCATTGATGCTCTGATGGAAGCGGTTTCTTCACCGGAGAATGTTGTCAGTCCGGAAATGGCCGCGGTTTTTCGGGCCAATCTTGAAGTCATTAACCTTTCTATTACCGGCTATAAAGGAGCCGTTTTAATGGATCCGAGTGATATCGAATCCCGTAACGCCCTCATAACGGCCTATGCGGAGAAGGTGACTTTTTTAAATAAAATGCTCACCATGTCTAAAAAAACATCATATGCCCAAGAGGAACTTACGACCTTATAGATAAAGGAGGCATGTTATGAAAAAAACGTACCTAACAATTTTACTCATTGTACCAGTGTTGGTTTTCCTGGCGGGAATCAGCCCTGCCGAAGGAGCGGTGAAAGAGAAGTTCGAGGAATCTTTTAACAAAATCGAAAAACTCGCAAAAGACGGGCGGGTTTCCATTAAGAATGTTTCAGGAAAAATCGAGATAGCGACCTGGAATAAGGATGAGGTGAAAATCGATGCCGTTAAAATTTCCCGGGCCTCTTCGATGAAAGAGGCTGAGGAAAATGCCGCCCTCGTTAAGATCAACGTTACCAATGAAAGTGATTTGGTCAGGATCGAAACCGAGTATCCCCGTCGAACATTCAAACGTTTTAATGTGTCAGTCGAATATATCCTGACAATTCCGAATGAAGCTTCGATCCGGGTTGCAAATGTTAGCGGAAGTGTGAACGTTAAAGGCATAGGAGGAACAACGGATATATCCGTAACCAGCGGTAACCTGATATGTGACGGGGCCAAACGAGTGGATCTGGAGACCATTAGCGGAAACATGGACGTTTCAAACATAGAAGGAGATGCCTTCCTCAAGGCGACATCCGGAAGGATCGAAGCCGTCAAGATTACTGGTTCCGTGGAAGCAGAAGTCGTCTCCGGAGGGATCGAGCTCCGCGGAGTCTCAAAAGCCGACCGGGTCAAGGCCAAAGCGATAAGCGGCACGCTGGTTTACGAGGGAGATATCAATCCCAACGGTATTTACGAGTTAAAGGTGCACAGCGGAACCATCAAGATGATTCTTCCATCAAACGCTGCTTTTGATCTGGATGCCAGCACTTTTAGCGGCAGTATCGACACGGATTTCGATGTTTCTGTTACTGGCGCCATTAAAAAAAAGGAACTCAGAGGAAAGGTCAACGGAGGAGGAGCGGAAGTCGAGCTTGAAGCCTTCAGTGGAACGATCAGAATCCTGAAAAAATAGCGTCGGTAAAAGAATCCTCATGGGGAGAGCGTATTACGCTCTCCCTTTTTTTTGCTTCAAGATACGGCGAATGGGCGCGGCAGAATGTCTCCCGAAACCTGGGTTTCGTGAACGTTCTTCCAGTCGATTTCTTTTCCTGAGGCTTCCGGATAAAGATAGAGCGTAAAAAAAGATTCCCTGGTTTCAAAACCCTTTTGATGTGCTGTTTCTACGAGAAGCTTATTGGAAGTTTCGAGATACACTTCTTCCATCTCGTTTGTTTGGGCGTATGCGATGATGGTTCGAAGCATGTTATCCATCATGTCCCTATTTGCAAGGGAAGTAAGACAAAAATCTGACACGTATAGCCGTCCTCTGATGAGGCAGACAGCAGCGTACCAATCGACAGGTTCCTTTTTGGGAAGAAGATACAGAAATCGGCATAAAGGGTATCGGCCGAGACGCCATTCAAGGAATTCTTTTCCGCGCTTGATGGAAAATAACAAATCATGATGAGAAGGATCGATAACCTTTTGTATCTCCGGAACCCAAACCGCGGATGTATTCCATTCCGGAACGCGGTCTGATGGAGGAGCTGAATTTTTCGGCCGTTTGAGCAGACGGAATATTCGTACCCTGTCCCAATTTTTGTAAAAATCCAGCGTTTTTGGTGCCGGTTTGTAAGAATTGCAGATATCGGCTTGTTTTTGAGCTTCCTCAAATAAGGCCTTCGCCCTCAGGTTTTGGCTGGGGAATGTGGGAAACCTGTACCAACTGCTGAAAAAAACACCCTCTTTTGAACGGCCCTTGTAATAAAAGGGGACGGGAATGGAGGATGCCACGGCATAGATGTCTTCTCCGACTTTTATGGCGAAGTGAAGAGGTTTTGTTCTCCGGAAGGGATTTTTATAAAAAAGATAATCGAGAAACTCGTCATTCTGAAAATGGAATTTCTGGGGCTGTATCCGGCGGAAAAAATGCTTGTATTCTTGGAGAGGAACGTCCCGTACAAGGCGTGCAGGGGCTTCACTTTGGGCTTCATAGGAGAAGGGAATACCTCCCAGCGGGGAATACTGGGTTTTCCGGGCGGTCTTAATCTGTTTAATGACATTAACCAAGAGGCTCTGAGCACCATCGATTCGAAAATAATGATTGAGTACATCCGGCTGCATGCGGGGATTATTGACCCTTTTTCCCCAGCCTACGGTCTGGTAGCCCATTTTTTCCAGGATGCCGTCGCAGGTGAGGTAGGTTTTCTGGTCGATGCTCCCGAAGGGAACAGCGAAATGACGGCATGTTATCCCGGTTTTATCCTTGATGAGATTGTGGCTTTCTCTGATGTCTTTTTCGGTATCATCCTTGGGGATGCTTCGGTAATCATAATGAGAAAAACTGTGATTTCCCAGGGTGATAAGGCGGTGTTCACCCAGCCCGCGCAGTTCTTTCCAGTCGAGATATGGTTTATGAGTATTCACTTTTTCCAGGAAGTCATCCATGGATCTTTCCAGCACAACATCGATGACCTCTTTTTCCAGGATCCGCTGGTCCAGATCGGCTCTTTTGGACCAGCGGTAGATGTCGTTCTCAAGGATAAAATCTTTGTCTCCGAATGCACTCTTCGCTTCTCTTATAAAAGGCGCTCGAAGGTCTTGCCGCTCGAGGATGTAATAGAGTTTATCCCGCCAGCTATAGCCGTATTCCGCATTGACGGCTGAGGGGAAAAGAGTTACGGGGATGTTGTGCTTTTCAATGAAGGGTAAAACTTCGCTGAGAAATGAAGAAGAAACATCGTCAAATGTTAGATGGAGGAACATACGCAGACTGTCCAACTGTTCTTGGCAGAGAAGGGTATCGAGGTCCACATAGTCGGCCTGAAGCCCCAGGAGGCGGATTAATGTTTTGAAGCGGCCGGGAGTGAGGTTGGAAAGCCTTGAAAAAGGATTGTCCCGGTTGTTTTTTTGTTCTGCGACCCGGTGAAAAACCCAGACAATCCGGCGGGGATTTTTTTTCAACAAGGTAAGTGACGCCCGTGAAAACATCTTCACCGGTCCAATATAAACCAGAACATCAGCTGAAAACAATACCCCGATTCGCGTTCAGAATCGGAAAAAGATAAGGATTGGATGAGGATTGGTATTGCCACCTTTCGTCTGAATGAGTATAATTTTTCCTCCTTTATGAAAAACTCAAGTCATTTGCCGGCGAAGAATACGCTGTTTTTTTCTTCATAGGACCGTGAAAACAGGGTTTATTTTTTCACTATCATTGGAGCGGAAAGATAGGAAGGAATTAAAAAGGGAAAAATTGAAGGTGAGGAAATGGCTTCCATCCGCCGGAATGGTTTGACGAAACTTCAACCTGAACCGGCTTCGAAGGATAAGGATGTACCTTTTTTTTGACACGGAAACAACCGGGCTTCCTCTTTCATGGAATGCACCCATCAGCGATGTCAACAACTGGCCCCGTCTCGTCCAGTTGGCCTGGCTCCTTTATGATGAATCCGGAATGAAACTGGATGAGGGAAACAATATCATCAAGCCCGAAGGTTTTGTTATTCCCCATGATTCGGCCATTGTTCACGGCATAAGCCAAAAAAGAGCTCTTGAAGAAGGTGTCCCCCTTCAAGGAGTTCTGGAAAATTTTGCCGGTGCTGTTGATGCCTCGGATATTTTGGTTGCCCACAACATGCGTTATGATGAAAGCATCATCGGAGCCGAGTTCCTCAGGTTGAAAATGCCAAACCGTCTTTTCGATAAGCCCCGTATCTGTACCATGAGGGAAGCTACGGAGTTCTGCCGTATTCCCGGTCCATACGGATTCAAATGGCCGACCCTAACCGAACTTTATTACTGTTTGTTCCGGTCCTTGTCCGAGGAGGCCCACAACGCTTCGGTCGATGCCGCCGTTTGCGCCAAGTGTTTTTTCAAATTGAAAAAAATGGGGATAATATCCGTTTGAGTTTTGTCGTATAAAGACACAAGTTTCGAAAGATTTCTTTTGTTGGCTTCGAACGAGAGGAATAATTTAGACCGGATGACCTCCGTCTTTTTTTTTGCAAAACAATATTTTTATAACGTTGTTGGATTGGTTCCGTATGTATCCTTATATAAATAATGTAACCTTGTGTCTTATATTACGAAGACGATCCGCTAAGGAAACGAAGATTGAAAAAAAAGGAACCTTTTTTCCGTAGTCTAACAGCCATTTTCCTTGTCATGATGAGTTGGGGATTTTTTTTCGGTCAAGAACCGCTCAAGCCTTATAAAACGAACATCCCGCCTGATATTGACGGGGTATTGAATGACCCTGTTTGGGAACAAGCTCCTTACGTCACCGGATTTAAAACATTTTACCCGGATTTTGGACTGGCTCTTCCCGAAAAAACCCATGCTTATGCTGCTTATGATACGGAAAATCTGTATTTTGCCTTCCGCTGTTTCGACAGTCAACCCGATAAAATCAAAGCGGCCATGGCTAAGCGGGACGATATGCGGGCCGATGATTGGGTCTGCATCAATCTCGATTCTTTTAATGACCAGCAGTCCCTTTACGCCCTTTATATCAATCCGTTGGGGATTCAGGGTGACAGCATATATGCCGGAGGGGAGGAAGACCACAGCGCAGATATCGTCTGGTACAGCGCCGGACGGATCGATGAGGAGGGATATGCCATTGAAGTCAAGCTTCCGCTGAAAAGCATTCGTTATTCTGGCCGGGAAAAAGTGGAGATGGCCGTCATTTTCGAAAGACGCATCAGCCGAACTTCGGAACAGGGGACTTATCCTCCGATGGATCCCAAACAAGGCTACTTTTTTCTGACTCAGATGATGCCCTTGCTTTATTACGGCATCAAACCCTATACCCTTCTCGAAGTTCTTCCCGCCTTTTCTTACAATAAAAAATATGCCCATGAGGAAGGTCAGTGGCTGGCGGAGAAAGCGGCCAAAGACCTCAGCTTGACGACAAAGGTCGGTCTGTCTCCCAAGTTGATCCTGGATGCCACCTACAATCCGGATTTCAGCCAGATCGAATCCGATGCCGGTCAGGTGGACGTCAACCTTCGCTATGACCTGTTTTATCTGGAGAAACGTCCCTTTTTTCTGGAAGGCCATGAACATTTTAACTTTGCCGCCGCTTCGGATTTTCTTCTTAAGGTTGTCCATACACGGACCATTGTCGATCCCCGCTTCGGTCTGAAACTGACGGGAAAAGTGGGGCGGAAAAACACCATCGCATCCATTTTTGCCGCAGATGAGTCCCCAAGTTATGAAGAGACAGCCTCTGAAACGGGAAAATATGCCTGGTTCGGCGTCTTTCGATTCAAGAGGGCCATAAGCCGGGACGGCTATCTGGGGATGTTTTACACCGGCCGGGACCTCAAAGACCGGTTTAACCGTGTTGTAGGATCGGACGGCCAGGTCAGACTCAACAAATCCAGTATGCTGAGCTATCACATGTTTTATTCCGCAACCAAAGCGGAAAAAGATGCGGGAATTAATGAAGGAACTGCTTTGGCTGTGGATTATCTTTACGATACCCGGAAACTGGGGATGAATTTCACGCTAATGAACATCAGCCCGGATTTTGAAACTCAAACAGGCTACCAGACACGGACGGGAATACGACGGGCCGAAGCCTATATTCAGGTGAAATTTTATCCGCATAAGTCGTTTATAAGAACCGTATTTCCTTCTTTTTTTACGGCGCATACCCTTGATATTTTCGATGAACTCTATGAAACAAACAATCAATTATCACTGACCTTTTTGATGGGGAAAAACACCAGTTTGTTGACGGCTTACCATTATTCAACCGAAGTTTTTGCGGGCCGCTCTTTTGACACTAGCGGTGTTGTTTTTCTTTTAAGCAGCCGGCCTTATAAATGGTTCTCTGTCTCCGCTAGCTTGAATAAAAACAAGGCCATTTATTATTCGTCTTCTCCATATCAAGGGCGGAGTTTAAGTGCGTCGGGAAGTCTCAATTTTCAACCTTCGGAAAACCTGGCCGACAGCCTCAGCCTGGCTTATGCTGATTTTTTCAGGACCTCCGACGGCGAAAAGATCTATGACTACAGCCTTATTCGGAACAAACTCACCTATCAGGTCAACAAATACCTCTTTTTTCGGGGAATTGTAGAGTACAACACCTATCGAAAAAAGATTCTCGCTGATTTTCTGGCATCTTTTACTTATATCCCGGGAACGGTTGTACAGCTGGGATACGGATCGATTTTTGAGAGAATAAGCTGGGTCGAGGGAGAATACCGGGAAAGTCAGAACTTTCTGGAAACCAGACGGGGGTTGTTTTTTAAGGTTTCCTATCTCTGGCGCCTCTGACTTGTGTTATTCATAAATCTGGCCGGCACAAGTAACCAGGTTCATTAGTTTGTATCATTTAAAGGTTTTTTTCGGCAAAATTGACAATAAATCATTTTCCATGCTTTTTGGGAAAAAAAGCCGGCCATATTTACCTTTCAGGCGAGCCGAATGTCACCGCATCTGCTTCGTTGCGATGGACTCGCAGTGCCGAGCACAGCTTCGTCCATCGACGCCTCGCATCTACGGCAACCTCGACTCGTGAATAACACAAGTCATCTTGTATTATTCATAAATCTGGCCGGCACCAACAGGTATCAACCATTATGATCCGGCTTGTATCATGATGTCATACCCCGGCTTGTCCGGGGTATCTAATCCACTATGACATTCTTCATTCTTTTTTCCGTCTGGATCACCCGGATGAACCGGGTGATGACGAAAGAATCGAACTTTTATATCTTTTATACGTATTTTATATAAAAGGACTTTTGTTTCGGAAAGGAGAATAAATTGAAAAGAAACATGCTGTTTATTCTGGCTCTGATGGTTTTTATCTGCCTCAGTCTCTCCGCGCAGAAAGCAGAAGATATGGTCGGGACCTGGATTGGAACCGCAACCCTGGAAGGCGAGGCCGATCCCAATGACCTGACCCTTGTTTTAGCCCTGGAGGATGGTGTTCTTACAGGACATATGACCGACCAGTACGGGACGATGAACGAAACGGCTATCGAGGAAGCTCGATTGGAAGAAGGCGTCTTTACTTTTTCGCTCAATTTGGAAACTCCACAGGGGCAATTCCTGCTCAAATTTACGATGAATGTCAGCGGGGACACCATGGAAGGGAAACTGGAAGTTCCTGACATGGGATTGGGAGGAACCTGGGAGGCCACCAAGCAGAAATAACCATTAACCTGCATTATTACCTAGAAAATAACAACAGTCATCACCCGGTTCATCCGGGTGATCCAGTATTACAGGCAATAATTTTCATCGTTCG
>JAFGMO010000036.1 GCA_016927475.1 Candidatus Aminicenantota bacterium
CCTTTTGAAAATAAATAATGGATGTAATAACCTCACCTCTGTTCCAAGAATCCAAACCCATCTGTTTCAACATCTTCATCGAAAAAAGAAAAAAATCTGGGGAATTTAAATAATCAAAAAAACTTCTTGTAGTATGTTTTAAGTAGAGAAGAATATCTCTGGCCATTTTTTTTTTATTATAAGAAATTTTCCAGTATTTATTAGACAAGCCACATAATTCTTTAGAAAACCTCACTATTTTTTGATCCTTTTGCACAAATAAGACAAAAATGCTGCTCAGTACAAAAAAAATCAAAGCAATGATGAATTTCTTTTTTTCCCCCATCAATTTAAACGACGCTCCCTATATTGAAAAAATCGCAAAACTCCTGCAATTTTACAAAAATTTTATCAAAAAAAAAAGTGTATTATTGCATTTCCCATCTAAATCCCATACCATCATATCCACCGACTCCATCAGGAGATACCGCAATGAATAAAAAAATCTTCCGCTTTTGCCTCACCATTTTCTGTCTGAGCCTTATCCTCGGGGCAGCAAACGAACGACCGCGCATCCGGGAATTCGGCATCAGACCCGGCATCCTCAAACCAGGTCCCCTGAACGCCATAACCGACGTCTCCGGTGTGCTGGTCGGCCAGGTGACCCTCATCGAGGGCGAAGACATCCGCACAGGCGTAACAGCCATCCTTCCCCACGGAGGAAATGTCTTTATGCAAAAGGTCCCGGCGGCCTTCTACGCGGCCAACGGATTCGGCAAGCTCACCGGCACCACCCAGGTGGAAGAGCTGGGGCAGCTTGAGACACCCATTGTTCTTACCAACACGCTGAGCGTCCCCATGGCGGCGGACGCGGTCTTGGATTACATCCTGGGCCTTGAGGGGAACGAGAGAGTGGGCTCGGTCAATCCCGTGGTGGGGGAGACAAACGACGGCTTCCTCAATGATATCCGGGGACGGCACGTCAAAAAAGAGCATGTCCTGGAGGCCATTAAAAAGGCCTCGTCCGGCCCTGTGGAAGAGGGCTCTGTGGGGGCCGGAACGGGGACCATGTGCTTCGGTTATAAAGGAGGGATCGGAACCTCCTCACGGATTCTTCCCGGGAGACAGGGAGGATACACGGTGGGAGTTCTGGTCCAGACAAACCACGGGGGAGTCCTTATGATAGACGGCCTCCCCTTCGGAAGGGAAGAAAGGGCCGGGCGGATGGGCGATGAATACGGAAGGGAGGACGAGGGCTCCTGCATGGTGGTCGTGGCCACAGACGCCCCTCTTACAAGCCGGAACCTGAAGCGGCTGGCCAAGAGGGCCCTTCTGGGCATCGCCAGGACCGGAGGCTACTACTCCAACGGAAGCGGGGACTATGCCATAGCCTTCTCCACGGCAGAGGGAGTAAGGATACCCAACCGGACTCCTAAACCGCTGCGCTCAATCGAGGTGCTGAGGAACGACCGAATGTCTCCCCTTTTCCTGGCGGCGGCCGAGGCTGCGGAGGAAGCCATATTGAACTCGATGTTCAAGGCGGAGACGATGAGCGGATACAGGGGAAGAAAGGTGGAAGCCCTGCCCCTGGACAAGCTCAAGGCCTTTATGGAAGGACGGAAGTGAAAAAAAAGAGGCTGGGAATCCTGGGGGGAATGGGGCCTGAGGCCACGGTTTGCTTCTACAACCACATCATAAAGAACACGGACGCGGGGACGGACCAGGAGCATATGAAGGTCATTATCTGGTCCGATCCGGGTGTGCCGCCCAGGACGGACGCCATATTCCGCGGGGGGGAAAGCCCCGTGCCGGCGCTTAAGGAGGGAGTGCGGAGGCTCAGGGAAGCGGGGGCGGATTTTATCGCCATGCCCTGTGTGACGGCCCATTATTACTACAAGGAGATAGCAGAGGAGGCGGGGATTCCTTTTTTGAGCCTTCTGGAGGAGACGGCCGGGTACTTTAAGAAGGAGCTTCCACAGGTTAGAAAGGTCGGGCTTCTTGGAAGCAGCGGCACCATAAACTCCGGGATCTTCCACTATGTCCTTGAGAGAGCCGGGCTGGAAGTCCTCGTTCCCACGGAGGACGAGCAGGAAAATGTCATGGAGGCCATCTTCGGAAAAGAGGGCATTAAGGCAGGATTCACGGAGGGGCCGAGCAGGGAGGCCGTAGTGGAAATGGCGGAGAAGCTTATCGGGAGGGGGGCCGAGGCGGTTATCGCCGGCTGCACGGAGATTCCTTTGGTGCTGAGGGAAGAGGACATTGCGGTTCCCTTTGTCGATCCCATGCTGGTTACGGCACGGATATGCATAAAATACGCGGGGTACCGGCTAAAAAAACAGTGCCGCTGAAATTCAGGGGAAGTGGACCCTTTCCGGCCGGGGAAAAAACTGCGGACAGGTTGAGGGCAAAAACCGGCCATCCGGAGGCATTCCGGCCAAAAAACCAGCTTATTTTATATTCCAGGTGACGTGGAAGCGCTTGACGAGGGGATATCCTCCTTCGTCCTCATCGCTAAGGTAAAGCTTTGACCGTTTGATAAAGGCTGGGCTGCCCTTAAGGGGGAACTTCGCCATGAACTTTCCTTCGGCATCGAACACGTCGTAGAGATAGGTCCCTTCGAGGTCTTTCTCGAAGGTACGGACATATACACGGCCCTCATCATCGAGGAAAAAGTTTTTGTAGGCGGCATGGTTTTTGGAGAATTCGAATTTTATGCTCTGAGGGGCATCGCCGTATCTTTCCTTTTCTTCTTCAGAGACCGGGATGGGGTCGCAAGGCCTTGTGATCTTTTTGTAGGGCTTCCCCTCGGTGTTTATGATGTTGACCTCGTAGTTTTCCGGATAGCCGTAGACGATGTTGTCGTCTTTATCCATCTCCCAGTAGAGCATGGGTCTGAAGACTTTAATGACGCCCTGCCTATCCATTCCCGGAGTTTCAACCATCTGCTGGAGAGACTTAAACTCCTGATCATACTTGTTTATGACCGTTGTTATGCCGGCATTCTCGCTCATGTTCGGCACTGTCATATAATAATTTCCCAGGGAATCCATGGCCAATTGAAAGATCCAAATAAATCCAGTCTGGATCACCCGGACAAACTCACCGCCGGTGGTAAACAACGACATTCTCCCGTCCATCGAGGCCACCGTGAGCGTGTCGTTTTTAAGACAAAAGGACCAGGGATTTGAAATCTCCCCCGGACCCGCTCCCGGGCTGCCGATGGTCCGAATAAAGGCGCCCTGTTCGTCGAAAACCTGGATGTGAGCTTCATCCCGGTCGAGGACATAGATGTTGTCCCCGGCATCGACCTCTATATCCATAACGCCGGCGAACATGTACTCCCCCGTTGCCTCCTCGCCACCTAGAGAAAGATCCTCGCGGAAGGATATGGCCTCGCTTCCGTGAACCGGCTCCTTTGGGTTTGTGACGATGGTCACGCCGTCTTTGGTTTCGATTTTTCCCTGCCAGACGCCCTGCTTTTTAGCGCAGGAAAAAGCCAGAAAGGCAAGGGTGAAAATAAGCAGCAGATGGAATCCTTTGTAATGTTTGACCATAAGGCCCCCTTTCATTAACGAGGTGAAGGCGAATGATATAATTTTATGTGCTTTTCGTCAAATTTTCGGAAGGGGGCGTTTCAGCAAGCGGTTTAGATGTGGATAAAAGTCAAAGCTGCTTTTTGATCCAGTCGGCCAGGAAAACGGAGGCTTTCTCCAGGTAGGCCTCTCCCCTATCGGCCGCGGCCGTTGAGGGGTCTCCCAGGACGCCGTTTTGAGTGAGGACGGGCATGCCCTGCTCGAGGATGACTTTGAGCTCTTTTTCGCCGAGTGGACCGAGGTATCCGGATGAGAAGCGGTCCTTTTTGACGAGGTCCCCTTCAAGGGCCAGGATGATCGATGTCTCGTTTTCCCCGGCGTGGGCCCCGGCCTCTTCCCGGCTGACACCAAATTCGCCGGAGGCGCCTTCGAGGACTTCGACGAATTTCAAGAGGTCGGTGTAGGCCAGGATTTTGATGTCCGGGTGGATTTTCCTCTGGGCCTGGACTTCCTCCTCGACGGAGGCGAAGTTTCCGCCGTGGGAGGGGAGGTAGACGATTGTTTTGAAGCCGTGTTTTTTAAGGCTTGCGGTGTAGTCCCGCATGATCATTTTGAGGGTGTCGGAGCGCAGGGAGATGGTGCCGGGGAATGCCAGGTGGTGATCGGAGCATCCGGTGGAGATGGTTTTGGCCTGAAGGGCGCGGCCCAGCTTGAGGGCGACCCTGTGGGCGAGGGCGTCTCCTATCAGGGTATCGGTTTTGGTGGGGAGATGGGGCCCGTGCTGTTCGGTTGAGCCGACGGCGGTCACCACGGTGGTGTATCCCTCCTCGAGGGCGGCCTTTATCTCCGGCCAGGTCATATCTTCCATGCGTATGGTTTTCACAGTGGTCCTCCTATTTGCTCCATCATACAACCGGGGGAAATTTTTTTCTATGGGAATTGGGATAATTTATCTTTTGGTTCTAGAAAAACGTCTGCCCGGACTTTCGCTGTGGGCTACTCATCCGGGCAATACTTTTTTCTTTTCGTCCGGCAGTATAGCCGGTCCGGGAGCACAGCCTGGACTTATGGATAGCACACCTGTGATTTCCTTAAAAAACACAGCTCTGACAAAAACTGCCTTAAGTCCTGACGCAACGAAAACCAATATTGTTGTTCCTGTTCCTGGGATTGTTCCTGTTGCGTTCTGCACAACGAGCGTTGTCGCGATTATTGTTCCACGAGCCGCCTCGCTGAACCTTTGACCGTACCCCTTTTAAAGAAAACGCTGCCGATAAGCCGGCAATACATTCGATACGTATCCCCATGTTTGGCATGACCAAGCCAGCTTCGGATGCGGTGAATAACTTTGTCAAAAGATATCTCTCCTTGATCATATTGATATTTCATCTTTTTGAGACGCCGCCGCATATACAGAATATTTTGCTTTTTAAGGATCCTGTGTGTGGGAAATATTTTAAATCCCAAAAAATTCACACCCTCATCCGTATGAAAAACCCTGCTTTTATTGGGATGAAGCTTTAATCTTAATTGAGTCAGGTAATCCTCTATCTTTTCTTTTATATTGTTTAAATGATCTTTTGAGTCGCTGAATATGACAAAATCATCGACATACCTGATGTAATATCTGCATTTTAAGTCTTCCTTAATATGGTGATCGAACCTGTTCAGATAAACATTGGCGAAAAATTGGCTGGTCAAGTTACCGATAGGAATTCCTTTTTTTCTATTGATCGGAGTGAAAAGGTCATCACCAGGAAAATAAAATGGAAAATTCTTATCAGCACGCGTGTTTATGATTTCGCCGATAAGACGGATTGTTCTTTGGCATTTTATTTTTCTCTTGATGTATTCCATCAATATTTTATGGTCGATAGATTGAAAATATTTTTGAATGTCGCATTTGAGAACAAATGTGTTTTTTCTGGAATACTGCGTATACCTGTTTAAGGCCGCATGGCTTCCTTTGTCTTTTCGGCAGGCATAGGAGTCATGAATGAATGTTTTATCAAAGATGGGCTCGATGACGTTGCAAATGGCATGGTGGACAACCCTGTCCCGGTATGGTGCGGCGCTTATCAAACGCTGTTTGGGATCGAAGACGAAAAAATCCCTGTATCCTCCGTGTTTATACGAAAAATCCCGAAGTTCATCCTGGAGTTTCAGTAGTTCTTTTTCGAGGTTCAGGTTGAAGACGGCAGTGGAGGATTTGAAACGTTTACCCCTCTGGGCTTTTTGGGCGGCCTTAAGAAGATTTTCAAAGGAATTTATAGCATCAAAAAGGTTATTGACTCTCTTCATTCTTGCTGTACTTTAACCATCCGCCTACGGATATCCCGATCCCGTTGATAAAACGGGATGAATTTTCATATGCTTTGAGATTGATAAATTTGAGGTCTTTGGAGATCCGTATAAGGTAGCGCAGTTTCTCCAATTTGAGGTTTGTCGAATTGAGAAGATGAAATTTATTTTTTGTGTAAGCGGCCTCGATGAGGAGGTCAAGGATATCCAGAAGGAGATTTTCGATACGGTCGGCGATAAGAAATTTGTGGCTTCGAGGATATTTCTCGAGCTTAGGGATGATCCAAAGAATTAAGTCGTAAAGTTTTGTGATGGCGTCTACTTCCTTAGGCATCGGCTCACTTTTCAATTTGCGGCGGAAAGGGTAAAAGAGTAAAAGAACAAAGGGTAATCATTTTTTAGTCCTGACGCAACGAAAACCAATAATGAAGTCCCTGTCCCTGGGATCGTCCCCGCCGCGTACCGCACAACGAGCGAGGCCGCGAAAATCGTACCACGAGCCGCCCCGTACAACTCTCCAATCTTTATCCTCATCATACAAACTATCCGTCCACTCCCAGACGTTTCCGGCCATATCCGAGACGGTTTCAGGAGTATTTGATTGAGGGAATATACCCACGGCGCTTGTTCTCATAATTTCAGTCTCCCTAGTATTGCAAATGTTTTCGAGCCATTTTGGACCCCATGGATACTCACGCCCTTCCTTTCCCCCGGCTGCGGCTTCCCATTGCAGTTCGTCGGGTAATTTATAAATGTAACCACCTTTCCGGGTGGAGGTCAACCAGTTGGTGAAGGCCTCAGCCTCGTACCAGGAGACGCCGACCAACGGGGCGTTGGGACAATTCCACTGCCGTTCGTACCAGTATCTTGGATATTCTACTTTCGCCTCATCCAACCAGGTTTTGCCTTCTTCACTCCAATATTTGATTTCTTTATAGCCGCCTGCTTTCCAAAATTTTGAAAACCAGGAATTTGTTACTGGGAACTTTGTGATCTCAAAGGGTTTTATCTCGTGTTTTTCCTTTCCAATGATATAGGTTCCTCCCTCTATGGGAACAAACTCTTCTAGATTTCGTGGGTCTTCCAGCCACCCCACTGTTTCTCCCGCTTCAGCACGTTCTCTTGGTGGTATTTTTGTGGCGAATGTTTCCATAAGCCTTTTTTGAGCCACCTCTACAACAGATGGGTTGCGTCTCGTTTCATGCATGTCAAGGAGAGACCGGGCGGCGAGGCGCCGGCGCTTGAAAGGAACGTCATCCTTTTTATCGAGAATGTTATTAACGACTGTGTTGGCCCAGTTTCGGTTTTTGATGCTCAGCAATCCCGCAAAAAGCTCGATGACTTCCTGGTAGCGGTCATTATCCAGGAAACTCTCGATGGCTTCGGAATAATTGGTTTCGCTGTCCATGATGGCGGCAGCCGTTAAAAATTCCTGGAAAGTCAGATGGCGGAACATACAGAGACCGTCTTCGTACTTTAAAAGGCCGGATTTGGGCTCGATTTCATCGAACTTTTGTTTCATTTTTTTTCGAAACACGCTTTCTGTTTCATTTTTTGGCTGGGGATATACCGTAGTCAAGACATCGATGGCCTTTTCATAGTCAATGCCCCGGGTACCTACCGTATGCATTCGGCGGGCCAGTTTCGTCAGAAATTCGTAGACACTCTCAGGATCTGTAAAACGGCGGTAAAGGAGATTCCAGATGAACTTGTTGTAGAGCTCGGCGCGCTGGCCGGGAAGCTCGCGTTCGTCGAGATAGAGGATGCAGATGGCGGTGAGCATCAAAGGGTTGTCCTTGAGCTTTCCGGTGCCGGGATGGGCTTCGATGTCGCTGATCATCTTCTGGGCGGCTTGACTTCCTATCCGGGAGTCTTGAGAAAAGACAAACTCGAACCAGCGGTGAATAAAGTCCCTGACCTGTCCGGAGTTAAGGGGAAGGATTTTCGCTCTGTTTTTTCCGAATCGATTGACAGCCGTCTCATCGATTCCGTGGGGCCGTCCGCACAAAGCAATCTTGAAAGATCTATTGGCCAGGCGGAAATCGGCCAGAGAATGGATGAAAAAATCCCTTTTTTGGGAAGGATTGATCTCGTCGAGCCCGTCGATAAGGAAGAGGATTTTTTCGGCTTCACAGAAAACTTTGACCGTGTCCAGGTTTAGACCATTATCGGTTGTTTTGAAATATGAATTCAAGATTTTTTCTGCGGTTTTGGCATTGGCGGTGAGGTTGTCCCAATTTAAGGAGAGATTTTGTATGTCTTTGAGAGAGATGAGGACGGGGAGATAATCCTTGAGTCCTTTCCATTGTTTTTCCTGGATACACTGCCAGGCGATATGCTTGAGAAGTGTCGTTTTTCCCGAACCGGCTTCCCCTTCGATAAGCAGGGTTTCCTTTTGGACCAGGAGGTCTTCGATATCCTGTTGGGTTTGTTTGTCTTCGAGTTCCATGGAAGGGGTTTTGTCTTCCGGTTTTGGGGCGCCCGGTTTCTGGGTATAGAGGGGGATGAATGTTTCGGGAAGGCTGACGCTTATGACCCGGCTTTTTTCGCGGAGACGGTCGATGTCCATATATTGGCAGCGGTCGATAATCCAGTTTTGGTATATGGCGGGAATGGTGAGGGAGAGGCGTTTTTTCGTTTTATGGGTTATGAGAGGTGTGCTTTTTTTATCGGAAGGTTGTTTGACCAGCCACTGCTGAAGATGATTTTCCAGCAGTTCTCTGAATTCGGTGGGTGTTGAAAATTCTTTAAAGAGCAGTTTTTTGCCGTCCATGAGCTTCTGTTTGAGCTCAAGTACTTTATTAAGGTCAGGATTTTTTAAATCTGATATAGACAGGCTGTCCGTGGAGATTTTCTTGAAGTAAAAGAGGATATGGGGCTTTTTCCATTGTTTCCAGAGATCGTAGGCTAAAAGAAATTCTTTAAGGGTTCCCTTGCCGTATTTTTTATAAAAAATGCAAACCAGGACATCGCTCTTTTTCACTTCCTCGTTTATGGTCTCTTGGGGGATACCCGGAGATGGCAAGACTTCTTCCCAACCGACGGGCTTGAAAGCACACTTGTAATCTTCGGTGATAAGGGGATTTTTGTTTATGCTGCTGCATACTTCTTTGGCTATAGTTCGCTCGTCGGGCACATCAGATGGAGATGCGATAAACACACTGAATATCTTACGCTTTTCCATGATATTTTCTCCTTATATGAAGAAAATTGGGGACACTTACCTAATTTTTGGGAGAAATTGGTACATGTCCCCGATTTCTCATGTTCTCAATTTTTATAATTTGCGGCGGAAAGGGTAAAAGAGTAAAAGAACAAAGGGTAATCATTTCTTTTTCCTGACGCAACGAAAACCAACAGAGTTGAGCCTGTACCAGGGATCGAGCCCGTCGCGAGCTGCACAACGAGCGTAGTCGCGAATATTGAACCACGAGCCGCCTTTTAATAAATATATTCCTTTTCCATCTTCAGTTTTTGTCCACTCCCAGACGTTTCCGGCCATATCGTAACATCCATCGGGACTGACGCCGTTGGGATAAAGGTCGACACGGGTCGTTCCTTTTTTGCCGGATTCTGCCGTGTTGCATTTTTTGGGGTCGAAAGTACTGCCCCAGGGATACTCCCGGCCGTCCGTTCCGCGGGCGGCCCGCTCCCACTGTTCTTCCGTGGGCAAGCTTTTTCCTAAGCTTTTGGCGAAGGCCTCGGCCTCGTAAAAGCTTACGCCCACCACAGGATAACCGGGTTTGTTCCATTTCGGATCGTTCCAATAACGGGGCTGTGATATATTGTTTTCCTCTCTCCATTTCCAACTTTCTACTCTCCAATAATCTTTGTTATCGTACCCACCTTCTTTTATGAACCTCTCAAATTGTTCATTGGTCACGGGGTAAATATCGATAAAGAAAGGTTTTTCGATGACGTTTTTTCGTTTGTCATCTCGAAATAAAAACGGACCGGCGGGGATTTCGACCATGTTTTCCTCGGGTGAAATACGTGTTTCCCTCTTAAATGCGATTCGTTCACCTTTCTCTTCGGTTTCTTTATCCACAGGACCTGTAACAGCGGCCTTGTAGCTCAAGGCGCTTCCGAGCTCTTTCGCGGTGATATTGATGTTATCAATGAGATCCTTGAGGTCTTTTTGTGTCACGTATTTCCGGAGAGATTCAGGGATTTTGTCTAGCTCATCCTGCGGGATCGTCCAGTCCGGTTTGTTTTTCATGATGTTTTTGAGCTTGTCGATTTCTTCTTTGAGAGTGAAAAATGTCTGATTGTTTTCCACAATGTCGTTTTTAAGGTCGTTATCGACAAAATCAAGGATATTGACGAAAAAGATGGGCTCGAAATCCACGCCCGTGTTTCTGTCCTGATGCAGGCCCCGCTGGAGGTTGAGGTTGTTGATGAACTGCTTGACACGGCGGGGATTTTTCTCCATGGCCTTCAGAAACAACGGCAAATACGGTTCAATTTTTTCTCTGACTTCCGCATCGATATCTTCCATAAAATCAGGGAATTCCTCATCCGGTATATCCGGAAGCCTGAATTTGATCTGTACGATTTTTTCCATGAATTTTGAAGCACCTTCTCTATATTGTCCTTCAAGGGCGTTCTGGATGATGCCTTCGGCGGAACCGATGACAAAAACGCAGCCCTCATGGTCCAGGAAAAGTTTTATCGTTTCCAGGACAGCTTTAATCCTCTCCGGGGGGCAGCGGTCCAGGTCGTCGATAAAAAGAACCAAAGCGGCTTTTTCGTCATCTGTTTTTTCGGATTTCCCGATTTTAAACCACCAATTAAGGTAAATTCCTAAAAGTCTTTCAAAAAATTTTCTGAACGTATCGTAAAAGCCCAGTTTATCCCGGTAGAGTGAATCAGAAAAAAATTCTGAAACATCTATGCCCGTAGCCAATTCTGTGAACCTCCCCAATGCTTTCCCAAGATTAAAACGCTGAATAAGCTCGTCAATTTTTGCCATGCGTTTTTTGAAAAAATTATCCTGCTGCATGGTCCGGAAGATCTCTTCGATGAGGGCGGCCAATATTTCGTCTTCGTTTTTGTATTTCCAGGCCTGGAAGCGGACGGGCTTGCATTTGCGGTAGAGAGCAGTGTTTTTGAATTGTTCGGTGTTTAGTGTGTTGATGATCGTTTCCATGAGGGTCGTCTTGCCCGATCCCCAGGGGCCGTAGATGCCGATAACCAGGGGGGTTTTGTTTTTTTTGTTGGCGATGACGCCGGCCAGGGTTTTGGCGTATTCCTTGAAGCCGAAGCGGACCTGGGCTATGTCTTCTTTTTCTTTGGCGCTTTTGGCGCTGTCGCTATCGATAAAGACGGGTTTGTCTGAAGGCATGTGTTTTCCCCTTCTACATACATGTTGCGGTTCGTTATGCTGACCACGTTTTTTATATATCACAAGAGACGCATATTTTCAAAAAACACTTGCAAGGGCACCCGATTTCCTTTATGTTTTGGCAGGAGGGAGGAATCCATGAGAAAGAATCATTATTTTATTATTTTTGCGGCAATAATATTTACGGCGGCGGTATTTTTCGTCTCCGGCTGCGCATCCAAACCGGAACCGGCCGACCTCGTTTTGACGAACGGGAAGATTGTGACCGTGGACGAGGACAACCCCGAGGCCGAGGCCCTGGCCGTCAGGGGGGATAAAATAGAAGCCGTCGGATCCGCAAAAGAAATCAAGCGGTATATCGGCGATACGACCGAGGTCATCGACCTTGCGGGGAAAACGGCCATTCCCGGCTTTATCGACAGCCACGCCCATTTCACCAGCATCGGCCAGGCCAAGCTGAGCCTGGACCTGACGAAGGTCTCGGGCTGGGATGAGATCGTGGCCATGGTCAAGGACGCGGCTGAAAAGGCCAAACCCGGGGAATTTATCACCGGGCGGGGATGGCACCAGGAAAAATGGGACGCCGCGCCGGAGCCCAACGTGGACGGCCTGCCCTTTCACACGGAGCTGAGCAAGGTCTCACCGGATAATCCCGTGATCCTGACCCACGCCAGCGGACACTCTTGCATCGCCAACGCCAAGGCCATGGAGATGGCCGGTGTTGCCAAGGACACCAAGGTCCCAGAGGGAGGAGAAATCGTCAAGGACGAGGCGGGAAACATCGTCGGCGTTTTCCGCGAGACGGCCCAGGGGCTTCTCCGGGGGGCTTACTACCAATACATCGATAACCGGACCGATGAAGAAAAAGACGCCGAGGCGGTCAAGGTCATCGAGCTGGCCGTGGAGGACTGCCTGTCCAAGGGAATCACATCGCTTCACGATGCGAGCTCATCCTTCGCCGACATCGACTTTTTCAAGAGGATGGCCGATGAGGGCAAGCTGGGCATCCGCCTCTATGTCATGATCATGGAAAGCAACGAGGCCCTCAAAGAAAAAATCGACGAGTACAGGATCGACGGCTATGCGAACCATCATTTGTCGGTGCGTTCCATCAAGCGGCTCATCGACGGCGCCCTGGGGGCGCATGGCGCCTGGCTTCTCGAACCCTACGACAGCCTGCCCTCGAGCACGGGGCTCAACACCTATCCCGTCGACAAGCTGCGGGAGACGGCGGAAATCGCCATCAGCCACGGCTTTCAGCTCAACGTGCATGCCATCGGAGACCGGGGCAACCGCGAGGTCCTCAATGTTTTTGAGGAAACATTCAGCAATCACCCGGATAAAAAAGACCTCCGCTGGCGGATTGAACACTCCCAGCACCTCCATCCCGACGACATCCCCCGGTTCGGGGAGATGGGAGTGATAGCCTCCATGCAGGCCATCCACTGCACATCGGACGGGCCCTGGGTTTACAAGCGGCTGGGAGAAAAACGGGCCGAGGAGGGAGCTTATGTGTGGCGGAAGCTGATGAACACGGGCGCCCTGATCTGCAACGGCACGGACGCCCCCGTCGAGGACGTCGACCCCATTCCCTGTTTCTACGCCTCCGTTACCCGGAAGCTCAAGGACGGAAGCGTGTTCTTCGGCGACCAGAAGATGACCCGGATGGAGGCCCTCAAGTCTTACACCATAAACGGGGCCTACGCCTGTTTCCAGGAAGACCTCAAGGGCTCTCTCAAGCCCGGAAAGCTGGCCGACATCACCGTTTTATCCAAGGACATCATGACCGTCCCGGAGGAGGAGATCCCGGATACGGAGGTGCTCACCACCATTGTCGGCGGAAAGGTGATGTATAATAAATAAACGGGATCCTTTCATGCGTATTGCGGAAAATCCGGAACGCAGGCCGGTTGTCCGGCCGAAGGGGAACCCTAACAAGTTAACTTACATAAGGAAGGTCCGGTAAGCTTCAGACCATTATCGAGAGGAGTGCTATGAAAAAAATCATATCGGTGCTTTTGTTCCTCCTGCTGGCTGGGGGCGCGGCCCAGGCGATGGATTTCATGATCGGGGCCAAAGCCCATTACATGCACCCGTCCGACGAAATGTTCCGCGAGGTATACGGCGGCGGTTTCATGTTCGGGGGAGGATTAGGTGTTCGTATTATCAATCTGGTTGAGATATGGGTCGATGGAAGCTATTTTTCCAAAACGGGAGAGCTGACCTATACCGGGGAAGAGACAAAAATAACCCTTTTCCCCATTGGGGTAGAGGGCCGGGTTTTTCTGCCCCTGTCCGTCGTCAAGCTTTACGGGGGAGCCGGCCTGGCCTACTACAATTTCAAGGAATCAAACATTCTGGGGGAGGTGGAAAAGAGCGCCCTCGGGGTGAGGTTTAAGGCCGGGGTCGTTATTGAGCTTCCGGTGAAACTTTCCATAGACGTTTTCGGCGGCTATTCCCTCTGCAAAATGACCCCCGTGGCCATCGAGATCGATGTCGGCGGAATCGAAGCCGGACTCGGCCTCCGTTACGGATTTTAAGACGAAGGGGGAAAAAAGAGGAAAGCCTCTATCCTTGTCATAAGGCTAAGTTTAAGGCTATGTTTACCTTGACATAAAATCCTTATTCGGATATAAATCTGATTTACAAGCTCGAATTGTTTGCGGACCGGGTGAATTCCCGGAGAACCCGTTGATGGGATTTCATAAAAACGATGCGGGCTTATAAGGAGGTGAGTCCTAGTGGCGTTTGTTGTTGTCGAAAAAGGCGAATCATTAGAGAATGCGCTCAGAAGATTCAAACGGAAAGTCCAGCAGGAAGCAATCATCAAGGAGATCAAAAAGCATTCAACCTATTTCAAACCGGGGGAAAAACGGAGAATGAAAGAAGCTCAGGCGCGCAAGCGCATGAGAAGACGCATGAAACGAGAAAAAAGCTTGGAATATTGAGGAGGACTGAGACCTTTCTAAGCACAAAAATAAGACCGTGCCTCAGATAGAGATAAAAATAGAAAAAAAGCCGTCGTGGCTTAAAATCAAATTCCCAACACACGACAATTTTTTTATTGTTTCCAATATCGTGAAGGGAAACGGTCTGCACACGATATGCCGGAGTGCAAAATGCCCCAATGTGACGGAATGCTGGTCACATAAGACGGCGACATTTCTCATTTTAGGCGATACCTGTACCAGGAAGTGTGCTTTTTGCGCGGTAAAAAAAGGAAAACCAAACGGCTTTTCTTCGGACGAACCCCGAAGAATCGCCGATGCCGTTGAGGCCATGGAGCTGAATTACGTGGTCGTGACATCGGTCACCCGGGATGATTTAGACGACGGGGGGGCGGAAGTTTTTGCCCACACCATCGCCGAGATAAGATCCCGGCGTCCAGGCACCAAAATCGAGGTTCTGATCCCTGATTTTCAAGGCGAAAAAAATGCCCTGGATATCGTTCTCGATGCAAATCCCGAAGTCCTCAACCACAACCTTGAAACCACCCGGCCCATGTACCCGAACATCAACAGGCCTGTTGAAAATTACGGCCGCTCCCTGGAAGTGCTGGAAAGAGCGCACAAAGGAGGGGCGGTCACAAAATCAGGCCTTATGGTCGGCCTGGGAGAAGGCCTGGAAGAAATCATCCAGGCTTTTTCCGACTTGCGCGGGGTATCCGTGAACCTCCTGACCATCGGCCAATATCTTCAGCCGACAAGGAATCACGCTCCCGTCCGGAAATATTATACGCCGGCGGAATTTAAGCAGTTGAAAAACATCGCATTGGATTTTGGTTTTGATGACGTGGAGTCAGGCCCCCTGGTAAGAAGCTCTTACAGGGCGCATAAACTTTACAACAGCGTTAACGGCAAGCCGAACGGCACACAAAACACATGAGATATTTCATATTCACGGACATACATGGAAACCTGGAAGCTTTTCATTCCATCATCAAATTTTCCCTCCGCAGGAAGATCGACCATTACCTTTTTTTGGGCGATCTGGTCGGCTACGGCGCCTCTCCCAACGAAGTCATTCAAAAGGTCCGCACCCTGAAGCCCATTTCCATGGTCAGGGGCAATCACGACAAGGCGGTCTGCGGCCTGGACTCGGTCCAGACATTCAATCCCATCGCCGCCTCGGCCATCTTCTGGACACAGAGACACATAAAAAAAGGCAACAAGACATTCCTCAGCAAACTGAAAAAAGGACCGCGCATCGTCCACCGCAGCATCACCCTCTGCCACGGCACGCCGTTCGATGAGGACTTCTATATCTTCGGGGAGTTCGACGCCGCCGAAGCTTTCCTCCATATCAGCACGCCTATCTGCTTTTTCGGGCACACCCATTTTCCCTTTGTCTACACCAAGAAAGATAATTTTGTCGAAGGGACGTTTTTGGCTGGAGACAAGAACGAGTTTAAGCTGGAAAAAGGGACGCAGTATCTCATCAATCCAGGCTCCGTGGGGCAACCCCGGGACAGGAATCCCAAAGCCGCTTGCGCCATATACGATTCAAAGGCCAAAAAAGTTCAGATATTCCGGGTGGAATACAACATCAAGCAGGCCCAAAAGAAGATAAAAGAGCAGAATCTTCCTTTTGCGCTGGCGGAAAGATTGTCCGTCGGCATCTGATGTGCACAATCAGCTCGTGAATAGTACAGATGTTCTGTTCTATTCATTTATCCGCCCGATCCAATGATGTCATACCCCGGTCCGCCGAACGAGTCGGAGGATAAGCTTATCCGGGGTATCCATTCCTTATGGATCACCCGGACAAGCTGGGCGATGACTGTTTATAAGCCGGGTGGTGACGTGCGTTAGTCAGGGCGATGACAGAAGAAGCAATCCAAACGTAGAAGACATCTCAAATAAGGAAGCAAGAATAAATCACATGGCCACGAATCTTTACGGCCGATACGAAATCCTGGGATTGGCGTAGCAGTAGAGGCACTGGTGGGGGCAGGCGAAGCTGTAGCTCCCGATATCCCTTGATTCCGTGCAGCGGCACTCTTTTCTCTGGCTTTTGTCCTTTCGAAGAGACAGGGGGGCGTTTTCGGGATGGAGGGTTTGAAGCAGACGACCGTCAATGCAGGAAGAGAGGCCTATCCCCTCGACGGCCGTTACGAAATCCTGGCCGCAGACATGAATGGCCAGGTTCCAGCGGCGGGCCGTCTCGAGGAGAGAGCGGGCCAATTCCAGCTTTTGGCCGGTCGGGGGGTCCAGATAATTCCAGCCGGCATTGGCTGCCCTTTTCTTCGCCTTGTTGTACCACTGGGCAAAGCTGAAGCGTACGTCCTTGATGGAAAAACGGGAGAGAACAGGAGCCATTTCTTCAAAAAAATGAAGGTTCGTCCGCGTTTCGGCGCCTTCTTTCCAGTAAAGGATGGGGTCGAACCGGACGCTGATCCTTCCGGGTGATCCGGTTATTTCAATGAGGGATTTCAACTGGTCAAGGACTTCCCCGGGGGGAGGAACACCCTTCTCGATAAAACTTCCACCGAGTCCGGTAATCGTGAAATGAAGGTAAGGCCGGCCGTATTTCTCCAGAAGACGCCTAAGGCCGAAGCGGTCGGAAATCAGGTTGGCGAAGTTCTTTGACCAGAGAACGATGGTATGGACGTTGACGGGACTGAGATCGATATGGAAAGGATGGCCTGATGGGCCGGTTCCGGCTATTTCCTCTTTCTGTAGTGCGTCGGCCAGCACCTGCGGAAAAAAAGCGACCAGGTCCGTTCTCCGGGAGGCGCTTATAGCGATTTTTTCCGTCTCTTGACTCGGCATGGGAATGGCTTTAGTATTTTAACAGAGAAAGAACATGTCATCAATGCCTGCGCTTCAAGCGAAAAACCTGAAAAAAAGCTACGACGGCCGTTTTGTAGTCAAAGGCATCAACGTCACCATAGAACCTGGGGAAATCATCGGTTTCCTGGGACGGAACGGTGCCGGGAAAACGACCACGTTTCAGATGATCGCGGGCTTGCTCAAACCGAACAGCGGAAGCGTTTACCTGGGAGACAAGAACATCACCCGCTTTTCAGCCCCCCAGAGAGCCCATGAGGGCATCACCTATCTCCCGCAGGAAAGCTCGGTTTTTCTCAACGCAACGGTGAAAAACAATTTGAGGCTGATTTTGGAGTTTCAATATGCCGATCCTGAAGAAAGGGAAAAAATAAGCCGCAGGCTCCTTAAAGAACTGGGGCTCGAAGACCTGGCCCATCAGAAAGCCTACAGCCTGTCGGGGGGAGAAAGACGCAGGCTGGAGATCTGCCGCTCGCTGGTATTGGACCCGAAATATTTGTTTCTGGACGAACCTTTTACGGGGATAGACCCATTGACGATCATTGAGCTTCAGAAAATCCTGAGAACCTTAAAAGAAAAAAAGATCAGCGTTATCATCTCTGACCATAATGTAAGGGATACTTTTAAAGTCGTCGACAGGGCCTATATTATAGATGACGGGCAGATTCTCATTGAAGGGCCGCCGAAACAGGTTGCGGAAAGTCCCCTCGCCCGGGAAAAATTTCTGGGGAAAGATTTCACCTTGGGTGACGAGATCAATCCCTATTCCTCTTCCGGGGGGCGGCGGAAAACACTGTCGCCCAAAGTCTCGCCGGGAAAGAAAAAAAACAGGAAAAAGTAGGATCCCAAAAAGAGCAGGATATCTGAAATTTCTTTCTCTCCAAATCTTATACAGCCTTATCTACTCATACTTTAAAGATTTGACGGGGGAAGATTGGGCCGCCTTTATACATAAGCTAGAATGAACCTTCAGTCATTTAAGTATCTACAATGTAATTATTTTATTGACGTGAGTCCATATTTTACAATTTTATATATTCCTTCATCCGATAGCTCAATGCCCCATAAGGATTTCTCATTATAATTAACATGAACTATGGATAGCTCAGCTCCAATGGCTTTAATCATATTGATATATTTCCCATTCGAATCAAAGCAGTCGTAATAACTATTGTCATCTTCTCGTTTTTCTTGATATAGACAGGTTAATATATGACCGCTAGGATCTAAAAATAATCCATGAAAAGCTGGCTTTACAGAGGGAAATTCAATATTTTCCCTTATTGTTTTTGCTGTGTTTGGAGCCTTTTTTTCTATTCTACCTACGTACTTATCTAAGTAACTTATTTTGTCATAACGATTTACTTTGATTTGCTCATATTCTCTATCAAAAGATTTCTTAAAAACACCCTCCTCATTAAATATCTTAATTTTATAATTTTTACTATTGCCGATGACTAAACCAACATTAGGTTCCACATCCCAAAAGAATCTTGGAGAAAAAGGTAAAGAAAAAGAAATTGTGCCAGTATTATTTCTTACGCATTTCGCATCTAATGTATTTCCAAGATTAATGCTCTTTTTTACTTTGAAATTGGGATAAACAATATCAATATAACACTCGCAGGGTTTATTCAGTGCCATAATATCTTTCTTTTCTATTTCAATAGCGATGCATCCATTAGATAAACTACGAATTTTTTTCACTGAACAGCCTGCTTCATTTAAGTATGAAAATTGCTGAATGAATTCTCCATCTCTTGTAAATGTAGAAAACTTTTTAGATCTAATATCATATACAACAACTGTTTCTTTTGTAATAGCAATAAAGGCGGGAGCCATAAGATCTCCGGGGCCTTCCCCTCTCTGTCCAATCAACTTGATAAATCGACCAGATTGATCGAATTTTAAAATATGGCAAGCTCTATAATCAGAAACATAAACATTGTTTGCATCATCAAAGGCAATATGTGTGGGATTTTCGAAAACAATTCTTTCTGGAAGAATCGTGTCATCTATAGACAATATTGGTCTAAGTTCTAATCTTCCATTTTTGTACTGTTGAGAGAAAGTTAGTTGTGTAGGTGAAACTATCCCATAAAATATGCATATAAAAAAAATAGCTAAGAAAATGACATCGTTCTTTTTTCTCATAAATCCTATCCCCCTTTTATTTCTTGCAAAATACAAAAAATAATGACAAGTGTCAATATTACAAGGGAAAAATACAAAAAATATAATTCAGATTTTATTAAAGGAATTTCTTATCTTTCCCAGCCTTGACCTCAGCTCATGAATAATCCAGATTAGATAGAACATAATGTAAACGAAAACTGATTTATCCATTAAATTGGTTGACAAAACTACCCATTTTCGGCTAAATTGGGAATTATGATACCAAGAAATCTTGAAAATGAGCTTAATAAAACCATAAATCAGAGAAAATCATTTTTTTTATTCGGCCCCAGACAGACAGGAAAAACAACACTGCTCAATCACCTAGCTAAACAGTATAAAAAAGTCATAAATTATTCATTTCTAAATATACGACTCAGACAGAGGGCAGAACAAAAACCAGAAATCATCCGACAGGAAGTTGAAGCGTCTTCCCCTGAGATTGTGATTATAGACGAAGTCCAAAAGGTTCCAGAAATTCTCGATGAAGTTCAGTATATGATCGATAGATACGAGCTGGTTTTTTTGATCACAGGATCATCTGCAAGAAAATTGCGAAGGAAAAATGTTAATTTATTAGCAGGACGAGCCATCACATATAGACTTGATCCTTTTGATATTGAGGAGAGAAAATCTTTTTCTAAAGATTTTAGATTGGTAAATTCACTAAAGAACATTCTCATATATGGAGATATGCCGGAGATAGCCCTTCTTGCAGAGGATCGAAATTTTCAACTGGTAGAGAATTTATTGCGCTCTTACTCAGAAACATTCCTGGAAGAAGAAATAAGGATGGAGACACTCGTTAGAAACATCGGAATCTTTGGAAATTTTCTAAGATTAGCTGCAGAGAATTCAGGCAGGATTCTCAGTTTCCGGGCATTATCCCTGGATGTTGGTGTAACTCACCATACCATATCAACATTTTATGAAATATTATATGACTGTATGATCGTTGAAAGAATCCATCCACTTATTCCCTCCGGGAGCAGAAGAAGACTGTCAAAAGCATGTAAATATCTTTTTTTTGATCTGGGGATTAGAAATGCTGCCGCCCAACTTTTAACACGTGAGGGAATCACGCGTGAAGAATGGGGCCATAGATTTGAAGAATGGATCGGGCTTTCATTGATCAGATACTTGAGAAGCCGGAATCTCCCCGGAAACATCTATTACTGGCGTGACCACAACGGGCCAGAAATAGATTGGATAGTAGAGCAAAAAAATCAGTGGATTCCTGTTGAAGTGAAATTCATAGAGAATCCTCAGTTGAAACACATAAATCATCTTGAGCTTTTTATTAATGAAAATCAAGAAAAAACGTCCAAAGGCTATCTTATTTTTTTAGGTGACAAACCCAGGAAAATAACAGATAGGATTACTGCTTTGCCTTGGTTTGAGCTTTATCGCATCTTTGAATAAAATTGCAACCGGATACTGATTCAATAAACCTATAAAGCGAATCAAACACGATGGATCCAGCCAACCTTTCCAAGCACAGCTTCACAGACTGTCGCCTCACAACTGCGGCAAGCTTGGCTCGTGAATAATACAGGTTAAGCAAGCATGCAATAAAATTTTTTATTGCATTTCAAATCCGTTTGGGTATAATAGCAAGCTCTTATCATTTTTTGTCAAAGGGAGGACAATATGTTTATGAATGAAGTCGTTGTCAAAATCATGAACGGAATCATGGTTATTATTTCTCTTATTATAAACATTATTGTCCTTATTTCACTTAACCTCAGGAACTTGCGGAGCATACCGCACCTGAATTTTTTGTTATCCCTTACCAACACCTCCGCCGCCCCCTTCCCGACAGGGTTCAGTAGTCGTTAAGACACAAACCGTTTAATTATCTCTCAAGGAAGGCGTGGCGATGGGGACCCCTATACTATACACACATATATTCCGCACGAAATCTGTCGAATATATCCGTGTATCTTCATGCCATACAAACAAGGAGGTCGCATGTATATAAATGGCGCACGGATCGTGGTTGAAAGTTTATTCAAAGAAAAGGTCGATACCGTTTTTTGTTATATCGGCGGTGCGGTGATTCCCATTTTCGACGCATTGCACAAACACGGCCGCAACCTGAGATTGATCCAGCCCCGGCATGAACAGGGGGGCACACACGCGGCAGACGGATATGCCCGGTCAACCGGCAAAACCGGAGTGGTGATCGTAACCTCCGGTCCCGGTGCCACCAATACCATTACCGGTATCACCACCGCCTACATGGACTCCATTCCCATGGTCGTCATCACCGGTCAAGTTCCCACCGGGAACCTGGGAACGGACGCTTTTCAGGAAGCCGACATAACCGGAATAACCATCCCCATCACCAAGGCCAATTTCCTGGTCAAGAACATAGAAGACCTGGCTCCCATCATGAAACAGGCTTTCCATATCGCCCGCACCGGAAGACCGGGACCTGTGGTGGTGGATATTCCCAGCGATATCCAAAAAGAAAAAACCCGGTTCGACTACCCGGAAAAATTCGCTTTATCCAGTTATAAACCAAAGGAAAACGGCCACCCAGGGCAAATCAAGGCAGCAATGGGATTGATCCAAAAAGCGAAACGCCCATTGATTCTTGTGGGAGGGGGAGTCATCTCTTCCGGATCCACGGACATCGTCAATCAATTTATCGATCGATTCGGCATACCTGCGGTCGCCACGTTGATGGGACGGGGCATAAATCCAAGAAAAGAAGAATTATACCTGGGAGGAATCGGCATGCACGGTTCACAGTACGGCAACTACGCCATTCAGAAAACCGACTTGCTGATCGCCCTGGGATCCAGGTTCAGTGATCGTATTTTGGGCGATGTTGTCTCCTTTGCCCCCAAAGCCAAAATCATCCATGTGGACATCGATCCGGCTGAGATAGGCAAGAATAAGAACGTTCATGTGCCCATCGTGGGCAACATAAGGTCCGTGGTTTCGAAACTGCTGGAGATGGTTGAAGTCGAACACCGATACGGGGATTGGATCCTTGAACTAACAAACTTCAGGAACAATCATCCCATGACCTACACTCCGTCAGATGGTCTGAAACCCCAATATCTCATCCAACTGGCCAATAATATGTTCCCGGAGGATGCCATCGTGGTTTCCGATGTGGGACAAAACCAGATGTGGGTATCCCAGTATTACCAGTTCAAACACCCGAGGTGTTATCTCAGTTCAGGGGGACTGGGCACCATGGGTTTTGCCCTTCCGGCTTCCATCGGGGCAAAAATAGGCAACCCCCATCGGGAGGTTTTGATGGTAGCGGGTGACGGGGGATTCCAAATGAATATCCAGGAATTAGCAACCATTAGGAAATACGGATTAAACATCAAAATGCTGGTTTTGGATAACGCGTACCTGGGAATGGTGAGGCAGTGGCAACAGCTTCTCTGCAAAAAGCGCTACATGGAAACCGAGATGATGGGAAACCCGGATTTTGCAGAGATTGCGCGTGTCTTCGGGATCAAATCCAGGTCGATTTCCCGGCCGGATGAGGCGGAAACCGCCATGAGCGAATTGGCCGAATCAAGCGAAGCCATGCTGATCCACGCAAAAGTGGAGCGGGAAGAGAATGTTCTGCCCATGGTTCCGGCCGGAAAATCCCTTGACAGCGCGCTGACGCAAATATGAATGGAGGGGCTGATGAAAGCCGAAGAAAAATTCAAGGACCACATCATATCCATCCTGGTTTACAACAAGCCGGGTGTAGCCGCCAAGATCTGTGGCTTGATTACCAGGAGGGGCTTTAATATCGAAAGCTTCAACGGCGGCAAAGAAAAGGATAAAGACATGTTCCGCATCGTCATCGTCGTTAAGGGAGACGACCGCAGCATCGAACAGATCCAGAAGCAGTTGAACAAGGTCCTGGAAACCGTGAAAGTCACTCCCATTGATCAAAAATACAAGGTCGAACGGGAGATGGCCCTGGTAAAAATAAAATTATCCGACGGTTCCAGGAACGATATCTTTCAGTTGGTCGAAATTTTCAAGGGAAAAATCGTGGACACGCATCCAGCAGGAATAGTGGCGGAGATCACCGGAACAACGGAGAAGATCGATGCTTTTATCGATTTGATCCCCAACAACTCCCTTCTCATGATCTCCCGCAGCGGGATCGTGGCCATGAATCGCTGGGCGAAAACAGCTTCAAGCGAATATAAACGATATAAGGAGGCCGATAATGGCAAAAATTTACACCGAACAGGATGCAGATCTTGACCTGCTCAAAGAGAAAAAAATAGCGGTACTGGGTTTTGGCAGCCAGGGTCACGCGCATGCCATGAATTTGAAAGAAAGCGGCTGCCGGGTGATGGTGATTGAGAAGGACATGCGGAAACAACAACAGGCACGGGACTTCGGGATCGAGGTGGTCGAAATCCGCAAAGGAGTATCAGAAGCCGACATTCTCATGATCCTGGCACCGGATGAGAATCAGGCTGACATTTTCAACCGGGATATCCGGGATAACCTGGCTGCCGGAAAGATGTTGATGTTCGCCCATGGTTTTTCCATCCATTTTTCCCAGGTCGTACCCCCGGATGATGTCGACGTCACCATGATCGCTCCCAAGTGCCCCGGGCACATGGTCAGGCGGGAATTTGTCGGTCAGCGGGGTGTCCCCGCCCTGATCGCAGTTTACCGGGATTATTCCGGTCATGCCAAGCAGCTGGCCCTGGCCTACGCCAAGGGCATCGGATGTACCCGGGCCGGTGTATTCGAAACCAGCTTCCAGGAGGAATGCGAGACCGATCTCTTCGGTGAACAGGCCGTCCTCTGCGGCGGTATCACCTCCTTGATGAAAGCCGGCTTCGAGACCCTGGTAGAAGCGGGTTATCAACCGGAAATGGCCTATTTCGAATGTATCAACGAGATGAAACTGATCGTCGACCTGATATATGAAGGGGGATTTTCCTTCATGCGGTATTCGGTCAGCAACACCGCGGAGTACGGCGATTATATCACCCAGGGAAAACTGGTGACCGAAGAAACCAAAAAGACCATGAGAAAAATGCTGGTAGATATCCAAAGCGGCCGTTTTGCCCGGGAATGGATTTTAGAAAACCAGGCGGGCCGTCCTTCCTACGGGGCCATGAAAAGGAGGGAAAACGGGCATCAACTGGAAAAAATCGGGGAAAAACTGCGCCGGATGATGCCCTGGCTGAAAAACAAAAATAAAAATAGGTAAAGGCCGCCGGTTTTTACCGTAAGGAGTTTTCACATGCGAAGCGATCAAATGAAAAAAGGAATAAAACGGGCACCCCACCGGTCCCTGTTCCACGCATTGGGAATAACGGAAGAAGAATTGCAGCGGCCCATCATCGGCATTGCCAATTCCGCCAACGAGATCATACCCGGGCACATGCACCTTCAGCAACTGGCGGCTGCGGTTAAAGCGGGTATCCGCATCCAGGGGGGAACACCCATGGAATTCTCCACCATCGGCATCTGCGACGGCATTGCCATGGATCACAAGGGTATGAAATTCTCCCTGCCTTCACGGGAATTGATCGCGGATTCGATCGAGCTGGTTGCCGGAGCCACACCCTTCGACGGCCTGGTTTTTCTTACCAATTGCGACAAAATTACACCCGGGATGCTCATGGCCATGGGCAGGCTGAACATCCCGTCGATTCTGGTGAGCGGCGGCCCGATGCTGGCCGGCATCCACAAGGGAAAGGCCGTTGACCTGGTTTCGGTATTCGAAGCGGTGGGCCGCTACCAAAGCGGCAGAATAGACGGCGACGAATTGAAACAGATGGAAATCCTGGCCTGCCCCGGCGCCGGGTCCTGCTCCGGGTTGTTCACCGCCAATTCCATGAATGCTTTGAGCGAAGCGCTGGGTGTGGCCCTTCAGGGAAACGGCACCATTCCGGCGGTCTTTTCCGAGCGCATCAAACTGTCAAAATACTCCGGCATGAAAGCGGTGAGCCTGGTGTTGGAAAACCGGAAACCCCGGGATATCGTTACCGGGGATTCTTTTTACAATGCGGTGGCGGTGGACCTGGCCCTGGGAGGTTCCACGAACACCACCCTTCACCTGCCCGCAATTGCCGGCTGCTTCGACATCGAATTCGATATCAATATCTTCGACCGGCTGAGCCGCAAGGTGCCCCACCTTTGCGATCTCTCTCCCGTGGGCAGCCACCACATAGAAGATTTACACGAGGCCGGGGGCATTTACGCCGTAATGAACAGGCTAAGAGAAAAAGGCCTGGTTAGAGAAACCGCAAACACGGTCTACCAAAAACCCATCGGTGAACTTATCGAACGGACACGGGTAACCAGAGACGAAGTCATCCGGCCATTGGACAATCCCTATCACTTGGAAGGAGGATTGGCCATCCTGTACGGCAATCTGGCGCCCCGCGGCTCGGTAACCAAAACCGCGGGCATACCGGAAAAAATGAAATACCACAAAGGACCGGCCCTTGTCTTCGAAGACGGAGAAACAGCGGCACGGGATATACTGGCGGGCAAGGCCAAAAAGGGCGACATCGTGGTCATAAGGTACGAGGGCCCCAAGGGAGGCCCCGGCATGCGGGAGATGCTCTCGCCGACCTCAGCGATCGTGGGCATGGGCCTGGTAGAGGACGTGGCGCTCATTACGGACGGCCGTTTTTCAGGGGGCTCCATCGGCAGCGTGATCGGCCATGTATCCCCCGAAGCGGCGGAAAAGGGAGCCATTGCCGCCGTCAGGGACGGGGACCTAATCGAAATCGACGTCCCCAACCGGCAAATAAATCTTTTGCTCTCTCCTGAGGAGATAGAACAACGATTGCTCCTCATAAAACCTCATAGACCGAAAGTATCAGAAGGTGTTTTGAAAAGGTACTCTCACTTTGTTCAATCCGCGGACACAGGCGCCACCTATAAGGACCTGGAATGACAAAGCAAGTGAAGATCTATGACACCACCCTGCGTGACGGCGCCCAGAGTGTGGGGGTGACTTTCTCGCTGGAGGACAAGCTGCGTATCGCCGCCGTGCTTGACGATTTCGGCGTTCATTATATCGAGGGGGGATGGCCCGGCTCCAATCCGAAGGACATGGCCTTCTTTAAGGAAGCCCGCAAGCTCCGGTTCAAAAATGCCCGCCTCTCGGTATTCAGCTCCACCAAGCAGGCCCATTCGGAAATCGAAAAAGAACCCAATATCCAGAAATTGATCGCGGCCGAAACCCCGGTTGTTACCATATTCGGCAAATCCTGGGACCTGCATGTAACAACCGCCCTGAATATTTCCCTGGATGAAAACCTGGAAATGATCCGCGTGACCATCGAATATTTAAGAAGATATTTCGATGAGGTGATCTTCGATGCCGAGCATTTTTTCGACGGCTATAAAAACAACCGGGAGTATGCGGAAAAAGTCATCTTCGCCGCCCGGGAAGCCGGGTGTCACTGGATCGTTTTATGCGACACCAACGGCGGCACCTTGCCCGGCGAATGCGAAAAAATCGTGAACTCCGTCAACTCCCGGATCGATATCCCCCTTGGTATCCATACCCACAACGATTCGGAGTTGGCCGTGGCCAACTCCCTGATCGCGGTTAACGGGGGAGTTCAAATGGTACAGGGAACCATTAACGGTTTAGGTGAACGATGCGGAAATGCGAACCTGTGCAGCATCATTCCCAATCTCTCTCTCAAAACAAATTTTCAGACAATTTTACAGGAAAAATTGAAAAAACTGCCCTCTATTTCCAGGCTGGTATCTGAACTGTCCAACCAGAAACATCCCCCTTATATGCCCTTTGTGGGCAAGAATGCCTTTGCTCATAAGGGAGGCATCCACGTGTCCGCAGTGCGCAAGGACACCCGGACCTACGAGCACATCGATCCGGACATAGTTGGGAACTCCCGTATCATTTCTGTATCGGAACTCTCCGGTAAAAGCAACATGCTGGAAAAAGCCCGGGAACTGAATATCGAGGTGGACGAGAATTCTCCAACGGTGCGGAAAATACTCCAAAAAGTCAAAGACCTGGAAGCGCGGGGTTATTATTTCGAGGGCGCAGAGGCCTCTTTCGAGCTGTTGTGGAAAAAACTGCTGGGACGGGAAAAATCCTATTTCAGCCTGCACGGTTACCGCATCATCATTTGGAAAAACGCCAGTGAGAGGACCTATGCAGAAGCGACCATAAAAGCTGAGGTGCCTGATGAGATTTCCAGAAAACTGGGATATGGGGACTGCGTGGAGCACACGTCCACCGACGGAAGCGGGCCCGTAGAGGCCCTGGACAAGGCCCTCAGGAAGGTGCTGGAAAAATTTTACCCCACCCTCAGGCAAGTCAAGCTCACCGACTACAAGGTCAGAATTCTCAATGAAGAGGCGGGAACCAGCGCGGTCACCCGCGTGTTAATAGAATCCACCGACGGTAAAAAAAAATGGGGGACGGTGGGAGTATCGGATAACATCATCGATGCCTCCTGGCAGGCATTGGTTGATTCGCTTATCTATAAACTAATGAAAGATGATGAAGAAAAGGAGGATTTTAATGGGAAACAAAATTAAAATTTTTGACACAACGCTCCGGGACGGAGAACAATCTCCCGGAGCCTCCATGTCGGTCGACCAAAAAGTGGAGATGGCCGCAGCCTTTGAAAACCTGGGAGTCGACCGCATCGAAGCCGGCTTCCCGGTTTCTTCTCCCATCCAGTTCGATGGAGTCAAGCGTATCGGCGAAGTTGTAAAAAATTCGACGGTGGTCGCCCTTGCCAGGTGTGTAAAAGGAGACATCGATGCCGCGGCAAAAGCTTTGAAGAACAGCAAAAACAGGATGATCCATGTTTTTTTAGCCACTTCGCACCTTCACCGGGAATACAAGCTCAAAATGAACAAACAGGAAATCCTGGACCGTATTGCAAAAAACGTTGCCTACGCCAAAAGATTTGCAGACAAGATTGAGTTCTCTCCCGAAGATGCTTCCCGAACCGAGCCTGAATTCCTGGTCGAAGTCTGCAAAACAGCTATCCGCAACGGAGCCACCTGCATCAACATTCCGGATACTGTGGGATATGCCATCCCCGAAGAATTCGGCCGGCTCATCGCATTTTTGCGGGACCAGGTGCCGGAGTTCACCAAGGAAGATCTGGACCTGTCGGTGCACTGCCACAACGACCTGGGACTGGCGGTGGCCAATTCCATCACTGCGGTTCAACAGGGTGCCACCCAGGTAGAAGCCACCCTCAACGGCATCGGGGAACGGGCCGGCAACTGCTCGCTGGAGGAGCTGGTCATGGCGCTGATCGTGCGCAAGGACCTGCTGGATTTCCAAACCCGTATCAAAACCGAACTGCTCTATCCCACCTCAAAACTGCTGCAACATATCACCGGACTGATGATAGCACGCAATAAACCGATTTTCGGAGACAACGCCTTTGCCCACGAATCCGGTATTCACCAGGATGGCGTACTGAAGTACAGGGAAACGTACGAAATCATGAACCCGAAAAAGATCGGCCGTTCCCCCGAAACCCTGGTTATGGGAAGGCACTCCGGAAAACATTCCCTTCAGGAAAAGCTTCAAGAATACGGTATCTGCTTAAACGACCAACAGTTTAATAAGGTTTTCGCAAAATTCACCCAGATTGCGGACTTTAAAAAGGAAGTTTACGATGAAGATATTTTCAACATCGTAGCCTCGGAATTGGGCAGGGTTTCAGAAGGATATAAATTGAAATATTTTCATGTGTATACCGGTAACACCCTGTATCCCTCCGCCACCGTTAAAATTAAAAAGGAAGACCGCGAATACGTAGCTGCGGAAACCGGCGACGGACCCGTGGATGCCCTGTTCCGGGCCATAGAAACCGCCTTGAATTTGGAGCTTCGGTTAAAGGATTTTATGATCAACGCCATCGGGTGGGGAAAAGACGCACAGGGGCAGGTTAATATAATGGTGGAAATTGACGGCAAAAATTACGTGGGCAAGGGCACATCCACGGATATCCTGGAAGCCTCCGCATATGCGTACCTGAATGCCATCAACCGGCATTGCTTCCGCACAAACAGGAAAAAAATCCAGCCGGAAGCATACAAAAAAACCAAAGAGGTTCAGCATGGGCAATGACGCAACACTCAGTGAAAAGATCCTGGCGGCAAAGGCCGGCCGGGACCGGGTAATGCCCGGTGATTATCTCTTATTAAAGGTCGATGTGGCGTTGGCCAACGACATCACCGCGCCCATGGCCATAAAAGAATTTAAAAAAGCCGGCGGAACTCGGGTATTTGATCCGCAGCAGATCGTGCTGGTTCCCGATCACTTCGTTCCCAACAAGGACATAAAATCCGCGGAACAAGCTAAAATGATGAGAGAATTTGCCGAAGAACAGGGAATTACGAAGTATTTCGAGGTGGGCCGCATGGGCATTGAACACGTTATCCTTCCGGAAAAAGGACTGGTCAAATCCGGGGACCTCGTGGTGGGAGCCGATTCCCATACATGCACCTACGGCGCGCTCGGAGCTTTTGCCGCCGGCATGGGCTCTTCCGATCTGGCAGGGGTATACTTGACCGGAAAGGCCTGGTTCCGGGTACCCGAAAGCATAAAAATTGACATTCTCGGAAAATTCAAACCTTATGTGTCGGGCAAAGACCTGATCCTCAAATTGATTTCCCTCCTGGGCGTTAACGGCGCTAATTACATGGCCCTGGAATTTTCGGGCCCCGGTATTGCCGGCATCTCCATGGACGGACGCTTGACCATGGCCAACATGGCCGTGGAAGCCGGGGCCAAAGCGGGCATCTTCCCGGTAGACGAGCAAACCGCAGCCTATGAGGCCGAACGACATATCAGGGTGGAAAAAACCGGCCCGGATCCAAACGCAACATATTGCAAAACGCTTTCCATCGATCTTGATGAACTAAATCCACAGGTGGCCTATCCCTTTCTGCCCTCCAACGGCAGGGATATTCAGGAAGCGGAAAAGGATAACATACGCATCCGCCAGGCGGTCATCGGCAGCTGTACCAATGGGCGTATGGAGGACTTAAGGGAAGCCGCATGCATCCTGAAAGGAAACAAGGTTCATCCCCGTGTCAGGTGCATCGTCATCCCCGGATCGCAGCATATCTTCAGGCAGGCACTGAAAGAAGGTTTGATCGAGACCTTTATCGACGCGGAATGCGCGGTCTCCACTCCCACCTGCGGACCTTGCCTGGGCGGGCATATGGGAGTCCTTGCCCGGGGAGAACGCGCGGTTTCCACCACCAATCGCAACTTCGTCGGACGCATGGGACATATGGAAAGTGAGGTATATCTGTCCTCACCCGCGATTGCCGCGGCCTCCGCTATATGCGGAACCATCTGTCACCCCGACAGCATAAGGACACAAGGAGAAAAATAATGAGCATTAGGGGCAAAGTTTTCCGTTTTCAAGATAACGTCAACACCGATGAAATCATCCCGGCCCGCTACCTCAACACATCGGAAGCCTCGGAGCTGGCCGCGTTCGTTATGGAAGACATCAGGCCCGGATTCGGCAAAAGAGAAGATATCAAGGACGGTATTTTCGTGGCGGGAGAGAATTTCGGCTGCGGTTCCTCCAGGGAGCACGCGCCTCTGGCCATCAAAACAGCAGGCATTTCCTGTATCATTGCCCGGTCTTTTGCCCGCATATTTCTGAGAAACGCCATCAATATCGGCCTGCCCATCGTGGAACTAAAGGACACCTCCGGTTTTGATGAGAAAGACCGGGTGGAGATATGCCTTGAAGCCGGAACGGTATTCAACCACACCAAAAACAGGGGACTCCGTTTCCCTCCCTACCCTGAATTTTTACAGGAAATCATCGACGCCGGCGGCTGGCTAAAATACGCTCAAAAGGGCAAATAGAATGCCGGAAAAGAAAAAACATACCATCGCTGTTCTTCCCGGCGACGGCATCGGTCCTGAGATCATGCGGGAAGCGCTTAAAATCCTGGAAGCCGTTAAGCAAAAATATTCCCTGGACCTGGAAATGAAGCAGGCGCTCATCGGCGGTGCCGCCTACGACAGGTACCGGGTTCCATTGCCCGAAGAAACCCTAGAGGTCTGTCAGCAGGCTGACGCCATCCTTCTGGGATCTATCGGGGGGCCCAAATGGGATCACCTGCCGCCGGATCTCAAACCCGAACTCGGGGGCCTGCTGGCCATGCGCCGGATGTTGAACCTTTACGCCAACCTCCGGCCCATAACCGTCTACGAAGAGTTGAAAGATATCTGTCCCCTTTCCCCCCGCATCCTCACCGGAAAAATCGATCTTGTTACCGTGCGGGAACTGACCCATGGAATTTATTTCGGGCAGCCCAGGGGAAGCACGGAAACCGAAGGTATAGACACCATGCGCTATAGAAAGGAGGAAGTAGAAAAGATCGCCCGCCTGGCATTTTCAATGGCTGAAAAACGCCGTAAAAAGGTGACCTCCATAGACAAAGCCAATGTGCTCCACAGCTCCATGCTGTGGCGAAAAACGGTCACCCGCGTTGCGACCGGGTTCCCGGACATCGAACTCAACCACCTATATGTAGATAATGCGGCCATGCAATTGATACTGAATCCACAGCAATTTGATGTTATCCTTACCACCAACCTGTTCGGGGATATCCTTTCGGATGAATCCGCCGCGCTTAGCGGATCCTTAGGCATGCTCCCTTCCGCCTCGCTGGGTGATTCCACTCACCTTTACGAACCGGCCGGGGGATCGGCCCCGGATATTGCCGGCAAAGGAATCGCCAATCCCATTGCACAGATTCTCTCGGTCGCCATGATGCTGGATTATTCGCTGAACCTGCAGCATGCCGCACGGGACATCTCGTCCGCAGTGCGCCGGGCCCTAAAAGATGGCCACCGGACCCGGGATATCGCCACGCCCGGAAGCGATACGGTTTCCACCCGGGAAATGGGTGATGCGATCCGAAATTGCCTCTGATTTTATCATGACTGCTATGTATCTATTCTTCTTCCGCCGGCCGGCGGAAAACATGGTCGCCCAAGGTCTCGCCAAGAAAGAAAAAGAACAGGAAAAAGTAAGATCCCAAAAAGAGCAGGAACACCAGGCCTATAAAGAGGGCGTTTGTGGAAATGAAGTGTATTATGGAGACGTCCAGGATCTGAGACGCCACCAAAAAACATAAAAAGGAAAATAAAGCGACAAAAAGCAAGTCAAAAAATCGGGCCCCCAAAGCAGCGAAAAATGAGGGATGGGCGCGTATCTCCTTTTCTTCTATTTTCGGAGGCTCAGGCTCCGGCCGTCTCTCGGGAAAGAAAAGAGGGGCTTCTACGGCCGGCGGCTTTTCTTCTTCCCTCTCAAAAAGGCTGGGTTCCTCGGGTTTCTTTCTCTGTGAAAGAATGCTTTCCACCTCCTGCCGGAAAGCCTTTTTGAGGTCGATTGGGCTTTTTGTCGGCTCTTCGGGAACATCTTTTATTCCAGAATCTTCATGGGTTGAAGGCTTTTCTTCCTCGAAATATTTTTTGTCCCATGATCTGGAAGAGGATGGAGCCTCTTCGGGAGCTTCTTCCTCAGCCGGAGGAATAGATTCAGATGGCTCATCAGGAGGCGGCGGTGGTTCTTCCGGTTCAATGGAAATCTCCTCTTCATCCGAAGGAACCTCGTCTTCAACCACCTCTTCCTCAACCAGGGGAATCTCGAACTTCTCCTTTCCCTCTTCCTCGTACCTTTCCGGAATTTCCTTCTCTTCCGGTTTTTGTGCGGAAAAATCCTCTTCCTTTAAAGTTTTTTCCTTTTCTCTCTCACCGAAGTCCACATCTGAGGGAGGAGCGGGAATCGGAGTCGGCATTTCATCCTTGGGAACCTGTTCTTCACTCATCTCGGGTTCCGGTTCTTTTTCCTCTTCTTCTTCAAGATCGAGGGGAGGGATTTCACCCGGCGGAGGGGTTGGGCTGGAATCCTCCTCAATCATTTTTGCCCACGCGGGCATATCCTCATCTTTGTCCTTGGTATCCCCGGTTTTAAGCCCCCTGTCTTTGCGGATCGACCGGATAAATTGTTCTATATCCTCTTTTTCCTTTTCTTCGTAATCCTCACGGCCTCCCGAAGGAGGGGATTTTGCGGGCCCTTCCTTGGGAGAAGGTGTCGTTTTCATCCTTTCCCGCATCATTTTGTCGACGAGCTTCTCCTTAGCCGTATCGACTTCGGGGATCTTCTCGGGAAGCTCTTCAGATTCCTCTTTTATCTCTTCGGAAGGAGAAAGAGGTTCTTCTTCGGCTTCTTCTCCCCCTTCTTCTTCGCTTTCTTCTTCGCTTTCAGAGGATGCGGCCGCCGGCTCTTTCTCGTCTTTTTTTTCTTCGCCCTCATGCGTCAGCTTTTCGCCGGGGATCGGTTCTTCGATTTTTTCGTCTTCGGGAAAAAGCAGGCGTGTCCCGCAGTTTGAACAGTATTCCGTGCCCTCATCAATGATGGCTTTGCAATAAGGACACCTTTTGATGGCCATTAACTTATACATACAACGGGAAGTGTATGTTGTCAATTTAAAATTACACATTTGAATTTGTGATGCTTATTACGGCGGGGGATGTGGTGGCGCTTTAGCACCGCGGAAGTGATATTTCCTTGATTTGTTTTTAATAAAATTTTTCGTATTTTCAATCAGGAGGAGTATGTAATGGATATCTTTGAATGCTTTCTTTATAAGGAGATTTCCGCAAAGATCGCGTTATGGTCAGAGACGAACCTTCCGTCCCATTTATCTGATATGGTGCCGTAGCGGAGGACGCCATTAGCCCCCCTAACAAATATGAAGTCGATGCGGCGGGCCGGAAGGACCGTGTCTTGAAACCCATTGAACGTCTGAGTTGTGCCGTAGGGCTTGATTGCGGTGATGTTATAAGCATCGGATAGGTTGGAGGTCCGGTTATCGGCCCGGTTATCGATCAAGGCCAAAATCTTATAGGGCTTATCCTTCTCGGTGCAGTTGAAATCTCCGGTCAGGAAGATGGGTTGACCTCCGGCCGTTTCGTCGATCTTCTTGAGTAAAAGCTCGGCGCTTTTGACCCGGGCTATCTCACCCATATGGTCAAAATGGGTGTTGAAAAAGAAAAAAGTTTTGTTTGTCCAAGTGTCTTCGATTTTTCCCCAGGTAACGATCCTCGGGCAGGCGGCATCCCATGCTTTTCCCGGTTTTTCGGGAGTATCGGACAGCCAAAACGTGGATTGATGGAGGATGGTGAAGCGGTCTTTTAGATAAAAAACGGGAGAATATTCTCCTGCTTCCCGGCCGTCTTCCCTTCCCACGCCGAACCAGCCGTATTCCGGAAGGAGCGCCTCCAGGTCTTTCACCTGGTGATGAAGAGCTTCCTGCAGCCCGGCTATGTCTGCCTTGTGGAAACGAATCGTCCCGGCAACCATATCTTTCCGGTTTCGCCATCTGTTATCTTTGTCACCCGGATTGTCATACCGGATGTTGAAAGACATAACGTTTATCGTACTTTCGGAAGTGTTTGCGCCGGCCTCCGTTTTAAAGATGCCCGGAGCAAAGATCACAAGAATAAAGAAAGCCGCGAACATTCCCCATGCCGTATTTTTTTTCATCTTTCACTCCTCCGTTTAAAGAAAAATGTATATCCCAAGAAACACAGAGGATCAAACGAAATGTGGTTTTTCTTAAACTCCGAAAAAGGGCCCTGAAAAAGAACAATTAAGGCTTGAAACAACCATGAGAATGATAGCAACTATAATTATATCAATATGATACTGCGGTGCGACCCCTTATTCTAACTGAAATTATTCTGGTATATATCGATTGAGTCTTTCATCTGCGGCATAGAATAAGCCTTGAGGGTTGTCGTCGTAAAATATTCTGACTTCCCCATAGCCATAACCGCACCGAGGGCGTCAATGTCATTCTTCGATTCAATAATCGCCACATAATCAATTTCTCCCATGACTTTGTAGAATCCTTTTAATACCACGTTTTTTTTCTTCATTTTTTCACTCAAGGACTCCACAAACCCGGGAATTTTATGGATCTCATCCAATCCTTTTTCTGTCATTCCCATGAGAATAACGTACGTTTCCATTTTTCCTCCTCTCTTCGTTTCAAAATTCAAATCCGTAGCTCTATGATAAAGTCCGTAATAACCTTATCGTTTGGGACATATTGAAAAAACATTGATTTCATCATCATATGGAATAAACTCAATGATTATCATTCTTCATGGTCATTTGGAATTGTCAAGGTCGAGAGGCCGGGTCGGGCATATTTTCAGGGGCGTTATCGAAGGACGCAGCCCGGGTTTATTGACATAGGCATGGAAATGGACTAAAAATAGAAAAGGCTGGGCGATTAACTCAGCGGAAGAGTGCTACCTTCACACGGTAGAAGTCACAGGTTCAAATCCTGTATCGCCCACCA
>JAFGMO010000037.1 GCA_016927475.1 Candidatus Aminicenantota bacterium
TCCTTTTAGCGTGACATTTATTTCTGTCGACTGTTTCCCCGATTTTGGGGTTATGCTGGAAAGATGAATAACTGAGTGATTATCAGCACATAATTTAGATAAATGGCCGGAATTAATGGAAAGGATTATAATGATATTTATTATGTTAAAGGTCAATAATTTACTTTTTTTTCTCAATATAAGAGCCCCATTAAGAACTTCGCAATCACTCTCTCTGGAAAGGAATAACATTCTCCCCCACTTTAATGAAACTTGAATAACAATACCTATTTCCCAACTTGGATATTCTATTTGGTTAACAAAAATTGTCAAGAAAACAAATCAATATCACCATCAACAAAAATCAGATTTCTATTTTTGGGGATTCTATTCAAAGAGAGATAAATAGTCTCTGTAAACAAACAGTCGGCCGTATGTAACATTTTGATCTTTCTGCATTAGAATACCTTCTTTGCAAAATCGTTTCACCAATCGATTAGCAGCTTCCCGTGACAGTCCTGTTGCCTCTTCAACCTTTTTTACATTAACGATCGGCAGTTTATAAAGATGCTTCAATAACACCATAGCGTTTTTACCGGCTCTCCCCAGGCTTGAAATTTTTTGAATATTCTTTTCTCTAAGATCAACGATTTTATTCGATGTCTCAATCGCTTTTGAACAGATTTGAATAACACCCTCTAAGAAAAATTCCAACCACGCAGATACATTCCCTTTTCTATAATCGTCCAGGAGTAAAAAATACTTATTCCTGTGCTTTTTTAAATATTCTGAAAAATAAAGCACCGGCCGTTCCAAGACATTTTGATGACAAAGATATAAGGTAATGAGCAATCTTCCGGTTCTTCCATTCCCATCTAAAAATGGGTGAATCGTCTCGAACTGACTGTGCATTAAAGCCGCCTTTAGCAATGCTGGAATATTGCTGTGGGAATATAAAAATTTCTCCAGTTCTCCCATCGATGACAGCACATATTGTGGCGGGGGTGGAACAAAACGCGCATCGTTGAGATTTGTTCCCATCACCCAATTTTGGCTATTGCGAAATTCTCCAGGCTGAGAAGAAGTTGAATTTCGCTTACCCGTTAAAAGTGTTGCATGGACTTCTTTGATCAACCTTAAGGATAACGGCAAACTGTTTAGTCTCTCTAATCCCATGTTCATTGCCTTGATATAATGCAAGATATCGTCCACATCATTGGGCAGGTCAGGAGTTCTTTCCACCTCGGCTTGAAGAGCATCGGTAAGATTAGCTTTTGTTCCCTCAACTTGGCTGGAAAAAGCAGCTTCTTTATTCATGTACATAAAAATAAAAAAATCGATGTCCGGAATAAGCTTTGTTAGACCATCAAGCTTGCCCAGTAGAAGATTGGCATCGGCTAAAAGTTTAACAACATTAGGTTCATTATAAGCGATACCTTTTGGAGGAAATGTTTCGGGTACAAAGGCATAATAATTTCCCTTTTGTTTGACATATTTTCCTATCTGTATCATTTATTTTCCCTTAAAGGCCCGATTTGATGTCAACAATATAGCAATATAGTTGACAACAGTCAAGAAGATGTCTACTTTTCTTTATCGTGCTTTTTTCATGCAAAACACGAGGATTCTATTCTTCCTGTCATGCCGAATACTGTCAGCAATGGGCGTGAGTGGATGCGAAAGTAACTTATCCTTGAAAGGAATCTGTCCGTTTGCTTAATCCTATTATTTCCAGAAATAGGATTATCAAAAATCCAAATCAGCCAAGCTATTTTTTTTGGCTGTTTTCCCACGGCTTGAGGGAAGCCCGGCGCAGTTTGTTCTTATCTGCTGGTGTGAGCTCCCGTTGCAATCCATATAAAGTCCCTTCCCAGTCGCCGTATTTGGGATTGGGCAGGATGATAAACCGTTTCCCGAATTTTTCCCGGTGTTCTTCCACGGCGGCATTCCGGGCATCTGTTTTTTTATCCATAAAAAGACTTGCAAAATCCCCCAGGTTATCACCGATAAGAAGAACGATGTTGTGGTCCTTTCGAACAAGCTGCCGACGCGGCTCCTTGTCCCCTGTTTCTTTTCTGAGAAGGACATGAGCCTCATCGGCGTCGGGAAAATTGAGGTCTTTGAGGTTTTTCAAGGTCGCCTCTTTGAGAGTGACGTCCCTGTTGGAAACATAGAAGATTTCACACCCGCGGGAATCGGCATATTTTAAAAAATCGAGCACTCCCGGAAGCGCTTCAGCCTCGGCGGCCCGGCACCATTCATCCCAGCCGTCGGGATGAGTGACGCCCTGTTTAAACCTCCAAGCATGGACGGGCGTATTATCGAGAACCGTCTCATCGATGTCGATGACAACCGCATATTTTTCCTCGATCTCCCGTTCCCAAAGATATTCATCCAACCGGAGGCGGGCCAGGTTAAAAGCCTGGTGATAAAGGGCCCTGACTTCGGCCGCATTCTGGTACCAGACCAGGCTGAGCAGGGATTGCTCGTTAAGGTCCTCAATAGAGAACGAACCCTCCTTTTTGTTGCAGCTTGGCATTGTGAATACGAGCCACAGGAATAAAGCATAGATAAGATAAAATGACGGTTTTCCGTTTTTCATGATTTCCTCCTTGTACAAAAGTCTGGAATTTACATATCAAATATAATAATCTTTTACCAGGACCGATTCGATCGATTTCTCAAGGGAGATTATCATGAAAAAATATCTTTGGGCTTTCACGGCCACCATCATGGCCGCGGCCTATCTTACGGCGGGACCCGGCCCGGAGTTTGACGGTTTTTTTATGGATAAAACACTCCGGGTGGATGTCTTTCATACCGCCGACGCCGCCCTCGAGCTTTTCACCCTCGACAAGCTTTATGCATACGGCACTTGGGCCGGCAGCCGGACACATCTCATCGACTCCTTCAACAACGGCCGTTATTACATCAAGGTCTATGACAAAACATCAGGCAGCCTTCTTTACTCCAAAGGTTTCAATTCCTATTGCGGCGAATACACAACAACCGGAGAAGCCGCCGAGGGGATCAAAAAAACCTATCATGAAACGGCCCTCATCCCCTTCCCCAAAAAAACGATCGATTATGCCATCGAAAAAAGAAACCGGAAATACGAGCTGGAAGAAATCTTCCGTCTAACCATCGACCCTCGAGATGTCGGCATCATTCGAGATAAAATTCTGGACCAAAACGTTCAGGTTTTTACGGCCCATAAAAGCGGACCTCCTCACCAGTGTGTGGATATCGTTATCCTCGGTGAGGGATATACCAGGAAAGAAACCGGCAAATTCAAAGAAGATTTAAAGCGCCACGCTGATATTTTTTTCCAATGGGAGCCTTACCGGTCATATAAAAACAAGTTTAACATTTCCGGCGTATTGAAACCTTCCGAAGAAAGCGGCACGGACGAACCGCGGGCAGGCATCTTTAAGAACACCGCTCTCAACTCGTCCTTCAACGCCTTCGGGTCGGAAAGATACCTTTTAACCGAAGACAACCGAAGCCTTCGGGATATCGCTTCTTTTGCGCCCTATGACGCGGTTATGATTTTGGTCAACCATTCACGCTACGGAGGAGGCGGCATCTATAATTTTTACTGCACTTTCACGGCCGATACGCCCTTCCACAGTTATATTTTCATCCATGAGTTCGGCCACTCTTTTGCCGGCCTGGCTGATGAATATTACACCTCGTCCGTTTCCTACAACGATTTTTACCCCCGCGGGATGGAACCCCTCGAGCCCAATATCACGGCCCTCTTAGACCCGGCCAACCCTAAGTGGAAAAACCTTATCGATGAAAACATTTCCATTCCTACTCCTTGGGAAAAGAAGGCTTTCGACGAAATGGATGCGGCCTGGCAGAAAAAACGGGGCAATATGAATGAACATATCTCCGAATTGAAAAGGACCGGCGCTCCCACTGAAAAAATAGCGAGGGCCCAACAGGAATATGACAAACTGGACCGAGAACACTCCATGAAAGTGGATGTTTTTTTAAAGGAAAGCCGGTATTGGGGCAAGGTCGGAGCCTTCGAGGGAGCCGGATATTCCTCCAAAGGCCTCTATCGCCCGATGCTCAACTGCATCATGTTCAGCAAAGGAGAAAAACCTTTCTGTAAAATTTGCGAAGCAGCCATAAGAAAGGTCATTCTTCATACCATCGATTGACGCTTTATACGGGCTGTGTTATTTTACACTTTCAAAAATTGCAGTCTTTTTAGACAAAGTATTTCTCAGTTAGAACCGGAAAAAGGGACAGAAAAATGGCTGTTTTCCTCTATAATTCTCTGACGCGCAAGAAAGAAACATTTGAACCTTTGAAGAACAACCTCGTTCGTTTTTATTCCTGCGGCCCCACGGTCTATTCCTACCAGCATATCGGCAACCTCAGAACGTATGTTTTTAATGACATCCTCAAACGAACACTCCTTTTCAACGGATACGAGGTCAAACATGTGATGAATTACACCGACGTGGGTCATCTTTCATCCGACGCCGATACGGGTGAAGACCGCATGGAAAAAGCGGCCCAAAAGGAGCACAAATCCGCCCAGGATATTGCTGCCTTTTACGCTGAAATATTTGAAAAAGACTGCGTCAAGCTTAACATCATGCCTCCTGATATCATCTGCCGGGCCACACAGTACATCAAAGAACAGATAGAGATGGTGCAGGTTCTCGAGGAAAAAGGATTCACCTACCGCACAAGCGACGGCATCTACTTCGACACATCCAAAGTCGAGGATTACGGGCAGATGGGCCAAATCGATGAGGAAGGCCTGGAAGCGGGAAAGCGTGTCGATATCGGCGAAAAAAAACGTAAAACCGACTTCGCCCTCTGGAAATTATCCGAAAAACCCGGCCTTCGCCAGCAGGAATGGAACAGCCCCTGGGGCATCGGTTTTCCCGGCTGGCATACCGAATGCTGCGTCATGTCCTCCAAACACCTGGGCAAACAATTCGACATCCACACCGGAGGTGAGGACCATATCACAGTGCATCATCCCAACGAAATCGCCCAGGCGGAAGCCGCTTTCGGCGTCAAACCCTGGGTTCGTTTCTGGCTTCACGGCGCTTTCCTCCTTTTTAAGGGGGAAAAAGTCAGCAAAAGCAAGGGCGGTCTTTATACCATCTCCGAACTTGAGGAGATGGGATTCGCTCCCTTGGCTTTCCGCTATCTGTGCCTCAACACGCATTACAAAAAACAGCTCCATTTCTCACTTAACGTTCTTGAAGGCGCCGCCAATGCCCTGAATCGGCTGCATAATCTCATTCTTGAATATGGCGCCGATCCCGGAGATCAAAAAACCAAGAGTGAAAAAAAATACAGCAATGAATTCCGGGATGCCATAAACGATGACCTCAACATGCCCCGGGCCCTATCCGTCCTCTGGTCCGTTTTGAGAGACAAGGACCTGGACGGCCCGGCAAAACGGAACCTGGCCCTAAAATTCGACCAAGTCCTTGGACTCGGCCTTGAAAACCTCCAAGAAAAAAAACAGGATGCGCCCGAAGACGTGCTTAAGCTGGTTGAAGAACGGGAGAAAGCACGAAAAGATAAAAATTTTGCCCGGGCGGACGCCATTAGGGATGAACTCCTCAAGCTGGGTTACTCGGTAAACGATACGTCCCAAGGCCCCAAGTTAAAAATGCAAAACTCAAAACTAAAAACTCAAAACTAAAAAAAGCTACAGGTTTAATGTCGTAAGTTTAAAGTGAGAAAAAAGGTAAACGGGTATGGTGTTTCCAGAATTCGATTTCCTGGCTGATTCAGAATCCTTGACAGTGCTTGTTTTTTTGCATTATGCTTTGCCGTGATGGATGAACGGACCGGCCACAGCAATAATATTTACTCGCCGGTCTTAAAAAACCAAATTTCTATTCTTCATGGAGGTTGCTATGTGTGATGAGAACACGGGGCCTCTTCCTCTTACCGTCTTGACCGAAGAGGAGGAAATGTTTTACGGCATGGCCAATGAATTCGCCGAAACAGAAATCAAGCCCCTCGTTGAAGAGATGGACAAGACGAGTCATACCGATGAAGCTCTCTTGAAAAAACTCTTTGAAAACGGATTTATGGCACTTGATATTCCGGAAGCTTATGGCGGTGCCGAAGGCTCTTTTTTTATGAGTATTTTAGCCATTGAAGCCGTCTCCAAAGTGGATGCCGGAGTCGGCGTCATTGTGGATGTTCAAAACACGCTGGTCAACAATGCCCTTTTACGATGGGGAAACGAAGACCAGAAAAAAAAGTATTTTCCAAAACTTGCCGTCGATCTCCTCGGCGCCTACGCTCTTTCAGAGGCGGGAGCGGGTTCGGATGCTTTTGCCCTTCGCTGCAAGGCCGAGGAAAAATCCGACCACTACCTGCTTAACGGTCAAAAACTCTGGATTACCAACGCCAATGAAGCAGGTCTCTTTATCATCTTCGCTAATGTTGATTTTTCCCTGGGATATAAGGGAATTACGGCATTTTTGGTCGAACGGGACTTTGAAGGTTTTTCCGTCGGAAAAAAAGAGGAGAAGCTCGGCATTCGAGCATCCTCTACCTGTGAACTTGTTTTAGAAAACTGTATCGTCCCCAAAGAAAATGTCCTGGGAGAAGTGGGAAAAGGATATAAGCTGGCCATTGAAACCCTCAACGAGGGACGGATCGGAATCGGCGCTCAGATGCTGGGACTGGCTGAAGGCGCTTTAGCCAATGCCCTTTCCTACACCGGAGAGCGCCAACAATTCGGCAAACAGATTAACGAATTCCAGGGTGTTCAATTCCAACTGGCCAGAATGGCTACTGATGTGGAAATTGCCCGCTTGATAGTTTATAATGCTGCGCGTCTCAAGGATGCGGGGAAAATCTTTATCAAAGAAGGAGCTATGGCTAAACTGGTGGCAGGAGAGGTGGCAGAACGAGTCTCTTCCCAAGCCGTAGACCTCTTTGGCGGATACGGCTTCACCAAAGATTACCCTGTTGAAAAGCAGTATCGTGACGCGAAGATTGGGCAGATTTATGAGGGAACGTCAAACATCCAGCTTCAGACCATTGCCAAAATGGTCATTCCCCGCTGAATCCCATCCGCTTTTGCTCCCGAGGATTTCCATAAGAACCGGATTAAAGCCATTCATTCAGCGGTAGTCATAGTTCAATCTCCAGAGAACAAGCTGCCCCTGGACAATCTGAAGTATAGCCGCCCCGTCGCGCGAAAAAACAACATCAGAAAATAGTGGAGCCGATGAGATTCTGTGTGTGGCAAAATTTCGAGGAAGCTCGCCCGTGGAAAGAGCGGAGAGCGGCAGGAGCATCAGCATCCGGCCGGGTGATCCGCTGCTGCTTCCTCCTGGAAGGAAAACAGCCAGGATGTGGTTTCCTCCAGGCAGCCAGGCTGCCCGGTCGATCATGATGCCGTCTCCGGAAGACGATAAGGATAATTCATCCTGTCCGGGAACCTCATAAAGCAGACAGCCATGAAGATTGGAAAGTTTTATTCCGGCACTATCGGAGCCCAATGTGATTTGAATTTCACAGTTTCCTCCGCCGGCCAGAAGACCTCCGGAAGGTGAAAACACGGAAAACGTAAGCCGGTCCGGGGGATGAAGAAAAAGATTTTTGACGGTCCCTTCCGTCACCGACCATAAAATGACGATTCCATCCGAAGAGATGCCGGCCAGGTATTCTCCGCCCGGAGAAAAATCCAGCTGTTGAACAGCACCTGGCGGTTCTTTAAGCATGCCGCTGGCATCCCCGGGCCCCTTAAAAAATCGCGGCTGCTCAGCCGAAAAAAGATCCCAGAGCCAGACATCGCCGCCTTTCTCAGGAGAGCCCCCTGCCAGCCAGCGGCCGTCATGTGACATGGCCGCAGCTTTTACTCCGGTCTCCGATCCTGTCAGGATCAACGTATCTTCCCGGCCGTTTATATCCCAGATAAAAACAGAGTTGTCGTCGGATGAAGAAATAAGCCTGTCACCCTTCGGGGAAACGCTTAATTCCCGAATTGGACCGCTGTGACCCGGCCAGACGGCTACACGTTTCCTGTCGCTGACTCTCAGGACATCAATCGTGCTTTGATCCTTGGGGGCTACAAAAACAAAAGTGTCGGAAAATAGTGCCGCGGAGCTGATACCATCCTTGTACTCTGCTAAAAGAATTCTCTGGACATCCCGGAGCCGCGGCTCAGGCTCTCTTCTTTCGAACTCCTCGTCGGCCTTTTCCACAGGTCGGACGTCGGCCTGTTCACCTGCCTGCTCAACGGTTTTTTCAGTGACCGGTTTGGCGGTTTCCTCTGCAATTTCCTCAACAGACTGTTTTTCGCTCTCCACCTTTTTCTGCGGTTCCATCAACTCCAACAATTTGGACACATCTCCCAGCGCTTCAACCTCAGACGCTTTGATGTAGCCTATGACGGTATATCCCTCCTTCGTCGGAGGAAGATATACTCTGAACCAACCGGCCGTCCTGCCGTCAGCTTCAAGGAGAGCCCCCGCCGGGACCATCTTCAAAACAGGACTCGATTCGTCCGGTTTTAATTTCACCTGGGATTCGCTGACAATGACACGAACCTTAACCTTGACGGCCTCTCCCGCCGTCCAGATGACCATCAAAAAAAATACGGCAATAAAAAAACAAGCTTTACCCTTTTTCAGATTTTTTTTTGTCATGATTATCCACCTTGATTAACCTGTATATAAATTTATGAATAACACAGGTTTAATCCGGAGCATTTGTTGACTATCAAACAAAAGAGACCGGATTACCTAGACTTTATCTATCACAGGGACTTTCGGAATTCAATTATATTTTTATAAAGGCGGCGGGCTTCAAATAAAATAATCCCCATAAATTCGGAAAGACAGAAAAAAAAGAGTAACGTTATTCCAAAATGGGGTCACGGCGAACGGTCAGCGGCTTGACGATTGTCTTTCCGGCGGCTTTAAAGGTTATCCGGTAAATGCCGGCCTCAGCGGGAATAGGATTCAGCTTGTTCGTCCGTCTGTTGATTCCCGCATATTTTTGGCCGCGATCGATAAGGGATTTTTCGAGTTTATCGCTTATCTCCCGTCTTTCCTGCCATTCCGCAGCTTTATATTCTTCCAGAAGTTTTTTCTCCGCTTCATTCAATTCCGGAGGAGTAAACCAAAAACGCCAGACAAAACGGTTGAAACCGGGTTTTGTTCTTATCTTAGGCGATACAGTCAGACTCCCGTCTAAGGTGGAAATCTCCAGCGAAGCTTCCTCTATATCCGTTCCCAGGTAATAATGAATAAAGGCCCCTTGCTGCGGGTTTTCTCCTCTGAATAAAAAATGACCCCTGGAACCGCCCCGGCTTATGGACTGCCAGAGGGTGGCCATACGGACATCAAAAAGATAAGCCTTTTCTGAATCGACAGCCGTATTCATCTGCTGCAGGGGAGTGATATCATCACAAATCCAGATTCCCCGGCCGTGCGTCCCGATGATGATATCCCCATAGAGAGGATGAATCAAAATGTCATGTACGGCCACGGTCGGAAGATTTTTCATAAAAGATTCCCAGTTCACGCCGCCGTCGATCGATACGAACAGCCCGAATTCCGTGCCGAGAAAAAGCAGCTCAGGATTGACGGGGTCTTCACGGATAACATAGGCAACCTGTCCTTCGGGCAGGCCAACTCCCAAGTCGGCCCATGTCCGGCCCATGTCCGTGGTTTTGAAGACCCAAGGTTTGAAGTTATCGCTGCGGTGTCCGTCGAGGGTGACATAGCATACCGCCTTGTCGAAATGGGAAGCTTCGACGCGGCTTACCCAGATCCCGTCCGGAGCATTGGGAATATTCTCCCGGACATTGCCCCAGGTTTTTCCCCCATTGTTTGTCACCTGAATATTCCCGTCGTCGGTTCCGGCCCAGATGATATCGGGCGATAAAGGAGATTCAGAGATGGTTACGATCGTGCAATGGTTCTCGGCCCCGGTCACGTCATCGGTCAATCCCCCGGTTTTACGGTCGATTTTTACGGGATCCGCTGTGCTCAGGTCGGGACTGATGATCTCCCAGGATTCTCCCCGGTCCCGGCTTTTAAACAAAAAATTCCCGCCGAAATAGACGGTCCCGGGCGTATGGGATGAGACGACGATCGGGCTGCTCCAGTTGAAACGGAAGGGGTCGTCATCCCCCCATCCGGCTTCTTTCTGAAGCTTCAGTATCTCCGGCGTTACCCATCCATCATAATTGATGATGTTTTCTTTCCTTGGCTTGATGAATGTTCCCTCACGGGTTTCGACGTCAATCCGCCGGATGTTCCCCTGCTGGCTTTCGCAGTAGACGGTCGTCCAATCATGGGGATCAACGGGCGTGTAAAAACCGTCGCCGCCTCCGATTCGGAACCAGTGATCGGTTAAGATGCCCGCATTGTCCCGGCTATTTGAGGGACCGCCCCAGGAACCATTGTCCTGAAGCCCTCCGTAGACCCAATAGGGATCACGGTTGTCGGCCCCGACGGCGTAAAACTGGCTGACAGGCAGATTGTCGAAAAAGATGTAGGTTTTTCCGTGATCGTGGGTCAGGGCGGCACCCCCGTCATTTCCAATGTAGTAGCGGTCCTTGTTTTGGGGATCGGACCAAAAAGCGTGATAATCACCGTGAATAGCAGTATTCTGACGTTTCAGCGTTTTACCGCCGTCTTTGGAGATGAGATAGCTTCCGGTAACAACATAGACGATCTGGTCATCGAGGGGATTGACGAAAATATGGCTGTAGTAGAAGGGACGGTTGTTGTAGCGGTTCATATACTGCCAAGTTTCACCGCCGTCTTCCGAACGGTAGATGCCTGAACCGAGCTTTGACATATCTTTATAGTCAGGATTATCCTTGCCATTCGGGAGTTTTTCCCGGGGATGAAAACCATGCTCGAAAAAAGCCATAAGCACATTGGGCTTGCTGCGGCAAATGGCCAGGCCGATTTTCCCCGTGTCCCCCTCGGGAAGACCGGTGGTCAGTTTTTTCCAGTTCTGGCCCCCGTTCGTGCTTTTAAAAATGCCTCCGTTGGGCCCGCCGCTGTCAAAACGGTAGGGTCGGCGGAGCCTCTGCCAGAAACCGACATAAAGAACTTCCGGATTTGATGGATCGATGACCATGTCAATGGCCCCCGTCTTGCCGTCATCGGGAAGGCCGTTGGCCAGCTTTTCCCATGTTTTTCCGCCGTCTGTAGTCTTAAAAAGGCCGCGGCTTCCTGAATATCCCCAGATATGTCCCCCGGCGGCCGCATAGACGATGTCCGGGTTGCCGGGATGAATCAAAATTTTTGAGATGGAATGGGTCTCCTTGAGTCCCATGTTGGTGAAGGTTCTTCCGCCATCGGTCGACTTATAAATACCGTCTCCCCAGGCGATGCTGTTGCGTGTGTTTTTTTCACCGGTCCCGACCCAGATAATGTCGGGATTTGTCTGGCACAGGACGATATCCCCGATGGAAGCCGCTCCATATTCATCGAAAATGGGCTTCCAGGTGATTCCGGCGTTGGTGGACTTCCAGACACCTCCCGAAGCAGACCCGATGATAACGTGGGTGAAATCGCTGTCCAGCGCTTCGATATCCGAGATGCGGCCGGACATGTTGGCCGGTCCGACACTTCGCCAACGAAACGCCTGCTCAATTTCCGAATCCTTTGTATTTTCCGCATTTAAAGAGGTCAAGAAAAAAGCACAGCTTAAAAACAAAAAAACAGCCGTGAAGACTGCAGCCTTCCTTTGACACAAAATCATCTTTCCTCCTCATAAAGTCAGAATAGGAATCATGTCCGCTATTTCCGTCCGTTAAAGACATGAAACAACGTGTATCAAGAAGATTCATTATAAAGGAAACTCACTCCAACCTGAAGTTTTTATCCACAATAAATTAGCCTGAATTATTCATACGCCGGCTTGTCCGGGATACCCAGTTATCGATATGACAAGTATTGCTTATAATCCTGGATCACCCGGATGAACCGGGTGATGACTGTTGCTATCTTTTAGGTAATAACTATATGTGCCGTCCGACCGCCCCAGCCACGGCCGATAACTCTTTCATCATCCTGCGGAATTTATCCGGCGTCAGGCTTTGCTTCCCGTCGCTCAAAGCCTTCTTCGGTTGGGGATGGACTTCAACAATAAGGGCATCGGCTCCGGCGGCCACGGCAGCCTTGGCAAGGGGAATAACAAGAGAATCCATCCCCCCGGCGTGACTGGGATCGACACAGACCGGCAGGTGAGACAGATTTTGAAGCAGGGGTACGGCAGCCACATCCAACGTGTTTCTTGTCATCTTTTCAAAGGTACGGATTCCCCTTTCGCAGAGAATGACCCGGGATCCCCCGTTTGAAAGAATATACTCGGCGGCTGTTAAAAATTCCTCCACCGTAGCCATCATTCCCCGCTTCAATAAGACCGGCCGGTTTGCACGTCCCACGGCCTCCAAAAGAGAATAGTTCTGCATGTTACGGGTTCCTACCTGAAGTATGTCCGCTACCTCCGCCACACGGATTATCTTTTCCGGAGACATCACTTCTGTAACGACCGGCAAACCGGTTTTTTGCTTAGCCTCCTGCAAATAATCCAATCCTTTTTCTCCAAGTCCCTGGAAACTGTAAGGAGACGTTCTCGGTTTGAAAGCTCCTCCCCTTAAAAAACTGGCTCCCGCCTCTTTAACCGCACAGGCCGTCTCCAAGAGCATAGTTCTATTCTCAACAGCGCAGGGACCGGCCATGACGACAACCTTTTCTCCTCCGATGTTCACTCCTCCTAAGCAAAAAACACTCTTTTGCGGCCTGAATTCCCGGCTGGCCAACTTGAAGGGATGGGACATCAAAACGACTTCCTCAACTCCGGGAAACTCCGACAACCGCTTGAAAAGGTCCTCCCGCTTACAGCCCGTCAATCCGATGACCGTCCTTGTATCATTTCTGGAGACACGTACTTCAAGGCCATTGTTTCCGGCCTCTTGAAGCACCCTCGATACCTGATCCAAAGTTGCTTCCGGTTTCATGATGACCATCATTTAGACTCCATTCCCCAGCCCGTCAAGGGCCTTTCTTATATTTTTCATGAGTGAGCTTGCCCGGCGCAAAGCCGAAAAATCCTTTTCTTTTCCCAGAAAAAAATGAATAAGGGCGCTTCCGACAATAACTCCGTCGCACAAAAGACCGACTTTTTTTGCCTGAAGGGGAGTGGAAATGCCAAAACCGATACAAAGAGGTTTGTCCGTTTGTTTTCTTACGGATAAGACGTATTCGGACAATCCCCGGGGAAGATGTTCCCTCATTCCCGTCACCCCCGTTAATGAAACAAGGTAGATAAATCCCCCCTTTCTTCTTCCTGCTTCATGCATTCTTTGCTTCGATGTTGTCGGAGCGACAAGGGGAATAAGGTCCACACCGGCCCGGTCGAAACATTCTTCCCAGGGCGCGCTTTCTTCAAGGGGCAGGTCGGGAACAATAAGTCCTTGAATACCCGCTTCAGCCAACATTCGGCCCATATCAGCAGGACTTTCCTGGAGTATCGTGTTGAAGTAGGCCATAAGAATAAATCCGGCCCTCAATCTTTTTTTTAAAAAATTCAGCTCTTCCAAAAGCTTTTTGAAGGCAAATCCGGAATTCAGCACGCAGCGGTCGGCAGACCGGATCACTTCCCCATCTGCAAGAGGATCGGAAAAGGGCACGCCGATCTCAATCCAATCGGCGCCCGCGTCATCGGCTCTGAGGAGAAGCTCACGGAAAAGGGCCCTATCAGGAAAAAGACCGGTAAAAAAGGGAATGAATGCCTTGCGTCCGGATGCAAGCAAAACAGGAAAAGACTCACTTGGTCTGGCCACGCTTTTCCTCCTCCCATGCGATGATATCCAGGTCCTTATCTCCCCGACCCGATAGATTGATGACCACAATGCCGTCCTTCGGCAGCCCGAAGACCGGGTTCCGCAGATAGGTAAGAGCATGGGCCGACTCAAGCGCAGGAATGATTCCTTCCTTTCGGGAAAGCTCAAAAAAGCTCCGTAAAACCTCGTCATCTCTCACAGCAGTGATTTTCAACCGGCCGCTGTCTTTGAGAAAGCTCAATTCCGGCCCGACGCCGGGATAATCCAGGCCGGCTGAAATGGAGTGAGAAGGAAGGACCTGTCCCTCATCATCTTGAAGAAGATAACTGAAAGCACCGTGGAGGACTCCTGGCCTGCCCATGGCGAGTGTGGCGGCATGCTGTCCGTTATTTCCCCCTCTTCCGCCGGCTTCAATACCCACAAGGTTCACCCTTTCTTCCTTCAGAAAAGGAAAAAACAATCCCATCGCGTTGGAACCGCCGCCGATGCAGGCAAGAAGCATATCGGGAAGCATTCCCTCAGCCTCATAGACCTGACGCTTTACCTCGCTTCCGATCACCGATTGGAAATCCCTGACGATAAGCGGATAGGGATGCGGCCCTACCACCGAACCTAAAAGGTAATAGGAATCTTCAACATGAGTGACCCAATCGCGAACGGCCGCGTTGACGGCCTCCTTCAATGTTCCTGCGCCTTCATCAACCTTTATAACTTCGGCACCCAGAATTTCCATACGCATACGGTTGGAAGACTGCCGGTGGAAATCCGTCATTCCCATGTATACCTGGCATCTGAGGCCGAGGGCCGCGCAGGCGGACGCAACAGCCACTCCATGTTGACCAGCTCCGGTTTCGGCAATAATCCTTTTTTTGCCCATTTTTCTCGCCAGCAGAGCCTGTCCGATACAGTTGTTGATTTTGTGGGCTCCCGTATGACAGAGGTCCTCCCGCTTGAGATAAACGCGGCATCCGTATCTTTGGCTGAGCCTCCTTGCGAACTGAAGAGGGGTCGGCCTTCCGACAAAACATCGAAGGTATTCCCCGTATTCTTTTTGAAAATGAGGATCATTACTGACCCGGGCATATTCAGACTCAAGCCGGAAAAGACTTTCCATCAGGGTCTCGGGAACGTACCGTCCTCCGTAGCATCCATATTTTCCTCGAACCGGATTTTGCTCCATAACTTCACCTTATAAATAAATTTTTTTAGACGAAGGGGACATTTTTTTCCCCCTTCGCGTTCCACTCCTCGGCAGACATCCACGGCGTGGGGAGTGCACTGCCTGAGAACATCATTAATATTTTCAGGAGTAAGGCCCCCTGCCAGGATAACTTTCCCCCATCTCCCCGCTTCCCTGACCAATTCCGCTTCGATGGGCGCCGTATGTGTCCCGCCTTTCGGTAAATCCAGCATGAAAAAGGGAAGGGCTGACCTCCTTATATCCTCCAATGCTTTTTTTTCGCTTATTTCAAAGACCTTGATGGCCTTTTCCCTGAATTGATCGAAACAGGAACGGGTCACACGGCCGTGAAATTGAACACGGTCTAATCCGCATTCTGCGGCGATCTTTTTAACCGTCCCGGCTTCGGGATTAACAAACACGCCGACGGTCTGAACAAAAGGGGGAAGCTTCTCGATGATTTTCCGCACTGTTCGCGTGGAGACTTTGCGGGGACCCGGTACAAAAACGAATCCCAGGGCATCGGCTCCCCATTCCGCAGCCCGCAAAGCATCGTCCTTATTGGTGACACCGCAGATTTTGACGCGGATCATAGCCCCTCCAAAACATGCCGGAATCCGGAAAGCGTCCGGGCCGGATTGGAGGATGTGATCAGAGCTTCACCGATAAGAAAAGCCTGAACCGGAAAGTCTTCATACAAGCGCAGGTCCTTCTTCGTTTTTATGCCGCTTTCCACCACCTTGATCTTTTTTTCGGGGATCATCGGAAGAAGGGATTGGGCTGTCGCCGGATCGACGGCAAAAGTCTTGAGGTTGCGGTTGTTGATGCCGATGATGCCCGCTCCAGCGTTCAGGGCCCGGACAAGATTATCTCTGTCATGAACCTCGACAAGAGCATCCAAATGAAGCTCCGCGGCAGTCTGGAGGAAACGCGACAGCTTTTCCGATGAAAGAATGGAAGAAATAAGAAGAACAGCATCTGCTCCCAGCATCCGGGATTCAACGATCTGATATTCATCGACGATAAAGTCTTTCCGCAGAATGGGAAGACTCACCGCCTCCTTCAGAACGGGGATATCCGCCGCCCTCCCTTTGAAAAAAATTTCCTCAGTGACCATCGATACCGCCGCAGCGCCGTTTTTCCTGTAGGCACAAGCCAGCTCCGCCATCCTGTCTCCTTCGTATAAAAGACCTTTTGACGGAGAAGCTTTTTTGACCTCGGCAATGATGTTTTTTCCCCGGCGGATAGCTCCGGCGAAGGATAAGGGAGGGGGAACATCAGCAGCCATATGAAGGAGGGTTTCCATGGGAAAGCTTTTTTTCTTCCGCTGAACCGCCGAACGCGTCTGAATTAAAACTTCATCGATGAAATTCTTCATGACTTTTTTCTCCTGGTCCAATCCATATACTCAATGAATGTTTGTTCCGCCCTTCCCGAGTCTAAAGACTTGCGGGCCATCTCCACACCGGTTCTCAGGTCCGCGGCTGCACCGGAAACGAATACGGCCGCTCCGGCATTAAGAAGCACCATATCTCTGGCGGCTCCCTTTTTTCCCGCCATCACATCTCGAAAGATACAAACATTTTCTTCAACGGAGCGGACCTGAATGGAAGCCAGGTTTTTGTGTTTTCTCCCGTATTCCTCCGGAAAAATCTCCATCTCTTTGATTTTTTTCGGCCCTACCAAGAAGGCTTGTGTCGGTGCACAAACAGATATCTCATCCAATCCATCGCGTGAATGGACGACCAGGGCTTTTTCCGTGCCCATCATCTGCAGCGCCCTGGAAACAGGCAAAAGAAGATTTTCATCATAAACTCCGAGAAGCTGACGTTTGACACGAACGGGATTAGCCAGGGGACCGATAATATTAAACAAGGTGCGAACTCCAATCTCCTGCCTGGGCCGAAGGGCAATACGCATGGCAGGGTGAAAAAGAGGTGCGAATAAAAATCCGAAACCGACGTCATCGACGGCTTTTGCCGCCAGGAGTGGAGAGAGAGAGAGGTCCGCTCCTAAAGCCTCCATCAGGTCGGCACTCCCGCACCGGCTGGAGACGGAACGGTTGCCGTGTTTGGCCACCCCGACACCCGCACCCGCCGCGACAAAAGATGAAATGGTGGAAACGCTGAAGGTGGAACGCCCGTCCCCTCCTGTTCCGCACAGGTCGATAAGGTCTTCCCTTTTTATCTTCGGCCGGACCGCTTTACTGAGCATACCTGTCACTCCACCAAGAATTTCTTCGACTTTTTCGCCTTTCATTTTCAGGGCCATGAGAAAAGCACCGATCTGGGCCGCTGTCGTTTTTTTCGAAAAAATTTCCGTCATTACCTTCTCCATTTCCACCCAGGCTAAACTTTTTCCTTGAGATAACACAGAAATTGCTTCCTTGATCATCTTTTACCTCCAAGTTGAAGAAAATTTGACAATATATTTTTCCCTTCATCGGTCAGGAAAGATTCCGGGTGAAACTGGACTCCGGCATCAGGTTTTTCTTTATTCCTGATCCCCATGATCACTCCATCATCGGAAAAAGCCGATATCTCCAGACAGGACGGAAGGGATGTTTCATCCACAACTAGAGAATGATAGCGGACCGCCCAAAAAGGATTTCGAATCCCCTCGAAGAGCCCTTTTTCATCATGGTGAATCCGGGAAAGTTTGCCGTGCATGATTTTTTCCGACCTCTTGATTTTGCCGCCGAGTATGAAACTCAGGCACTGATGCCCCAGACAGACTCCCAAAATAGGAATTTTGCCTGAAAAAAAACGGATCATGTCGTTGGATATGCCGGCATTGAGGGGCGCGCCCGGGCCTGGAGAAATAACCAACGCTTCCGGCTTCAATGCCGCCGCCTCCGTAATTTTTAAGGCATCGTTTCTTTTGACCAAGACGTTTTTTCCCAGTTCCATAAAAGCCTGGGCCAGGTTAAAAACAAAAGAATCATAGTTGTCGATGATGAGTATCATTTACCCCCTCCTTCAGCCGCCTTGACCGCCGTATAAAGCCCTTCCATCTTGTCGGCCGTCTCCCAGTATTCGGCGGTGGGATCGGAATCAGCAACAATGCCGGCACCGGCCTGAAGAATATACTTCCCTTGCCTGGCCAGAATAGTCCGGATGGCTATACACATATCCATACTCCCATCCAGACCAAAATATCCCACGGCCCCGGCATAAGGTCCTCGTGCATCTTTTTCCAGTTCATCAATGATCTCCATGGCCCTGATTTTTGGCGCTCCCGTGACCGTCCCGGCCGGAAAGGCTGCTTGAAAAAGATCCAGGGCATCCCTTTTTTCTTCCAGGCATCCTTCCACTTCTGAAACCAGATGCATGACATGGGAAAAACGCTCAAGACCCATTTTGCGGACAACTCTGATTGTGCCAGGCCGGCAGACCTTTCCCAAGTCATTCCGGGCCATGTCGACGAGCATGACATGCTCGGCCAGGTCTTTTTCGCTGTGAAGCAGCTCCCGGGCCAGTCGTTCATCATCTTCTTCATTCCCTCCCCTCGGCCGGGTTCCGGCGATGGGATGAAGATAAGCCCTTTGACCACTAAGCCGGGCCATGGTTTCCGGAGATGAACCCGCCATCTGAAATTTTCCGAAATCAAGAAAAAACATGTAGGGTGAAGGGTTTACCATCCTCAACTTTCGGTAAATATTAAAAGCCGCGGCCGGAGCATCACCGGAAAATTTCCGTGAAAGTACGACCTGAAATATATCCCCCGCGAAAATATATTCTTTGGCCCTGGCAATGATCCTCTCAAACTCCCTTTTTGTTAGATTGGGTGAAGGTTTTCTCGAAGGAGAATTCTTTTCTCTTAATCGGGGAGAAAGAAGCGGTCTGTCCAGAGCCTCGCGTATTTTTTCAAACCTTTTCTCCGCTGAAGCTCTATTTTCGGAAGGAAGCAAAAGGATGACTATTTTTGCCGTGTGTTTGAAATGGTCGAAGACGATCAATTCCCGAATAAGATAAAGCTGTCCCAGAGGCAGACTGTTTTTTTGCTTCTTTGGGGGCGGAAGATTCTCAAAAAAACGAACAACATCATATCCCAGGTATCCTATCCAGCCTCCGGAAAAATGGGGAAGGCCGTTGTTTTTTGGGATGCCGAAAGAACAAAGAATCTGTCTCAAGCAAGTTAAAAAATCTTGGCGGGAAAAGGGAAAAATTTTCCCGTCGAGAACCATTCTCGACGGCTCTATGGAGAGTGTCGAAAGAGGCCTCATCCCGATAAAGGAATATCTCCCCGCATGTCCTTTTTCTACGCTCTCCAGGAGTATTCGAGCTCCCAAATTTTTGAGTTTCAGGTATACCGAAACAGGCGTTTCGAGATCAGCTTCGATCTCCCGGCAAACTGGAATCCAATGTTTCTTTTTCATCCTTCCCTCTTCTGCCCAAAAAAAAAGACCCACTCACCTTATATGAGTGGGTCTTTAAAATTCTTTATCGGGTGTTACGAAAGGAGAAGAATCTTACAGACCCGTCCTCTTATGCCACCAAAAACGGCACATGCAAGAAACGGTCTGTTTCATCTTCTTTTAGAACCTTTCGTACAACAAAGAGGTATTTTAGTCAGCCGACTCGAAATGTCAAGGAAATTTTTTCCTCATCATCTTTTTTATCTACGGAAAACGGCATAATCAATATCAACTCAGAACTCCCGGAACGAATTATCCTTAACCGCCAATCTTATTACGAACCTGAAATCATGCGGTATTTTCGAATCACAACCATCTCTTCTTCATTTTTTCCCAGAGTCCAAAGGTATTGCTCCGAGAAGGCCATCGGGGGTAAATACAAAAACTTTTGGGCAAAGGGCAGATCGAGATAGAAAAAATCCATGTAATGTCCATCCCGGTCATAAACATCCACAAGAACTCCCTTTTTTTCATCCGTTCTCGATGTAAAAACCCATATTTGTCCCTGATAAGATACTATCGATCGGATGTCATCAAGATACTTGGGTTTGGGAGGACTAAAATGCCGGCCGTTGTATCCGATACTTCCCGCCCTATAATCTTTGGGAGCTTTCACCCGGGGGAAAAAACGGCGGAAAATTTTGTCCACCCGCCCTGATGTCGTATTGAACCTTTTGATCAAATAATCCGACGTATGGCTGATGAACAGGAAATCGTCAACGGCGGCTACCCGGAGTGAAGCCATACTGATCATGGCAAAAAAAAACAAATCCTTCAAATTCAGCTTCAAACTATGATTTCTTGATTTTAGGAGCATTTTATAATAAAGTTGCTTGCTTATTAAAAAGGTTACTTTATGGGAGGCATGACCTATGAAAACGAAAAATATGGCATGGATATTCACGGTTTTAATATTGATCACCATTTGTTTTTCTCCTAGCCTGTTGGCCGAGGACCCGCCCGTACCGGTTCTCGAGGAAGGCGACGTTGTTCACTTCATTGAGACCTATCCGGAGCTGTCTGCGGACCTCGAAAACCTCGGCATGGAATATGAACCAACAACAGGGCACCTTACCATTCCCGAAGCCGCTCAGCAAAACAGTGAATTATTGTCACTTCTCAAAAAACACGGATGGGATGAGAATTTCTTTAATAAAGTCGGCGTCATCTGCTTGGGTTATTCCATTCTGGAGTACAAGTCCGAAGTTCCGGAAATGGACGCCAACGTTGCCAAATCAATCAAAGAAATTGAGGCGAATCCTTACATGACGGAAGCCCAGAAAAAACAGATGATCGAACGGCTAAAAGCATCCAGGGGAATAATTGCGAGCCAGGCATCCACTATGGAGTCCAAAGTTCATGAACAAGACCTTGCTTTGATCAAACCGCATATGAAGGAGTTGAAAGAGGTTCTCGAAGACGATTAAAAAGGCTTCCTCTTTCCCAGTCTACATAGCACCTATCCCTCGTCTGGCTTAGCCTATTAAAAGCCATAAAAGAGGGATGTTTATTGGTAAGAAAATTCCGTCAATTCCGTCAACCTTCGCTTTTGCCTTTCCCAAAAAAGACATCATTATCTTTTATTTTTCTCAATCGAGAAACGGGTCCACACCCTTGGAATTTTTAAAAATCATCCGCGAAAATTTGATCACGTCTTCAAACAGCAATAGTTAGACAATAACAAAGGTCAATATTCCGGATGGGTTATTCTGTATTTTGCCAATTTTTGACGTCCATCTTGTGTTGTGTGAATGACGTATAAGTATTTTTTACACAAGACAAGATTAGAAGGGCTGCTGAATTTTTGATTTTTTTCAAATGTTAAAACACCCCGAAAAAGATACCTGCCATCACTGGAAAAAATATCAATCTTTTGTTTTGTTTGGTTTCGTTCGATCGTATCAACGGCATAAACATAGATCAGGCCGTCGATAATGGTTATTTTACTGAAATAAGTCATTTTATCCGGTAGTTGTTCGACAAGGGTGTCGATCCTGTCTTGCGGGATTTTTGAACCGATTAAATGATTTTTTTTATCCTCCAAGGATACGTCCTTTCTCTGCCTGTCCAATTTGAAGGATAAATGTTCATTTCCCTTGAGATCGGCCATATAAAGAGTATATTGATCGCTTCTTCCGAAGCATATATTATCCTCGCATGCAGCCAAGCTTACCTGGGGAGTAAGTCCAAATATCCTGACCATAAGCGCAAGAGGGGTGGACTTTTCAGCATTTTTGGTTTGAGAAAAATCCACAACCAACTTATCCTCCCCGGAAAGCAGGTCAAACAACATCAGCTTTTTTTGGCTGACCGGAGATTGAGGAAAGGTGGGGGCATAAATAAACTCTTTTTGATTAAGAAAAACAAGGGGAAATCTTATAAAAAGATTGTTTTTATAGGATGTTTCAAAAACTCCATCCTCTGAGAAAAAATGAAGTTTTTCAGGCGTGCCTAAAACAATTTTATTTTCGGCTTTGAATCGATTCAAATAACGGGAGAGCTCGCCTTTTTCCGTTCCCTGTTTGGCGAAAGAGCCCAAAAACTGACCGTTTTCTTTAAAAATATAACTGATGTTGTGTTTAAAATCACGGACATATATTTTACTGGAATCCGACACCAGCAATTCAGCAATAACTCCAAATTCATTTTCCCCCGCTTTATCGACCTCCCAGATCTTCTCCGGCTTGAAGTCCCAATGACCTTTTCGGGGGTTGTCTTCATTAATCACCTGAGAATTTAAGGTTAAAGAAAGGAGAAATACCATAAGAAATATCATGTTTCTTTTCAACAGTGACCTCCAAAATTAATTTTCATTCTTCTATAATACGAAGACAATAAAGGTCGTGTCGACACTATTTATAAAAGACCCGCATATGAAATATAATTAATTGAATTTATTGGAGTTATAGAGGTGCCTTTTTATAATAAATTACGGAATGAACCTTGTTTCCCCGTGATTTTTTTTCGGTATTGTGAGGGGGTTACGCCGGTTAATCTTTTAAAGGCCCGGTTAAATGCCGTTTTGGTGCTGAATCCGGAGTCAAGGGCCATCTGCAGGATAGAAGTATTTTTCTCCATATCATTTTCGAGTTTTTTTTTGACATCTTCTATCCGGTAACGGTTGACCAACGCGGAAAATGACTGATCCATTTTGTCATTAATGATCCAGGACAGTTGGTGAGGCGTAACTCCCAAATTCTCCGCTAAGGTAAGCAGGGTAAGTTTTTCGTTCCTGAACATTTTTTCAACCTCGAGTAAAAAAATAAGCCGTTTTTTAATCTCATCCGATTTAGCTTGATCCAAAAGTTCTTTTGATGGATACTTTACCGCCTTTTTGTGTTTTCGATAAAAATGGAAACCTATGAATACAGCGGGAAAAAGAAGCAATATGAATATTAACTTAAAAATGTGCCGGTACAAAAATATCGCGATTTTTGCTTGGGTGTATTTGGTAAAAACAAGCTTGTATTTTTGCCCCCGGAAAATTTTCATGCTGTTGATTGCGGAATCGATGTTAAGTTCATTATCCTCCAGCAGCAAAGCCAATGCCTCGTCCCATGGAATATCTTTCAGATGGTAAGTCGCTTTTATATCTAAATGTGGATCGACGTTAAAATTTATACCGGAAATCTCTCCCAGATAAACAAACATTTCTTGAATTTTTGCGTTTGAGAAAACAAAATCAATTTTTTTTCCGGAAAAACTTTTCGTACGAAGGTTTTCAAGGAGTTTCTCAGGACTAAGGGTCTGGGCATTTAAAAAACAGGAAAAAGACAGGATTATTTGAATGGACAACAAAACAATAAAAAAACCATATAAAAAAAATTTTGAAAAAATTTTTCGTCTACTCATGAGAATAGCTATATTATATAGCGCCCCTAAGCAAAATCAAAAAATATTCACTGCTTTAAGCTTGAAATATGATGAAGATAACAGTAGGATGAGGTGTACTGCCGAGGACAATCGATGGGGCCGCACTGAAGAGGAAGTTCTGTGCGATATAGCTCCAAAAATACGATCTGTCGTGAAGGAACATTCCTCCAAAATCATCCCTTTGAAAGAAGCCCGATATGGAAAAAATTTTTGATGCCTTTTCTGAAAAAGCCAAAAAATATTTAGCCGGTATCAACAAAAGGAAAGTTTTTCCCGCAGAATCTGACCTGAAAAACATGAAAAATCTCGATGTGCCTCTTCAAAACAGTCCCATCGATCCTCTCAAGGTTCTTGAGGAACTCGACCGCTTCGGTTCCCCGGCTACCGTAGCCAGCACCGGAAACCGCTATTTTGGTTTTGTCATAGGCGGCGCTCTGCCCGCTCCGTTGGCGGCAAACTTATTGGCCGGTGTCTGGGACCAAAACGCAGGCATGGAAGTTTCCTCTCCCATTTCTTCCTACATCGAAAACATCTGCCGGAAATGGCTCGTTGACATCTTAAAACTCCCCCCTGAAACCGAGATCGGTTTTGTTTCAGGGGCAACGATGGCCAACTTCACCTGCCTTGCCGCCGCCCGCCACGCCGTTCTCAAAAACATGGGCTGGAACGTCGAGGAAAACGGGCTTTTTAACGCCCCCTCAGTCAAAATTTTTGTCGGCGAGGAAGTCCATGTCAGTATTCTCAAAGCCTTGAGCATGCTCGGATTGGGAAGAAATCAGGTTGTTCGTGTTCCTGTCGATAACCAGGGAAGGATGATCGCCGAAGCCATCCCCCAATACTCGGAACCGACCATCATCTGCACACAAGCGGGGAACGTGAACACGGGATCTTTCGATCCCATCGACACCATATGCGACACGGCTCATTCTTTTGGCGCCTGGGTTCATGTTGACGGCGCTTTCGGCCTGTGGGCGAATGCCTCATCCCGGTATGCATCGTTGACCAAAGGCATTGATAAGGCGGATTCATGGGGAGCCGACGCCCACAAATGGCTTAATGTCCCCTATGACAGCGGCATAGCCTGTGTCCGGAACAAAGATCATCTTTCAGCGGCAATGTCGACTGAGGCCGCCTATCTCATTTCCGGGACCAATCGCGAGCCCTTTTTTTACGTTCCCGAGATATCACGGCGGGCACGCGGCCTGGAGATATGGGCCGCCTTACGCTCTCTCGGCAAAGACGGCCTGGCCAAACTGGTGGAATCGAATGGCGCATGCGCCTCCCTTTTCGCCGAGAGATTGGCCGCCGCCGGTTTTAAGATACTTAACGACGTCGTTTTGAACCAGGTTCTTGTTTCGTTCGGTGAACCGGAAACCACCAGAAGAATCATACAAAAAATCCAAGAAGACGGGACCTGCTGGTGCGGCGGCACGGAATGGCAGGGCCATACGGCCATGAGAATCAGTGTTTCGTGCTGGCGGACAACACCGGCGGACATCGAGGAGAGCGCCCGGGCCGTCATAAAATTCGCTCAAGATGAACAAAAGAGAACAGGTTCCAAATAAGGGAAAAAACATGCTGGAAAACTTCAAAGAAACACACAGGAACTCTCAGCGCAAGACCGGCACGTTTTTTTCCAAGAAAAAAAATTTTTAGCATGCTCGAAATTATCGAAGCCAAAACCAAGGAAAATTTTTCCATCGTCCGGAAATTGTTCGAGGAATATGCGGACAGCCTGGAGATCGATCTGGCGTTCCAAAACCACGAACAGGAACTGGCCGGACTGGAATTTATCTATGGTCCGCCTGTCGGCGCGCTGTTTCTGGCTTTATGGGAAGGATCACCCGCCGGCTGCATCGGCCTCAAAAAACTCGACCGTCTCACCTGCGAGATGAAGAGGCTCTATGTCAAGCCTGAGGCGAGAGGCAGGGGCATAGGAGAAACCCTTTGCCGCCGGATTATCAAAAAAGCCAAAGAGCTTGGATATAAACAAATGAGGCTTGACACCCTTCCTTCCATGTCCGCCGCCCAAACGTTATATGGAAAGCTGGGTTTCAAAAAAATCGAGCCTTACTACCACAATCCATACCCTGGAGCGACATATATGGAGCTTACCTTGCAATCCTCCTTTAAACTCTTGAATAATCCTGAGCCAAAATGACGATTCTATACCGTCATTATTTCATCCATTTTTTCAGCCTATTTGGAAAATTCCAGGAATTCAACGGGTGCCCCTTTCTCGACGATAAAGGCCACCCTGACTCCCGGAGAGGGGCTGTTGGGCTGAATGAGGATTTTCCGTCCCCTTATCTCGGCCTCGAGGTCATCGACCTCGAAAGCTATGTGGGCAACATTTTTGACCAAATAGGGCAGATGACATCCCGGCTCATACCGCATCCATTCTATCCCATAGGGATTCGTGTCAAAAGGAACGTAGTAGCATTTATAATCGGCCAGATAAACTTCATTCTCCTTTTTTTCCGTAGTGGGAATTCCGATATGATGGTAGCGTCTCATTGTTTCTCCTTCTCACTTTTTACCCCGCAGATTGCGTATAAAAATTTAAGGGCATAAAGGTATCCCAGCCATCCCATCCCTGAAATAACGGCCCGGCAAGCGGAAGCCGTCAGGCTTGCCCGGCGGAATTCCTCACGGGCATGAATGTTGGACAGATGAACCTCCACACAGGGCTTTTTCACGGCACGCAGGGCATCCAGAACAGCAACGGACGTATGGCTGAAAGCCGCCGGATTCAAAACAATCCCGTCCCAATCCTCCCAGCAGGAATGGATTTTTTCCACGATGTCCCCTTCATGGTTGGACTGGAACCATTCCATTCCGACATCAAGCTGAGAAGCCGCTCTCCTGACTTCATTCTCGATATGTTCCAGAGACATGTCTCCATATACGTCAGGTTCTCTCGTTCCCAGCAAATTCAAATTAGGCCCGTTGATAAACATGATTCTTTTAGTCACGAATGACCTCCTTCAAACCCCTGATGATAAGGTCTTGTTCAACATTCTTTTCCAGTCCCACAAAACCGCATTTTTGCGGCACAACGAAGGTTAATCCCGCTTCCCTTTTCTTATCAAAAGACATGAGGGATACCACTTCGCGAACAGGCAGTCCTTCGAGATAAACGGGGAGCCCCAAATTTTTCAAAATTTCCCTGGTCTCCCCAATGACCTTCTCTTCCATGTGCCCCATCTCACAAGCCATTCGCAGAGCACAAAGAAGCCCCAGCCCGACCGCCTCTCCATGTGTCAACCGTCTGTGCTTGAACCAGCTTTCCAGGGCATGGCCGAAGGTATGGCCCAGGTTAAGGTGTTTTCGCTCCCCCATTTCATAGGGATCATGACCGACAATGGCTGTTTTAACTCCGGCCGTCCGGACGATAACCTCTTCGAGCAGGCCCAGGTCTTTGAGCAGAAGATCCCGTCCTTTATCCCTTATGAGGTCATAAAGCCCAACATCTTGGACCATGGCGGATTTAAGAGCCTCGGCCAGCCCTTCCCTCATCCTCCGCCGGTCGAGAGTGGCGCACAAAAGGGGATCGACAAGAACCGTTTCAGGGAAAAAAAATGTTCCCACCTGGTTTTTTCCTCCCTCTATATTAACGCCGGTTTTCCCCCCGATACCGGCATCGACCTGGGCCAGAAGTGTCGTCGGCATAACGGCCCACCTCAATCCGCGTAAAAATGTCGAAACGGCAAATCCGGCCGTATCGCTGACAACACCGCCCCCGAAAGCAAGTACCAAAGAAGATCGCGAGGCTTTTTCACGTATTAACCAGCGATAAATGTTTTTGACCGACGTAAGGCTTTTCGACCTTTCCCCGGGTTGAAGAAGGAAAAAAGAAGAATGCAGACCACCGCCTTCCAAAACGGACCGCAGCTTTTTCCCGTAAAGGGAAAAAACACGGCTGTCGGAAACAACAAAAATCCTGTTTTCACGAAGGAAAGATGCAATAAAACCTAAGGGATGTTCGGCGGCACCATTTTTGATCATAACGGAAGAGACCTTTCCGTCGACCTCTATATCCAACCTGTGCTCTTTTCCGCGCAGTCTGGACAGAATCACGTCCGCGGTTTTCTCAGGGCTCAAGCCGGTCGTATCCACCCGGTTGGGAAGGCCGGCGTAGAGCTTCATCCTTCGGCGAGCCATTTTATTTAGGCCGTCCCGGCCTTTTCCTGAAAGAAGCGGCCGTTTTTTTTCTTCATTTTGTATCCGGCTTAGAATCTCTTCCAGTCCGCAGGTTAAAGTGAAGATAATCCCGGATTCGGTAAGTTTAATAAGGTTATTCCGGTTAAGAAACGTCCCCCCGCCGACGGCAATAACCGCATTATTTGTTCGGGAAATCTCGTCACAGAGCTTCCCTTCGGCCCGCCGGAAAAACGATTCGCCGTCCTCGTCAAAAATGCGGGTTATGCTTTTGTTCATCCTGGAGGAAATAATGGAATCCGTATCGATAAACAACCGGGCCATTCCTTTGGCTAAAAGTTTACCCGCCGCTGTTTTTCCGGAACCGGGCATTCCGGCCAAAACAATATTCATTCTTTCTCCTTCAACATGCTTTCAGAAGAATTTTTTTGCCTTTTTTTCACAGGGAAAAACAGGCTCTTCATCCTTTTCCGGTAGGCTCTCAGTCCAGCCCGCATATCTCCGACGGTATCCCCACCGAATTTTTCCGTAAAGGCTTCCGCTAAAACCCAGGAAGCGGCGGCTTCGGCTATAATGGCCACTGAAGGCACAATACAGAGGTCGCTTCGAACATAAAGTCCTGTCGAAGGACCTCCTTTTTGAATATCAACGGTCGGAAGGGGATCTCTGAGAGTGGGAACCGGCTTGGCGTATAGACGAATAACAACCGTTTCACCGTTGGACATGCCGCCCTCGATCCCTCCGGCCCGGTTCGTTTTTCGGAAAACTCCTTTTCCTTTTTCCCAAAAAAGAACATCATGGGCTGAAGCTCCGTTCTCATACGAAGAAGCTATACCCTCACCGATCTCCACGGCCTTGACCGAAGGAATGGACATCATGTTTTTTGCCAGAAGGCCGTCCAGCCTGCGGTCCCAATGGACATGGGAACCCAAACCCGGCGGCAAACCTTGAATCAAAACTTCCGCCACACCCCCCAATGAATCGCAGCGTTTTTCCGAGGAGGACAAGGCTTTCTTCATCTCCTTGGAGGCCTCCTTGTCCAGACAAAAAAACGGATCTTCATCCCGGGCCCGGCGTGTTGCGGCGGAAAAGCCGTCGAACCGTCCCTCCGCCGTAATCTTACCGATGCTCCGGGTAAAACCCAGGACCTGCACACCGAATGTTTGGAGAAAAATCCCGGCCGTGGTTCCCACGGCCACCCGCATGGCCGTCTCGCGGGCGCTGGCCCTCTCTGCGATATAATGGAGGTTTATAAAATCATATTTCAACATTCCGGGAAAATCGGCATGGCCGGGACGGGGCAGGGAAGAGTTTTCGAACTTCTGTTCGAAATTTTTGATCTTCAGACAAATGGGAGTTCCGATGGTCCGGCCTTCAATCACGCCGGAAAGTATTTCAACCGTGTCTTTTTCTAGAGACGAACGCAACCCCCTACCCGCCGATTGTTTGCGCAGCTCCAACTTTCTATTTATCGCCCCGGCATCGAGCCTGAGGCCGGCGGGCATCCCTTCAATGATGCCCGTCAAGCAGGGACCGTGAGATTCACCGGCTGTTAAAAAACGCAGCATTCCTGACCTCCTCCGCCGCCTGGAAAAAAAGCGGCTCATCAATCTCGCCCCCGTTCCATAGCTTAAGGGTCTCCACAGCCTGGTAAACAAGCATCCGCCACCCGTTTTCGACCGCCGCCCCCTTCCGGCGAAAAGTTACCAAAAACCGTGTATCAAAAGGATTGTAAATGAGATCGAAGGCAACGGTTCCCGGCCGAACAGCAAATTCGGGCGGCAGGGGCGAACCATCGGCATAAGGGAACATACCGAGCGGAGTGGCATTAACGACAAGGTCCGCTTTTTTCAGACCGGATCTCATCCTTTCATCCATCCACGGTTCTCCCCGCAACAAGGGAATAAATGAAAAATCCTCCAGGATCTTATATCGTTTCTGCAAATGCCGTCCAAAAAAGAGGATATCCTTTACTCCAAGCTTATGAAGGGCGTAAATAACCGCCCGGGCAGCCCCCCCGGCTCCCAATACAACGGCAAAAAGATCCTCCGTGTCAGGATTTAATAAGGGCTTCACAACCCGCATGAAACCTACAAAGTCTGTGTTGTATCCGTCTATTTTTGCTCCGGAACAGCGAATAACATTGACGGCACCGATACGGGAGGCATCCACAGACACCTCATCCAGAAAGGATAACATGCACTCCTTATAAGGGATGGTCACGTTCAACCCTCGGATAAAAGATGATCGAAGGCCTTCCATAAACGTTTTGATTTTTTTGGGGTTGACGGGAAAAAGACCATAAGCACATCCCCGTCCTGCCCGGCGAAAATAGGCATTGAATATCTTAGGGGAGAAACTGTGTCCCAGTTTCTCCCCTAAGAGACCGAAGGACACTTTCTCAATGTCCATATTCCCACCTCTTGAGGACATCGGTAAAACCGGGATAAGATATTCCACAGCATTCAAAATCCCGGACGATGGTTTCTCCCTCCGCCGACAACCCGGCCACGGCCAGGCACATGGCGATCCTGTGGTCGCCCTCGGAATCCACAACGGCTCCCCGCAGTTTTTGGGGGCCTTCGACCATAAATCCGTCCTCTCTTTCCTCGATCTCGGCGCCCATTTTGCGAAGGTTGCGAACAACAGCCCCGATACGGTCGCTTTCCTTAATCCTAAGTTCTGAAGCCCCCCTGACAACCGTCCGTCCCCGGGCCAAAGCTCCCACAAGAGCCAACAGGGGCACTTCATCGATCATGGACGGGATGTCTTTTGCTTCTAACTCAACACCCTCTAAATCCCCGGCAAAGGCGGTCAATGTGGCTGCGGGCTCCCCTCCGGTTATCTTCTCCTCTGAAATTTCAATTTTCGCGCCCATTTTTCCCAGGATATCGAGAAAGCCGGTCCGGGTGGGATTGACTCCGACATTCGGCAGAATCACCTTGGATTTTTCACTGAGTACTGCCGCTGTTAATAAAAACGCAGCCGAAGAAATATCCCCCGGAATAGTGATCCTCCCCTCCTCAAGTCTTTTGCGTCCCTGGACATGAATAACATTCCCCTCCCGAGAAATATCCGCACCAAAAAACTTTAGAAGCCGCTCCGTATGGTCACGACAGGAAACGGGCTCTGTGATCCGGCTTTCCCCGTCGGCCAGGAGTGCGGCCAAAATCACAGCGGACTTAAGCTGGCCACTGGGAACAGGCAGTTTATAAACGATAGGATTGAGAGAGGCTCCGTTTACAGCCATGGGAAGAACATTTCCCTTGCAACGGCCTATAATACGGGCGCCCATACGTTCCAGAGGCTCGGCTACTCTTTTCATAGGCCTTTTTTTAAGGGAAGGATCCCCCTCAATAACGGAAAAAAAATCCTGGCCGGCAACGAGTCCCATCAATAACCGGGCTGTGGTACCGGAATTGCCGGCCATAAGGACAGCGCTGGATTCATGAAATAAAAAGAGATCCTTCCCTCCTATTTCGACAATATTGTTCTTCCTGCGAACGAATTCCACTCCAAGGTTTCGAAGACAAAACAATGTGGACAGACAGTCCCCGGAAAAGAGAAAATTTTCGATCCGTGTTTCGCCCCGTGCCATGGCCCCGATAAAAGCCGCCCGGTGAGATATGGACTTATCTCCGGGCACAAAAATTTCCCCCTGGAATCCGGAGCATTTTTTGATGTTAAGATTCATCTTCCTCGATTTTTCCTTGTCCAAAAAAAAACCCGCTCATTCTCTGTGAGCGGGTCTTTAAGCTTCTCTTAAGATGTCTTCGAAAGGAGAAGAATCTTACAGACCCGTCCTTCTAAACCGCCAAAAAAGGCGGTAATAAAAGGAGGCCTGTTTTATCTTCATCGATTCCTTCCGTTATTCAGAGCCTTATTCTATTCAGGGAGAGGTTAAAGTCAAGCAAATTTTATCATTAATTTTTTTAAAAACCACCGCCGTCTTCAGAAATGATGGGCCGGATATAAATGGAACGAAAATAAAGAGGGGTGTTATGGGATTGAAGTTCGATCTGACCGCAAGGATAGATCGGTTTATCCCTCTCCCAGTAGTTCTCTAATACGACGTTATCGACGACAAGCACGCCGTTCAGCAAAACAGTCACACGCTCACCCTTCATCCTGATGAAAAACGTATTCCACTCACCGACCGGGTTATCGGCTGCAGCCAGAGGTTTGGAAGGACCGGACTTGTTGTTGTAAAGACCGCCTGAACCTTCCGGCCACTGGGCGGGATCCCAGACTTGAACCTGGGGAGAACCCCGAAGATAAATCCCGCTGTCACCGTTCTCCTCAATCTTCCAGTCGATAAACATCTCAAAATCTGTATAGTCTTTTTTTGTACAAAGGCTTTGGCCCTTTGCATCGAAGATAAGGGTTTCTCCCATAACCTTCCAATGGTCCCGCATACTCTCATCGGCTTTTTTTTGAGCTTCCTGGAGTTCCTCGGCGGACATGGCCGCCCGGGATACGGGATTTCCGACAAGCCCCTTCCAGCCTGACAGGTCGCGGCCGTTGAAAAGGAGGAAAAAACCTTCTCTTTCGAGTTCCTCTTCCACATATCTCTGAACCCTTTCCCGGTCATAAGGGCTGGGGACGATTCGCGCCGCCTGCTTCAAGACAGCGATAGTCCTTGTTCCCGAAAGGCCGCTTTCCGGTCCGGCAGGCGGCAGGGCAACGGAAAGCACGGCCCAGGCTGCTTCTTCACAAAGCTCTGGATCGCGCAAAAATTCCGCCGCAATCTCCAGTGCGGCCTGATTTTTTATTCCCGAAAGGCCGCTTAGAATCACTTTTTTCTCATCGTCATCCATAGCCGTCTCCAGGGCTTTTCTGTACCAATCCAGTTTTTCCTCTTCGGAAAAGGGCCCATCATGAACAAGGCGGATAAATCCCTTCAGTATGGGTATCCGGTGGGACATAGCCTCTGAATCCATGAGGATAGAAAAGAGCTTATCCGCCGCATCCGGATCCCGCCAATCGCCTAAAGCCCTTAAAGCCTCTTCCCGAAGATCCTCATCCGATGTCTGAACAAGTTTGATTACTGAAGTCAGAGCTGCCGGGCCTCCCAACCGGGCAAGGGCCGGAAGATACCGGGATTTTTTCTTTTCTTCAGCTTCGTTTAGGGCATTCAGAAAAGGTTCGGTTCGTGCTTCCACGTTATCGAGGTCAAGGGCTGCGGCGACCGCCGCCTTGCGTGCCAGGACGGTTTCCTGCACGTCTTCGGCTCTTCTCAGAAGGGTCATGCAGCGGGGCAAATCCTCTGCCGAAACAAGGGTTTCCAGTCCATCCAGGGCGGCCCGGCGGATATCAGGATTTTTTTCTTCGGCGGAGCGGTAAAAAAGATGAAGCTGCTCCCGGGCTCCCCGTGTGGAAAGAAGCCGAAGCAGGACTGCTTTCGCCCCGGGCCGGGCCCCATCAAAAACCGCAACAATTTCAGGAACGAGAAGACCGGCGGAAAACAAAAGCAGGGTTTCTTCAAGAACCATCCGTTCCTTCTCCCCGGCCGTATCCAGTTGAACCATAAGATCTTTCAGGATTTTTTCGCCTCCCAGCCGGAACAAGGCCGGAACAGCCGCACAGCGAACCGATTCATCTTCGTCTTTCAGAAATCCGCGGATATCGTCCAGAATGGATGTCTCTCCTTTTTGTCCCAGCATAGCAATAATATCCGCTCTTATATGCGCAGGAGCTTCCATGGCTTTGTCCAGCCAAAGCCGGGCCGCTTCTTTTCCCCCTTTGGTCCGGGCCAGGGTCAGGGCTTTTTTTCGGAAGGCCCGGTTTTCGCTTTCCGAAGCCGACAAGATGTCCGGAAGGGCTCTATCCCCGGCAACCTCGGCAATGATGCTTAAAGCCCGGCAACGAAGGGCGTTTTCCTGTGAAGCCGTATAGTGGGCCGTTATCTCGCGGCAAATCTGAAGGCATGTCTCCACTTCGCCGTTCTCGGCCAGCCTTTGGGCATAATCGAGCAGGATAATGGGAGCAAGGGCCCTCTCCCGGAAAGGTGCCGTTACGGACACCTTTTCAAAAACCGAGGCGGCCCGGGCATCACCGATCTCGGCCAACGCCCTGAGCACGGCAATACGCTCTTCACTATCAAAATTTCCGGCTGAAACCATTATCTTTTCAACGGCTTTTCTGCTTCGCATCCTGCCAAGGGCCTGGATAATGGGGAGGCGCACTTTCCTCTCCGCAGAACCGAGAGATTTAAGCAGAGCCTCCTCGGCATCAGGGGTTCCGATAACCGCCAGGGCCCGGGCTGCGGGGTCACATAAATAAGGATCAGATAAAAACCGGCTGAGGGATGGAACCGACTCATCTTTCCCGGCAAGTTGAAGCCGGGCCATCAGAAAAACCTTGGCTTCCCGGTCTAAACCTCTCTGCAAAGCACGGGCTACGGCACCCACAAAATCTTTTCTTTCTTTTTCTCCCCCCGGGCGACAGACATAATCCGTCAGCGCTTTCAGGGCATACCTTACTTTTTCATCCCCTCCCTTTTCCGGAGAAACCATCATGGCACACAAATTTTCGATTATTTCCTCTCCGAAAGTGAGAAGACGCACCGCAAGACGATCCCTGTGTGCCGCATCATGTGCGGGAAATTCCTCGAGAACAGCGGTCCATTCGACGCTCTTCTCTTTCTCCAACTCCTGCACCCAACAGAAGGAAGCCGCCAGAAGAACAAAAACAAAAATCACATATTGTTTTCTTTTCATTTTCTCTTCCCTTTCATACACGGCATCAGAGCTTCCAGGGTGCACGCATGGGCTGATCGATCAGCCTGTTTGCTTCTTCGTCACCGATAAAAACCTGGTTTTCAGGGTCAAACCGTAAGGGTCTTCCCAGTCGGACAGCGACCTTTCCCAGGTTGACCAACGTACACGAACGGTGGCCGTTATCTTCGTTTAAGGCAAATTTTTTCCGCTTCCGGACGGACTCGAAAAAATCCTTAACCTGGGGATCAGGGTCGGGAAGAGTCGCCAGCTTTTCTTTCAATCCCCGAATTTCGGAAACCATTCCGGGAAACAATTTTCCATCAGGGCCTTCAATAAACGCCGCATTCTTGTCCCGGGCTTCCCCATCGAGGACGATCATACAGCCGTCGGCGTATTTCATGGTGATCCTTCTCCAGCTTCCGCAGGCATCCGGATGCTGCTGGGGACAGTCGGCTAAAACTTCGACGGGACTCGTTTCATCCTTTCCGAGGATGTACTGAACCGGGTCCAGGTAATGCATTCCCATGTCCCCTAAGCCGCCGCCGTCATAATCCCAGTATCCCCGGAAGGAAGCATGGACCCGGTGGGGATGATAGGGTTTATACGGAGCCGGCCCCAGCCACATATCATAATCCAGTTCCTTAGGCACGGGATGGGGCGGCAGGTCCGTTCTTCCCCTCCAGTAAAACTTCCAGTCAAATCCGGTGATGCGGCTGACGGTGACCTTTAAAGGCCAACCGAGCAGACCGGCGGTCACTGCTTTTTTGATATCCTTAACCGGGGTTCCGAATCCGTAAAAAAGGCCTTGATAACGGAACCAAGTGTTCAGTCTGAACATCCGCCCGCAATCCTGAACAACGCGTACAAGTTTTTTGCCCTCACCGATGGTTCTGGTCATCGGTTTTTCACACCATATATCTTTGCCTGCTTTTACAGCTTCAGCAGCGATCAAAGCATGCCAATGAGGCGGGGTGACAATGTGGACGACATCCACATCAGGCCGTTCCAAAACCTCCCGAAAATCCCGGTATCCCTGGACACCCGGTCCGGCCATTTCCAGGGCCTGTTGAAGATGTGTTTCATCCACATCGCAAACGGCTACTAGTTTCGCTCCCCGGTAACTCATGTGCTCCCGTCCCATGATACCGGTCCCGATGACCGCTTTGGCCAGTCTGTCACTGGGCGGAATCCAGCCCCCGCCGCCGAGAACCGACCTGGGGACAACCATTACGGCCGACGCCGAGACCGCCCCCTTAAGAAAAGCCCTTCGCCCGATCGCGTTACCTTTCATAATTCACCCCCGACTTCCGTCATCAAATACACCGAAAAACTTAACCATGCTGTCCGCCCTGAATTATTCTGCAGTATTACCTAGAAAATAACAACAGTCATCACCCGGTTCATCCGGGTGATCCAGGATTCCAGGCAATAATTTTCATTGTTCGCGGGTGCGCATGCGCATGAAAAATTCATAAATCGTGAATAATACAGATAAAAAAAACAGCGGTTCAAAAACATGATAAAAACTTTTATGACCACCCGTGTACGAAAAGATTATCATAATATCGCCGGAAACAAAACAAGTCATCATACATCTTTCTTTTTTCTTGCTTGATTGAACTTATCACAAAATTTGTCTATAATCGGACGCGGATATTTCGCCGGGTTCGATAACAGCAAACCCGGTTTCTTTCACTATGACAGAGTGTTCCGCCCCTATCAAAAAAACCAAAATGAAACGAATGTGATTGTGAAAAAGAATCCCAATTATTTAAAATATCTCCAAATTTTTATTTTTTTCGCCGTTATTGTCTCCCTTATTTTATTTGTGAATCATCATAGAAAAGATTTTGTTTTTCTGGCCAATATAAAACCTTTATATCTAGTGATCGTTGCCCTGCTGTCCGCCAACAGCCTGCTGCTTTTCACCATTCAGTTTTATTTTATTTTTAATATGTTCACCACGAACTTAAAATTCAAGGATTGTTTTATTTATTTTACGGTCGGCCGTTTCCTTAACAAGATCATCCCTTACGGAGGCGGTGTCTACAGGGCCGTTCTCTTGAAAAAACACTTTAAGCTCAAGTACAAAGATTACATCGCCTCTTTTCTCTTTTCGAACTGGCTGAATGGTGTTTTTTCCCTGCTGTGCGCTATCATCATCGCCGCTTCCCTGAATTTCCTCAAAGTCAGTGAAAATCCTATGCTGCTTTTTCTTGGCGGATTTTTCATCTTGTATCTTTTAGCCTACCCGGTCCCGAAAGGGATGTTGCGTTTGTTTCCATGGTTTAAAAAATTCGGTCCTCTGGCCAAACTTTCCGAAGCCGGTGATATTTTCAAGTCCATCACTCATATCCTGAAAAACCGCAGGATTCTTCTGATCAGCGTTACAACAACGGCAGCGCTGTGCCTGAATTTTGGACTCATATTTCATTTCTGCGCCCTCAGCATCAACACTCCCCTACCTATTGATATGTTGGCCCTTTTAGTTGTCACTATAACCATCGGACTGCTTATCAAGATCACCCCCGCAAACTTGGGTATCAACGAAGCCATATTCGCCTACATGGCCCAAACACAGGGATATTCCCTGGCCCAAGGACTTTCCCTTTCCTTGATCATCCGAATCTTCGCCTTCCTCCTTCAAGGTTTGCTCAGCGTTTATTTTCTAGTCGGAGACCGAAAAATAGGTTTGCTGATCTTTCAAAATCCAAAGAGATTCCCTGATGAATGAAAAAAAGATCCGCGTAGTTCTAATCGGCCCTGGGTTTCCTTTCCGTGGAGGGATAGCCCACTACACCACTCTGCTCTTTGAAAACCTCAAGAGAACCACACGGGTCACTTTTTATTCATTCAAGAGGCAATACTTTCAATTCCTTTTTCCCGGAAAAAGCGACAGGGATGTTTCCCGGTATCCCATTTCCTCCAGCGGTATGCATCGGGTCCTGGATACCTTAAATCCCATTTCCTGGATAAAAACAGGCAGGCTCTCACGCTCCGCGGACCTCATCATTATCCCCTGGTGGGTATCTTTCTGGGCACCCTACTATTATGTCTTCCTGCTTTTTGCCCGAACCCCCAAAAACCTGGTTTTTTTTCTCTGCCATAACGTTATAGAGCACGAAACAAATCCGCTGACAAAAGCCGTTACCCGTTTTTTACTCCGCAAGGGGGATGGATTTATGGTTCACTCTTTGAAGGAAAAAAAACTCCTCCAAAATATTATTGGGAAGAAACATCCGCCGGTGGCCGTCTCTCCCCACCCCACTTACCAAATATTTGACCGGGCCGCTGAAAATCAGGTTTCCGCACGTAAAAAACTCGACCTGCGGGAAGACCAGCATGTCATCCTCTTCTTCGGATTTATTAGAAAGTACAAAGGCCTGTATTATCTGATCCGGGCCCTTCCGGAAACCATACGCCGTTTGCCGGATCTTGTCCTGCTGATCGTGGGGGAATGTTGGGAAGGGGAAGAAAGATACCTGGAGCTCATCCGAAAGCTCTCGCTGGAAAAAAATGTGAGATTTATCAACAAATATGTACCTAATGAAGACGTGGAAATATATTTCAAATCCGCGGATTTTGTCATACTGCCTTATGTGGCAGGGACAGGAAGCGGAATACTTCAACTTTCATTCGGAATGGAAAAACCCGTTATTGCTTCAAGGACAGAAGTTTTTCAGGATATCGTGGAAGAAAATAAAACGGGACTTTTCGCCCCCCCCCAAAACTCCCAAAAACTGGCTGAAGCCATCCTGAAGATGTACGACAAAAACCTAGTCCCTGTTTTTACCAAAAATATCCGGCGGAATAATGAACGTTTCTCCTGGGAAAAGATGGTGGAAAGTATATTTTCCCTCTATGACAAAGGAAAAAAACCTTAAACAAGGCAAAAGATTAAAAGGACTCCTCTTAATATGCAAACGACAGTCCAATATCTTCGAATGGCCGGACAAGCCCTCCGGTATCCATTTATGATTAACGGATGGCACCTTTCCACCCGGCCTCTAGCCCTGACTCACTCCGTCACCATCGCCTGCAACTCTCTCTGCAAAACCTGCGGTATCGGAGCCCATTACCGGGCCAATCCTGAGCTCGCCTGGAGGGACCTTACATGCGATGAAATCGACAAAATTTACCGGAGCATCGGACCTCTGTATTTTTACAACATCAGCGGCGGGGAACCTTTTCTCAGAGATGACCTTGACAAAATCGTGGAATGCGCTCTACTCCGTCTCAAACCGAAGGTCATTCACATTCCGACCAATGCCCTGCTTCCCCAAAAAATAAAGAAAAAAACACAACAAATTCTTAAAAAAATCGAGAGACATCAATCCAAGGCAATCCTGACGATCAAACCCTCTATCGACGGAATCGGCGCCACCCATGACCAAATTAGAGGAGTGGAAGGCAGTTTTGCCAAGCTCACTGAAACCATCCAAATTTTGCAAGATATTTCCAGGTCCCATGACTGTTTTTTTCTTGAGCTGGGAACGGTTGTCTCCCGCTTCAACATGGAAGACCTGGACGCCATCCAAAAATTTGTTCACAGCCTGAATATTCAGAGCTACCGGAATGAGATCGCCGAAATCCGGGCGGAGTTTTTCAACGAAAATGATGACATCACTCCCGACGCTGAAAATTATCGCCTGCTGATGAAACATTTTAAGGCCGGGATCAAGAACAATATTCAGGGGAAAAAAATTTGGACAAAAAAAACAGAAGCTCTCCGATTGATCTATTATGACCTTGTTCCCAGGATCATGGAAGAAAAAAAGCGGGTTTTTCCCTGCTACGCCGGCCTGTCCAGCATCCATCTCAATCACGACGGTGAGCTGTGGCCTTGCTGCATTTTGGGATACTCCCGGCCTCTGGGACATTTCCGTTCTCCTTCCATAAATTATGACTATCAACGTTTGATGAAATTTGCACAGGCGTTATCGACCCTGGAATTTATTCGCCGGGGCAATTGCTTCTGCACCATGGCCAATCAGACCTACGCCAACATTCTGTTCCATATTCCTTCCCTATGGAAAACTTTTTTTTGTTTTTTGGGCCTTGTACTCAACAACGGGGAAAAAAAACATATGGAAAGTTCATGAAACAAAAAATCCTGATCACGGGCGCCGGAGGTTTCATCGGCCGCTGTCTTGTGAGGCACTTTACGGAGCACGGATTCATCTGCCGGGCCATGATCAAAAACCGGAATAAAATTCCTTTGGAAAAGGCCGCCCTTCCCGGAGCTGAATGGGTATACGGAGACGTGACTCTCCCGGAAACACTGGGACCGGTTACAAAGGACATCAAGATCGTCTTCCACCTGGCCGCCAAAGGGCATGTCGCTACTGCGGCCGAACGGGACCGCCTTCATTTCGACGAAGTCAACGTCGGCGGAACGCGAAACCTGGCTCGCGCCTGCCTGCAATCCGAAGTCCGCCGATTTTTTCATTTCAGCAGCACGGCCGCAGTAGGACTTATTCCAAACCGCCTCGTCGATGAAACCATGCCGCCCAAACCGGTAACGCCCTATCAGCGAAGCAAACATGAATCCGAGCTCGTTATTCGGGAGTACATAAATAAATACGATTTTCCCGGAGTTATTTTCAGGCCTTGTATGGTTTATGGCCCGGGAAGTCTCGGCGAATTTTTCAAATTTACCAAGCTGGTAAAAAAAGGGCTTCTGCCGAAGATCGGGCGAAGAACAAAATTCACTCCCATTGTCCATGTGCAGGATGTGATCCAAGCCTGCCTAAAGGCTATGGACCGGGCTCCGGCCGGCAGATGTTATTTCATCTGCGGCAAACAATCTTTTCCTTTTGATGACATCATCGAAATGATCAGAAATAACATCGGCATTCAAAGGCCGGCCTTGGTAATTCCTGAAAAGTTAGCTTTGGCCGCCGCTGGTTTTCTGGAAATTTGGGGGAAACTTGGAAGAAAACCTCCTCTGGCGACACGTCAAAACATACGTTCGACCATTGCTGACAGGCACTTTTCCATCGAGCGGGCCCAAAAAGATTTCGGTTATGAACCGAAGAAAGACCTGGCCCAGGGAATAAAAGAGGTGATCGATTGGTACCGCAAGAACGGGTATATTCGGTAAAGCTTGCCCCCCGGGAATCGGCTGCAGACGGCTTAAAGCGGTTACTTCTTCTAATGGGGGACAACACCCGTTTCTTCAAAGCAAGGAACAGGATTCTTTTAAAACCGAATTTTGTCGCTCCTTTTTCCGGAGTTACCACCGATCTGGCCATTATCGACGGCCTTGTCAAAAAAATAAGAGAGGCCGGAGCAATCCCTTTCATAGCAGAATCGAGCGGATTTGAATTCGATACCGAATCCACATTCAAAATCCTTGGGATCGATGCTTACGCACGAAAAAACGATATCGAACTTATCAACCTGGATCATGAAGATTTTCAAAGAATCTCCTGGGGAAAAAGTGGAAAATATTGGGAAGTCAGCCGCCGGATTTTCACTTGTGATGGCATCATCAACCTTCCCGTCCTCAAGCGGCACAGCGTGACGGTCCTGTCAGGCGCCGTCAAGAACCTTATGGGATTCCTTTCCCGGAACAGCCGCCGATTCCTGCACTGCCGAAACCTGGAAGAAGGCCTTGTTTTCCTATCCAAGTCCCTGCCGTCCATGCTGCATATCGTTGACGCCCGGACGGTGTTCAGCCGGGCCGTGTTTGGAACAAGCGGGAACCTGGGATATCTTTTCGGCGGGATGAATCCCTTCGCTCTCGACCGGGCCGGCGCTTCAGCCATGGGATTGAATCCGGCATGCATTCCCCATCTACAGCCGGCCGTTCCTTTCGAAATAAAGGGAGAGTCCCTACCCGCGCTTTCCCTCTCCAAAAATGCATCAAAAAGAACAAAAAACTTTTTCCCTTTTTTTTACAGGGCAGCCTACTGTCTCGATCTGCTGAAGGTAAAGATTATCGGGGGAAATTCAATCATCCCCAACCTCCACTGGACCTTCGGCCTTCACCCCGTCCTGAAAACAAAAAACGAATGTGAGCTGCGCCGAGTGGCGTCTCTCTGCCCGGTAGGGGCCGTTTCCATGGAAAAGAAAAAGATCATAAAGAAAAAATGCCAATGTGTCCGCTGTCTGCGCTGCTGCCAGGAAGCCGAGGACATCGTCGGCCTGCGGGGCTTCCATCCTCCCGGCTGACCATGATCATATATTTAAATGCTTTTTTAATCCCTCACTACAGGCCCGGCTGGCCGTGATCTCTTTACCGCCTTTCATCTTGATCAAAAGACGGCCCCCGAACCAGCGGTGAAGGACATCAATATGTTCCAGGTTGACAATAAAAGAACGGTTTGCACGCATAAATTTTTCAGGGTCCAGTCTCGATTCCAACTCTTTTAGTGTAAAAGAAATGATGGCACTTTTTTCAGCGGTGTTTAAAAAGGTGACTTTATCTTCGGCATGGAAGTAAAGGATTTCGCCATCGGGAACGATCCAGATTTTGTCTCCCCGCTTGACGGAAAACCGGCGTATGATTTTATCCTTTTCACATAGGCTTTGGAGGAGAAATTTGATATCGGTGGATAAACGCGGCGCCTGTTGGAACACCTCCCCCAACTTACCGACCGCCCGCTCTAGATCTTCCTTTTTTATGGGTTTGAGAAGATAATCAACGGTGTTGGCCTCGAATGCTTTCAGGGCGTAAGCATCGTAAGCCGTAGTGAAGATAATGTGAGGAGATACGTCGAGACGGTCGATCATTTCAAATCCGGACAATCCCGGCATCTTGATATCCAGAAAAAGAACATCAGGCTTCATCTTTCGTATCAAACGCAATGCTTCGGACCCGTCCCGGGCTTCTCCCACGACTTGCAGGGATTCAAACTCGCGCAGCAAACGCCGAAGCCGGTCACGCGCCAGGTCTTCATCATCAACGATTAGAGCCTTGATCTTCATGCCCGCCTCAACGGAAGCTTTAGTTCGATTTCGGTTCCCTTCCCGGGAACGGACCGCAGAATGAGACCAGCGTTTTTTTGATAAAGATATTTCAACCTCTCCTGAATGCTGTAAAGACCAAAACCACAGCTTATTTTATTCACATCCATCCCCGGACCGTTATCCCGTACCCAAATAAAAAGGTCCATTCCCTTTTCCCGGACGCTCAGTTTTACCTGAAGCGGATTCTCCGTTCCGTGTCTGCCGTGCTTGACGGCGTTTTCGATAAGGGGCTGAACGATAAGAGCCGGAATCATCACCATATTCAAGTTTTGAGGACACTCAAAAAAAAAGGACAGTTTTTCGCCGAAGCGAAGCTTTTCCAGCTCGAGATAATCTTCAGCCAGCCCCATCTCATCCTTCAGCGAGATCAATGAATGCTCGGAAAAAGATAATATTTTCCGGTAAAGGTTTGACAGCCGGACAATGCTTTCCTCGGCTTTGGCCGGATCATTATAAACAACGGCGGCTAAAGAATTAAGAATGTTGAACAAAAAATGGGGATTGAGCTTGGCCTTAAGATTATTCAGGCGCGCTTCTGTTTCCAACCGCTTCAACCGTTCGTTTTCCACCTCCGCTCTCTTGAGGCGCGCTATTTTTTCCTCGAGTCTATCCCGGAAGTGCAAAAAACCCGTCATAATGATACTGTTTAAAAATCCTATTAACAGACTGAAAAAGAAGATGTTCAGCCGAATGGAAATTTTTCCCTCAAGGATCGCATGACCTGTTCCCACTCCCAATAAAACACCCAGAGTAACTTCCGATGAGAATAAAAGATAAAAAAAGAAACGTCTCAGGGCGTAAATTTTATCAAATGTCCCGCAGAGCAAAACCGTACAGAAAAAGGCGCAACAAAAGGTAAAGACAAAAGCCCTGAGAAAAGAAGAAGCCCAGCTTTCCCCAAAGGTAAGGGTATAGAAGACGCCCACAACGATAAAAACAAAAAAAACAAAAATCAGAATATGCATTAAATGACGGCCTCTGCAGGAAAAAAATTTCATGATCGAAACCTAACGCCCATCTCCCAATAAAAATCCTGAAAAAATCCTCCGAATTCGGAATCTTCTTTCCCCTGAAAAATAATGCTTCTGGCATAAAATGTAAAGAAGTTTCCGGCATCCAAATAGATTTCCGGCATTAGAAGAAAACTTTTGTCGGAACAATTTATGAACCAGGTGAGGCGGATATCCCCGACACGCCTCAAGGGAATCCGGAAATGATTCAACACATAATTGCGCATGGCGCCTTTGGCGTCAAACACCTCCAATCCTTTGAGAAAAATGTCGCCGCCCGAAAAAACCTGTGGATATTCATTCTGTTTGGACGCCGAATCTAAGCGCGTCACAATCTCCCTCCATTCCTTTCGTGTGTATCCTTCACTCCGGTGATAGATTTCCCCCACCCACAGAACGTTCCCGGGTAAAGTTATCTGAAATCCCAGCAGGCCCGCCAATAAAAAACCGGTTTTCCTGCTGCCGGGAGGAGAAAAAGCTCCCTCTGCAGAGGGCATCGATAAAAACCCGTCTTCAAGGAGGAAGGCCGGGCGAATTCCTTTCCGGACACTCATCTCCCCATGAAGCTCCAATCGTTCACCAAAAACAGCGGCGAAATTCATTCCCCAGACAGGCTTTTGCCGGTGCTTGAAAAGAGCGACACCCGAGATATCGATGCCAAAGAAATTTTTATATATTCTAAAGGCGCATCCCGGATTTTTGATCTTTAGCGCCGGGTCCGTTTTTATATCCATCAGCAAACATAGGGCCGCTGAGGAGGACTCTCCAAAATATTCCAGCTTGATCATATCCAGACCAACGGCATTTTTTTCGCTGTTGTCGGGGTCACCAAGGTTTTTCTCCGGGGCGGCCACATCCGTCGGATTGTAGGCAAATCCCGTCCCCCATCTCTGTATGATCCGGCCGGCAACGATAACCCAATGCTTCCCGATATCTTTCTGGAGATAGAGCTGATGGAGTTTCAGATGGACATCCGCAGATTCCCCGGAGTTAAAATCAAGCCCCGCTTTAACATCGAGGCATCCCCAAAAATTTCCTTTTCCTCCTTCCAGGCTCATGTAAGAAGACAAAGACATGTCCGGTCCGGGAGTATATCCTAAAAGGGCCACCGTATGCCCCGCCGGATTGAAAGGAGAATTCCTGAAGCTTTTTCCGTACGTTTTCCAGAATCCCAGAAACGTCCATTCTCCGGCATGGGCGGTGGTGCATAACAAAATCAGGAGCGCCCCAGCCGTCAGGTTTTTCATCTTCCGAGTCCCCGGATATGGATGAGATAGTTTTTGTTGAAATATTTAAGGGGGAGCTGTTTTTTCTCGATCTTTTCATAGATGAAAGTCGTTTTCCTCCCATTACGGACTGTGTCAAATATGGTCATCTGGGTAAGAATGATTCGGCCGTCAAGCGGTCGAAAGGATTCATATACGGCCGATTTAAAATGTTTGCCCGAAATAAGGAAAAAATCCGCCTGGACCGGTCTCCAGTCCGTTTTCCTGACATAAATAATAATCTTATGATAGGTGGATGATTCTTTCCGGGACGTGAGCAGGATTTTTAAGCAGGCTTGCCCTTTTATTTCCGCCTCTCCTTGAAGCACGGCTGAATAATCATCTCCAAAACCGACTCGGGCCACATCCCCGTTGGACGCCTCACCCATCAAGCGCTGGATCGGAGTGATCCGGATCGGACGACGTGTGTGGGGCATATGTACCCACATTTTTTCGTCGACATAAAGGATCTTCAATCCTTTTGTTTTGTATTCCCGGGCAATAACCAGACTTTTATCCTGACCGCTGATATAGGCGTCAAAGACGGCCGTTTCATCCACCCTGCCGTCGATAAAACTCACGATTTTTGTTCTGACAAGAAAATGGGCATATGGAATCCTGTAAGCGTCTATCCGTTCGAGAATTTTTTGCGAGTCCTCAGCTCCACAGGACAAACCAAGAACAAGAACAAACAAAGTCGATAAAAATTTTTTTTTCATCACTCCTCCATTTTGAATAACCTGATTTATTCACGAGCCAAGGGGCTAGGCCGGATCGGTTGTCGTAGGGGTAGGTTGGGTCGGCACCTGAATACGGTATTTTTCATCAATCACTCAAAGCTTTTATAATTTTCAGTCTTGTCACCCTAAGCGCCGGGAGAAAAGAAGACAGAGTCGACACGATTATCGTCGCCAGAAAAACCCAGGCAAAAAACACCCATTCATTCCGGATAAGCAGCGGATAGCCGGAGGTCTGACCCGGTGCGGGCGGCAAAATAATCTGCAGACGATTGATAAAAAAGGACACTGCTAAAGCAAATAACAGGCTCAAAATACCTCCGAATAAACCGATGAAAAATCCTTCAAAGAGAAAACTTTTGAAAACTTGAAAGCGGGATGTTCCCAAAGAAAGGAGGGTTCCGATCTCCCTGGTCCTTTCCATAACAGCCATGATAATGGTGTTGGAAGTGCTGAAAAGGATAATCAAAAAAAGCGCCAGGGAAAGGAAACCCGTTATTTGGTTATAAAACTGTTTGACTTTTTTGTAATAAACGGCCAGTTCGGGCCATTCGCGCACTGTCGTCTGATATCCCTTTTCCTGAAGCAGCCGGTTGACCCGGCCGGCCATCGATTCCGTCAAGGATGTCTCTTCAAGAGCCACAATCAAGTTCCGGACCTTCTTTGTGTTAAGGAGAATAGAGGCCGTTTGCAGGGGCATCAGGATGGCCCGGGCTTCATACTCCGGAGAAAAACCGCTGAAAGTTCCGGCTACCTGGAGGTCCATGGCATTCAGAGCCCCGTTTGCCGTAGTAACCATCAGGGTCACAAAATCTCCTCTCCGAACATTAAGGGAAGAGGCCAATTCTTTTCCCAGTGCGATGACCTCCATATTATCCACAGCAAGGAAAGGATCAAACATATCATCGGAAAGCCGGGCCCGCTGCCGAAGTTGTTTCTCCAACTCCGGCTCCACTGCCTGGCCAATACAGGCTACGGATTTTTCCCCATTGGAAATGAGCCCCATTAGCTCAACGCGGGCGAGAACAAGAGCCACCCCTTCCAATCGGCCGATCTCCAAGCGCATCTTCCCATAATCTTCCAGACCGAATTGAAGAAAGGTTTCTTCATCACCCTCATAAAACTTCCGGTGAAAGACCTGCAGATGGCCGGTTTCCGAATGGATGGTCATCTCCCGAAGTCCCCAGCTTATGTACCGGGAATGCCCGAGAGTCAGCAGCAGGATTCCGACACCGAATATAATGACCATAAGTGATATGACCGTCCGCCGCTTCTGGCGGAACAGGTTTCGCAGACCTATTTTTAAAAAAGACATGGTTCCTCCTCAATTTTCTTCAATATTTTCAACAATGCCGTCGCGTAGCCGGACAAGTTTTTTCCCCATCCCGAAAATCCGGGGATCGTGCGAGGAAAAGACAAAGGCGATCCCCTTTTCTAGATGAAGGGAAAACATCAAATCCAGTATCTTTTTCCCGGTCACGGAATCAAGGTTGGCTGTAGGCTCATCCGCCAGCACGACATCAGGATTCTTGACCACGGCCCGGGCAATGGAGACACGCTGCCTTTCTCCCCCGGACAGTTCTTTTGGCTTATGTTTTTTCCGTTCGTACAATCCTACCTCCTCCAGGACAGCGTCAACAATCTCCCTTCGTTTTTTCCGGTGAATCCGGCAAAGAAGCAACGGGTACTCCACGTTTTCAAAAACACTCAGCACGGGAATCAGGTTGAAGGTTTGGAAAATATATCCAATCCGGTCCCTCCTCATCCGGAAAAGACTGTTAAGACTGCATGGCGTTATGTCCCTCCCATCCCACCAGATTTTTCCTTTATCCGGCTTGTCGACAAGCCCGGCCAGATTGAGAAGGCTTGTTTTTCCGCTCCCCGAAGGACCGGCTATCACGCAAAAATCTTTGCTGCCGATCTCCAGGGCGACTTCACGAAGGGCCGGAACAACCGTTTTCCCCAGCCGGTAGCTTCGGCAAACATTCTGGAGACGAATCAAATTTTCTGAATTCTGCCTCATTTTACTCTCCTTATAAGGCGTACGGACTGTCGTCCGGTCGCTTCTTCCGACAGTGTTCGGATCGCCTCCAGACTACATCCAAAATGTAACCTGTGCCAGAACATCCGGACGAAACAAGCCGGAGATAGGATGAACGGCAAAAAAAGCGGAGTGAACAGAATGGATTTTAACGAATGATATTGAAGCTTGTGCAACAATATGATGAAAGTTATCGTATTATGTATACGTAAAGGAGAAGATTATGCTTCACAAAAAAATTGGAACCGTTTTTTTCTGCCTCATTTTAGCCATATGTCTGGTTTGGGCCCAACAGCCGGGAGAAATCAGCTACCATGACGATCCCGCTTTTCCCGAAGGCCCTAGGGGTGATCTCATCCGGTCGCTTATTGACACCATCAATACAGGGGGCCCGGCCCGCATCCAACATTTCCTTGAGGAAAAATGCACGGAAAGCTTCCGTAATTTCGCTCCCATGGAACAGCACCTGCAGGTTTTCAGGCAATTTTTTTGGCGGACGGGGGGCGTCGAATTCCACAGCATCAGGACCTATAAACCCGAGAGGCCGCAAGACACGGTGGTCATCCTTCAAGACCGTAACTACGGGAGCTGGCAAGCTTTTGTTCTTGGTTTCAGCGCAGATAACATTCCCCTCATCAGCCGGATCGCATTCTCAACGGCCCGCACTCCGACGGACATCGAGGAGCCGGCCCTCGACGAGACTGGGCTTATTCGCGAGATAAAATCTTTTCTTGACCGGATTTGCGAAAAGAACATCTTCTCCGGAACCGTCCTGGTCGCTAAAGGCGACAACATCCTGCTGACCCGGGCAAACGGCGAGGCCAGCAAACGTTTTCATGCCCCTAACAACATCGACACCAAATTCAACCTCGGATCGATGAACAAGATGTTTACATCCACGGCCATCGTCCAACTGGCAGAAAAAGGAATCCTTTCTCTCCAGGATCCCATCAGCAAATATATTGATGAATCCTGGCTGCCGAAAGACGTCACCTCCAATATCACCATCCACCATTTGCTGACCCATACTTCCGGATTGGGGAGCTATTTTAACGACACCTATAACAAAACATCCCGGCAGCAATTTATTGAATTGGACGACTACAAACCCTTAATCAAGGATGACCGGCCCGCTTTTGAACCGGGAGAACGCTTCCTCTACAGCAACACCGGTATGTTTCTCCTCGGAGTGGTTATCGAAAAGGCAACGGGAGAAAATTACTACACATACATTCGGAACCACATCACCGGTCCGGCCGGGATGGAAAATACCGACTGCTACCGCATGGATTATCCGGTCGAAAACCTGGCCATCGGCTACAGCCCCGATCCCGGTAATCCGTGGGGCTGGCAGAATAATATATACAAGCACGTTTTAAGGGGAGGTCCGGCCGGAGGCGGATTCTCCACGGTAAAAGACCTGTTCCGCTTCGCCCGCGCCCTGGTCGAAGGGAAACTTGTCTCCCAAGAATCCCTGAAAATACTCTGGACCGATCAGGCCGGAAGCAACTACGGCTGCGGATTCAGCGTTGAAACCGGTGCAGCCGGAAAGGTGGTCGGCCACGGCGGAGGATTCCCCGGGATCAGCAGCAACCTCGATATTTTCCTCGACAAAGATTTCATGGTAGCCGTGATGTCCAACATCGACGGCGGAGCTATCCCCGTATCCGGTAAGATCCAACAGCTTATCGGACGGTTGAAATAGCCTGTATTATTCATAAATTTGGCCGACACCAACAGAGAATTTCAATATTATGTGTCATTTAATGGTGATTTTAGGTAAAAGTGGCAATGAAACATTTTCCATGACCGTTTTCAAGAA